>NZ_JBYLUB010000001.1:0-846302 GCF_058107205.1 Bombilactobacillus sp. ESL1097 | reverse complement strand
GCGCAATTAAAAACAGACATTTACGCTAATTGGGATTGGGTGTACGGCAAATCACCCGAGTTTACCGTGAAGAATCGCCAACACTTTGAGATGGGGACCATTGATGCACGGTTTGTCATTGAGCAAGGCAAGATTAGTCAAGCTAAGTTTTACGGTGATTTCTTTGGTACACAAGATGTTGAACAATTAGAACAACAACTTCAAGGTGTGACTTATGATTATGATCATCTTGCTCAAAAATTACAAACGATTGATTTAGACCAGTATTTTACCGGTATTAAAGCAGATGATTTGATCAAGCTAGTGACACCTTAAAAATCTTTCCAAAGGAGTGCAGGACCGTGTATTATTTTTGCATGCCAGCACAAGATATTCGTGAAAATCTGGCAACCGAACAATATTTAATGAACAATAAGGACTTTGATGAACCATTGGTTTTGTTCTATATTCAAAAACCGTGTATTATTGTGGGACGCAATCAAAATACTTTGGAAGAATTAAACTTAGATTACGTGAAAGCACACCAAATTACGGTTACCCGACGGCTTTCGGGTGGTGGCGCCGTGTATGATGACTTAGGTAACGTCTCTTTTAGTTTTGTGATTAATGCGCAAGATGAGCGGTTTGGCGATTTTCAAAAAATGACCCAACCGATTGTGGCAGCTTTACAGCGGATGGGAGCCACGGGGGTAGAAGTTTCCGGGCGCAATGATTTATTAATTGCTGGTAAAAAGTTTTCCGGCAATGCCATGTATACTAAAAATGGCAAAACTTTCTCGCACGGGACGTTGACTTATGATGTGGACTTAGATGTTTTGAGCCAAGCACTCAAGGTGGCGCCTGATAAAATTGCGTCTAAGGGTATTAAGTCAGTCCGCAGTCGCGTGACGAATTTGAAACCTTATTTGGCACCTGAATATCAAAACTTAACCATTGAACAGTTTCGCGATGCTTTATTGTTGAGTCTGTTTGAAGCACGAGACTTAGCAGACATCAAGGATAAAGAGTATCACTTGAACGCTCAAGATCAGGCGGGGATTGCCCAACTAAACCAAGAATTATATTCCAATTGGGATTGGGTTTATGGACAATCGCCACAATTTACCATTCAAAAGCGTCAGCATTTTAATGCGGGGACCATTGATGCGCGGTTATTGATTGACCATGGGAAAATTGCTCAAATTAAGTTTTATGGAGATTTCTTTGGCCAACAAGATGTTAGTGAATTACCAGCATATTTAGTTGGCATTGACTATACGGAATCAGCGTTAACGCAGGCCTTAGATCAGGTTGATGTGGATCAATATTTTACCAATTTTACGGCACAGCAATTAGTTGATTTGTTAAAGCCATGAAAGATTAGAACAAAAGTCGTTGCAATTCCCGCAGCATTCTTTGGGTTCCAGTTTCTAACAATTAAAAAACAGCTAGCAATAGTTTGGACTAAGGCTAGCTGTTTTTTCTGCTTAGAATTTAATTCTTGGAGTCAGTTCGATGCGTTAATTTAAATTTTGTCCACGGTTTGATGAAGTCCAACAAGAATAGTTCTTCCGGTTTTAATTGTCCGACTTTATTTTTACGTGAATCTTGATGAGGCTCTAAAGCAATTTGCAGTTCATTTTTATAAACGCCAAAGTTATCATTGCCGATTAAAACATCGCCACGTTGGAAAACTTGGTCATTATCATGCGGTGGATTGGCCACAGCGTGATAGGTAACGCGCGGCATAGTGGAACGAATGACTAATTGATTAATATCACCGCGCCGAAAATGTTGTGGCTTGAACATGATGTCTGCTTCAACCGGATTAACAGTATCATTTAACTCCAAGTCAAATTCTAATTGATAGCGATCAGTTTGGGCTAAGGCTCGCAACTCACTTTCACTAGCGTAAGCATTGCCGATAATCACGTCGTCAATCATTTGAGAGGCAAATAAGTGCTTGGCTTGCACAGCAATAGGTAATTTTCGATCCATTTCTAAAGTTGGTAAGCCATCGTTGACATTCCACGGCCCTTGGTCGCCCACATGACTCGCTACAAAGGCGGCAGTATGAATCCCAGCTTTTTTGAAGCGCTGATTACACTCCATAAAATAATCATAGGGTAAACCAGTTCCTATTTGCGGATAAAAATTGTGACAGCCATAGATAAAGGGCGTATTGGCTTGAAAACTTAAAATATTATTTAAGTAATCAACATTATTACTAAGGTTCAGTTCAATAATTAAGCCGTAAGGGTGCATGAGTCAAAATAGCCTGTAAAACTAATAATTCCTCTGCCGAAAATTGTGTAAAATCACTAATAAAATAATGTAACTGCTGTTGTTGGGGATCAGCCCGTAAAAACTGGGTTAACAATGTTAATAACTGGTGCTCATCATTATAATTTGTCGTGATCTTTTGCCAGTATTGTTCGTAAATTAAACTTAAATCTAATAGCTTTAAATGCAAATCACCAGTTTGTGAGATATCTTGTGCCATGATCTGTAAGCGTTGCGGCGTAATATGATTTTTGATTAAATTATCTAGTTGTTGTTGTAAATTTTGAATAAAACCAATGTGTTTAACCTCACCGCCGTATAAATGTAATTGTTCAGCTTGTTGTTGCACAATATCAGCTAATAACATCACTTTCGTTGTCTGGGTTAACTGTGGACTTTGATAAATGGGATCGTTGCGTAAAAAATACCACGCCAAGCGAGAAAAAGAAAAAACTTGTAGCCGATTGGTTGCAATAATCTGTTGGGGAGCGGATTTTAATTGCGTTAAAATCTGCACTTCCCGTTCAAACTTCACATGATCTGGCACTAACCAAATAAAATTATCTTGCGGATACTGTTTTAGTTGCTGCTTTAAGTCTTTTAACATTAAAGCGTGCTTGTCTTTTTGCATCGTACCCAAAACTAATTTTAATGACATGAAAACCTCCTGGATAAACTTTTAACGATGAAAAGGTGCGTTTTAAGTCTAAATTGTGTAAAATAAAAGACTATGAGAAAGGTGATTTTATGACGAATTGTGGTCAAGCCCACGGTAAAATAATTTTAATCGGTGAACACGCGGTGGTCTACGGCCAACCAGCCATCACTATTCCGCTCTTGGATATTCCCACCACGGTAACGGTTCAACCCACAACAACTGAAACAACTATTGCTTCTCAATATTATCACGGTTCATTAACCAATGTTTTACCAGAATTACAAGGAATTGCGACCTTAATTAAATTATTAATGCGCGATTTACCCATTACCCAGCACCTGCAAATAACCATTGCTAGTCAGTTGCCCATTGAACGTGGAATGGGCTCCTCCGCCGCCACTGGAGCGGCCATTACTAAGGCACTCTTTAATTATACACATACGCCTTTAGAACAGGCTACATTACTTCATTATACTAATTTTTCTGAGAAAATTATCCATGGTACTCCGAGTGGTGTCGATGCCGTCACCGTCAACTCCAAGCAACCGATCTATTTTATTAAAGATCAATTAATTCAGCCGTTTACCATGAATCTCTGTGCCTACTTAGTTATTATTGACTCTGGAATTACCGGGAACACGGGCCAAGCGGTGCATGACTTACGCGTGTTGAAACAGCAACAACCACAATTGGTCAATCAAAGATTAGCTACATTAGGACAATTGACTAAGCAAGCACAAACCTGTTTACAGCAACAACAAGTCACGCAACTCGGCCACATTTTTACACAAGCCCAAACGATTTTACATGACTTAAAAATCAGTTTGCCTTTTCTCGATCAATTAATTCAAGTTGCTAATCAAGCAGGCGCGCTCGGCACTAAAATCACTGGCGGTGGTCGTGGCGGTTGTTTGATTGCCCTAGCTTCAGATCAAACTAGTGCTCAAACTATCAGCCAGGCTGTCATGAATGCCGGTGCTCACCAAACTTGGATTCAATCACTTCAACAAAGATAGGAATTAATCAATGTCCACAACTACCACAGCTCATACCAATATCGCCCTCATCAAGTATTGGGGCAAAAAAGACCAGCAATTACGCTTACCATATACTGATAGTTTATCGTTAACTTTAGATGGCTATTATACGACGACGACAACTGAATTTATTGATGGTCCTCAAGATCAAATTTGGCTCAATCAAGAAATTGCGCCGGCCAAATTTTTCCAACGCACGCATCAATTCTTAGATTATGTTCGACATTTAAATCACTCCCACCGCGCCATTTGTGTGCAAACTGATAATCATGTGCCCACTGCTGCTGGCTTAGCCTCCTCAGCTTCGGGTTTTGCTGCTTTGGCTGGTTCTCTTAATCACTTATTTCAAATGAATTTAGATAAAACCGCGCTCTCACGCTTAGCCCGTATGGGCTCGGGTTCTGCTACGCGGTCAATCTTCGGGGGCTTTGTCCAATGGCATCATGGCACAGACGATCAAAGTTCTTTTTCTGAACCTATCCAACCACCTAACCAAATTCCTATTCGCATCGTGAGCGTGGTTTTTAATCAACAACCTAAAAAAATTTCCTCAACTCAAGGCATGCAACACGCGGTGCAAACCTCACCTTTTTACAAAGCTTGGCCCCAAATTGTCCAAACAGATCTGAATGCTATGCTTAATGCCATTGCCAACCAAGATTTGGAACAAATTGGCCTGATCTCGCAAAATAATGCTTTAGCAATGCATGCTTTAAATTGGACGGCTCGTCCTGGTTTTTCTTATTTTTCGGCAGATACCATAAGCCTCATCAATTTTTTGGCAAAATTAAGACAGCAAGGTTGCTTGGCCTATGCCACCATTGATGCCGGTCCGAATGTCAAAGTCATTACTTCTAATAATGATGTGGTAACGGTACAACAACAAATTCAAACCAATTTTCCGCAAGCCACTACGACAATTCTCAAACCGGGACCGGGAATTCAATAAAATTATGCTATAATATTTTTTTGGTGTTTTACAACACAGACAGATAGTACAAACAATGAAAGGGTTTGATGAATTGATAACTGTGAAAGCTCCAGGTAAATTATATATTGCGGGGGAGTATGCCGTAGTAGAGCCTGGGTATCCAGCAATTGTGGTGTCTTTGGATCAATTCGTGACGGTCTCCATTAATCGTGCGCACGATCATGGTACAATTAATTCGAAACAATATGAAGAAATGCCCGTCATTTGGCAAAGAGAAGGCAATCAATTAGTTATTGATAATCGTGATAATCCATTTGAATACATTTTATCCTCCATCAAATATACAGAGTTATATGCGTTGGAACAAAATCATTCATTAGAATTATTTGATGTCAATGTGAATAGTCAGTTAGATGCTGACGATGGAAAAAAGTACGGTTTGGGCTCTTCAGCAGCGGTAACTGTAGCAACAGTCAGCGCTTTAGCACAATTTTACCAACTAAACTTATCTAAAGAAGAAATTTTTAAATTAGCAGCTATTTCTCATTTTATGGTTCAAAATAATGGTTCTTTCGGCGACATTGCCGCCAGTGTCTATGGTGGTTGGATTGCTTATCAATCACCGGATCGTCAATGGCTCACCCAGCAACTAAAAACCAACTCCTTAGTTCAAGTCATTCAACAGCCATGGCCGCAACTCAAAATTGAATCATTAACTTGTCCGCCCAATCTCAAATTATTAATCGGTTGGAGTGGTAGTCCTGCTTCAACGCCGGTATTAGTCGATAAAATTGCCGCCGCTCGGGCACACCAAAAGCAAAATTACCAAAAGTTTTTAACTGCTTCCAAGCAGTGTTTAAAAACCATGATTCAAGGTTTTAAAGAAAACAACGCGCAACTGATTTTACAGCAGTTAACAATTAATCGCCGCATTCTACAAAAATTAGCCGACTTTAGTGGTGTGATTATTGAAACAGCTCGCTTAGATAAGCTTTGTGAATTAGCACAACAATTTCATGCAGCTGCTAAAAGTTCGGGCGCCGGTGGTGGTGATTGTGGTATTGCCATGATTCAAGACGATCAACAAACTAAGCAACTGTTAAAAGCTTGGCAGGAAAACGGTATTCAGCCGTTGAACTTTAATGTCTATACCCCTTTTAATTAATCTGGGAGGTCTTTATGCCCAAACAACCTTATGATCTACAACGTAAGAATGAACACATTTTTTTATCCGAAAAATTTTATCAGTCTGCCAATGCTGACTTTCAACAATTCCGGGTCGTTGCCCCAATCATCCCAGATATAACCAGCCAACAAATTGATTCTACTTTTACTTGGCCTTCTACTAAAAAAGTGACAGCAGCACCATTGTATATTAATGCAATGACGGGTGGCGCTCCGCAAGTAACCCAATTAAATCGGCAATTGGCGCAAGTCGCGAACCAATTAAATTTGGCCATGGCTGTCGGTTCGATGAGTAATTATTTACGCTATCCTGATAATGCCGCTGTCCGCCAATCGTACCAAATTGTTCGGCAAACCAATCCCGAAGGTGTCATTTTGGCTAACGTTTCCGCTGCTACTACTTGTCAGGATGCCCAAAAGTGCATTGACTTAATTCAAGCTGATTATTTACAGGTTCACGTTAATGCCGCTCAAGAAGTGGTCATGCCTGAAGGCCAAACTAATTTTTGTTGGAGTCAAAACTTAAAAGACCTTATCACACAAGTGAGTGTGCCTGTTATTATTAAAGAGGTCGGTTGTGGCATGAGTGTGTCTGGCATTCAGCAGTTGCAGCAATTGGGCGTGCAAAACATTGATATTGGTGGTCGTGGAGGCACTAATTTTGTCCAAATTGAAAATGAACGTAATCATCAGACTGATTATCAGTTCTTACAAAATTGGGGGCTGACCACTTTAGAATCTTTATTAGCGATCAATCAAGCTAAATTAACAGATTTGAATTTCTGGGCTTCCGGTGGTGTTCGTAATCCCTTAGATGCTGTCAAATGTTTAATTTTGGGTGCAAAAGCTGTGGGCATAGCAGCCCCCGTTTTGCATAGTTTAAAGCATTCAGGCTTAGAACAGACCATCCATGCTGGACAAGAATTCATTCAACAATTACAACAAATCATGCTATTGTTAGGGTGTCAGAACATCACAGAATTAACCCAGGTGCACTATGTTTTAAGTTCCGAATTAGTCAACTTCTTACAACAAATTTAATACAGAAGATTAACCTCCAAGTCCAAAGTTAAATACCAACTTTGGAAGTTTCATAACAAAAAACGCAGGACAATCAAAAAATTCAAGATTGTCTTGCGTTTTTGTTATGAGCCGAAATTTTGCCCCAGTTTCTTTTATATCTATAAAAAAAACTAAGTTGGCAGCTTTCAGGCTAGTCCGCAGTTAAACCTAAAAACATTATGATAAAAACCTCAGTTAAGGTTCAAGCCCTTCTAACTTCTCTCAAATATCCGATTTGTGATTGATTTTAGACTGTAATTCATCCTGTTCTGCCAAAGCATTATTCCTGACTGATCTATAATCTTGAATCTTGCCTCACCATTGTCCGTGAATAGTCCGTTCCCCAAGTTTCCAGAGCTTCAATCACAAAAGAGAGGGTTTGTCCAAATTCTGAAACTCGATATTCAGTCTTCACCGGGACAACCGGGTAAATTGTTTTATCAATGATCCCATCACTTTCTAGTTCATTTAACTGCTTAATCAACATTCTTTTAGATACATAAGGCAGCTTTCTCTCTAATTCAGAAAAGCGCAAGACACTATTTTTAAATAAGTGATATAAAATCACACATTTCCATTTACCCGATATGAATTGCAAGGTATTTTGTACCGGACATCCTAAGTCGCAATTATAATTCTTTCGCATTTTAAAATTCACCTGTTGTTAATTAAAAATTCTCTGTAAAACACTCAACTCAGCCACTTTAAATTTTTTCACTTTCATTAATCAATAAAATATATTATACATTTTAAGTGAAATGATACTAGAGGTGAATTTAAATTCACCTAATGCTTTTAAATTCACTTCTTCCAATATTTTGAAATTGTATTAGTATCTTCATTACTGAGAGGTAATAAAGATGACTAAAAAAATTCACGCTGTCGGTTTTTATCAACACCTACCAATTTCTGACGCGAACAGTTTCGAAGACTTAACCATTCTAGAACCTACTATTAGAGCTCATGACTTACTAGTTAAGGTGGAGGGCGTTTCTGTTAACCCAGTGGATATTGGTGTTCGCAAATCAGGAAGTACTACTAAATTAACAGTTCCGCAAATCATTGGTTGGGATGCTGTCGGAACAGTTATCAAAACCGGTCCTCAAGTCTCCTTATTTGCTACTGGTGATCGGGTTTGGTATGCCGGCGATTTCACTAGATCTGGTAGTAATTCCCAATACCAAGCAGTTGACGAGCGAATTGTCGGATGGGCCCCAACTAATTTAAAAAACGAAGCCGCCGCCGCAGTTCCTTTAGTAGGCTTAACCGCATACGAAGCTTTATTTGAGAAGTTAAAGATTGACCCTACCATTAAGAGCCACCAAACTATATTAATTATCAATGGTGCTGGCGGTGTGGGATCTATCGCTATCCAACTGGCCAAACTAGCTAATCTTACAGTGATCGCAACCGCAGCTCAAGACAGTGCGATTCAATGGGTTAAACAATTAGGGGCCGATTATGTAGTCGATCATCACCAAAATTTAATTAAGCAAATCCGTCAGTTAAACTTTCAATACGTAGATTATATTTTAAATCTCAACAATCTGGACGCTCATTGGGATGAAATTGCGGAAATCATCAAACCTGACGGTCAAGTAGTCGCAACTACCGAAAATCAGCGTTTAATTGACCTCCAAAAACTGACCAAAAAACGCATCACTTTTTCGTGGGAATGGATGTACAGCAAATCATATTATCAAACTAAAGACATGATTTCCCAACACAAAATTTTAAATACAATCGCGCAATTATATGAAGAAAACAAACTGCAACCAATTAACAAAATTAATTACGCCCCCATCAACGCTGCAAACATGAAAAAAGCGCACGCTGATGTGGAAACGGGACATATGAAGGGCAAAGTTGTCCTAACAGGATGGCAACCTTAACTAGCTGATAAATATCTGCAAAATCTTGCAGTAGCTGGCAATTGATTAAGGATCAGCCAACACTTCAAAAAATCTCCGACATCACGCTGTTAATTAGCAAGTGGCGCAATCATTTCAACACGTGATAATCAATTGCTCTGGAAATTTACAAGCTTTTGTAACCATTACACCCAAACTTCTGCTTTGGAGCAGTACTAAAAAATGTTCGTATCCATAATTGATGTAAACCCCAAAATAAAAAAAACTTTGGAAGTTTCATCATCAATCAAATACGAACATTTTTTGTGTTTCACCTTAGGTTATCATTTCGCTACTAATTGCGATTGACATATTCTTTAAACGATAAACACGGTTAATTTTTGAATTTACCGACTAAGCTTACTGTCTTAAACCCTTCGGATAAAAATTTTTCAATTGTTGCTGAACCAATTTGCCCCATGAAAAAATCTTATGTTCAAAACTAACTGCCACAAATCCTTGATAGTCATAACGTTGTTGCAAAGTTAAAGCCTCACCATGCACAAAATGCTGGAATTGCTCCGCAGTTAACTCAATGACTTGTTGAAATTGCTCCGGTGCTAACGCCAATACTAAGGCATGATTGGGTTCAAAGCGATTTTTCTTAAACGTGCCCAATTTCAAACCATTACGTAAAACGTGCAGTGTTGGTACCGCCTGACCATCAATCACACTACTATATAATTCAGTACCTTGTACCAGCGGTTTAATGTCCAAGGACTGCGTCAATGTTTGCTGGACAAACTGTTGCCAAGTCGTTAAGTCTAAGGAAGTCCGTTTTTTGGTTTTCGAATGTTTTAAAACAGCAGCTGGAGCCGATAAATCGGCAGCTTGGGTTCCATTTTTGTGCAGCGCACAAATAAAATGCCCCTCACCTGCATAATGCTGGGGAAACAAGCGTACAGCCTTGGTTAAATCAGCATGACCATTGCCCCATTCAGGATAGCCATGATCCATCTGCGCGGTAGTTGGTAAATCAATAATTTTCACCGGATAATGCTCAACTAACCAGGCAATGTTTTGCTCATCTTCTTCCGGAGCAAATGTGCAAGTTGAATAAATCAAACGGCCTCCTGGCTTTAACATTGTCACGGCTGAATCTAGAATCTGACGTTGTAATTTGGCACATTGCAAGACATAATCCAAAGACCAATACTTCATGGCTTCTGGGTCTTTACGAAACAAACCTTCCCCTGAACAAGGTGCATCCACTACAATACAGTCGAAATATTGCGGCCAAACCTTGGCCAATTGCGCTGGTGAATTATTGGTCACTATTGCATTAGTAATCCCCCAACGTTCAATATTTGAGGATAAAGTCCTCGCTCTCGCTGAATTTATCTCGTTAGCTACTAGTAAGCCCTTCCCCTGTAAAAAAGCTGCTAATTGCGTACTTTTGCCTCCAGGAGCTGCGCATAAATCTAAAACTCGCTCCCCCGGTTGCGGCTGAGCAAATTGGGCCACATTCATGGCACTCGGATCTTGCGAATAAACCCACCCCGCTAAATGATCAATCGCTTTACCACTAACTTGACCGTAATAACCATTATCCACGCCAAAGACCGGTTGACTTAAGTCCTCATTGACTAAGGCAGTTGAACTTTTAGCAGGATTTAAACGAAAGCCGTGCGTTGCGGGTCGTTGAAAACTAGCTAAGAAAGGCGCCGCTTGAGTGCCCAATAACTGTTGATACTTTGCGACAAATGTTGCCGGTAACTCATTTTTCATGAAGAGCCTCATTTTTATTCTTATGATTAATTAATAATTGAAACGCTGCTAATAAAATGACTGCAATAAATAAAAAGATTAAGTACAGCATAAAGTATTTCCAACTAACAATTTGAATTTTAGCAAAAATAATGATTAACGCGACACCAAAAGTCACCATTTCGGTAATCACAAATTTCAACCAATTGCCAAATTGAAAGTCTAAAAGTAAATCACCATTGAGTAAGGAGCGTTTCAATAACTGTACCGCAGGAATTTGCACAAAAAAGCTTAAAAATAGAACTAACAACGCAATTCCTGACAAAATCAGCAACGTCCACCCCCAACGTAGCCACCAGCTTTGCTTAATATTATTAATTTGATTTGCTGAACGATAAGGATAACTAGCATGCAAGATAGTTTGAACTCTTTTAAGTTTTTGCGGATGATTTAATAATTGTCCATCAATCACAATTTGATAATGTCGAATCTGAGTATGATTATGTTGTTTGGGCGAAGTTGAAATAAAGATATGTTGATTGAGTTTCGAGGTATTGCTCAAGCCAGTATAACCAATCACAGAATAGTAGTTATGGTTTAATTGATAATAAGCTTGATACTGAGGTTTATACGTCTTTTGACCAAGATCACGACCTAAAACCACAAACGGGATTGGCGATTGAAAATCACTTGGTGAAAAAAAGCGACCATTGGTCATGGGTAAAGCTTTGACATTATGTGACATATACACATAACTTAAGTTGGGGTTCTTTTTTTGAATAAAATTAATTTGATAATGTTTCACATTGTTTCGTTCAAACTTTCGTAAAACCGTTGGAATTGATTGGCGTGAACGTGACGGAAAAATTAGTGCATTTTCTCGAATATTCCCCCGATCCATCAGTGTTTGGTAATTGCGTAAATCATTTTTGGAAACCACAACTCCTGCTAACACTAATAAGCATATCATTAAAATATTTAAAACAATTGTTCTTTTCATAATTCACCTGACTACAAATAAATGATCTTTAACTAAATCAAAGGTTGGGTAAAATTGATTAATCTTAGCAATTCTGGCATCGTAATGTAAATGGGCCCCTTGCCAAAAGCGTAAACTATTCGTAGCCCCACGATATTCACCAATGACCCATAATTGTGGACGAGTTGTCCAAGAGCGTAACTCTTTTAAAATTTGCCAATCAATTTCCTCGCGGTCAGGACTCCAAGCAAGTAAAATTACATCAACTTGCGAGCCGTAACGCTGCAAGGCCGTTAGTGCATCAGCTTGCTGAACTGGTAACCACGGCTGATGTCCGGTGCGACTTTGCTTAGACCAAGACAAATCATCAGTCGCAATAACTGATTGTTTTCTTTGTTGTAGTCCCCAACTCAAACTGGCATTGCCTGCCATTAATTCTAAGTACGACTGTTGTGGGAAACATTGTACCCAACAATTTAACATTGCTTGATTGAGTAAGGCCCAAACACCATACTGCTGTTGCAGAAACTGACGAAAATCATCAATAAATCGTGCTAAATTTTCTAAATACTTAACTTTTTGTTGCCATGTCAAACTAGGCATAACTTGAGTATTAAGTAATAATCTTTGCAAATCTTGGGCATCCAAAATCAAAGGTGGTAAACTTTGAAAGGGCAAGGTTTGTTTTTGATAAGCTTGTAGTGTTAATTGCATTTGCTGTAAACGATAGCTAAGTTCTTTATCGGCTTGCAATTGTGCTTGATATCGTTGTAATTGTTGGGGATATGATAGATTTTGCATAGTTGACCTTAAATTATTGTTATTTAAAAAGTTTATCATAATTAAGAAGTCGAGACAAAATTGAATCTTAACAAAGTTTTTAAAGATATCAATTCCATAAAAGTGTATCATATTAATTAATAGAGTTATTAATCATTGGTAAGTGAGGTTTAAGTATGAGTAAAGAAAGCAACTCTAACGAAACTAGTAGCTTAAAGGATTGGGGCATTTGGCTGTTACAAACCCTTTTATTAGCTGCTGTTTTATTTGGCATTATCACGTTATTAAATCGTTTTGTCTTTGATAATGCCCGGGTTTCTGGTACATCAATGCAGCCAACGTTTGAAGACGGTGATCGCTTAATTGCTTATCGTCATAGTCAATTAAAGCGTGGTGAAGTGGTCGTCATTGATGCTCCCGACGAGCCAGGACAGTTCTATATCAAACGAATTATTGCCACACCAGGAGAAAAGGTCGTCGCTAAAAATAATGAAATTTATATTAACGGCAAAAAAATATCCCAGAATTATTTGAAGCCAGGTTTCAAATTAGTTGATGATGGCAGCAATGGTGTTTATGGAACACGCTATGCTGATACGGGTAATTTTTCGATTAGTTCGTTAGCTAAAACATCAAACTATATGCAGATTTATTCTAAAAAACAGTTACAGCAAATGAAAAAGACCAATCGGGTGCCCAAAGATTCGTACTTTGTAATGGGTGATCATCGCAGTGTCTCTAAGGACAGCCGCTATATCGGTTTTATTAAAAAGAATAAAGTGGTCGGCGTTGTTAAATGGCGTTACTGGCCATTAAATCATATGAAAACATTTTAATCGAGGAGAGGATTGATTAGTATGCAGTACAATTTATCGGAATTAATTATCGAATATCAAAAGAAAGCTCACAAAAATGATGCACAATTTGCATTTGAAAGCCATTTTTCGGTAGAAAAAATCCACGCTATCAAGGCTGGTAAAGCGGATTATACTCCAGAAGATGAGCAACGCATTATGCAATACATCAGTGATCATTCTTAATTTGAGATTATCAAAAAGACTGGGATTTTAAGCTAGTTTGAAGTTAACAGTATAATCATTGTCAACTTTAACTAGCTTGATAGTCCCAGTCTTTTTATTTAATTTATTTTCAATTATTTACTTTTTACGCAAAAAATAGGTTAACAAACCGATGATCACCCAAGCTCCTAAAATGACGTATTCATAAGGCCAAACCAAGGAAACCGGTGTTCCTGGAATAATCGTTCCTAAAGTAATCAAAATAGCCGCTACGCCACCTAAAATTGGCCAAAATAGCGATTTGTTATAAAAGCCACCCCGCAAATCTGGATTCTTACGCCGAATTTTCAGTAAATTTAACGTATTAAAACTCCAGGCTAGTGCCGTCAATAATCCGCCCGTATCCAAAAAATACGTCAAGGCCCCTTTACCTAACCAACCAATCGCTAAAACCAAAACTAAAGTCAAGGTTAAGGCCCTATAAGGCGTACCAAACCGCGGATGTACCTTCGCAAAATAACGCGGTAAAATATCCTTTTCTGCTAGCGAAAACAGCAATCGGGGTGCGGCTGAAAACAACGTCAGAAAACTAGTTCCTAACCCTAAAAAAGAAATGAGATACGCTAATGCACTCAAGAGCGGATAACCAGCTTTTTTAAAAGCATCAATCGTTCCCATTGAAAGATGAGCCGTCTTTTGCCACGGATAAATCCAAGCCGAAGATAACAATACTGCAATATAGTATCCTGCCGCCAAGCTAATCGCTCCAATGACAATCCAACCAATTTTTTTGGGCGGTGTTTGAGACTCACCGGCTAAAATTCCAATTGATTCCCAGCCCGTTAAAAAAGTCATTGCGGGTAAAATAAAGCGAAAAACTTCCGGTAATGGGTGTTGTTTCGGATAAAAAGCTGGCCAAAAATTAGTAACTTTACCTTGACTAAAGCCAACGACTACTAAAACTGCCCCCAAAATTAATAGCAAAAAAAAGAGGGTTGCTTGTACATGACTCGTTAATTTGGCCCCCAAATAATTCAAACCATAAACAACCAAAGTTATCCCAATTCCCAAAATCAATTCGCGATAATGGACTGCTACTCCGGCAAAATGGTAACTGGGACCACTCGCCACCTGTGGAAAAATACGTGCAATCAATAAACTAGAGGCTGTTACAAAAAAGCCTAAAATACTTAAGTACGCACCTAACAGTGCCCAACCAGCAAATAAAGCACCTTTCTTACCAAAAGCTTGATAACCATAAATTACCTCACCACCAGCTTCTGGATAAATAGTTGACAGTTCTGCAAACGACAATGAAATTAAAATTGCCAAACCAGCGGCAACAATTAATCCAAAAATCTCGCCGCCAGCGCCATATTGGTGAAAAAATTGGCTGTTGGTATAGATCCAACTACTACCTATTACTCCTCCAGCACCTAATGATAATAAACCGACGGTACTAATTTTCGGTTTCAGTTGTTGGTCCATGAACCTTCCTCATGCTTTCTTATTTGATAATGTTTCACATAAATAAAAAAAGTAGGACAAAGATTAATTAGTAAGGATTTCTGAACAACATTCCAAATTCCCGTCATTACTATCCCTTTGTCCTGCCCTAAAAAGAAATTTTTCGCTTAAATTGACGAAAAATTTTTTTGGTTTCAATCTCTATTCAGCATACCCGTCTGACTTATTTTTGTTCCGATCTTAAAACGCCACCGACACTATAATGATCCGGTTGCATCTCATCTAAAATAATATGAATATGTTCCGCAGGTGCGCCCGTATTTTTACTAATGGCGGCAGTAACATCTTGACATAATTGTTTTAATTGTTCTGGTGTACGACCAGCGACTAACTCAATATGAACTAATGGCATAACTATTCTCCTTGACTATTTAAACGAATAATTTCTAAAATGACGTCTACTGCTTGGCTCATCACTTGTTGTGACACATACTCAAAGCGACCATGCATGTTTTCCGGACCCGCAAAGATATTGGGGGTCGGTAATCCCATAAATGAAATAATAGAGCCATCAGTTCCCCCACGAACGGCGGTTTCATCCGGTTCAATCTGTAAATTATGCATCGCCTGCTCGGCCAAATGTACCACTTCCAGATGGTCTTGCATAACTTCAATCATATTATAATACTGATCGTAGATTTTTGCTTCCACCGTCTGCGCACCGTACTGATCATTTAACTGATCCACAATTGTTTGCAGTAATTGCTTCCGTTGTTCTAATTGGGTGCGATCAAAATCTCGAATAATATAAGATAATTGTGCTTGATCAATCGTTCCTTGAATATCCGTTAATAAAAAGAACCCTGCGCGTCCGGAAGTTTTTTCTGGTACTTGTTCACTAGGTAAAGCAGCTTGCAGTTGTAAGGCAATCAGATTAGCATTAACCATAACATCTTTAGCAACACTTGGATGCACATTTTTACCATGAATCGTAATTTGTGCAGCGGCAGCATTGAAAGTTTCGTATTCCAATTGACCTAACGATCCGCCATCAATTGTATACGCAAAATCAGCGGCAAAGTCTTGAACATCAAAGTGGCGCGCACCCTTACCAGTTTCTTCATCGGGACTAAAACCTAACCGAATCTTCCCATGAGCGATCTCAGGATGCTCCAGCAAATATTCCATTGCCGTCACAATTTCACTGACACCAGCTTTATCATCAGCTCCTAATAAAGTCGTTCCATCTGTCGTAATTAAATCATGCCCTGCATACTGCTTCAAATTAGGAAAAACCTTTGGATCTAATTGATATTGTCCTTGCGCATCCAAGTTCACTACACTGTGTCCATCATAATTAGCCACGACTTGAGGGTTAACGTGCTCTGAATTAAAGTCAGCCGTATCAACATGTGCTAGTAAACCCATCGTGGGCACTTCATAGTCCAAATTACTGGGTAACGTGGCCGTTAAATACGAATTGTCTACGTGATAAACAACTTCACTTAAACCCAAATCTTGTAACTCTTGTTTTAATTTTAACAAAAAATCAGCTTGCCGCTTAGTTGTGGGGATCGTATCGGCCGATTCATCTGAGCGCGTATTTTGTTTGACATATCGTAAAAATCGGGGTATCAAGCTAGTATATTGCATCTTTTAGACCTCTCTTATAAAAATTGAAATGGTTCCGTATTAGTCGTCGAAGCTAAAATTTCTAATTGCCAGCAAGAATACTGTTGATTCCAATGCTGTAACAACTTCTGGGCCATCTGACTAAAAATAACTTCAATATGGTGCCCCGGATCTAAAACGGGTAAATGCGCCGCCAATAAATCGTGTCCGGTATGATAACTAACATCACCAGTAATCAATAAATCCACCGGTGCAGTTAACGCTGCTTGATAAAACGAACTACCACTGCCGCCAATAATGCCAATTGTTTGCACGCTCTGCTGTAAGTCACTGGCAATCGCCCGTAAACCAGTTAACTGCCATTTTTCTTTTAACAATTGCCCTAATTCGGCAATAGATAGTGGTTGTTTTAATTTGCCATAGCGCCCTAAAGCAATATGTTGTTCATCATAATTAAATGGCTGGATGTCCGTTAAACCTAAAGATTCCGCTAACCAATCATTCATTCCACGAGGCGCCCGATCCAAATTAGTATGTGCCGCATAAACTGTAATTTGATTGCTTAACAAATCAGCATACATCCGGTTTTGTGGTAAAGAAGTATCCAAATTAGTCGCTGGATGAAACATTACGGGATGATGCGCAAAGATAAAATCAACTTGTTTTTCTAGCGCTTCTTGAACCACTGCTGGTCGAACGTCTAATGTTGTTAAAACGCGATGCACTGGCTGCTGTAAACTACCAATCTGCAAACCAGTCGGATCATTACCCATCTTTAACGCTAATGGTGCAAATTCTTCAATTTTTTGTACTAATTGCTCTCCTGTAATCATCTCAAGATTTCCTCAATTCGTTGAATTCTTTGCTGTGCCCATACCAATTTCTGTTCTTGGGGCTGTTTTGCATTTTTGAGATTACAATACATCATTTTACTCCGCTTTAATTGCTGTTGCCATTTATTTTTAAAAGTGCCACTTTTTTCCTGTAGTAAAATGGGGCCAAACATCAGTTGCTCTGGCGTTAACTGCGGTTGACTGCCACTAAATTGAGCTTTCATAATCTCATAAGTATGGCGCCCTTCTTGCACGATTGTTTCGGCAGTAATGGCAAATTGATGCTGATCTAGCCATTGACGTACTTGAAATTCATCATTATTAGGTTCTAACACAAGATACTTAATCGTTGCCAACTGCGATTGACCTTGCTCTAAAATCTGCCGAATTAATTGCCCCCCCATGCCGGCAATCACTGCAGTTTGGACTAAATCAGTATCTTTAAGTGCCTGCAAACCATTACCAAAACGCGGCTTAATTTTGGTAGTTAGTGCAGCTTGTTGAATATCTTTTTTGGAAATTGCTAATGGCCCAAGTGCTACTTCAGTAGCAAACGCAGTTTGGACAATTTGTTGCTGTACCAAATAAATCGGTAAATAAGCATGATCAGAACCAATATCGGCCATTGCTGCAGTCACGGGCACCAAATCAGCAATTGCTTGTAAACGACGTGATAACTTCAAAGATGACTCCTCCTACTTTCCTACATTAAAATTAAACTCTCAAATTACTGAGCAGCTAAACATCAGCGCCACTTCCACCCAGAAGATTTTAATAATTGCTCTTTTTATCTCAACTTCTTAAAAGAAAAAGGCCGCTTAAGCGGTCTTTTTTTAATCTTTAATCTAGTCCAAAAAATCTTTTAACTGATTTGATCTTGAGGGATGTCTCAGTTTGCGCAAGGCTTTCGCTTCAATTTGTCGAATCCGCTCACGAGTTACGCCAAACACTTTACCCACTTCTTCCAAAGTTCTCGTGCGGCCATCATCTAACCCAAAGCGTAAACGCAAAACATTTTCCTCGCGATCGGTCAACGTATCTAACACATTTTCCAATTGTTCTTTGAGTAATTCATAAGAAGCATGATCTTCAGGACTCGTTGCTTCGTCATCTTCAATAAAATCACCCAAATGCGAATCATCTTCTTCACCAATGGGCGTTTCTAAGGACACCGGTTCTTGCGCAATTTTGAGAATATCACGCACTTTTTGCGTAGGAATATCCATTTCTGCACCAATTTCCTCCGGTGTTGGTTCCCGTCCTAGATCCTGTAGTAATTGCCGTTGAATCCGAATGAGTTTGTTAATAGTTTCCACCATATGAACCGGAATCCGAATTGTCCGAGCTTGATCTGCAATGGCACGGGTAATTGCCTGGCGAATCCACCAAGTAGCATAAGTCGAAAACTTAAAGCCTTTACGGTAATCGAATTTTTCCACGGCCTTCATTAACCCCATATTACCTTCTTGGATTAAATCTAAGAAGTGCATGCCTCGGCCCACATAACGTTTAGCAATCGAAACAACCAAACGCAAATTAGCTTCTGCCAACTGTTGTTTAGCTTCATTATCACCTTTTTCGATACGTTGAGCTAATTCGACTTCTTCCTGTGCATTTAATAGCGGAACCCGCCCAATTTCTTTGAGGTACATCCGCACTGGATCGTTCATTTTGACCCCTGTTGGCGCCGACATATCACTTAATTCATGATGATTGACTTCTTTTTGACTCTTGAGAGCTAACTGACTAGGATCACCGTGGTCATCCACAATGCTGACCCCTTTATCAGTAAAATGATTAACCAATTCACCGATCGAATCGCCTTTTAAGGCAAAAGGCTTGATTAATTGTTCATTTAATATTTGTTCAGAGATTTTTCCGTCTTTTTTATATTTTTTGATCAAATCATTCGTTGCACGTTCTAATTCTTTGCTTGATTTGATGACACTTTTTTTCTTCTTACTTTCAGCCACGAAAAATCCTCCTCTATTACACTTTACTTCTCAGCCGCTACTTTAAGTTGTTCTAATTCCTGACGCAAAGTAACTAATTGAACCGTTAATTGCAATTCTTGCTGTGCATCGCCAATTTGGGCCGCCTGTTTAATTTGCATTTGGTACTCTGATAATTGCTGCTGTTTATGATCATACATAATATTATTAATATAATCATCAACTTCCTCTGTTGAATAATCAGCAGGACGGGGCAGCATTTCAATCGTACTGACCAAATTCCGCAAATTATCTGGAATCTGATCCATAAATTGTGCGATTAACGGTTGAGAAACCGTCAGACAATATCGTACCCAATAATCAAAAATATCTTGATATTGGACGTGAACAAAACTAAAATCCACATGCTTATCCAGTATACCAATTACTTGTGGAAAATGGAAAACAATATTTAATAAATTTCGTTCGGATTTTTCCGTTTTACTTAAGGTACTAGGAGTTACTTCTTTCACCGCCATGGCGGCATCTTGTTGTTGATTTTGCCCGTAATCAGCAGCGGGTTTTAATAAGTCCTGTGCTCGTTGTTTATCCAACAATTCTTGCTGAATAGCTTGTTTTGAAACACCTAACCTTTGCGCCAATTGTTGCACATATAATTCTTGTTCCACTGGTGAATTATCACCGACAACATAATCTAAGGCCGCGTTTAAATAATCTACTTTAGCACTATCGTTGGTCAAATCATATTGCTGACTTAAATATTCCAACATAAAAGCACTCGGTGTTAACGCTTTTTTGCGCACTAGCGTTTGAAAAGCACTAGCGCCTTGACTTTTAATAAATTCATCTGGATCTTGCTGATTAGGAATGACTACTACGCTAATCTCAAAGTTCGAATCCTTCAATAAATTTAAAGCACGGTGTGCCGCTTTAATTCCCGGTGCATCGCCATCATAACAAATCACCAATTTGTTAGTAATTCGATGTAACATATATAGCTGTTGTTGCGTTAGACTAGTTCCCATCGAAGCAACACCATTTTCGACACCGGCTTGATAAGCACTAATCACATCCATAAAGCCTTCAAACAAGATGGCAGCTCCAAACTGACGGATGGCACTTTTAGCAGCTGCCAGATTAAATAAAGTTTGACTCTTATTAAAAATCGGTGTTTCAGGACTATTTAAATATTTGGCAGTCGGCTGCTGCTCATTTTGTTCATGCCAAACACGTCCGGAAAAAGCAATCGTAGAACCGCTTTGATCAGTAATAGGAAACATAACCCGATCTCGAAAACGATCATATAACTGACCTTGTTGCGATTGTACAAACAAACCTGAATTTTGTAATTGTTCTGGTTTGTGATCTTGCAAAAGTTCTGTCAAAGTATTATCAGCTGTTGGGGCATAACCAATTTGAAAGTGCTCAATCGTCTCGTCTTGCAATTGCCGCTGGTGGAGATAATTCAGCGCCGGCTCACCTAGTTCTGTTTTACATAAAATATAATGATATAGTTCTTGAACTGTCTGATAATCTTTCTTTAAAGTCGTTTGAGGGGAATTAACTTCTTTATTAGCTGTTGAACTATATTGTTCTGGTAAAGTAATACCACTAAACTTTGCCACTTTCACTACAGCTTCTGGAAAAGTCAAACTTTCAATTTCCATCAAAAACTTAAAAACATTGCCACCACGACCACAACTAAAGCAGTGAAAAATTTGCTTCTCTTCTGAAACTGAAAACGAAGGAGTTCGCTCTTCGTGAAACGGACAGAGACCAAATAAATTGCGACCCGATTTCTTTAATTGAACATAGGGTTCAATAACGTCAACAATATTCGTTTTTTGCCGGACTTCTTCAATAAAAGCTTCCGGAATTTTCGTTACCATCTGCTTTCACTCCATTTTAAAAAATCAGCCTTTTTTAGAAAAATAAGTAGTCATATAAAAATATGACTACTTGACCTAATGTTAATTTTATTGTAATTGTTTAACTGGTAAAATGCAAAGTTTTAGTTTTTCAGTAATTTGTCTATATACCAAAAAAGATATATAATTAATATATCTTTTTTGGTATATAGGAGGTTAATTAATGAATTGGTGGATAATTGGTTTAACTTTTGTCGGCATTAATTTAGATTTCTTTGTTATTTTATTACTGTTGCTGCAACGCTTTCGCTTGCTACCCGTCATTAGTGGTTATTGCTTAGGATTAATTGTTTTATTAGGATTAAGTTTTGGCTTAGGTAAAATTTTACAAACTTTTTTGCCCGAATGGTTACTCGGTATTTTAGGAATTTTTCCCATCTACTTAGCTTTTCACGATGATGATGACGTTAACCAAAATAATACCCAAACTCATCCCATAAAGACCACTTTTTTGACCTATCTTAGTGTTTGTTCCGGTTGTAACCTGTCTTTGTTCTTGCCAATTTTGACTAATTTGAATAGCAAACAATTTATAGAAGCTACCTTATTTATTTTACTGCTTTCTATAATATTTACTGTTATGATTAAAATAATTGGTGATTTCAAAACTATCCAAAAATTCATTCATCAATATAGTGAACCCTTAACCAAGATCATCTACGTGGCAGTTGGTTGTTATGTTTTTTGGGATAGTGGACTAATTACGCATTTAATTCAATTATTTTAAAGGTAGTGTTGATTATTAATCCCCTTGATGAACAAGTTTTAACTGAAGTAGCTAAAATTTATAAAATATTAGGTAACCAAACGCGCTTAAAAATTCTTTATTTTTTAAAACAGCAAACACACCCCGTTACGGTCACCAAGATTGTCCAAAATTTGCAGCTCGAACAACCGATTATTTCCAAACAGCTAGGCATTTTATATCGTTATCAATTAGTTCGTAAACAACGCCAGGGGATCAAGATTTTTTATCAAGTCGATGATCCCCACATTGTCGAATTATTAGACGATATGTTTCAACACGTGCAGCACGAAATCAAAGGTCAACCACATCCTTATCACTAGTAAATTAAAATGCCGGATATTTTTTTAATTAGGGCGTTGCTTTTAAATCGATCTGTAGTCGTTTTAAAAGCTTTTTCTGATTAACCACCTGTTTTAAATTTAAGCCTTGACTTAACTTCTTCCAGACTGGATAAGCTACAGGAATTACTTGACTTTTAGGCTTAACAAAAAACACTTGAAAATTGTGATCTTGACTATTATTATTGGTCCAAATAAAATCCACATCAGCATAATCTAATACATAAGTTTGGGCTGAATTTTGTTTTCTTTGATAAAGGGCTAAATCTCGAGCCGCCACAAACGTCTGGTGATAATTCTCAGCAAAAAAGACTCCCGTTAAGCCGGCAATGAGCAAACCACAACTCAGTAAGCCAATTGTGAAATGCGCGGTGTCATTCAGCCAAGGCACAATATTGATAATTACTGCCAACCAACTGAACAATACCCAACTAAAAGCACATCGTGGACCATAAGGTGAAATAACTAGAAAGGGTAATTGACTAATGATTGCTTCCACAATTAACAAAGCTGTCACCGTCAGCAACTGCTGATTATGTAACTGATGATAATTATCAGCACATAGTAAACCAAAAACTATTATCCCAACTAAATATAGCAACACTCGGTGCGGATGTTGCTCAAACATCAATTTATAATAATTAATTAACGTATTAGACTGTTGATGATTAATACTGCGATAAGAATCCCGTCCTAGTAAAATCCGCAGATATGCACCATTGACAAACATTAAAATTGCACCTAAAAAAGTTCCTCCTGCAATCGGGCGGATATAATTATGCATAAAAGCTGTCGTTAGAACTTTGCGCATTAATAAATAAATTAAAAGAACATTACAACAATTGAGTAATGTTATATGTTCTGCTAAGAATTGGCTCAGCAGTGCTCCGAAAAATAATAAAATTTGATTTTTTTTAGCTAAAGTTAAAGGTAAATGTCGTCGATTTAAAATTAAAGTGAGCTCAAACAAGGGAAAAATCATGGACGGAACGTAATTGGCAAAACCAGCCCGCCACCCCCAAATTTGTTGCCACACCGTTGGCGGTAAGAACAAGAGCGCTAAAGAACATAATAACATTATTAAAGTACTATCCACCGCCGGCCACACAACCTGCGTAATAGTTTTCAATAAAATAACCAAACTAACCGCGCATATTCCGTAAAGTAAGAAGCTGATTATCGGCAGATGACTCATCAAAATAATAAATAAATCGCCCAAATAACGACCATCATACGTTAAAAATGTACCACTAGTAAAGTAATGAGTGCCCCAACTACTCCACCAATTAAGATCATCCCCCACTAAGGGGATTAAATAACCTATTATGCCAAAAACAAGAAAATCAATTACTACAATGGTTGTTTGTAATTTAGTTAAGGCTAATTTTTTTTGCATTTCACACACCATTTCAATTTTTTAGATCAGCTGTTTATTATTAAGTCCGAACAGCTTTGGTTTCCAATATTTAACTAGTAAAAAATAATTTAAGTTCATTTAATCTTCATTATTTTATTATATTTTATCAATAAACACCAGCTCTCAAGTTAAAAAAACTTCATATACAGTAATTACTCCCCTTATTCTTTCAAAAATTATAATAAAAAAGATTGGAACTATTAATCAACCATTACTAGTTGCTTTGTTCCAATCTTTTAAAAACTACACTATTTAATTACTAATTGATTCAAGTCACCCAACTGCCAAATTAATTGGGCCAATTGGTGCAGCTGATTTAAACGATTTTGCTGCACAGCTGCATTTTTATCCATAATCAAGTTCTCTTCGAAATATTGACTAATGAGCGGCTGTAATTTTTGTAAAGCTTGATAGCTTGCTTGCGTCGTTAACGATGCAAAGCGCTCCTTCAAGTCATTAACTGCTTGAAATAACTGTTGCTCAGATGGATTTTGGAATAAAGTTGTGTCAATTTCTTGTTCAGCAATTGCTTGCTTAGCCACAATCCGTAATACTCGCGTCAGAGCTTCCATGTTCTCCTTATAATCAGAGTCTGCTTGATGCTGATTTAATACTTGAGCAGTGGCTATCATCTGAGTTGGATCAATTTTTGTCATTGCTGTCACCGCCATGACGACGTCATGTGGCACTTGTGCTTGCGTTAATAATTGCTGAACTCGTTCTACAATAAATTCTTCTAATTCCGCTTGATGCTTCAGATAATCAAACTTAACTGAACCTAACTTTTGGTTATAACACTGAACAATCTGAGGTAATAATTGAGCAAAATCAAGATGCCATTGTTGCTGCTGTAAAATCCGCACAATTCCAATGGCTTGCCGTCTTAAACCATACGGATCATTAGAACCATTAGGAATTAAATCTACCGCAAAAAAGCTGAGTAAACTTTCAATTTTGTCAGCTAAAGATAAGACTTGCCCGACTTTAGATTGCGGCAACTGGCCTTCTGAAGAAGTAGGTTGATAGTGTTCGCGAATCGCTTGCGCAACTGCTGGCCGTTCGCCAAAAATCAGCGCATACTTTTCGCCCATCACTCCCTGCAATTCCGAAAATTCGCCGACCATTTCCGTTACCAAATCAAATTTATAAATGGCACTCGCCCGTAAAACATCTTGGTGTTCCTGCGGGGACAAATTAAATTTTTGCGCTAATAAATCGGCAATAATCTGTGTACGTTGCATTTTTTCAGACATGGAACCAATTTTATCATGAAACGTAACTTGTTGAAGACGCGAAACGTACTCTGACAAAGTATGCTTTTGATCTTCCGCAAAGAAGAAGGCGGCATCTTCCAGCCGTGCGACCAGCACTTTTTCGTTTCCAGCAATCACGTTATCTAAATGTGTTTGGTTCCCATTACGTACCCCAATAAAGTAAGGTGCTAATTGGCCTTGTTCATCGCGCACATAAAAATAACGTTGATTATCTTTCATTGAAGTAATGAGCACTTCTTCTGGTATTTTTAAATACTTGGCGGCAAATTTGCCAGCAAATGCTGTGGGGTACTCAACTAAGTTAGTAACTTCCTCTAACAAGTCTTCATCTAAATCAACGACCCAATGATTCTGCTTCGCCAAAGCTTGAATCTGTTCTTGAATTAAAGCTTTACGCTGGGCTGCATCAACAATGACAAAGTCATCAGCCAGAGCTTGTTGGTAATCACTGGCTTTTTCTAAAGTAATCGTCGTTCCTAAAAAGCGATGGCCCTGAGTTTGATTACCAGCATGAATATTTAATAATTGCATGGGAATAACTTCTTGATCCAACAGCGCAACTAACCAATGGATCGGCCGAATATATTCAAAATCAAATTTATTCCAGCGCATGCGTGTCGGAAAAGTTAATTCGGATAAGGGCTTAATTAAACCAGCCAAAATTTCCGCGGCCGGTTTGCCGAAAATTTGCTTTTTGACGTAAACATAGGGCGTACCTTTTAATTCTTTAAAATAAATATCGTCGGTGCTTAATTGTTGACCGCGAACAAAACCTTGGGCCGCTTTACTCCAATTACCTTGTTCATCTTGTGCAATCTTTTTGGCAGGACCTTTGACCTCAAGTTCTTGATCGGGTTGCTGTTCGGCCACATCATGAATTAAAAGTGCTAAGCGCCGTGGTGTGGAAAATTGTTCAATTGACCCGTGAGCCAGATTGGCCTCCTGTAAATAAGCGGCCACCTTTTGGGCTAATTGCTGCTCTGTACTAGTTACCACATGGGCAGGCATTTCTTCTAAACCTAATTCTAATAAAAAATCTTTAGTCATTAGTTTGCTCCTTTAATAATTTTTGACGTGTGGCTTCATCTAATAATGGAAAACCTAATTTTTGCCGTTCGGCCACAAAAGCTTTGGCGACTCGATGGGCCATCGACCGAATGCGGTGCATAAAGCCAGCCCGTTCAGTGACAGAAACCGCACCGCGTGCATCTAACAAATTAAACGTATGACTACACTTTAGAATATAGTCGTATGCTGGATGTACTAAGCCCAAATCAATTAAACGTTGCGCTTCTTTTTCATAGTCATTGAAGAATTGTAAGAGCATGGTCTGATCACTTTCTTCAAAGGCATATTTGGAATGTTCATATTCCGGTTCTTTAAAGATATCACCATACCGGACGCCATTGCCCCATTCCAAATCGAACACCGAATCAACATCTTGAATATAAGAAGCCAAGCGCTCGACGCCATAAGTAATTTCACTCGTCACTGGATCAGCGCTTAATCCACCCACTTGCTGGAAATAAGTAAACTGGGAAACTTCCATCCCGTCAAGCCAAACTTCCCAACCAACACCAGCACAACCCATTGATGGGTTCTCCCAGTTATCTTCCACAAAACGGATATCATGTTCTAAGGGATCAATCCCTAAGGCCTTTAAACTGTCTAAATAGTATTCTTGAATATTTAACGGTGATGGTTTCATAACCACTTGAAATTGGTGATGTTGATATAGGCGGTTGGGATTATCGCCATAACGACCATCAGCTGGGCGCCGGGATGGCTCAACATAAGCGGCATTCCACGGCTCAGGACCAATAGCCCGCAAAAAAGTATACGGACTCATAGTCCCCGCGCCTTTTTCTGTATCATAAGCTTGCATCAACATACAGCCTTTTTCACTCCAAAATTGCTGTAAGGTTAAAATCATGTTTTGTACATTCAATTTTTTTTCCAATTTTCTACCTCATTTCACAAAAAAAGCCCTATGCAATCTCAAAAAATTGCATAGGGACGAATAACTTCGCGGTTCCACCCTATTTCAGGCCTCACAGCCTGCTCTTCATTATTAATTAAATCAATTCGCCATTTTAATCTACATGTGCTCTCACTAACCACACTCGCTGTACAAACATCTTAATTTTAGCAGTCTTTAGAAGACTGTCAACTCTTCTTTATCCAATTACAACACAAAGCCTTGCTGGCGCACAAATTTCGCCACTTCCGGCCGCCGGATTTCTTTGAAAAAAGCTCGATTTTTTTGTAGCCAATCACTTTGCTGAGCATTTTGCGCGCGCTTTTGATAATAAGCTGCAGTTTGAGCTTGATATGCTGTTAAATCCGCAAACTGTTGGCGCGGATAAGTATCAACGTTCACCTGATTAGCCACTGGTAAGCGCGGTTTGACTTGATTTTTAGTCTGAGGATAACCAATAGTTAGACCAAATAATGGCACGGTCAATGACGGCAAATTTAACCACTCGGCCACTTTGAAAAGATCATTGCGAATCCCACCAATGTAACAAATGCCTAACCCCAACTGTTCAGCAGCGATAACCATACTCTGGGCACTAATAGTTGTATCGACGACACTGACCAACAATGATTCTAAATTAGTTAAACTCGCAATATTTTGCCGATTTTGCTCCAATAAAACTTTTTGCCGATACAAATCCGCAATAAACACATAAAAGACACCACTGTGTACGACGTAAGGTTCACAATTCGCCAATTGTCCCAAATTGCGGCGCAATGTTGCATCATGAATTTCTAAAATAGAAAATGCTTGCACAAAATTAGACGAGGCATTACTTCGTGCCGCCGTAATTAATTTTTGTTTCGTTACTTCATCAAGAGCCCGATCTTGAAAATCGCGCACTGAAGTATGTTGTTGCATAACTTGTAAAAAATCTTCCATTTAAATTGCTCAACCTCTAATTAATTCAAAGTTCTATAATTGCCAGCGAAACATTTGTTCCAAAAATTTTTTACTTTTTGGATAAACGCCCACATTATCTTGATAAATTAAGTCCAAAGTTTTTCGCAACTGAGCCTTAATCGAATCAGAAACTTGTATTTTACCCACTTTTTGTAAATCTAACTGCGCCAAAAAACGCAAATAAGCCACTACTTTGGGGGCTAAATGCAAACGATGTTGATCTCTCGTCCAATGGCGACTACATAAAATACCACCGAAACTTAAAGAATAATCAAAAGTTCCTTGGCGTTCGCCACCAACCACACAACTAGTCAAATTAGGAGCTACACCAAACGGCTTGAGCAGTTGTAGTTCCAAAACATTAGTAATAATTTCTGGATCCAATTGCCGATCAATTAATTTTTGGGCTGCTAAAATTTGTCGGTACCAGGCCAAAGAAACTTTTTGACCACTAAAAGCGCGTAAAATCAAATCATTTTGATAAGTGACATAAGCATTCAGCTCAATGTCCTGCGCCACAGTTTGCAACTGGTGCAAATTTAAAGCATCACTTAAATAAGAAAATCCCGACGTATTAATCGTCCCTTGATACTGACCATACGTAAAAGGCAAAACTAAGCCGCGTTGTTTCGATTGTGCTTTTTTAACCCCACGAGCCAAAAAAGTCACAATGCCAAATTGATCAGTTAACAACCACACCAGTTGATCGTTTTCATGATAATCCTGATTGCGTAAGACCAAACCTTGAAAATTTTGATTACGCTGAACCATCATTACTGCAAATCTTTCAGTGAATAACCAATTCGTGCTAAAAATAGCGGATCTTCGCGCCAATTTTTTTGGACTTTGATCCATAATTTCAAATTGATTTTCTCACCCAGCAAGTCTTCCAATTTTCGACGCGAACGAATCCCAATTTGTTTGAGTAAAGAACCCTTACTACCAATGATAATCTTCTTTTGACTATCGCGTTCCACATAAATAGTAGCATCAATTTGCAATTTATTATTTAAATGTTGATTCATTTGTTCCACCACGACTGCTACTGAATGTGGAACCTCTTGCCGCGTTAATTCTAGAATTTTCTCCCGAATAATTTCTGCAACGACAAAATATTCGGGATGATCGCTAATTTGATCAGCCGGATAATATTGCGGTCCAACAGGCAATTGCTGCCCAATAGCAGTCAATAACTCCGCCACATTATTGCCTTGAGTCGCCGAGACGGGAAACACTTCTTGAAAATGTAATAAGTTACTATATTGTTCAATCAGCGGCAACAAGATGTCTGGATGAACCAAATCAATTTTATTAATTACCAAAAAAACTGGTACTTGGACTGTCTGTAATTTGGCAATAATATTTTGTAAAGTTTTCGTGACAGATTTTTGAGCGCTAACCATTAATAAAATTAAATCGACTTCAGTTAAAGCTGAAAAAGCTGCTTTATCCATATACTGATCCAGATTATTCTTCGGTGTATGGACGCCAGGGGTATCTACAAAAATGATTTGCTGTTGCTCATCTGTATAAATACCTTGAATTTTATTACGTGTGGTTTGTGCTTTGGGAGAAATAATCGAAATTTCACTCCCCAAAATACGATTCATTAAAGTGGACTTCCCGACATTCGGTTCACCAATAATTGCCACAAAACCCGAACGAAAATTATCTACCATGTTCTAAATCTCCTGTTGTAAAAGCTCCTGGCAACAATTGTTCCACACTGACTTGTTGGATTGCTCCTGTTTGATTTGTCAAAAAAACGGGCATTTGCGGATCACAAAATTCACTAATCACTTGCCGACAAGCACCACATGGGGCAATCGGACCGGGAGTATTGCCAGTAATTAATAAAGCTTGAAATTGCCGTTGACCATGCGCAACTGCCTGAAAAATAGCGGTTCTTTCAGCACAATTAGTCAAACCATAAGAAGCATTTTCAATATTACAACCACCAAATAATTGACCATCCTGGGTTAAAAGTGCAGCACCAACTTGAAAATGCGAATACGGTGTATAAGCTTTATCCAACATTTTTGTTGCTAAATCCATTAACTGCTTAGTTTCCATTATTCTGCCAACCCCTTTTTCAATTGAATTACCGCTTCAAACCAAAATCTGCTAAAATTTCCCGCTGCAAACTGAACATTTGCTCAGCTTCCTTTGGTTTAATATGATCCCAACCAGATAGATGCAACAAGCCATGAACGACAGTATAACCTAGTTCTCGCTCAAAAGAATGTCCATATTCTTGTGCTTGTTTAGTGACCACTTCCGGACAAATAAACAAGTCACCAATGTTGCGTGGAATACCAAATTCTGCTGCTAAAGCCTGTGAACTAATGCCATCGTCATCACCATCCTCTAAAGCAAAACTAATGACATCCGTTGGTCGATCTGTTTGTCGATATTTGAGATTAATTTGATGAATTTGCTCGGAAGTACAAAAAGTAATTGAGGCTTCTGTGTTTTCAGGTAAGGCAATTTTTTTTGCCCCTGCCTCAAATAAGCGCTGGACTAAATCTAAATGTTTGTTATCAAGTAAGTGTTGTTCGTCATAAATTTCTAAGTTCATTCTTTACTCCTATTAACTTTAGCATAAGCTTCGATCACTTCCGCTACCACTGGATGACGAACTACGTCGCCGGACTGGAAATCTACAAAACCAATATGTGCTAAGTTACGTAAAATTTGTTGTGCTTGTAACAACCCACTGGGTGAACGCCGAGGCAAATCAATCTGTGTGGGATCGCCATTGACTACCATTTTGGAATCAAAGCCTAAGCGCGTCAAAAACATCTTCATTTGTTCATGCGTCGTATTTTGTGCTTCATCTAACAACACAAAGGCTTCATCTAGTGTCCGACCACGCATGTACGCTAAAGGAGCTACTTCAATGATTTCTCGTTCCAAATAACGATTAGTTTGTTCGGTTCCTAAAATTGAATACAACGCATCATAAATGGGACGTAAATATGGATCCACTTTTTCTTTTAAATCTCCTGGCAAAAAGCCTAAATTTTCGCCGGCTTCCACTGCTGGTCGGGTCAAAATCAATTTTTTAACGCGACCTTTTTTTAACGCTGCTACAGCCATCACCACTGCTAAATAAGTTTTACCAGTTCCCGCGGGCCCAATGCCAAAAGTAATATCATTTTTTTGAATAGTTTTAATATAATTACGTTGTCCGAGGTTACGTACACGAATTGGTTTTCCCTTCGCATCCCGCAATAAAATTTCATTATAAAGATCTTCAAAGTATTCTAAGGTGCCGGCTTGTGCCATTTGTACAGCACTAACTACATCTGCTTGACCAATCTGAATACCCGAGTGTTGCAAACGACTGAGAACTTTGAGAATTTGTAAAGCTAGATTAACGGCATCATTTGCTCCACTTAAGTCGACACGATTACCAAAAGGATGAATTTTCAGTAACAATTTTTCTGCCAAAATAGTCAAATTAGCATCATTACTGCCAAATAGCACCGCATCATCATTACTTTGTAAATAAAACGATTTAGTTATTTCAACTGTCAAATAAAATTTCTCCTGTCCTTCGTTCAGAACTTATTTTATAAAATTAAATTAATCCCAATTATGAACCAATTTCTGAGCACAATTTTATTTCTAAAATTAGTAGCTAGACCTAAAAAATTAAATCTTTAAAATCCCATTTAGATTGGAACTTTTATATTTGTGCTCATAGCCTCTAACTTGGATCTATCTCTTATTTTATTACAAATTGAAGCTAAAGAAAAAGGCTAAAGCAAAATCACTTTAACCTTAGTACGTTATTGCAGTACTTCTTTGACAATTTTATTAACCAATGAACCATCTGCCTGTCCCTTAACTTGGGCCATCACAGCTTTCATTAATTTACCAAAATCAGCTTTTGATTCTGCGCCTATGTCAGTGGCAGTTTGTTGAATCAGTTGACGAACTTCAGCTTCTGATAGTTGTTGCGGCATGTAATTTTGTAAAATAGCCATTTGAGACTTAGTTTCTGCAACTAAATCGTCCCGATGACCTTTTTCAAATTCTGCTAAAGAATCTTTTTGTTGCTTCATTTGCGAAACAACTACTTGATTTTCTTCATCCGCAGTCAAATCATGACCGACTTCGATCTTCTTGTTCATCAAAGCTGATTTAAGCATTCTGATAACTGACAAACCGGTCTTGTCATGACTTTTCATGGCAACTTTCATGTCAGTCATTAATTGATCAGTGAGGGACATTCCCTATCACACCCCGAATTCTTAACGTCTTCTTCTCTTCTTATTACGCTTACGTGCAGCTTCAGATTTCAGCTTACGTTTTACACTAGGTTTCTCGTAAAACTCACGTTTACGGTATTCTTGAAGAGTACCACTCTTAGAAACAGAACGTTTAAACCGACGAAGAGCATCATCAAGAGACTCGTTCTCACGAACAACGGTCTTAGCCATATGATATCCCTCCTTCCGCTTCATTACGTAACCGTTTATTACAACAGTTCTTAACTAGTATAACAAACAATTCGATAAGTTGAAACCATAATTTACCGACTTTGACTAGCTTTTTTAAAATAAAAATGCTAATTTGAAAGAAAAACAGTAGGTGATTATGTTGAAACAAATAGTTTATACGATTTCCGATTCTTCTGGTGAAACCACAACTAATTTTTCTCGCTCCATGTTAGCCCAATTTCCTCAAATTCAAATGACGCAAAAAAGATACTCATTTGTTAATGACGTCCCTAAATTAACCGCAATCTTAAAACGTGCTCAAGCAGAACAAGCGATTGTTTTTTACACACTGAGTAGTCCGCAATTAGATCAGATCGTGAAAGACTTTAAGCATGATCAAAACATGTTGTGTTTTGATATTTTGAACCCTTACTTGTCAACCATTGAAGCTTTTACCGGCAAAACGGCTTCGCACGAAATCGGTGCCGCCCGAAAATTAAGTTCCCAATATTTTAAGCGCATTGAAGCTATTGACTTTGCCGCGGAAAATGATGATGGAAAAAATCCGCACAGCATGTTAGAAGCTGATGTTGTTTTACTCGGTATTTCTCGAACTTCTAAAACACCACTAACTTTTTATTTAGCTAATCAGCAAATCAAAGCGATGAATTTGCCCTTAGTACCGCAGGTTCAATTACCGCCTGAACTGTGGCAAGTTGATCCTCATAAAATCATTGGTTTAACCAATGATGAGGAAGTACTTCAAAAGATTCGTGAACAGCGAATGCTCTCATATGGTTTACCTGCTCAAAATAATTATTCCAGTAGTGATAAAATCAAACAAGAATTAAACTATGCTACACAACTTTATGAAAAGTTAGGTTGCCTAGTTATTAACGTGGCTAACAAATCTATCGAAGAAGTAGCAGCCATTATTGAAGATAATTTACATTTGAACAGCTTTACTACTAATTAAAAAATTAAACAAAGGCAAATAAAAAAGACCTAACTAATCAGATGGTCCCGACGACCAAAATCTTGATGTTAGGTCTTTTATACGTTAATAAATGTGTTCTTGATAAAACCGCCCCATAATCATTTTGGCTTCAGTGATGCTCACAAAAGCATAGGGATCGGATTGATGCATAGCTTGACGAAACAAGGGTAATTCATACTGTGAAATAACCGTAAACAACATCGTCTTTTTAGTATGCCGATAAGCGCCTTCCACATCGTTCACAATCGTAATGCCCCGTCGCATTTCGTCTTGAATTTGGTGAATCACTTGCTGCGCGTGTGATGTCACAATAATGACTTGTAATTTTTGATCACGAGTATATAAAGCATCAATTAAACGACTATTGATAAATATGCTCAAAATTGTGTATAACGCATGAACCCAACCAAAAAGAAAACCAGAGCCAATGACAATAATCAAGTTAAAGGACAAATTAATTGTGCCGACACTTTTACCGACTTTTTTGCGTAACACAATCCCGATAATATCTAAGCCACCAGTCGACAACTCATTTTTGAGCGCGAGCCCCGTGCCAAAGCCATTAAACACTCCCCCAAAAATTGCACAAATAATAGGATCAAATTGTACCTTAACTGGTGGTAATAACCGCATGAGAATCGTAGATAAAGCAACCGCGATGACCGTAAAGATCGTAAAATTGTGTCCGATTTTTTTCCAGGATAAAACTAACAAAGGTAAATTGAACAAAGCGTATAAAAATGCCACTGGTACTGATATTGCTAACCAACGATTTAGTAAAGTGGCAATCAATTGGGCAAAACCAGTAATACCGGAACCATAGATATGACCTGGTGTCCAAAAGATATTCACCGCAATTGAGACACAGACAGCATAAACCACTGCGACTGATAATTTAGTCAAAGTACGATATCGTTTTAAAACTTGTTCTATTTCCTTCATCAATGTGTAAAGTCCTTTATAGATTTACTTGCATTAAATACTTTAACACATTATTTCTAGAAAAAAAGTTTATTTAGAGGTCGTTTTTACTAGATCAATATATTTACCATAACCAGCAGCTTCCATTTGTGCTAAAGGGATAAACTTCAAAGCCGCCGAATTAATACAGTAACGTAACCCCCCATCTTCCTGTGGTCCGTCGGTAAAGACATGTCCCAAATGGGAATTGGCTTGTTTACTGCGAACTTCCACACGCTCCATATGGTGACTAGAATCTCTTCTTTGCGTCAACGGAGCAATTGGTTGACTGAATGCGGGCCAACCACAACCCGATTGATATTTTTTAGCTGAAGAAAATAGTGGTTCTCCACTCACAATATCCACATAAATCCCCGGTTCAAAAAAGTCATCATATTGATTATCAAATGCGCGCTCTGTACCTTGCTCTTGTGTTACTTGATATTGTAAAGGTGTTAATTGTTGTTTTTGTTTTTCATACATAAAAAATTACCTCCTAAGCCATTATTTTAAAGGATTAGGAGGTAATCTTCATTAGATATGCTACTTTTTAATTTCTAAATCTAAATCTGTTAACTGGGTTGTCGCTACGGGTGCTGGTGCTTGCATCATAGGTTCAGACGCTTTCGAATTCTTTGGAAAGGCAATGACATCGCGAATATTATCCCGGTGCGCTAAGAGCATGGCGAAACGATCCAGGCCAATTGCTAGGCCGCCATGTGGTGGAAAACCATAATCTAAGGCATCTAGCAAAAAGCCAAATTGTTCTTGTGCTCGTTCTTTCGTGAAGTCTAACGCTTTAAACATTTTTTCTTGAATATCACGTGTATGAATCCGAATCGAGCCCCCGCCCAACTCATAACCATTCAAGACAATATCGTAACTTTGCGCGTGAGCTTTATGCGGATCTGTCTCCAATAAAGCCACATCTTCTTCGTTAGGCATCGTGAATGGATGATGTGCCGCCGTCCAGCGCTCAATGCCTTCATCATATTCAAACAACGGCCAATCAACGACCCATAGGAAATTAAATTGATCTTCATCATAGAGTTTTAACTCTTTAGCAAAGTGTTTCCGTAAATAACCTAAGGAATCAGCACAGACTTTGCGACTATCTGCAACAAATAAAACTAAATCATTATTAGCTAAAGCTAAACGTGCTTTTAAAGCTGCAGCTTGATCTTGTACAAATTTTGCGACAGGACCCGTTAATTGATCATCATTAACTTTGAGCCAGGCCAAACCTTTGGCACCAAAACGTTTAATATATTCTTGCTGAGCTTCAATTTTTTTACGCGAGTATTGATCAGCAGCATTTTTAACAACAATCGCTTTGACTTGTCCTTGATTAGCTAGTGCACTTTGAAAGACTTTAAAAGTTGAGTCCTTAAATAAATCACTGAGATCTTGTAACTCCATGCCAAACCGGGTGTCAGGTTTATCTGACCCAAACCGATCCATGGCTTCATTCCAAGTCAACCGCGGAAATGGTAACTGAACATCAATCCCCTTGACATCATGCATGACTTGAGCAATTAAGCCCTCAGTCAAATCTTGGATTTGTTGCGCACTCAAGAAACTAGTTTCCATATCAATTTGCGTAAATTCCGGCTGACGATCGCCGCGCAAATCTTCATCCCGAAAACAACGTGCTACTTGATAATACCGATCAAACCCAGCGCCCATTAATAATTGCTTAAACAATTGCGGTGATTGTGGTAAAGCATAAAAGCTACCTGGATAAACTCGTGAGGGTACCAAATAATCACGCGCACCTTCAGGCGTCGACTTGGCCAAATCGGGCGTTTCAATGTTGATAAAGCCGTGCTGGTCAAAGTATTGGTGCACCGTGGCCATAATTTGGGATCGAATGCGTAACCCCGCTTGCATCTCAGGCCGCCGTAAGTCTAAATACCGATATTTTAATTTAGTTTCTTCACTCGCATCAACATCATCTTCAATATTAAACGGTACCGTCTTGGCACGATTCAAAATTTCTAAGGTGCTGACTTTAACTTCGACTTTACCAGTCTTCATCTCAGCATTAATAGCCTCTTGGGAGCGAGCCACAACTGTCCCTTGAACACTAATCACGTATTCCGAATGCAGTTGATCTGCTTGCTTTAAAATTTCTGAGCCATTTTCTTGATTAAATACTAACTGAACAATCCCCTCACGGTCACGTAAATCCACAAAAATTAAATTACCTAAATTTCTTTTCTTTTGAACCCAACCAGCTAAGGTTACTTCTTGATTCAGATATTTTTCATCAATCAAGCCGCAATAATTTGTTCGTTCCATCGTTTTACCCCTTTTTAATTTTAGCCAATAAACCAGCTTGATCATCTAAGTTAACAGCAATTTCTTGACCATCAGCTAATCGTTTTAACTTAGCTTGGCGCGTCTGCAATTCGCTATCACCAATGGTCAAAGTAAATTTCGCCTGCAGGCGGTCCGCTTGCTTAAACTGGCCTTTAACTTTTTTATCCAAATAATCTCGTTCAGCACTGATGCCGGCTTGGCGTAATTGAGCTAATAACTGTGACACAGCTAAAGAATCCGCACTATCAACGCTCACTAAATAAACATCAGGTCCCACCATTTTCGGTAAATGCTGGTTTTCAGCTTCTAATAATAACATTAAGCGCTCAATACCGAGGCCAAAGCCAACTCCTGACACGTCTGGCCCACCTAATTGCTGCACCAAACCATTGTAACGTCCTCCAGCAATCACCGTCATTTCTTGGTTATTAAAGGCGGCACTTTGAACCATGATTTCATAAATTGTATGATTATAATAATCCAAACCGCGCACCATATTGGAATCAATCGTATATGGAACTTTCAACGCATCCAATAGCGCCGTTACTTGTTGAAAATGTTCTTGGGCTGCAGGCGTTAAATAATCTAAAATCGACGGTGCACCTGCGACAATCTCTTGATCATGAGCATCTTTACTGTCCAAAATTCGTAATGGATTCTTCTGCAAACGAACTTGCGAGTCAGCACTCAATTGCTCTGCCAACGGCGTCAAATAAGCTAATAATGCTTGATGATAAGCTTGCCGAGTTTCTTGATCACCTAAAGTATTGAGCGCAACCGTATAATTATTAATTCCTAATTCATCTAAGAAACTGACCGCCATGAGAATTGTTTCAACATCTAGTTGTGGACTATCACTGCCTAATGCTTCTACGCCAATTTGGTGAAACTGACGTTGACGACCGGATTGTGGTCGCTCATAACGAAACATCGGACCTTTATACCAAACTTTATAAGGGCGCACATACTCGGGCGCAAATAACTTATTTTCTACATAAGCACGTACCACACCAGCTGTGCCTTCAGGCCGTAAAGCTAAGTGCCGGCCACCTTTATCTTCAAAATCATACATTTCCTTGGAAACAATATCAGAAGTATCACCAGACGAACGCGCAAATACATCATATTGTTCAAACATTGGGGTTCTGATTTCATGATATTGATAATTTTTAAAAATTTGTTGGGCTGTGGCTTCAATAAATTGCCATTTTTCAGATTCTCCAGGTAATATATCAACTGTACCTTTAGGTTTTTGATACCGCATCTTTAATCCTCCTTCATCTTCAGACAAGATCGCAATAATTCATTGAGCATTGTTCCAAACTGTGATACTGCCAGCACCAAGTATAAAATTCAACTATAATTTTCATAACCGCACTGGACAACAATCTTTTCAAGTCGCAGGTCTTAATTTGCCAATGATGTGACCGCTTCACTAAAAAACACCCTTGCTCAAGAACAAGGGTGTAAATTAATTACACGGTACCACCTTAATTATCGCTACAGTTAACGCCTGCCAGACGAATTAATTTATTCTCGTCACTGTTACTTTAAGTGAATACTCTCACCGTCATATTCTCTCTGTTAATTTAAAGTAATACTACATTACTACTCTCTTACTAAATTACCATCATCAAAGAGAAAGTCAAGTCTGAACCAGCCAGTTTTTCAATTTGGTGATTTATTTTCAAGCAACCTTAATTTTCAAGAGGATTGCTCTCAAAAACCATTAGATCATTCAAACTTTAAGTTCGACTAAGTCGTAAAATTTCCAAACTCCAGTTCAAATATAATGGCTATTTGCTTTTTAATATTATAATATAGTATTAATCAATATTACAGGATGTCAAATTCATGTTTAAACGCGTAAAACAAATTTTTTCAAAAAATAATTATCATTTGATGAGCTTCTTTTTAATTATTGGATTATTATGCTTAGCTAGTTATTCAACTTTAACTTTGGCTCAATCTAATCAAATTACGGTACAGGCTAATTTCTTAAACGTCCGGTTGGGACCTAGTCTGTCTTACGATACAATTACTCAAGTTAAACGTGGCGAACATTTAACAATCCTCAGTGAAAAAAATGATTGGTATCAAGTGCGGATTGATAGTGACAAGATTGGCTGGGTTGCCAGTTGGCTAATTGCTAATAATGACGCTAACACTTCCAGTAATACCTTTGGTGTGATCAAAGCCCCTAATACTAATGTGCAAAAATATCCGCAAAAATCATCACCTGTTTTAGGAACTTTAATGCAGTCCGATAAAGTCAATATTGTTTACTCTCAAAATAATTGGAGTCAAATCCTATTCGACAAGACAGTAGGCTGGATTCCTAATTCTGAACTGATCATTACTGATAAAGTTCCGGAAAAAATTCAACAAGGATCCCAAAATTCCGGAACTTCCAAAACTGCTAACATCCAATCAGTAACTACCTTACAAAACAATACCCAAATTTATCAACAACCTAACCTGAATTCAAAAATTGTCGCACATATCACCGATCAAACGACTCTACCTTATCTTGGTCGTAGTGGTAAATTTTATAAAATTCGGCTCAATTCGGGAGAAGAAGGCTATATTGCTAGTGGATTAGTGTCAATTTCGGACACTCGCCATGCACTACCTACTGCAGCCACCAAATTACCTGAAGCGACAATCGTTTTAGATCCGGGACACGGTGGTAGCGATCCAGGAGCCTTATCGGCTAATCAAAAGCACTATGAAAAAACATATACTTTAAAAATTATGCAAATGTTACAAGCCAAATTAGAACAAACAGGAGCGAATGTTATTTTGACGCGACATTCTGATACTAATATTGCTCTCGCCGACCGGGCCCGAACTGCAAACAAACTCAACGCAGACGTTTTTATTAGTCTACACTTCGATGCCAGTGACAATGGTCATGCTAGTGGTATTACTACTTACTACTATTCTGCCAAAAAAGATCGGCGATTAGCACAGCATATTAACCAAAATCTAAAACACACAGCTTTACCAAATCGCGGACTAAAATTTGGCAATTTTGAAGTTTTACGAGAAAACGAACAACCTGCCATCTTAATCGAAGGCGGTTATATCAATAATAAAAAGGATTACCGAAAAATCAGTAATCCTACTTATCAAAAACAATTAGCCGATGCCATTTATCAAGGACTGGTGCAAAATTTCCAGTGAATTAATAATTGATAGCTACTTTTGAAACATATTAACTAATTAATGCACAAACAGTGGCTGCATATCGTTCAACTGTTGGACACTATATTCGGCTGTGGCACGATCATGAAAACCATCGACATCAAAATAAATACTGGCAATCTCAGCATTATGTCCGGCTAACACATCTAACGAACGATCGCCGATCATCACCGTTTGCTCTTTGGATAGTTGATATTTTTTTATCAAGTAATTCAAAGCTTGGGGATTAGGTTTCCGGGCAAAGGTTAAACTAGATGTAATAACTTCTGTAAATAACTGTGCAATTCCTTGCTGCTGCAACAAATCTCTCACTTGATTATCGCGATGCGTCAATAAAAAGTTTTGACCACCAGCTGCTATAACAGTTCGTAAAATTTCTTGTGCTTGTGGATAAAGCTGAACTTTCAGTTGTGCCTGATGATCCAAATTTTGATAATATTTTTGCATAGTCACAAAATCCAGCTGTAGCCTTTGTGCAGCCATTTGTAATTCCTTCGTGACTGAACCCAGCTTGATTTTTCGGTACAACTGCTGATCTGAGATTGCTACATCGTCATTAAAATGTTGCAACGTTTGCTTGAGACTTTTTAAAATTCCCGGATACGTATCTGCTAAAGTACCATCATAATCCCAAATTGCATATTTAAACATTGATCAATTACCTCTCATAAATGATTGTCATTGGACCATCATTAGTTAATTGCACTTGCATGTCGGCGCCAAACCGTCCTGTTTGCACTACCAAATTGCTACTCCGCAATTGCTGATTGAATTGCTCGTATAAATCTTTGGCCAAAGCTGGTGCCAGTGCTTCTGTAAAACTCGGACGGTTACCCTTTTTAGTATTAGCGTACAGAGTAAATTGTGAAATTGATAAAATGGCTCCTTGTACATCCAAAATAGATAAATTGGTTTTACCTGCCTGATCAGCAAAAATCCGACTATGCAAAATTTTAGGTACTAAATAATTGACTTGCTCAATTGTGTCGTCGTGCCCAAATCCGACCAATAACATTAAACCGGGCCCAATTTGACCAACCACTGCTTGATTAATACTAACTTGTGCTTGTAAAACTCGCTGTGCTACTACCTTCATTCAAATCAATCCTTAATTAATCACTCGTTGCACGTCGTAAACATCCTGAACATTATTGATCTTATTCATAATATCTTTTAAGTGTTCCAAATTTCTAACTTTTACTGACAAAGTGATATGCGCCATCCGATCTTGATCAACATGACCATTGACACCAGACAACAAATCACTCCGTTTATTGACAACTTGCAATACATCAGTCAATAAACCATTGCGATTATAACCAAACACCTCTAATTTGACATTATAATGATGGTCATGAACATTCCCCCAACTTGCCTCAATCAAGCGGTTATTAGTGCTCTCTAAATCAATATTGGGACAAGCTGCGCGGTGAATAGTTACGCCTCGACCTTTAGTAATATAACCCACAATTTGATCGCCTGGAATCGGGGTACAACATTTGCCCATGTGAATCAATAAGTTATCTGCACCTTGAATATTTACTTCTCGATCCTGAGTTTCATTGGCCACAATTTTTTCTTCTGGCGGCACTTCCGTTTCGGGCGGGGTGTCCTGTAAAATCTTTTGTTCTAATTCAGCTTGCTTTTGTTGTTCCAACTTTTTACGATCCGCTTCTGTCAAACGGTTAACAACCCCAATAGCAGAAATTTCACCATAACCCACGGCTGCCAATAATTCTTCAATAGTTTCAAAATTATAACGTTGACAGACATTACTTAACATTTTTTTACTCAAGTAAGTTTTAGGAGCAAAATTGCGGTCCAGTAATTCACGTTCTAGCTTATTGCGACCTTCTTCGATATTATCTTGCCGATCAACACTTTTAAAGTAGCGTTTAATCTTATTCCGCGCTCTTGAAGTATAGACTAGATTTTCCCAATCGCGACTGGGTGCGGCATTACTTTGGGTTAATAATTCTACAATATCGCCGTTACGCAGCTTATAATTAAGCGGAACCATTTTTCCATTCACTTTGACACCCGTCGTATGATTACCAACTTCAGTGTGCACTTGATAAGCAAAATCTAAGGGAATAGAGCCCTTCGGCAATTCTAAGACTTCGCCTTTAGGGGTAAATACATAAACCCGATCACTAAAAATGTCGCCCTTCACACTTTGCATAAAATCTGCATCATTGGTCGTTTCTTCTTGGATCTCCATAATTTCACGAAAGACATCAATCTGATGGTCGTTTTGATCCAAAGTAATGGCGGACTTTTTGCCTTCTTTATAAGCCCAATGGGCAGCCACCCCAAATTCCGCTACTTCATGCATTTGATAGGTACGAATTTGCACTTCTAAAGGTCGCCCTTGGGGACCAATGACGGTCGTGTGTAAAGATTGATACCCGTTAACTTTCGGCACTGCAATATAATCTTTAAAGCGTCCAGGCATCGGCTTCCACTTCGCATGAATATTACCTAAAACACTATAACAATCTCGCACTGAATTAACCATAATGCGAATTGCTAACAAATCATATAATTCTTCAAAACGTTTGTGTTTTTCTTGCATCTTTTTATAGATAGAGTAAATATGCTTTGCCCGACCACTAATGTCATAATGAATGTTTAATTGATCAATATTTGCCTGAACTTCCTGAACTGCTTGTTTAATATAAGCTTCACGCTGTGTGCGTTTGGAATTCATGAGATGAACAATCCGATAATACTGTTGTGGATTAAGGTAACGCAAGGATAAATCTTCCAATTCCCATTTAATTGTACTGATTCCCAAACGATCTGCCAACGGCGCATAAATTTCTAAAGTTTCATTGGCAATCCGCCGCTGCTTATCCGGCCGCAAATAATTTAACGTCCGCATATTATGCAAACGATCCGCTAATTTCACCATGATAACGCGCATATCCTTAGCCGTTGCAAGTAACATTTTGCGATGATTAGCAGCTAATAATTCTTGATGAGATTTGTACTTATATTTGGAAATTTTAGTTACGCCTTCCACAATATTAGCCACATCATCACCAAATAATTCTCGAATATCACCAGAAACAATCTTGGTGTCTTCCACTACATCGTGTAAAAAACCTGCCGAAACAGTATCCGGATCCATTTTTAAATTAGCTAAGATAGCCGCCACTTGAATGGGATGAACAATATAAAGCTCCCCCGAAGCTCGCCTTTGATCTTGATGCACATAAGCCGCCATCTGATAAGCTTTTTTAATATAACTAACATGACGTTCGTTCATATAAGTAGCACATAACGCAAAAACTTCATCAGCCGTATAAACTTTTTCTTTCGACAAAACCGACTGCACCTACCTTTCAGTATAATCTTTCATTAGAGCTTGCTGGAACCACCAGTTCTCTGGTACAGTTCTACAATTCATTACTTAGACATGAGACTAACTGCAGATTGATCATTAATAGTAATTATTTAGAAGTACTCAACAAAAAGGCTAAATACTCCACTAACAAATATAAAATTACCAACAAATATGCATAGATACTCGTCAAATAATGCAATAAAACTAGAAGCAAAAAGAAACCTGGAAAAATTCCAAACGTCCATTTAGGTTGGCGTGTTCTTTTAATCCATCGACCATACAAAACCGCCAAAATTAAATTTAATACTAAAAAGATCAAACCAACTCGCCAAGATTTACCGAGTTTAAAGGTCCCCGCAATTAAAGGGAGGGTAATCGTTAAAACAATTGTTAATAAACAGATTTGACAATAATTCGATTGCCAACATTTTAAAATAAATTTTTTCACGTTAATATTCCTTGTTCAATTCAATTTGGTAAGACAAAGTACTTAAAAAGTACAGCGGTGCCGTTTCTGCCCGCAAAATACGCGGACCTAGGCCACAACTAATATAGTTATTGTGCAACAATTGAGTAATTTCTTCAATATGAAAACCACCCTCGGGGCCAAATAAACAAATAATTGACTGCTGGGCTTGCAAAGTCTGCAAAGTTTGTACCAATTGGGCTGTTTCACCTTGTTTAGCGGCTTCTTCGTAAGCAATCAAGCGATGATCTGCTGGAAAATCTAATAATTCGGTCACATTATTTAAATAGCTAATTTTAGGAATGACCAAACGTTGTGACTGGGCCGCTGCTGCTTGCGCAATTTCTTGTAAGCGGGCCATTTTTTTAATTCTAACCGCCGGTTTCCATTTCATAATCGAATAACGGGCTTCAAAAAAAATCAACTGGTGCACACCTAATTCAGTTGCTTTTTGAGTAATTAATTCCAGCTTGTCTTTTTTCGATAAAGCACAAGCTAAAGTAACTTGCACCGGCAGTTCCGTTATCTGGCGTGCTTGGGGTTTGAGAGTCACTTCAAAACTAGTTGCTAAAATATTACTGATTGTTGCCACAAAAGTCGCCTGGCTCTGATCAACCAACCAAAATTGTTTACCTACGGGATAGTGCAACACCTTAATTAAATGTTGGTAATGTGGATTGCCCAACTCTAAACTTGAGGTGTTGGGGGCAAGCGTTTCTGACCAAAAAACTTGTTGCATTAACTTTGCTCCTTTTGAGCTACCAAACAAGACCAGCCCGAACTAATCAATTCTTGTTGAATAACTAAATATTGCTGTTGTAATAATTTTTTCATAGTTTCTGCTTGTTCCACCAAAAATCCGGACACAATCACTAAGCCTGCAGTATTAAGATGGTCATTGATTTGTGGCATTAAGGCAGTTAGTGGATCCAATAGCATATTCGCCACAACCATGTCGGCTGTCTGTTGAACACCCGTTAATAGTGAATTTTGACAGACTTGAAACTGACTAGTGAGCTGATTGAGTGCAAAATTTTCTTGAGCAACAGTCACAGCTTCTGCCGATAAATCATAACCATAGAGCTGATTAACACCAAGCTTGGCCGCAGCAATAGCTAAAATCCCCGTGCCCGTTCCAACATCAATTAACGATTCCTGTCCATGAATAAACAGTTCCAATGCTTGCAAACAAAGCTTAGTCGTAGGATGTTCACCCGTGCCAAAAGCTTCTTGTGGCCGCAGCAAAATTTCTGTGGTAGCCGGTTGAGCATCTTTTTGCCAAGCGGGAACAATCTTTAAAAAATGACTAACAGTTACTGGTTGATAGTATTTTTGCCAATACTTACCCCAATGCACATCAACATTTTCATGTAGGTGTAATTCATACTGATCTGCAGTAATCCCCCATTGCTTTAACTCTTGTTGTAATTGTTGGCACCACTGTTGATTCAATGTCTTTGCCGGCAAATAAATTGCCAAACCTTGATCATCTGGCAAGGTTTCAATCCCTTGAATTTGTTGTTGAATTAATACTGCACTAATTAAATCTAAATTCTGAGTAGCAGTTGTAATGATTAGTTGATTAAAAACTGGTTGACTCATTTAATTATTTTCCTTTACTTTTTTTGAAGTGGCATACTTTTTAGTCAAATGTTCAAACTGTTGTTGAACAGTGACCAAGCGTTCATCATCTTGACGGACTTGCTTCAAGATTTGCGCAAAGTCTTGTTTTTGTAAATTAACTTTAGTAGTTTTACGACGTTTAAACATGAAATTCTCACCTATTAGCTCTAAAAATCTAAATCATGTTAATATTATAAATGAAATTCAAAAAGGAGACACGACTTTATGTCCAAAAAAAAGCATTTATCGAAAACCTTGGTGGAGAAAATTTTAGACAAGCAAAAAATCACTTACCAACCCGTGGATTTTGCCACCCAGCAAGTTGGTGATGTTCAGCAAATTAAAGATGATCCAACCAAAGAATTACACGTTTATAAAACATTAGTACTCAATGGTTCTCAAAGTGGTCCTTTAGTGGGCGTTATTCCATTAAATCAACATTTAAGCTATAAATTATTAGCCAAAGCCTCCCACAATAAAAAAGTAGCCATGGTTCCCTTAAAAATGCTCAAACAAACTTCTGGATTTGAACACGGCGCTAACAGTCCCGTTGGTATTCGTGAACAGCATAATTATCCTATTTATTTTGACCAACAAGCACTTACTGATCAAAAAATCACTTTTTCAGCTGGTAAAATTGGTCGCTCCGTAACCGTGAATATTCAAGATGTTTTGCCTTTAGTTGACGGACAGATCGCTAACATTGCCGTGGCTAAGCCAGAACAATAATTCTCTTACTTATTGGACAGTAGCTCATGTTGACCAAAGGCGCCAATGAACACATAAAATGGTAGGAACTGAATCAAATAACGACTCATTCCTGATTCAAAAAGCATTAAATAGAGTAAGCCACCGATAATCGTCAAATATAAGCAAACTTGTAAAAAGTGTGGTTGTTGCCGCCGCTGTTGCCATAAAGTAAGGACTGCTCCCACTAGAATCGCAATCCACCAAACCTGTGCCAACACATAATAAATTGACACATAATGGCCTAAAGGATAAAACAAACTGCGTAAGAAGCCACCCAAAGTGGCTGTTTGGGGGCGATTTTGAATCAGAAAACCCCGCGGTGTGGAATTTTCACCCCAGCCAAATGATCCGTCGCGCACAGTATAGTAAAATTTTTTCATTAAAAATAGCGGATAGCGCCAGCCCATTTTTAAAACCCGCTGTTGATACGTTTGCCAGCCTAATTGTGTTTTATTTTTTTCACCTTTAGTAGCTACAATGCGATTGAAATCTGTCACGTTCCAAGCTCCATGTCCCTTAGAACCTAACATCATATAGTACGTAGCTGGGTGCTTTAACTCAGACTTAATCGGATATAGTTGTTGATGCTGATTAATTGTACTGATTGTCACGAAAGTTAAACCAAAACCAACCAAACTAGTAATTAATAAGAAGCAGCTACTTTTTTTCCAAGGTGTTTTAAAAATTACAAGTACTAATATCAATGCCAGCGCAAAAATGATACTGGAAGCTTTCATATACCAACCTAAGGCAAGCATAATCCCCGCCACAGCACTCCACCCGTAACGCTTCATGGAAGTCTGTGTCATTTTAATATTGACCAAACTATAAATTGCTAATGCGGTGGTTAATAACGATAAGGTATCAGTATAAGTAATAATAACCCACGGACTAAATACTAAAGTAATTGTTAATACTACTAATGCAGTGTGCGCTACCTTTTTAGCAGTAATTTTTTTCAAAGTTAGATAAAACAAGACTACTGCTAAATCAATAGCTACGGCATTAAAACAATTAATGAAGGTCCAAGTTAAACTTAAATGTAACAATTGACTCAGCATTAGTAAACCAGCATAACAATAGAACAGTAACAAATTATTTGAACAATAAGATAAGTAGTTATATAGTACATAATTATTTTTATACATAGTGCGCTGAGTTAACGAAATCAATACTTTCTGTGGATCCCAATCATTACTCGTACTTAAAGCCATGATTAAAATAATTTGCCAAATTAGTCCTGCTGCAAATAAACACCAACTAATTATTCTCTGTTGCTGATTTGTCAGCTGTCGCCAGAAATAAATTCCAAGCGCTAATAAGGCCACAGCCCCGATGATTAAACCTCCTAGCCAGAGGCGATGGTTGCTTAAGCGTTGTGGTCCATAAAAGATTGCTGAAACTAACATCCCTAGCATTAATAACCATGTTAGCCACTGCAATAATTTAGCTAATTTTTGTCGCACAAGTGCCATAATCTTCTCCTTTAAGATATTTGAATGTCTGATTTAGCAGCAAGCAACTGTAAAAAAGGATTCAAAACCCCATTGTGAGTTTTGAATCCTTGAGTAATGCCCCTGCCAAGGAACTATATTATACACCTAATTATTGTCTTCCGGATAGTCGGAGTCATTAACTTGGAAAATTATCCTATCTCATTAATGCTGGGACCTTTATAATAAAGCTAGAACTTGAAAAAAGTTCTCTATAACTACTAATCACAGCAAGAAAAACTTTTATGATTCAGTTTAAGAACAAAGGAGGATTTACCATGCATTTACCAATTTATCGTTCCCGCTCTAATAAAGTTTTGACTGGTGTTTTGGGCGGAATAGCAGAATATTTCGACTGGAATGCTAATGTCCTGAGGATTTGTTGGGTTGTACTGACCGTTACACCTTTTCCCGGAGTGATACTGTATTTATTATTGTGGTTATTAATGAAATAACAATTAACACCCTATTCTTAGGCTCTCTGAATTAGTATTTTATAGCCAATTAGAGTCGTTCATCGCAGTTGGAACAAAAGTTGCTTAAAAGTGAGTACTATAAAAGGCCGATGTTCATTTAAATTACGAATTTTTTGTCCCCCCACCTCAATATTTTAAGATAAGAAGGAAAGCTTTGACTCAATTTGCATAATTTTTAGACATTTTCCTTTTGTGTGATCTACTTCTAATTATATGTAACACCAGAATTTAATCTTCATAAAATAATTGTTCAATGGTCATTTCAAAATACTGAGCAATGATTAACATTTCATAATCATGAAAGGGCGCCTTACCGCGTTCTTTTTGCTCATATTGGCGGCGGTTTTTTAAACCAATTAATTGTGCCATTTGCGTGGTAGTTAATCCCCGATTTTGCCGTGCGGTTCTTAAATGAAATTTAGGTTTTAAATAAGCTGCTTTCAAGACTTTCTTATCCAAAGTTTTTTGATCTAATTTCTTCATGATAATTTTACTCCTCTTTGCTAATATCTCATATTGCAATATTTACGTCAAGCTTTTCAGATTTAAATTCAAAAGTTGCTTAATATTTATTGGCTGTGATATATTTATCGCAAGGAGTGATTTTATGCCCAAAAATATCTTAGGACCTATTATTAAACAATTACGTTTAAAACAACATTTAACTCAAAAGGAACTGAGTCAACTAACCGGCTTCAATCAAAATACTATTTCCAATCATGAAAATCAAAAGCGCTCACTACGCGAAGAAGAGATTCTGATCTATGCTAAAGCATTAAATGTAACACCACAAGAATTATTTGATAATTATCGTCAAGCTACAAAAACTCCAGAACTAGTGCGTAAGTATAATTATTTTCCCGAAGGAATTTCTGCTGGTTTACCCCAAGAAGTTGATCCATTTACTGATCAACAAATGCAAACCATTAGTTTACCCAGCCAAATTTTAGGTAAATATTCAGATGTCAGAGATATTATATTTCTCCCAGTTAATGGGGAATCCATGAACCGCGTGCTACCTGATGGCTCCTTAATCGGCTTACAAAAAATCAATCAACTCTCCGAATTACACAATGACGATTTAGTTGTCTTTCAAGTTAATCAGGCAGTAGCCGTTAAACGTTTTTACTATGATGCCCAAAGACGGTTTGTACAATTTATTCCAGATTCTAATAATCCTGATTTTCCAACTTTAACCTATCAGATTGATGACTTTAATGAAACTTGTATTATTGGTAAAGTCATCATTTGTATCACTAATTTTTAGACAAAAAAGCTTCGAACAACCTGCGCAAGCGGTTTTCGAAGCTTCTTTAAATTAAATAACGTGTCGTTCAAAGGGTTGATCACTGATACCTTCACTTAAGATTTGCTTACACCATTCTTTAGCAGAAAATAAGGAATGATCGCGATAATTACCACAACTATAAATATCAGTTCCTTGTACGTCATCCCAAGTAATTGTTTCAGCAATTTCCGTTAAGGATGATTTTAAAGCTTGAGCAACTTCCGTCGTGGAATGTTGACCCCAAACAATTAAATGAAAACCCGTCCGACAGCCAAACGGTGAACAATCAATCACGCCGTCCAAACGATCACGTAACAGTCCTGCTAGTAAATGCTCAATCGTGTGTAAGCCTGCTGTTGGAATTGCATTTTGGTTAGGTTGCACTAAGCGCAAATCATAATTACTAATTAGATCACCCTTAGGTCCGTGCTCTTCACTAATCAACCGCACATAAGGTGCCTTCACTTTCGTATGATCTAAAGTAAAACTTTCAACTTTTGCCATATTAACGCCTCTTTCATTCAGTTCTAAAGTTATTTTACTACTGAAAGGCTTTTTTGGCGAAACGTAACTTGCTTTTAAAATATAACTTGCATATAATTCTTGCAATTAGATAATTAATTTATAAGGAGAGCCAATAATGTTTACAATCTTATTCTTATTAATCTTATTTTTGATTGGTGGTCTCAGTTGGAAATTACTCAAATTTTCTGTCAAATTATTTTTTCTACCATTACTTTTAATTAGCGCAATTATTATTTTGTTTTTCCACTTAATTTGGCTGATCATTCCAATTTTAATAATCTGGGCCATTTTAAATTTAGTCCAACATTAACTTTTGCCAAAAGATTTCCATAAAAGTAAAAATCAACTCATACGTTGACTTTTACTTTATTTTTTTGTCAAGCTACTATTTTGATATAATAGATCTAGTTTTAATTGAAAGGATCAAATTCAGATGAAAAAGTTAATTATTTTAATCAGCACATTATTTATGACAACCCTTGTTTTTAGTGGCTGTGCTTCTAAGACCACTGCTCCTAAAAGTGTCCCCACTACCCTGAGTAACCAAAAATTAACAACCATTTATAACAGCACCAATAATCAGTACGCTAATGTTATTAATAGCTACGCTGACAGTATTCGGGATAATAAACTTGAAACTAAAGCAACTACTCAAACGGCACAACAAGAGTTTCAGCATAGCCAAAGAACATTGCAAAAAAAAGCTTTCAATCAAGCTGCTAAAGACAATCTTTTGCAAATGATTCAAAGCCTTCAAAAAATGAATACTTGTTATCAACAGAATAATTTCACTAAAATTAAAACCTATCAAGCTCAATATCAAGCAGCCGATCATAAGGTGCGCCAAGCACTAAATATCTCTACTGAAAATACTAAGTTAACCAAAGCTCAACAACACTTACAAACAGTTGCTAAATTGCACCAACAGACCAACTAAGTCCAATTAATATTTTGCTGATTTAATCAGCAAAATCAGTTATGCCTTTTGAAGAAGATTGCAAAATTTCAGTTTGATAAGGAATTGAGGGTTGTGCCCCATAACGTTGGACTGTTAAAGCTGAGGCCTGGTTACCAAACAAGACTGCGGCTGATAAATTGGAAAAGTCCGGCTTCAAGACACTGCTGAAGGCGCCAATAAAAGTATCACCAGCTGCTGTAGTATCTACTGCATGAACTTTAAATGCCGGAATTAATTTCGCAGATTGGCCATCATCCAAGAAAGCTCCTTGACTACCTAAAGTAATAATGACAATGGGCACACCCAATTGGTGTAGCTTCTTTGCAGCAGCACGCGCTGAAGTTAAGTCAATCACTGGAATTTGGGTTAAAGTTTGCGCCTCAGTTTCGTTAGGAATGATGACGTCGCACAACTGTAACAATTCCGGAGCTAAGTTATCAATAGCTGGCGCTGGATTTAAAATCGTTTTGACATGATGATCATGAGCCAATTGAAATGCCGTTTGAGTAGCACTTAAAGGTGTTTCTAATTGTGCAATCACAAAATCACTATTTATAATTAATTGTTGATTAGTCTTTACCTCCGCAGTGTCAAAAGAAAAATTGGCGCCGGAATAAATAGTAATACTATTCTCACCATTATCATCGACAGTGACAAAGGCTTGTCCTGTTGATTCGTTGGCAATCGTCTTCACGCCCGCTATATTAATTCCTTCTGTTTGCAACTGTTTTAATAAGGATTCCCCCATCGAATCAGCGCCCACTGCGCCAATAAAAGAAGTTGCACTGCCGGCGCGTTGGGCGGCTACTGCCTGATTGGCTCCTTTACCACCACCGGCACTATAATGCTCTTTGGCATGAATTGTTTCGCCAGGGCGAACCAAATGTGGTACTCGTAAATTAGTGTCCCAATTAATACTACCAACGATCGTTATTTTATTCATTTTCTCATCTCGCCATCACAATTAATTAGATTCTTCTCCCTGTTAAAGTAACACGTACTATTAATCTTTGCAATATAGTAATTAAGTAGCTACTTTCAGTCTTAAACATCAAAGAATATATGATCTTTTTAATATAAATTATTATTTATCAAGAAATGTGATAAAGATATTTTTTAATAATTATGATATAATACTGATATTCTAAAAAAAGAAGGTGAAACTTATGTCATGGATGGATATTGTTCAAAGTGCATTACAAATGAGCTCTGGAATTTTGCAAGATGTTAGTGGTTTCTTTGACATTTTTAGATAAAGTTTATCATAACTAGCAATTTTCTTTTTTAACTGTCATTAATTCAGTTAATGGTGACTAAATAATTTAATCAAATTATTTAGTCACCATTTTTTGATTTAAAATATTTAATTATAGAGATACTACTTAGCTTGAAAATAACTGTCAATTGGTTAATTTTTAATAATTAGAATTTATTATTTTCTTTTTACAAGATTATATTCCATAAAAAACACTTATGCTGGAGTACTAAACTTTATTTACGCGAATACTTAATGCCAGTAGTAGCCTTCCATATCTTCAGTAATAACTAACCGCGCTTTTACAAACTTTCTAATAGAACCTGGTGGAAACTTCCCTGGATTCTGCTTATACATTATACGAATATAAGATTCATTTTTCCCCACAAAAGGAAGCAGTTTTTGCATTCATAATATCATCATTATTCAAGTCAATATCCATCCTTAACATCAACATCGCCGTCTTAAAATTAAACTTGAAACAACAACTGAAGTGCAACACCTAAAACCAAGGCAATAACCGCAGAAGCTGTATATCTATGCATTTTTTCTTCATAAGTTCTGTCTTTACGTTTTCTTTTTTTCATCATAATATGCTAAGCTTCCTACTCTAATTTAAATTTTAGGTGTATAGAAACAAGGACTCATTTGAGTTCTTGTTTCTTTCAAGATTGCTCGTTCCATAACTGGTTTCAATTATTTTGAGCGTACTGGAACAAAAGTCGTAACTTTCGTTTTAGGATTATACATTTTTCCTTATTACAAATACTTTTATACACAATAATGTGCATAAAAACAAGAAGATTATTATTTTTCATGTACAAAAAAGCACTCGGCTGAGTGCTAATCAACATTAATTAACTTCTAACTTCTATTTTAAAGCATCAGTTGCTCATCTTGAAAAATTAATCTTTTGTTGTTTCGCCATCTCGTTTAAATACTCTAAAACTGTAATTGTTCGTCTAACAGTCTTAGTATTCTTTTTCAAATACTTTTCCATATCTACCATTACATAAACTACCTTATCGTTATCATCTAAACGCCAATGATTAGGATCTTGTACTTTAGGATATTTAGACTCTCCTTCTAACATCGTAGCAATAGCATCTTCTGCCCAATATGCCGCATCAGAGAATGTGTCTCCCTGCGTGTTACCATTCCTGGAATATTGGGAGAAGTTACAACAAAGTAATTGCCGTCATCGTTGTGTTCAGTAATAATCACTGGATATACTAATTTTTTCACAAATTGTTAGGATATGCCGAACAAGGCTCATTTAAGCCCTGCTTGCTTTTTACTGTCTTTAACGTATTGGCACCTTCTACATTTACACCATTATATACTTTATGCATATTAATCAATATAAAATTGCATTAAAATAGACAATCTGCCTTAAAGATCTCAAAAGTGTCAAAAAACATCTTTCACAAAACTTGATACAGCAATTTAAATTTAATTTACGTCAGTACTCTATATTCAGAATAGTTAAAATATCTGTATAAGCCGTTATTAGCCAAATAAGCTAACTTGCTATTTTGACGACTATTTTTATCTCATTTAAAGTATTTAATTAGACATTAGCCATAACAGATAGCAAGAGAGCTGAACCGACATGTAGGAATATTTCATTTAATCACTGAGGTTTTAAATTTCGAAAAAGGAATTGTAAATCATGACTCAACCGTTCCTGCCATAATATAGCCTTTCGGTTATAATATATAAAACACGTAAAACAAGGAGATCAAAATGATAATTTCGTTTTTCAATAAACAACAAATAAAAAATTTATCACAAATAATCTGGAAAAATTATGGAATCAAACAATTAAGAAACATATTCATCACAAACTGTATTGCCGACATTATTGTAATAACAATAATATGGTTATGGGCATTCTCAATGGTAAAAATAATAATTATCGCAGCCATAATCATTAACATACTTCAATTTTTTGCTATGAAATATAAATTCCAAAAAAAGTATATATTAAAATACAAAGACAGATACACTTTTTATTTTGTTGTTAATGACAAAGAAACGCAGCTACAATATATTGATATATACTCCAAATCTGATATTTTACAAAATGCTTACAGAAGAAAGAATATTCTATCTCCAAATTCTCCTAATTATCAAATAAACGAAGATCCCTTGTTTAAAAAATTATATGAACAATTAAATATCCAACACATCAGTAACCAAAAGTACACACTTATAGAAACTGAAGATTATTTACTATTTCTATCAGACGATACACAAAACTCTAAAAAACAAACTCTAGTTCACACCATCCATAAAAGCAAAAATAATTTAAACATACTAAATAATTCTAAATTCTCAATCAATATCCTGAAGAAAAAAGCAAACAATTATTTATTCGTAGATCAATCAAGCTAAAGCAGTTACTAACGATCCTACTACTTCTCCTAAGGTTCCAAGTCCTCCTATACCCATCTTAGGATCAATATTATGGAAATCATTGATTTTAACCTTTCCTTCAAACTCAACGGATAAAGTATTTTCATAATATCCAAAGCAATTGAAACGGAATAACTCTTATCGATATTGACAGAAGACTAAATTGTTAAATTATCCTCTTTAATATTGGTAAATGCGGATGCTAAACCTTATTTATTAATCAAAATATCTACCGAACTCTTTGGCAAATCTGTATTAGAACTAATCCAATCACCTAAATCAGCCGAAGAAATGCCATCTTTAGTAATAGCAATTGCACCTGATCCGCCAGCAATTTGTGTCCCTGGGGAAGCAGTTGCTGTTAATTCCAAAACAGACGAGTCATAAATTGTCACTGTATGATCTAAGGTTAAATTGAAAATTGTAAGATTATTGATTAAACTTAAGTAAATCTGATAATTTAGTTTTTGAAATCAAGGCAGATATCTGCAATGCGAATTAAGTAGAATTTTTATTTAAATTATCTTTTACCGCTTTTCGAATACTAACAAATATATTTATGGAAGTGATTTTTCAAATGAAAGAATCAATATTTTACTTACTTGATAAGTACCAAAGTATATTTGGAGAGAGTTTTCCTACATTCAATATTGGAAATGACAAAAATAGAATTATTGAAATAATCAATAATTGCTTGAAAGAAAATAAACCATATAGAGATAATTTACCTGATGATGTATGGATTTGATTTACAAATAATTATTTGTAATGCGCTTTTCTTTGATGCCACGTTATGATAAACGAAATGTTGCCCAATAAATTTAAAATTCATATTTTTTATTCTCGATACTAAAAACAAACTGCAATAATAATTATCTCAGAGGGTAGATTATCCAATTGGTGTTGAACCTTTTAATAAATCATCTTTAACTTGGCCCGACAATCGTTCGACCATGCCTTTAATGACTTCAATATTCTGATTAGTCGTGTCTTCATCTTTACCAACCACTAGCTCTAATTCATCAGCTGTTAAATCAATGTTGGACTCTTTCAAAGTCGAACGCGCGCTATCTAATAAATTGATATGAGCGAGCTTACTTTCAGCTTCATTCTTAGCATCAGTTAGTTTTTTTAACTCAGCGTCCCGCTTTTGGTCCGCAGTCATATTAGCTTCTTTTTTAACCTGTTCTAAAGCGTCTTGCTTAGCTTTCTCAATCTCTGCTACCTGTTCTTCCTTTTCACGGGCCAAACGTGTTTTAACAATCTGATCAACTTCAGAATCAGAATATTTTTTCTCTGGTTCATTCGGTTTTGTGTCGTCTTTTGGTTCATTAGGTTCTGCAAAATACTGCAAATTCATTTTTAAATCTTTATCCATTACTAAAAACTCCTTTCCATTGCTTTTTAAGTGGCTCAATGCTTGATCATTAAATCATTCATCAATGCATATCTAGCTATTTATTTTAAATCAAATTTAGCTTTACGCTTTGTGTTTCCTGATTTACAAAAGTACAAAAAGATTAAACTATCAACATCAGAAAAATCAGTAACTTGGTAAAATTTTGCTATTTTACCATTAAGAAACCAAATTATTAAAACATTAATTTTATCCGTTGTAATTTCTATCATTTTATTTTCTTCGCTGTTTTTACGCATAATAAAAACGCCTTAATTTGCGTTTTAAGACGTTTTAGTTAGATTAATATAATTTTATAGTTATTAAAATTAAATCTACCTATCAGAAATATATTCCTAGATATACTTTTAATTAGATTTATTAGAATCAATAATTTTTTTAGCCTCTTTCAAAAATTTATCCCGTTTTTTCTTTTCAGCATCGCTCAATATTCTAGGCTCTCCTACACGGTGAAAATCGTTGGCATTTCCTTCCAAACTTTTATTAGGATATGATTTTTTATTAGCCATTAAATTTCCTCCATTACTAAAAACATTCGATCCTTTGTTGCATTTAAGTAATTTAAATTAGGTATTACATTTACATAATACTTCTTTTTCATTATCATTATAATCTTTTAAATCTCTTCCGCTAATGGTCACGTGAGCCTTGACCCTTGCGCGCACCATAAATGTTCAATCCTAAGCCACGATATTCGGCAATTGTACCAGGAGAAGCAGAATCAGCAGTCACGGGCTCATTTAATGGGTTAAGTCGTTTAATCTGGTTTACAGCATCACGATTCTTTAAACCCACTTGGTAGATTTCGTTGTAAATAAAAATCAGCCGTCTGGCGGAATCCCAATAAATATTTACATATGCCGTTGGATCGTGTGCAAAATCAAAGCCCAAGCCGTGATAAATCTTATCAAAACTATTGATTTCTTCATCAGTAACCTCACGAGTAGTAATTCAGTAACCTCACGAGTAGTAATATTGTTAAATAATTCCGCACCTGTACCAGTGACTTCACCAAGATATTCATGGTGGCAAGCTTTCTCATTGTCCGTTTTCAAAGGTAATAATACCTGAACCACCACGACCAAGTAATTGATTAATCGACCAAATTTCTTCCATACCTTTAAATTCGGTAACCTCTTCAAAATGCTTAAACTTGGTATAGCCCTGCGATTTAATTTTGCGTGGATCATCATCGCCCTTGAACCTCATTTGCTGGCCAGTTGGACGAAACGTTAACTGCATTGGACTAACCTATGATTGCCAATAGTCATACTTTCAGGAGGTCAATTGCCCACAAATATTACTCAAAAACCGAATCACGCAACGTATTGGCAACTTTCCGAAGCACAATCGCATTGGCATCTTTGTCCCGCATAATGCCAAGTACAATCATAATATTAATAAAAGAGGATTTGGTACTACCACGTCCTCCTTTAAGCCAGTAATTTGAATGTTTACGATTGTGAATATCCCAAAACATACTGTAAAACGCTGGTGAAACATTATCTTTTAAACTTACTTCAACCATCCGTTCCCTCCTTTGATGGAATATTAAAGTTAATATCAATTGCAGCATCATTAGAATCATCCGATTCCAATTGATCAGCTTGATGCTCAGAAATACGTGCCTCGGCTTCAATCTTGCATAATTGTGCTTTAGAAATAGGATCAATTGGATGACGCTTTAAAATTTCTTTGGCAGCCGTAATCCTATCTTTAGCAGAAACTGGTACATTATCAAACACGCCCTTAGCAGTAGTTACAGACTCTGTTTGTTCGCCACGGGCAACTGAACTCAAATACTCTAACACTTCCTTGGCACTCATTATTTTTTGCGATTCAAGTTATTGTAACTTATCTTAAATGTATTTTTGAAGTTCAGGTTTTTTCAAGTTTTCATTACCAATAGAATAAGCTGTCCGTTTGCTGTAACCAGCTTTTAATGCAGCATCTGCCGCATTACCTGATTTAATGTACTCATCACAAAATTTCTATTGTTTAATTGTTAATTTATGTTTCACGTCATCTCACCGCACCTCCTAATTTTTAGTACAAAAATAGCACTCGGTTAAGTGCTTAAAAATAAAATCTATTTTTTAGAACTATGATTTTTCAACCAATTGGCAGTTGCAAGCATAACTTGTTCATCATCCGGTTCATTGGCTACCGTTAAAATGAATAGCTTTCCAGATTCTAAATCAAATTCTAAGTGATAACCATTCATATTCAAAAAAAATGCAGTTGCTATCAAGGCGGTCTTTTTATTACCATCTTGAAAAATATGCTTCTTGGTTATTTTCTGTACAATGAACGCCGCTTTCAGCCAAATAGTCGGATATAATTCCCGACCGAACAAAACCTGTTGTGGCTGTTGTACGATTATATCTAGTCCTTCACTGTACTGAATCCCAAAATCTCCATTGACGGAACGCTCAATTACAGATTGATTAATCGCCACCAGCAGCTCTTTGCTTAAATATTCCATATCATAAATTCTCTAACTCAGTCATTAATTCACCATTATTTTGATAAAAATCATCCATAAATTGATCTAATTCTTTTGGAACAGCTTCTTTCTTTTTAAAAGTGATAGACTTTCCATCTGGTGATACCACTTTTTCAAACATGGTATCTTCAGTTAATCCCAGTAATTCACTATCCTTCTTAGTTATTCTAAACGCAAGCGAATTACCTGATTTGAATGGTTTAACACTACTATTTGTCATCATCAAGCCTCCTCTATTTCGTATATACATTATACTATATAGTCATCACAAAATAAAAAGATAATCTTTATTAAAGTATTCGCTGCCAAATTATTTACACTACCATAATATCCCTTAAATCCAGCTTTTTGCCCATAACATTTTCTCCAGATTACAAAATTTTATATAGCAACTCGCCCCAAGAGGAGGTGCTGAAATGTTATCACAACTTATCTCATTGGTAGTAGCACCTATTCTTGTAAATACAGTTAACACGCTGTTATCTCACTGGTTAGAAGAGAAAGACAAGAAGAATAAGAAATAAAGAGTTATCATCTAATCGCATAACTCATTCGTAATCGCAACGAATGCAAAAAAAAGACCAACCTACTCGCAATAGGTTGGTCTTTGTGCTGAAAAGCTAAACAGCTTATCTCATCTCACGTATTAATTATATCATATTAGTACCACAAAGCCATCCCTACCGCAAATAGGAGTGGCTTTTGTGTTTGTATGCTAAGATTTCCTAACATCTCGTAAAGTCATTATAACACGATTATTTAAAAACTAACAACCTGCCATTCTGGTAAACTTCACAGAATCCAATTAACGCCCGATCACGCCGATTTTGCATCATCCGTACCGAAAAAATCCGTTCGGAAATGACTAAATCTTTCAGCTTTTCAGGCACTAAATAAGTGTAATACAAACTCAAACATTCTTCTCGGTCCAATTTCAAAATAGCCGTGGTCATCTCATCAATATCCATCTGTGCTTCATGATTACGGTCCAATTTAGTGAGCAACGTTATCATCTGCCCATCGTGGTCACCACTGGTAGCTTTCAATAATTGGCGACTTGAGGGTATCAAGTGATAATCTGCTATTCGTGCCCACATTCTAAATTTACTTAAAACATTCCGCGCGTTTGCTCTACTTTGCTTGTTGTACAGTTTACATAATTTTTAATAAATCAATTAAATATGTTATGGTTAAGACTTTTTTAACAGTTATCAATATTAATTTTATAATCATTTGAATATTTTGCTTAATTGACTAAATTTTGCATAAAATTGAAAATAAACTATTTTTTATATATTTAATTTCAATTTTTAGGATATAATTAAATTGTTAAACAATTGTCAATAAGGTAGTCGAAGAGGATAAAAAATAAGTTAATAATGAGACTGTTGGTTTCAGGGATGTTGCTTTTATATCATTCCCAGTATTTGAATGTGTACTCTCAAACATTAACTCAATTTTAGAAGATGTTTCTAAACAAGGCTCTAGTTCCTTGATAGGATCTTATAGAATAATATCTGAACTTTTTATTGAGCTAGTAAATAGGTAGAAGTAATGGTAGAAATATTATTAATAACATTGATGTTATTAATAGATGGATACAACATTTCAAGTAATTACATTTATGTTACTGATTATTGATTTACTTTTTAAATCAAAAGATATTAAATCATCAAAGAATAGTAATAATTAAGAAAAGTAAAAATTTATTTGATGATGGTGCAATGCTTCAAGAAAAATTTAATCAAAAGAAAAACAAATTTATACTTGTAACTCAATATGTCCAATAAACTGATTGACTCTAAAAGCTGAAAAATTAAGGAGGAGATTTTAACAATGGCTAGAAAGGAAATACAAGATAAGGATGGGAATATTTACGTTCAAAAGAAACCGTTTTACAAAAAATGGTGGTTCTGGATTATTATTGTTGTAGTTGCATTTTTATTAATCGCAATGTTTACTGGCGGAAATGATGATTCATCTGATTCATCAAATTCAGATAGTAATAAAACTGCAGAAAGCATCCATCATAAAGCTAAAAGTAATAAATCATCAAATAAGGCTACAAACACTAATAACAGCGAACAAGCTTCTGACAGTAAAGATGACAATCAAAGTAGTACCTCTCAAAAATCAAATAATAGCGTACCCAGAGAGTATCAAAATGCTCTGAAAACTGCTCAAGATTATCAGGAAACTGAAGGTGACATGAGTTATAAGGGATTATATGAACAACTAACAAGTAGTTCTGGTGAAGGATTCACTCCTGAAGCAGCTAATTATGCTATGCAAAATATCAAAATTGACTATAATCAAAATGCTTTAAAGTGTGCCAAAAATTATGAAGACACCGAACATATGAGTACCGCTGAATTACAAGATCAATTAACCAGTGATGCAGGTGAAGGATTTACTCCTGAACAAGCCCAATACGCTATTAATCATTTAGACAATTAGCACAACTGGACGTCCGTCAACACATCAAGCTTTCTAGTCTTTTAGAAAGCTTTTTTGTAACCTGAATTATACAGTACATCTCATTTCATCAAATTGAAAATCGATTTATACAAAACCACTATATCAAATGATACGCCTTGATTGGAGTGATAAAAATCAAACGCTAAAAATAAAATGCGAACAACTTAACTAGTGATTATTCCCAACATAAAGTTAATAGTTTGATTGATCAACAAAATCATGTGACCATGGATAAAGATAGTAATAATAATCAAAACAACATCAAACAGAAAAATCAAATATAAAAGGTTCAACACTATATCCTAGTCATCCTTATTGTTACAATAATTCTTATTGCTGGAGTAAATAGCTTTGAAGAATATGCAGAACAAAGCCATAACAACAATTTGATAATGAAAGCAAAAATTTTAGATACTATTAAGGAAATTGTTGAACTTTACCTTTAACCATTAACATTAACATTGGCTAAATTTCATACAGCCATTCTGAAATACTAATCAGGTAGGTTGTATTCAATTCACCTCCTTTCCGTTTTTCTATTACTTAATCTTTATACTTAATCTTTAAGGGTACATCTCCCCTTTTCAAGGGGTAGTAAATATTCAGTTTTAAAAGGACGACACGCAGTCCGTTTTGGACTTATGTAGTGCTAATTAGATAGCAACTTTTTCTAAAAATCATTGACAAGTGTATACAAATATTCTGCAATCAAAGCATAGTTAAATAAGGCTTGCAAAACTATTATTACGTTGGGGAACGGTAAATAGTTATCCTTTTTTGTATGACTTACTAGCTATCAAATTAGTTTATAAAACACATTTTCTACAAAGCCAACTATTTTTATAGAATATTTGTATAAATATGTTGTACGCTCAAAGGTGGTATATGATGCTTTTTGAAAGAATTAAACAATTAGCTGATCAAAAGAAGTTATCAATTAGACAGTTAGAAGAAAACTTAGGATATGGAAACGGCACAATCAATCGATGGAAAAAAACAAAGCCTGGGATTGACAAGCTAGAAAAAGTAGCGGATTACTTCAACGTCTCAACTGACTACCTTTTAGGTAGAACTGATGACAAATACGCCTTATCTAATGCTGAAAAGATTGATGTGGGTAAAAAAGTTGAAGAACTTTTAAATGGTATGGACACTGATGATTCTATTAATTTCTTTGGAGAACCAATGGATGACGAAGATAAGCTATCCATCAAAGCAGCTTTAGAAGTGGCAGTAGAGATGAATAAAAAACGTGCTAAGCAGCGTAAAGCTGGAGATATTAAATAATAACTAATGTAGATTGTTAAAATAGAAAAACTAAATATAAAGGTGTGAAGACTTTGAACAAAGTCGATGAACTTATTAAAACATTTAAAACTAATAATCCATTTGAATTGATTACTGATTTAGGCTTTCAAGTAAAAGAACAATTTCTTGGTAAAACAACTTTGGGTATGACGATATCCACTGATGGTGAAAAATCCGTGATCATTAATAATGCGATTATAAATAATCAAAAATTATTTGTAGCAGCACATGAATTAGGTCATGCAGTTAATGATGAAATTTATTCCACTACATTTTTAAGAAAACAAAGCTTCGTTTTTCATATTCCTGAGATAGAGGCTAATGCCAACCGTTTTGCTTTTCAATTGCTTATGTATAATATGGAACCTAATGAGTGCATTACCACTTATCGTATTTTGGATTATTTCCATTTACCATACTCAATGGAACGTTTTATTAACCCTAAAAAGATTCATTTTGCTTCATAATTTTTTGTAAACGCTATATGAAATTGTATTAATTGTTGAATTAAAGTATCATTTATAGTTTTTCATCGAGGGGGATGTGATGAATGAAAATAAAAAAGCCTAAGCCGCTAACTTTAATTACCTTAGGCACTGCATTTTTACTATTATTAATATCTGCTATTTGTTGTTTTAGAACATATAACAATATAAAACAGTATTCCATACCCTATTATTATCTTCATGAAGATAAAGTATTACTGAGCGATGCTGAAGATCATCTGAATGACCAGCAAAAAAATGTATTTATTCGCATGAGTGAAAATGTTATTGATGACCAAGAGGGCGAACGAAACTGGGATAACTTTAAAGTTACCACATTATATGTAGAAAAATGTGCCAAACCAGGGCAATTTTTAATAATCACAACAACTAAACCTACTTTCACCAAGTTGTTTAGATTATCTTTTAAAACTCAAGCAACCGTAAAACTTTATGGATCTGATAGTAGACATTATAGTTACCGGACGTTAAATTACAAATCAGACTTTTCAAAATACAAGCATTGATACTTATGAGGGGGAATTATAAGTGCCAAATCATAGATTTAATACAAATCAACAAGATAATAACCGGCAGTATTACCAGAATCCAAAGCAGCAAAACTATCAGCAACCTAACCAATATTCGCAACAACCTAATTATCAACAAACCCAACCTAATTGCCCAAGCCAAACTGCTAATAATTTTTCTCAAGTTACTAACTATAATCAATTAGCTGCAAATAATATAATCTTTGAACAAGATAAAAAGCCGTTTTATTTTAGTTTGATTTGGTCATGGATATTATGGTTTATACCATCTATTCCATTTTTAGTTAAAGCATTAACCACACACAACAATGGATTCAAATATGATAACCCAAGAAAGTGGCTGGTTAAATAAAAAATATATTACAGTAGATTTATATCGTGTAATGAATATTAGTGCTGATGATACTTTAATAAATGGTGGATCCTTAATTTTTCAAATGGGTAATGGTCAAATTATTACATTGCGCTTAATAAAAAATCTAGGAGAAAAATTATCAATTTTAAGAAACATAGTTTTTGGCGCTAGACAACAACAAGGTGTTAATGTTCATGAAATTATGTAGTATTTATACGGGGGATAAAATGAATAATCAATACAATTCATATCAACAGCCACAATATCCTAATCAACAAAATAATGGTTATTATCAACAGAATAACCAGCAGTATCAGAATAACTATCAGCAAGTTCCAATTCAACAAAATTACAACAATTATCAAGGAACAAACGCAGGACAATCTTATTTTGATGGCGGTTTGGCCCAACAAGTTGGATATAGTATTTTAGGATTTCTTATAACAGTATTTACTCTTGGCATTTGTTTTCCCTGGGCATGTACAATGAAATATAATTGGGAAACTAAACATACTGTTGTTAATGGATATCGACTGCATTTTAACGGTACAGCAATGCAACTTTTTGGAAATTGGATAAAATGGTGGTTATTGACTATTTGTACATTGGGTATCTATAGTTTCTGGCTAAAAATAAAACTAAAACAATGGATTACAAAACATACTTATTTTTAAACACACAGAAAAAGCCATATCTCCTAACTTTGGCGGGTCGAAGATATGACTAACGTGAAAAACATACATATGGTATGCGCTTTTCGTGTACCATTTTAACAAATAATTGGAGGTAAATTCAATGTTTGAATACAAAAAGAACCCCGCTATTAAAGAATACGTCACTAAAAATGGCGAAAAAAAGTATTGGTTTCAAATTTATTTAGGTACTGATTCAACTACCGGTAAGAAGAAAAGAACTTCACGGCGTGGTTTTAAGACCCCTGCTTTAGCCAATAAAGAATATTTAAAATTATCAGCTCAGCTGAATAATGATTATTTTCAGTCAAATACTACATCAGATTTAACGTTTGCAGAGGTTTATCAGCAATGGTTTGACAACTCTTACAAAGATACCGTCCAATCTAGCACTCTATATAAAACTAAACAGATCTTTGATTGCCATATTTTACCAGAAATTGGTAACATGAAGATTAATCAAATTACCTCTGAATTTTTACAGCCAATTGTTGACCAGTGGGCAAATAAATACACTAAGCTAAACATTATTAGTCGATATGCCGATCGTGTATTTAAATATGCCTATACAATCAAAATTATTAGCACCGATCCTTTTGACCACATTCTCTTACCTAAGAGAAATAAGCACCAAGCAATTAATCGCAAACCTAAAAATAACTTTTTTTCCACGACTGAACTGGAAAAGTTCACCAAATATTTAATTAACAATACTACAAGCGATAACAGTGGAAATATTGGATTCACACAAGCTGTGTTCTTTATAATCATGGCTTACACAGGAATGCGTAAAGGTGAATTATTAGCCCTAGAATGGTCGGATATTAATTTTGATCAACAGACAATTGATATTAATAAAACCGTGGTTACTGATGAAAATGGTAAGCAGCGGACTCAGCCACCAAAATGGAACTCATTTCGCGTAATTTCCTACAATTCATTAATTGCTAAATATTTGAATGAATATCGTAAATATCAAAGCAACACTACTTTACTATTTCCTAATCAAGTTGGTACTTGGCGTAATCTGGGGAAACCTAATGTTTGGTTACGTTCAATTATTAATCAAGGAACTACCGACTTTCAAAAGATTTATCAAATGACCAAAGAGGATTACTATAAAGAGTTCGTTCACCAAATTACACCCCACGGCTTACGTCATACACATGCTACATGGATATTTGAGAAGAATAATAGAATTACACCTAAGGCTGTACAACAACGCCTAGGTCACAAAAATATCTCTGTCACATTGGATATTTATACGCACGTAACTTCTGATCAAGACAAACTCTTAAGTGACACTTTAGATATTGACTTCTAAGTGTCTTTTTTGACTACCCTTTGATTCTTAAAAGTGCCTATAAGCATTGATATATCAACAACTCCAAAAAAGTTTTTGACTCACTTTTAACTCACTAAACGAGCTATTTTCACTGATTTTTAACTCGTTCTTTAAATTTGACTACACTTTTGACTCACTTTGAATAGCAAAAATAGGCAAATATAGACCAAACAAAAATTCCAAATTGCCGTTAAATCAACAATCTGGAACATATGAACAAGTATAAAAAGTATTCTAAGGAGAGTACAGGATTTGAACCTGCGCGCCGATATCGAATCGGTTCGCCGGATTTCGAGTCCGGTGCATTACCACTCTGCCAACTCTCCATAAAAAGCAGTTAACCTGCTTTAATATTGCATTAAAGTAAACATATCATAGTTTTTAATTTTATCACGACCATGAAGCTCTGTCAATTCGATCAAGAATGCAGTTCCAACCACAATTCCCCCTAATTCTTCAACCAATTTAATGGTTGCAGCTAAGGTTCCACCTGTGGCCATTAAATCATCAACCACTAAAACTCGTTGTCCTGGTTGCACAGCATCTTTTTGCATATACAACGACGCTTGACCGTATTCCAAATCATAAGAAACAGAAACTGTCTCACGAGGAAGTTTTCCCTTTTTACGTGCTGGCGCAAAACCTACCCCTAATTTATAAGCTACTGGGCAACCCACAATGAATCCCCGCGCTTCCGGACCAACAATCATTTCTGTTTGCTGTTTTTTAGCATATGCGGCAATTTCATCAGTTGCCTGCGCATAAACGGCACCATTATGCATTAATGGCGAAATATCACGGAACAAGATTCCTGGTTCAGGAAAATTAGGAACATCTGCTACATACTTCTTAAAATCCATATAACTCTCCTTCGATAGTTCTAACTTTGTAATTTAATAACATATTGCACTAATTGTTGAAAATCTGATTCAATTAAAGTCTGAACAATCTTTAGCTGGGCTTGATTTTGCTGATACAACGGTGATTCGTTCAGTTGTCGTGCCGGTATCGTAGCCGGCAATTTTAACAAGCCACTGTCTATTGTAACAAACTTCAACTCAGAAAACACTTTAATTATTAATTTAATTTGTGAATTATTTAGTTTCAAGTACCGCGCTACTACTGGTAAATCTTGTACTTGTAACTGCTGATGCGTCACTAAATATTTTAAAGCTAAGTGCCATTGCTGTGGCGTAATCATCAATGGTTGCAAGCGATTTTTAAAAATAAAAATCAATTTTGATAATTGTGGCAACTTAACAATTAAATTTTCAAAATCCTGAATATGTTGTGGGCAATCCATTAAAACTGCCGTTTTTAATTGTTGTACTTCTGCCGAAGCTAAATAAGTCAAATAACCGGGCATTTGCTGTACAAAATGCTGGCGATTTTTGTCCTGAAAAAAGAGCAGCGGCGTGGCATTAGTTATTTGGCTTAACGAACTAATCCCGCGCGCATCAATAAATTGCTGTTGTTGTACCACCAGCTGTTCCAATTCATTGGCTAGTTTGACATCGACTACTTTTAATTGCACTGTGGGTTGGCGATGCCAATTGTTAATCATGACCGTGCCATATAAAACTTGAATGGAACTCGCAGCTAATTGCTCCTTATACTGACCCCAATTGAACGCCAAACATTCGAGTTGTTGATCTACCAGAAATTTCAAATGCGTTTGCGTTTTTTTACCCAAAAATTCTACTTGAGCATGCTGAAAATTAATAATCTTGAACATGGGCTGAGAATTGCCCTGACCAAAAGGCGCTAACCGCCGCAGTTGTTTGTAAAAATCTAATGACAAATCCGTCGCTGCTACTGTTAAATCATACGTTTGTTGGGACTTTTGCGTTAAATTTAATTGTAAAGCTTGCGGTAATTGATTTAACCGTTGTTTGAGTTGCTCTAACAAAGCTGCATCTAACGTTAAACCACAAGCCTGCGCATGACCACCAAATTTTTGATATAAATCGGCTTGACTTGCTAGCGCCGTATATAAATCAAACTGCCCATTACTGCGCCCAGAACCAGTGGCCACCTGGTGTTCATCAATATGAAACACTAAGGTGGGACAACCACTTTGTTGTAAAACTTTACCAGCTACAACTCCTAAAATTCCTTGATGCCAATCTTCAGCAGCCAAAACTAAGACGTGTTGTCCCGCCGCCAATTGCTCTTGTGCCTGTTGCCAAGCAGCTGTAAATACTTCCTGTGTTAAATCTTTACGTTGCTGATTAAACTGATCAATTGTTTTCGCCAAACTTTGCGCTTGCTCTTCATCGAAAGTTAACAATAAGTCGACCCCTTTTTGAGCCTGGTCCAGCCGGCCTAACGCATTTAACCGCGGAGCAATTTGAAAAGCGACATCATCTTCATTTAAAGTAGACCAGTTCAAATGGGCCACTTTCGCTAATGCCGCTAAGCCGCTGCGTTCTTGAGTCTGCATTTGTTGTAACCCAAAAGTAACAATAATGCGATTCTCACCTACCAGTTCCATCACATCAGCTATCGTCCCGATTGCTGCCAAGTCTAATAAATCAACGGGTACTTCGTCTAACAAAGCACTCGCGACTTTAAAAGCTACTCCCGCACCCGATAAGTATGGACAAGGATATGCCGCTTGTTGATTGGTAGCTAAGGCTGGATGCACAATCGCTAACGCTGCTGGCAATTGTTTTGGCAGTGTATGATGGTCCGTAATAATGACATCAACTCCGTGCGCGTTCGCATATGCCACCTCTTGCACACCAGTAATGCCATTATCGACAGTAATGATTAATTGGACTCCTTGAGCAATAAACTGTTGGTAACGTTTCAGGTTTGGACCATAACCATCTTGAAAGCGATCCGGAATAAAGTAATCCACTTGACCACCCAAATTAGTAATGGCTTCTGTCAAAATAGTCGTACTAGTAATTCCATCAGCATCATAATCCCCATAAATTAAAATTTGCTCTCCAGCAACAATTGCTTGAGTAATCCTATCTATTGCTGGCTGCATATCATGCAAAAGGTATGGGTCTGCTAACTGTTTCAGATCTGGTTGTAAAAATTGTTGAATTTCTTGACTAGTTTTGATCCCACGTTGATTCAGTAGTTGCACCACAAATAACGGCAACTGCAGTTTTTGAGCCAATTGCTTTAATTGAGCTGTTTGGTTCAAATCGGCTTTTTGCCATTGATATAGTAAACTCAAATTTTTTAACCTCTAATCAAAAATTGCTAAAGTTGCGCGATTAGCCACGCGGGCTTTAACCAAATTGCCTTGAACAATCCACCGATTCGCACCGCCATCGGCACAGGTAATCAAACTAATCATTTTCTGCTTACCTTGGTCATCAATCCGCCAAGTGGCTTTGGGTGAAATAACTTGCTTTAAAGTAATTTTATACGTATAAACGCTGGATAAGTCGGTTATATAAATTAAATCCCCAATTTGCGTATTAGAAATTGGCGAAAATAAGGCGCCCTTTTGGGTCATATAATGACCAGCTAAAGCATAATTACCCTGCCCCATTTTTTCATCAGGTTTCATAGTGCCCGCTCCGGTCGCTAAAGCATTATCGTCAATTCCCTTAACAATCGGCAACTGCAAATTAACGGACGGAATAGCAATTTTGCCAATCATGGGGGCATTTTTTTGTACACTGGCTTTCGCCACTTGTTGCACACTAATAGATTTAACTTTAGAAAAATCAAAGGAAGCTGATTTTAAATTATTCTGATGAACCTGTTTAGCTGTCAAAGATGACAAACTTTGCTGTGATAATTGACGAACCATAAAAGACTTAATTTGCCCATTAAAAATTAATGCTAATGCTACTACCAAAATAATGAATGTTCCGCAATATTTTACAATTTTTTTCATGGCTTACCCCTGGACCTGCCTTTGAAGAATCAAATTAACTTTGCCAAAACAACTGAACTATTTTTGTAAATCATCATCATCCATTTGTAAAACTGCCATAAAGGCTGCTTGGGGAACAGTCACACTCCCCACTTCTTTCATGCGTTTCTTACCCCGCTTTTGTTTATCTAATAGTTTATTTTTCCGGGTTTGATCCCCACCATATAGTGGTCCGGTCACATCTTTACGATAAGCTTTCACAGTAGAACGCGCCACAATCTTATTACCAATCGCCGCTTGAATAGCCACTTCAAATTGCTGCCGGGGAATAATTCCCTTTAACTTTTGGACAATTTGCCGTCCCCGCCGATAAGCAAAATCTTCATGGACGATAAAACTTAACGCATCAACGGGTTGTGAATTCAATAAAATATCCATCTTAACCATTTTCGAAGGTTGATAGCCAATAATTTGATAATCTAAGGAAGCAAAACCACGCGTATTAGACTTTAAAGTATCAAAGAAATCATAGATAATTTCGGCTAATGGTAAACGATAAACTACATTAACGTGGTAATCATCCAAATAATCCATCGTATCAAATTGGCCCCGCTTGCGTTGAGCCAATTCCATCACTGCGCCGACATAATCTTTCGGAACCATAATTTCAGCTTTAACCATCGGCTCTTGAATCTCCTGAATTTCCGAAGGATCCGGCATTTGTGATGGGTTATCAATAATCTTCGTCGTTTGGTCCGTCAAAATTACTTTATAGTTAACGGACGGAGCTGTCATGATCAAGTCCAAGTTAAATTCCCGTTCAAGCCGCTCTTGAATGACATCCATATGCAATAAACCTAAAAAACCGACCCGAAAACCAAACCCTAAGGCTTGGGAAGTTTCAGGTACAAATTCCAGGGAAGCATCATTCAATTGTAATTTCTCTAATGACTCACGTAAATCGCCGTATTTGGCATTATCTACCGGATACATACCAGAATAGACCATTGGGGTAATTTGCCGATAGCCGGCCAAAGCTTGGGCGGTCGGCTGCTCAGCTAAAGTAATCGTATCACCCACTCGCGTATCTTGAACACTTTTAATACTAGCAGTAATATAACCGACATCACCAACACTCAAGAATTCCCGTGGAACAGCTTTGGGAGACATGACACCCACTTCTGTGACTTCAAAAACTTTGCCATTACTCATTAATTTAATGTGATCACCAACTTTGACTTGGCCATCGAAAATCCGCACGCTTAATACCACACCACGATAACTATCGTAAACAGAGTCAAAAATTAAGGCCTTTAACGGAGCCGTCAAATCGCCTGTCGGTGCTGGCACATCTTGCACGATCCGTTCCAATAAATCAGCAATGCCTAAGCCACTTTTGGCACTCGTTAATACAGCATTCTCGGCATCAATGCCAATCATATCTGTAATTTCTAATTTAACACGTTCCGCATCCGCCGATGGTAAATCAATTTTATTAATCACTGGCACAATCTCTAAATCATTATCAACCGCTAAATACGCATTCGCCATTGTTTGTGCTTGCACACCCTGCGCAGCATCCACTACTAATAAGGCACCTTCGCAAGCCGCTAAACTCCGCGATACTTCATAAGAAAAATCGACATGTCCGGGGGTATCGATTAAATGAAACGTGTAAGTATGCCCATCTTTAGCTTGATACTTCAATTCAACTGCGTTTAACTTAATCGTTATCCCCCGTTCACGTTCAATATCCATGTCATCCAAAACTTGATTTTCCATATCTCGTTGTGAGACAGTATCTGTTAATTCTAAGATTCGGTCGGCAATCGTCGATTTACCATGGTCAATATGAGCAACAATGGAAAAATTACGAATATATTTTTGTTTATTTTCTAAATCAGATTGTGGCATATTATTAATCCTCATTCCAAATTCACATTTATAGCTCTCTTGGTTTACTATATCAAAAATTTCCCGCTGACAAAAGACCATTCCCCGGCTAATCTCCAGCTCGTGAACACGATAATTGTAAACTAATTTTTTCTGCGACGCACTGACGTCTTAATTACAAACAAGGACCTAAAGCCATCAACAGCTTTAAGTCCTGCAATTAATTTGCAACTGGTTACTTGAGTAATCAATTTAATTTTTGATAAATTGTCACTAAAAATTGGGACGACAGTCGCACAACTCGCTTGAATGAACTAGTCTGCGCCTCAATTAAACAATTTACTTTTTGAAACACAATAATTAATTTTTTGAGCAAAATCGCTAACCTGATTGACTAATCGTGTAAACAGGTCACTTATTTAAACTTATCTTTCATATTGTCACGCATCCGCTCAAAGAAATTTCGGTCTTGTTCTTTGACCTTAGCACCACCTAATTGTGCAAAAGTCTGTAAGGCTTCTTTTTGTTTTTCATTTAAGTGCTTGGGGGTCACGATCTCTACGCGAACCTGTTGATCACCGACACCACCATGCAAACCGGGTACTCCTTGCCCTTTAAGTTTAAAGACCGTTCCTGACTGTGTGCCAGCTGGAATTCGCAATTCCACTTGTCCACGCACCGTTTTGACTTTAATCTCATCACCTAAAGCGGCTTGTGGGAACGAAATTGTTTCATGCGAGTAAATAGTCGTATCATGCCGTTCAAAATGCTTGCTGGCTTCAACTTCAAACGTGACAAACAAATCACCATAAGGACCTTTATTATCACCAGCAGCCCCCTGACCATCTAAGCGCATCCGCTGCAAATTATCAATTCCTGCAGGAATATCAATTTCGACTGCATGACTTTTGGTAATCTTGCCCCGTCCATGGCAAGTAGGACACTTTTCTTCAATTTCTTGACCAGTTCCACCACAGACGTCACAGACTTGTTGACTCTGCATCATCCCTAATGGAGTCCGCTGGTTAACGGTAATATGTCCGCTTCCCTGACATTTATGACAAGTTTTGGGGCTTGTCCCAGCCTTGGCCCCTGAGCCCTGACAATCTGGACATTGTTCACTGCGATTGTAGCGAATCGTCTTTTTACCACCGAAAATAGCTTCTTCAAAAGAAATTTTCATCCGGTATTCCAAATCTTGGCCCTTCCGTGGAGCAGTAGGATCAGCTTGACGCCGACTGCCGCCACCAAAAAACGAGTCAAAAATATCGCCAAAATCGCCGAAGCCATTCGTATCAAAACCACCGAAGCCTTGACCACCGAAACCTTGGCCGCCAGCTTGCTGATCGGTGGAACCGTATTGATCAAACTGGGCTTTTCTTTGCGGATCTTTCAAGATTTCGTAGGCTTCATTAACTTCTTTAAACTTTTGTTCCGCATCAGGTGCTTTATTCAGGTCGGGATGATACTTTTTAGATAATTTACGGTAAGCCCGCTTAATCTCGTCTTCTGAAGCATTGCGGTCCAGACCTAAAGTTTCATAAGGATCCATATCTGACTTAACCTTTCTTTCAATAACTAAAATTTTCCCAAAATCACAAACTAGCACTTTTAAACACTAAAATAGTCAAATTCTAACGTCCAAACCTGGATTTAGTAATTTGACTTTTTTAGATACAAACTTTGAACTTTTAATCTAGGCCGTTAATTCTAACAAGTAGCTACACCCCAAATAATGGTTCCAAGTTAATTCGCACTCTTATTTGTTTTTATCAGGGTCAACTTCCTTAAAATCGCCATCCACGGTACTATCGCCATCATTCTTAGCATCAGAATTATTAGCGTTCGCATCACCTTGGGCTTGTTGCGCATCTTGAGCTTGTTGATACAACTTCACTGATAAATCTTGAACAATTTTATTCAAATCGTCCTTCTTAGCTTTCATTTCTTCCAAATTATTGTCAGCTTGGGCTTTCTTCAAAGCTTCTTTTGCATCTGTAGCCTTCTTAATTTCATCTTCAGAAACTTTACCTTCTAAGTCTTTCAAAGTCTTATCAGTTGTAAAGATCAATTGATCAACTTCGTTACGCAGATCGGCTTCCTCTTTGCGCTTCTTATCAGACTCTTCATTTTCTTGAGCTTCTTTTTTCATCCGCTCAATTTCTTCATCGGATAAACCAGATGAACTCTTAATTGTAATCTTCTGTGATTTACCAGTGCCTAAATCTTTTGCAGAAACATTAACAATTCCGTTTTTATCAATATCAAACTTAACTTCAATTTGTGGGACGCCTCGCGGAGCAGCAGGAATATCTGTTAACTGGAACCGACCTAAAGTCTTGTTATCAGCGGCCATCGAACGTTCACCTTGTAAAACATGAATGTCTACTGCTGGTTGGTTGTCCGCAGCTGTTGAAAAGACTTGTGACTTGCTGGTTGGAATTGTCGTATTCCGATCAATTAACTTAGTGGAAACACCACCCATTGTTTCAATTCCTAAGGATAGTGGCGTAACATCTAACAAGACCACATCTTTCACATCACCAGTAATCACACCACCTTGAATGGCTGCTCCTAAAGCAACAGCTTCATCAGGGTTAATCGAATGATCGGGTTCTTTACCAGTCCATTGTTTAACTGCTTCTTGTACCGCAGGAATACGCGTTGAACCACCGTTTAAAATAACTTTATCAATATCAGAACTGCTTAAATCGGCATCTTTTAAAGCATTTTGTACCGGAATCTTTGTCCGGTCAACTAAATCAGCTGTTAATTCATTAAATTTAGCGCGAGATAAAGTAGTCTGTAAATGCAACGGGCCAGCAGGGCCAGCAGAAATAAATGGCAAACTGATTTCCGTTTCACTCACACCAGATAAATCTTTTTTCGCTTTTTCAGCAGCATCTTTCAACCGTTGTAAAGCCATCTTATCTTGTGATAAGTCAATTTGATTTTGCGCTTTAAAGTCAGCGACTAACCAATCCATAATAGCATTATCAAAGTCATCGCCACCTAAATGGGTATCACCATTAGTTGACAATACTTGGAAAACGCCATCGCCTAATTCCAAAACGGAAACATCAAAAGTCCCACCACCTAAATCGTAAACTAAGACTTTTTCATCGGCATCACTTTTATCTAAACCATAAGCTAAAGCAGAAGCCGTTGGTTCATTAATAATCCGTTTAACATCTAAACCAGCAATTTTACCAGCATCTTTGGTAGCTTGCCGTTGTGAGTCATTGAAGTAAGCTGGCACGGTAATTACCGCTTCAGTCACTTCTTCACCCAAATATTTTTCTGCAAAGTTTTTAATGTATTGCAAAATCATGGCCGAAATTTCTTGTGGTGTATATTCTTTGCCATCAACATTGACTTTATAGCCAGCTTCACCAATGTGGCGTTTGATAGAAGAAATCGTATTCGGGTTGGTAATTGCTTGCCGCTTAGCCACTTCACCAACTTGTGTTTCACCATCTTTAAAAGCAACTACTGATGGTGTAGTCCGGCCGCCTTCTGGATTAGCAATAATCTTCGGGTCGCCACCTTCTAAAACAGCAACTGCTGAATTAGTTGTTCCTAAATCAATTCCGATAATTTTTGACATTAATTAAACCTTCTCCATTAAATTAATTTATTGTGCCACAACAACCATACTTGGCCGCAAAACGCGATCTTTTAATTGATAACCGGCCTGTAATACTTGTACCACCGTGTCTGCTGGATGCTCATCATCACTTGCTACTGTTTGCACCGCCTGATGAATCGTCGGATCAAATTTTTCGTTCAAAGCTTTAATTTCAGTAATATCATTTTCCGCTAATGCTTGCTTCAAATGTTTTAAAACCATCTGCACACCAGTAATTAGGCCGTCATTAGTTTGATCGGCACTACTTGCTTGTAGTGCACGTTCTAAATTGTCAATTGATGGTAAAATAGCTGTCGCTAACTTTTGTCCATCATACTTAATTAAACTAGCCTGTTCTTGTTGATTATGCTTTTTAATATTTTGAATTTCCGCTTGTAAGCGTAACTCCTGATCTTGACTAGCTTTTAAATCTTTTTCTAATTTTTGATTAGCATTTAATAGTTTGTCTACCACTTCATCAGCAGCTGGCTTGGCTGTGGCTGGTTCATCCTGATCTTTGCTGGATACCACTTTTTCTTGATCATTAGCAGCTGCTTTTTTTGTTGAAGCTTTTTCTGAAGGAAACTCTTCCGGATCTATTTCAGGTTTCGTCATAAACACGCCTCCTAACTTGAATTACCATTTAGTTCTTGAAAATAATCAATTAACCGCTTTGCCAATTCATAACGTAAAGAGGTAATTAAACCAATCACTTGTGAATAAGGCATATTAGTGGGCCCTAAGAGGGCAATTAAGCCATCACCGTGAACGCCCACACTATATTTGGCGGTAATCAAACTATAATTATTCAATATTTGCGGCGCTAATTCAGCACCCAAATGGACCTTAATTCCTTGATTATTAGAATCATCATCACTGAGATTCTGATCCATTCCCAAAAGCTTGGCTAAATTATGGTCACTGTCAAACAATGAATACAAACTCTTTAAACTGTCACTATTACGGGTATCAACGTAGTTAAATAAATTAGATTTACCGTCCACAAAGAAATGATCGGCGGCAACTTTATCTAAGATATCATCAAAAATTGACAAAAAACCATCTGGAGTCTGTAAATATTGTGCCACCAGTTTAGGAAAATCAGTCTTTAATCGCTTGGAAACCTCATTCAAAGTCTGACCTACTAATTGATCATTGATAATGCGTACGACCGCTTCTAAACGATCAGCCGCAATATCCGTTTCTAAGCGATACACTTGATTATAAACAGCTCCATCACTAGTTACCATAATAGCCATGACTTGACTGTTACCCAAGTCTACAATTCGAAAACCAGTTAAAACAGTATTATCACTCTCAGGTCCTAAAGCAATGGCCGTATAACTTGTCAAAGTTGAGAGAATTTTAGCGGATTGCGCAACAATCTCATCAATTTTGGTAAAGCGTTGTTTGGCAAAATCAGAATGAATGATTTCTGAAGTTTGCTCCGAAACATCTATCGGCGTTAACAGGTGATCCAAATAGTACCGATAACCACTATCTGAAGGCACCCGTCCTGATGACAAATGAATCTTTTCAATCAGACCCAAACTCTCTAAATTTGCCATGTCATTGCGAATAGTTGCCGAACTCACATGAATTGGTAACCGATCCATTAAAGCCTTCGAGCCAATAGGTTGCCCCGTTTCAATATATTGTTGAACAATTGCCTTTAAAATTGCAGCTTGACGATCAGTTATCAAACCAAATCACCTCGCTTTTAGCACTCTTGATATATCAGTGCTAACAATGTTAAATATAGCAAGCTATTAGCACTATGTCAAGTTAGTTGCTATTATTTTCTGAAATAATTTTCGGTAGCTTGCTGATCTTGTCGTAATTGCTGCACCAATGCCGGGGCGTCAGCAAATTTAATTTCAGGACGTAAATATTTTAACCACTGAATTTGGACTTCCTGACCATAGAGATCTTGATCAAAGTCTAAGAGATTAGCCTCTACTGTGACCGGATTATTGCCCCTTTTAAAAGTCACATTTCGGCCAACGGAAGTCATCGCTGGGAACCAGTCATCACCAACTTTGACTCGTGTGACGTAAACACCCAAGCTAGGAACTAATTGCTCTGCGCTTAAAGCTAAATTAGCTGTGGGAAAACCCAACTGCCGCCCCATTTGATAACCGTGAACCACTGGACCTTGGTTTTGGTAATTATAACCCAATAATAAATTAGCGTGTTGAATCTGATCCGTCTGTAACGCTGTGCGAATATTAGTAGAAGAAATTTTTTCATGATCGAAATTTAAAGAAGGAATCTCTACAATTTCAAAGCGTTGTTGGACTAACTGGCGTAAATACGTCATGGTCGCAATCTCTTTGGGGCCAAAGGTCCAATCAAAGCCGGCCACTAAAGTTGTAATATGCAAGCGCAACAAAAAATCTTCGACAAATTTTTGAGGTGCTAAATGCGCCAAAATGGGATTAAACTCTACTACATAGACAATATCTACTTGTAATTCTTGAAACAATTCTAGTTTGCGTTGAAATGGCGTCAGATACTGGAACGTTCCCGTCACTTTTTGCGGTTGATAAACTTCAATAGGATGGCGGTCAAACGTCAAAACTGCCGCTGGTTGTTGCCGCGTATGCGCCAGCCGTACTGCCGTTTTAATCACATTTTGATGACCGAGGTGCACGCCATCAAAAAAACCCGCCGCCAAAACTTGCCGTGCCGGAATTTTCAACTGCTGCTGAAAGGGATATTTTAAAATTTGAACTTCCACGATTTACTCACCTATCATTTTTTAAAAGCATAATTTGCGGAACATAGTTCTGATTTTGTAAATGATACAATGCTTTGACTTGATGCTGCCAAGTCAGTAAGACCTGTTCCTCAGTTGAAGGCAACTGAATAGCACCGCCGTTTTGCACCACTTGCCATTGCGCAGCAGTCAATTCATACAGTGGCATTTGGTCTGTAAAAGCTGCATTCAACGGCAAACAAAAATCCATTTGGTCTTGAGCCAACTGCAATTTGATTTGTTCTAAAGTCCATGTCTCCTGTAGTTTAAAACCACCACCATAAGTTCTCGTTAAACGACTCATGTGCGCCGGCAAATGAAGATATTGCCCTAATTGCACGGCCAAAGTCCGAATATAGGTGCCTTTACTGCACCGCACTAAAAATTCACAAGTTTGTTGCTGTTGCACTTCATCAAATTGACTGGCCGCCAATAAATCAAATTGTTTAATCGTTACTTGCCGAATCGGACGCTCCACTTCCTGATGAGCTCGGGCATATTCATACAGCCGTTTACCGTTAACTTTCACCGCCGAATACATTGGCGGTTGTTGCTGGATTAAACCCGTTAAACTTTGCATTCCTAATTTAATTTTCTCATCGGCAATTGGTGCTCGTAATTTTGTCTGCGCAATGACTTCACCACTGGCATCTTCAGTTGTCGTCGCACTACCAAAAGTGATTTGACCTTGATAAACTTTATCCGAATTTAAGAGCCAATTAACTAACTTCGTGGCTTGACCAACACAAACGACCAAGACACCATCGACATCGGGATCCAAGGTACCAGTATGACCAACCTTTTTTTCATGTAATAACTTCCGCAATTGGTACACGCAATCCGCACTAGTCACACCGCGTGGTTTATACAGGGGAATAATACCATTCATTATCATAACCTCATTAATAATTTAATTAACTAATTTAGTATAGCATTGCCTTAACTAGAAAGATTTCCCGCAATACAATTATATGTAACAAAAAAGCCGCTAAGCGACTATTTGTCTGATTCATTTAAATGGCGTAACAATTCATCAATATGCTCACCATACCGAATGGAATCATCTTGTTTAAAGATTAAATCTGGAGTTTTATAAATTGATAAACGGTGTCCTAATTCGCGCCGAATCAAGCCTTTGGCCTTATTCAAACCAGCAGTAGCTTTTTGCGCCGCACTAGCGGTCTCTGCCAAAACACTGAAGTAAATTGTAGCTTGCTGTAAATCGCCAGTTACCTCGACTCCCGTAATAGTTACTTCCTTGACACGCGGATCACGCACCCGTTTTAACAAAATATCATTAACTTCTCGTTGGATTTCTTGTTCAACTCGACCAACACGATATTTCATTACAACACCTCCTACTTGACAGGAACTTCTTGCATGACATAAGTTTCAATCTGATCATCAATCTTAATATCATTATAATTTTCGATCATCAAACCACATTCAAAGCCTTGCTTAACTTCCTTAACATCATCTTTAAAGCGTTTCAAAGAGGCCAGTTTTCCTTCATAAACGACAATTCCGTTACGGATTAAACGAACTCCGCTATCACGTTGAATCAAACCGGTATCCACAATGCACCCAGCAATCGTTCCTAATTTAGAAACTTTATAAGTTTCCCGTACGGTCAAATTACCAGTTACCTTTTCTTCATAAACAGGCTCTAGCATACCCTTCATAGCTGACTCAATTTCATCAATTGCGTTATAAATAACATTATGCAACCGAATATCAACACTTTCACTATCAGCTTGAATTTTAGCTTGCACGGTTGGCCGCACATTAAAACCGATAATAATGGCATTACTTGCCGAAGCTAAAGTAACATCACTTTCATTAATTGCCCCTACGGCAGCATGGATAATATTGACCCGCACACCTTCGACTTCAATTTTTTCCAAACTATTGCGCAAAGCTTCCACAGAGCCTTGGACATCAGCTTTAATCACGACGTCGACTTTCTTCATATCATTTTGTTTCATGGTATCAAACAAGTTATCCAAGGTGACCGCGTTAGTCCGCTTGCGTTCTTCCATTTGTGCTCGTTCAGCACGTTCTTCACCAGCAGCCCGGGCTGTCTTTTCATCTTCAAAGACCACAAACTTATCGGCTGACTGTGGTACGTCATTTAAGCCAGTAATCATCACTGGTTGTGATGGTAAAGCAGACTCAATTTGCCGACCACGATCATCCGTCATCACCCGAACGCGACCAAAGGTATTCCCCACGACAATTGGATCACCCTTGTGTAAGGTTCCTTGTTGCACTAATAAACTAGCAACTGGACCGCGGCCTTTATCTAAGCGGGCTTCAATCACGGTACCCACGGCTTTTTGCTGTGCGTTAGCTTTTAACTCTAACACGTCAGCTTCTAATAAGACCATTTGTAATAACTCATCAATGCCCGTGCCTTGTTTAGCGGAAATATTAGCAAAGATGGTATCACCACCATAGCTTTCAGGAATCAAACCATAATTCATTAATTTTTCCGTCACATGTTGGGGATTAGCATCTGGTTTATCAATCTTATTAATAGCGACAATAATTGGATCATTAGCTGCCTTGGCATGATTAATCGCCTCAATTGTCTGGGGCATTACACCATCATCGGCCGCTACTACTAAAATAACAATATCGGTAATATCAGCACCACGCGCCCGCATGTTAGAGAAGGCTGCGTGTCCTGGGGTATCTAAGAAGGTAATTAAGCGACCATCTAATTGAACTTGATAAGCACCAATATGCTGGGTAATACCGCCAGCTTCACCTGCCGTGACATGACTATGCCGTAAATTATCTAATAAAGTAGTTTTACCATGATCAACGTGACCCATGATCGTAACTACTGGTGGCCGATTAGTCAAATTATCAGTATTATTGACTTCATCTTCAAAGAAGGTATCCAAATCAGTAATATCCTCTTCAACCTTTTCTTGCGCATCAATGCCATAATCGGCGGCCAAAATTTCAATTGTATCTTTATCTAAGGATTGGTTTTGATTAACCATCACACCCAACATAAATAACTTTTTAACAATTTCAGCTGGTTCCCGATGTAAAATTTTACCTAAGTCTTGCGCATTCATGCCGACTGAGTATTCCAAAACCTCTGGTAACGGCCGTTCTTTCCGTTGTGGCATTGGCTTTTTCGGTTGACTAGCTTGTTGCTTGCGTAATTTACGCTTGTTTTTATGCTTGGGCCGATTGCGATAATCAATATGCTCATTTTTGCGACGATTGTTCGTAAACTCATGTTGTCGCTTATTATTATTATCCGAAGTAGTTTTTTCAGCAGTCGGTTGCGTTGTTGGGCGATTAACCGTTGGCTTTTGCGTCGTAGTTGGCTTACGCGTAACTTGTTGATTACTACTATTATTCCGATTACGGTTAGCACTTTGACTGGAATGATTAGTAGTTGGTCTTTGTGAGCGTTGTTGAGTTGCACGCTCATTAGCACGCTTTGCTCTTTGCTCTTTTTGTCGCTGTTCATGATGCCGTGCTTGTTCGATTGATTCCACGGAAGCTTGCGCATTTTGCTTATATTGCGCTAAATGTTTCCGCCCCGCACTAGCCCGATTCATCATGGATGAACGCCGGTCATTATTTAAATTACGATTGCGATTATTAGTGCGCGAATTATTTGGTCGCGCATTCGTGTTATTACGATTTTGATTAGTACGACCTTGATTATTATTAGTCGTCACTGGACCACGACTGTGTTCATTATTTTGATGTGTACGGTGCTCATTACCATTATTATTGTGGTTATTATTAGAATGCTGGTGGTTCTTCTTAGCATCATTAGGTTTAGGCGCATGCCGGATAGCTGTAACTTTAATTTTTGTTTTTCCTTTACTTTTAGCATTAGTCGTATCTTTCGATACTGGTGATTGAGTTTTTGGAGACTGATTAGTTGAACGTACAATCTTAGTTAAATCATTTAATTGTGCATCATCTAAAACTGCCATATGGGACGAGATTTCCATATGATGCTTGCGGGCTATATCCACCAAATCTTTACTTGGAACATGGAGCTCTTTTGCTAATTCATAAACTCGTTTCTTTCCCATAAATTCACGCTCCTTAATTATTTGTTATTAATTCTTGAAATCGTTGAGCAAATCCCCGATCGGTAATGGCAATGGCTTTAGTTGCCTGACCAATTGCCTGACTGAGTTGAATTTGATTAAAGGTCTGATCAAATGGGATTTGCTGTCGCTTGAGGGTTGTTTGAAATGATTTTTGAGCCACAGCCCCAGTATCTGTTGCCAAAAAGACAAAATAGACCTGACCATTTTTCATGGCTTTTAAAACTAATTCTTGGCCAGTAACAATTTTACGGGCTCGTTTCGCCAGACCCAAGAAATTCAAAATACGTTGTTGTGTCAATGTTTTTTACCTAGTTCACCAAACAAATCTAACCGCGCTTTTTGATGATCGACATAATTATATAGCTCTTCATAAAACTCAGCTGTCAACTTCGTTTTTAAAATTTCGTCTAACTTATGATCTTTTTGTGCCTGCTTAACTGCTGCGGGGTCTAACCCCACATAAGCTCCGCGCCCTGGCTTTTTGCCCGTTTCGTCAACGCTAACTTCACCGTCTTTGTTCCGAACAATCCGGACTAACAAACGTTTGGGGGCCATTTCATTAGTTAAGACATCTTTACGCATCGGTACTTTTCTTGTTTTCAAACAACCACCACCTTAATTCATTTAATCAAGATCCTCTTCATCGACTTCATCGCCTGCTTCATCAACAAATTCCACTTCTGATTCAGGCTTAATATCAATCTTAAAACCAGTTAATTTCGCAGCCAAACGTGCATTTTGACCGCGTTTACCAATGGCTAAAGAGAGATGATAGTCGGGGACAATGACAATACAAGACTTGGGATTCGTCTCATCATCAAATTGAACGGCAATCACTTCCGCAGGGTTTAAAGCATTGGCAATAAAATCAGAAGGATTGGGCTCCCATTTAACAACATCAATATTCTCGCCGTTTAATTCATCAACAATTGCTTGTACTCGCTGGCCTCGTGGTCCCACAGTCGTACCGACAGGATCAATATTTTCATCAGTTGACCGTACCGCAATTTTGGTACGATCGCCCGCTTCACGTGCAATCGAAACAATTTCCACGGTTCCATCATAGATTTCCGGAACTTCTTGTTCAAACAAGCGTTTCACTAGGCCGGGGTGCGACCGAGAAACGAAAATTTGTGGTCCCTTAGTAGTATTGTCAACTTTAGAAACATAAACTTTAATCCGATCTTGAGGTTGGTATGATTCATTCGGAATTTGATCTTTTCGTTCCATCACCGCCTCAACGCGTCCAAAGTTAATGTAGACAAAGCGATTATCGCGCCGCTGAATCACACCTTGAATAATTTCATCTTGGTACTGACTATATTCATTATAAATGTTATTCCGTTCTGCTTCACGAACGCGTTGCATCACCACTTGTTTGGCCGTTTGGGCGGCAATACGGCCAAAGTTTTTCGGAGTGACTTCTTCGTTAAGATGATCGCCTAATTCATAGCCACGATTCACCTGTTGAGCATCAGTTAAGCTGATTTCCAAACGTTGATCTGCTACTTGCTCCACCACTTCTTTGACTGTGTAAATATGAAAATCGCCTTTTTTATCGTCAAATATTACTTCGACATTTTGGGCTTGACCATAATTTCTTTTATAAGCTGATTTTAAAGCATCTTCCATTGCATCAATAATTAATTCTTTAGAAATACCTTTTTCTTTTTCTAAGGCATCTAGTGCTCCCACTAATTCTTTACTCATAACGTGATCTCCTTACAGTTAAAACTCAATTGCTAAACGCATTGATGCTATTTGTTGACGTGGGATAGCTATTACTTTGCGTTGCGCTTTAATCTTAACTTCCAACTTTAATTGTTGCTCGTCAAATTCTTTTAAAGTACCTTCAAAAACTTTTTGACCATTGAGCTTTTGATATAAACTAACATGAATGTATTGGTCCAGTGCATTTGTTAAATCTTGCTGCGTCTTAATGGGACGTTCAGCACCAGGTGAAGATACTTCCAAAAAGTAAGCATTAGGAATCAGTTCTGGGTCTTGAGCATCTAATTGTTCGCTTAATTCTTGATTAACCACAGCGCATTCTTCAATATCAATGCCCCCGTCTTTATCAATATACAGCCGTAAATACCAGCTACCTGCTTCTTTGACATACTCTAAATCAACTAAATAAAAACCATGATCAGCTAAAATTGGTTGGACTAAACTTTTAACTTGGTCAATAACAGAATTCAAATCAACACCCCTTTCTATCGTGCTTATTCAGCTAGTTTCATGCAGCCTGCAATAAAAAGAGTGAGCATTCCTGCTCACTCGTCATGTGAAATCAACTTAGTTAAAGTATATAACTACCAGCTGGTTTTTTCAAGTTTTAGACTGGAACTCTTAGAACAACGACAACTGATTCTCATCAGGCATGCCGTCTAAAACGTGGTTCTGGGTTAAATAATCAATAATTGATTGGGAGACATGGCCCCGTTTCGATAAATCTTCTTTCGATAAAAAGGGCTGTTCTTCACGGGCGGCCACAATTTGTTTAGCCACATTTAAGCCTAAACTGGGGACTGCCACAAATGGGGCTAACAATGTATGATCATCCAAAATTTTAAAATTCATCGCATCCGAATGGTCTAAATCAACCATTTTAATCTGAATACCGCGTTCCAAACATTCATTGACAATTTCTAAAACCGTCAACAAGCTCTTATCTTTAGCGCTCGCATCATTGCCCTGCTCATTAATAGACTTCATCTCCGCCTTCACGGCTTGTTTACCACTGGCCATCGCAACCAAGTCAAAGACATCTGCACGGACAGACAAATAAGCGCAGTAATAAATAAGCGGCATATGCACTTTAAAGTAGGCAATTCGTAACGCCATCATAATATATGCTGTCGCATGCGCCTTCGGGAACATATACTTGATTTTCAAACAAGATTCAATATACCAATCAGGAACATTTTTGTTGGCGCGCATCACTTCTTGCCATTCATCCGGGATTCCTTTACCCTTACGAACATGTTCCATAATTTGAAAAGACATGCCCGGCTCTAAGCCCCAATGAATTAAGTCCATCATAATATTATCACGACAACCAATCACATCTTTTAACGTGACGATGCCTTGCTGAATATATTCTTCCGCGTTACCTAACCACACATCCGTACCGTGGGATAACCCTGAAATTTGTAATAATTCAGAAAAAGTGGTCGGATGCGTTTCTTCCAGCATACCCCGGACAAATTTAGTTCCAAATTCCGGTACCCCTAATGTTCCCATTTTGGAATCAATCTGCTCCGGCGTCACGCCTAATGATTCAGTTCCGGAAAATAACGCCATAACCCCAGGATCATCAGTGGGAATTGTCTGCGGGTCAATGCCTGACAAGTCTTGCAACATCCGAATCATCGTGGGATCATCATGGCCCAAAATATCCAGTTTCAAAATATTATCGTGAATGGAATGAAAATCAAAATGCGTCGTTTTCCAAGCAGCACTTTGATCATCAGCTGGATACTGAATGGGCGTGAAATCGTAAATATCCATATAATCTGGTACAACAATAATGCCCGCCGGATGTTGACCGGTGGTTCGCTTAACCCCAGTTGCTCCCGCTGCTAAACGATCCTTTTCCGCACCACGAAATTTTTGATCCGTTAATTCTTCATAGTTGCTCACGTAACCATAAGCTGTCCGGTCAGCCACCGTACCAATCGTTCCCGCCCGAAAAACATGGTCTTCACCAAATAAGACCTTTGTATAATTATGGGCAATTGGTTGGTAATCACCTGAAAAGTTCAAATCAATATCCGGAACTTTGTCACCATTAAAACCTAAAAAGGTTTCAAACGGAATATCATGGCCATCTTTCGCCAACTCTTGACCACATTGTGGACACACTTTATCAGGCAAATCAAAACCAGAGCCCACTTCACCCTTCGTGAAGAACTCACTATATTGACAATGAGGACACCGATAATGGGGCGGTAATGGATTAACTTCGGTAATTCCGGTCATCGTGGCCACTAAACTAGAGCCGACGGAACCTCTTGAACCAACTAAATAACCATCTTTATTACTCTTATAAACTAAGCGCTGTGAAATTAAATAAATGACCGAAAAGCCGTTACCAATAATACTCTTCAACTCCCGGTCCAAGCGTTTTTGCACAATTTCTGGCAACGGATCACCGTACAACTCATGCGCTTTATTGTAAGTTAAATCTTGAATCTCTTGTTCCGCCCCCGGCATCTTAGGCGTATACAACTTATTTTTTACAGGTGTAATTTCACCATCTACCCAATCAGCAACAATCTGTGGATTATCAATGACCACTTGGTGCGCAGTTTGCTCACCCAAGAATTGAAATTCTTGCAACATTTCCGTGGTTGTTTTAAAGTCCGCTAGCGGTAATTTTTGTCGTGCCAGTGGGTTACTCTTTACTGCCTTGACAATAATATCACGATAAATCGCATCTTTCGGATCTAAATAATGTACATCACCACTCGCCACGACTGGCTTATCTAACGTTTGACCCAGCTTCACAATATTACCCAAGATTTCTTCTAACGCACTTTGATCTTGAATCAAACCAGAATCAAGTAAGGGCTGGTAAATCGCATGAGGCATGACTTCTAGATAATCATAAAACTGCGCTTTTTGGTAAGCTTCATCGTAGCCCTTTTGCATCATCGCTGTAAACACTTCACCGGAACTGCAAGCAGAACCGACCACTATTCCAGCGCGATATTCATTCAAAATTCGGCGCGGTACCCGTGGTGTGCGGAAATAATATTCCGTCATCGAACTGGAAATAATCTTAAATAGATTTTTAAGTCCAGCCTGGGTGGTGGCTAATAAAGTTGCATGATACGGCCGCGCTTGTTTGTATGCTTCGCGTCCACCTAAATGATCATTTAATTGCAAAATGTTCGTCGTTTCAAATTGCTCTAACATTTCTTTAAACAAAGCATACAATAAATAACCCGTGGTAGCGGCATCCGAATTAGCTCGATGATGGTGCTCTAACTTAATATCATACCGTTTAGCTAAGCTATCTAACTTATGATTACGATATTCTGAATGTAAAGTCCGCGACATTTCTAGGGTATCAATGATCGGTACCGTAACGGGTTGATAGCCGCAACGCCTGCGCGCTGCATTTAAAAAGCCAATATCAAACGTAACATTATGACCAACTAAGACGGCATCACCAACAAAGTCATTAAACTTATCCATCACTTCTTGTTCAGAATTACTGTTATGCACCATTTCATCAGTAATTGAAGTTAAATTAATTGTCGTTTGTGATAAAGGATGTCCCGGATCAATAAATTCATCAAATTCCGCAACGATTTTGCCAGCTTGCATTTTGACAGCTGCCAATTCAATGATGGAATCATAAACAGCCGACAAACCAGTCGTTTCCACATCAAAGACTACATATTCTGCAGTTGCCAAAGCTTCATCACGTAAGTTGTAGGCAATGGGTTCTCCTTCATCGACTAAATTAATTTCCACTCCATAAATAATTTTGACACCGTATTTTTGACCAGCACTATAAGCATCCGGAAATGATTGGGCTGTCGAGTGATCTGTAATCGCAATTGCTGGTTGCTGCCAGTCCGCTGCCCGTTTCACCAAGTCAGTCGTCGAACTGACCGCATCCATTTGGCTCATATTAGTATGCACATGCAGTTCAATCCGTTTTTCTTCAGCTTGATCCTGCCGCCCAATTTTTTTAATTACATTTAAGTCATAAGCATTAATCGTTAATTCCCGGGAATAGTTATCTTCTTGTACCGAGCCGCGCGCTTTCAGCCAAGTCCCCTTCGTAAAATCAGCGAACACAGCGTCACTATCACCATTTTTGGAAAACTTTTTAATAACAAAGGAAGACGTATAATCAGTGGCTTCTAAAATCAACAATTGCCGTCCTGAACGTAATTGGCGTACTTCGGAACTAAAAATATAACCTTCCACTACGACTGATTGCTGTTCTTCCACAATATCTTTCATTGCTACCACGGGGGTGTCACTAGCAATTTTTTTGCCAATAATGGAACTGGCTTTTCCCGAACTAGTCGGGTTAGCTTGGGCCTTTTTGACATTTGCCACTAATTGTTGTTGCTGCTGTTGTTGCTGTTGTTTTAATTGTTCAATTCGAGCCTGCGTTTGTGATTGATCAACTAAAACTTTAATCCGCATTTTTGGAAAACCCATCTGTTGCAATGTAGTTTCCATCTCTTGCAAATACTTACTTGTTAAATAATCTTTTAAAACTTCATTATTAACTGTTAGTAACAACTCTTGCTCCAGCAACTGAGGCGGGGCTTGTTGTTGTAATTCTCGATAAATGGCCGCATTTAGTTGTTGGCGTTCCACCACTATTGGCCAATAAGCATTGAGCAATTGTTGATCGAACTGTGGATTGCTTGTTTGAATAACTAAGTCCACCAGCTTCACGCCCTCAAAAGCGGTCTGTAAATGTTGGTAAAAAATTTGGTACGTTTTGGCAGGTAAAATTTGTTCAAATTCTAAAACAAAAGTCCATTGCTGAGATTCAGTATGGACTTTAACTTTTTGAATTTGAGCTGATTGAAAAATCGCAGTCTGTCGAATATCTTCCGGTAACTGCATTTGATCCAAGAGATTCTGAAACATTGCTCGTGAATCAGTCATATCATCACCTCAAATTATTTAATTATTGTGTAATAAGATCTTAATGGTCTCTTTAATATCGCCCACGGCAACTTCCACGGATTCTTGTTGCTGCCGCAATTTAACTTCTACGATTTGATCGCTGGCTTTCTTACCAACGGTAATCCGTACGGGCAAACCGATTAAATCAGCTTCCGCAAATTTAACCCCTGGCCGTTCCTTACGATCATCGACTAAAACACTTAAACCACTAGCGGTCAAATCAGTTTCAATCTGCTCAGCGAGTAACATTTGTTCTTCTTTTTTAGCATTCATGACAACTACATGAACCTGATAAGGTGCTAGTTCCCAGGGCCAAATCATCCCCGCATCATCATGATGTTGTTCTACAATGGCAGACAATAAGCGACTAATACCAATGCCATAGCAGCCCATAATGATGGGTTGTTGTTTACCATTTTCATCCAAGAAGTTTGCATTTAAACTTTCAGAGTATTTCGTACCCAACTTGAAGATATGGCCAATTTCAATGCCCCGTGTAAAATGTAAAACTCCCTTATTGTCTGGTGAGAGCTCACCTTCTTTGACAGTCCGAATATCGGCATATTGTTCAACCTGATAATCTCGAGGGGCATTCACGTTTTGATAATGTAATCCTTTTTGATTAGCACCGGTTACAGCATTAGTCAAATCCTGAATGGACAAATCACCAATCACTTGAATTTCCGACGCTAAATTCATGGGACCAATAAAACCGGGCACACTATGAAAAATTTCGGCGACTTGTTGATCTGAAGCGGGAGTTAATTCGTTCACCCCTAATAAGTTCTTTAACTTCGTTTCATTCACCGCAAAATCACCACGGATCAAAGCCAATACCGGCTTCTTATCAGCCAAATAGGCCACACACTTAATAATTTGCGCAGCAGTGACATCAATATCCTGTGCTAAATCGGCCACCGACTTCACTTGCGGATTAACTTTGATTTCTGATAATGGCAACATTTCAGCTTGCGGGTTAGGAGTTAAAACGCTCGTAGCCATTTCTAAGTTGGCAGCATAATCACTCACATCCGAATACACAATCGTATCTTCGCCAATCGGGGCCACAGCGTGAAATTCTTTCGAACCACTACCGCCCATATCACCAGAATCCGCCAAAATTGCCCGAAAATCTAAACCACTACGTTCAAAGATTTTGCGATAAGCTTGTTCAATTTGATCAAAAATTGTATCCAAATCATCTGTATTAGCAGTAAAAGAATAAGCATCCATCATCAAAAATTCACGACCCCGCAATAAACCGTAACGCGGACGATCTTCATCACGAAACTTCGTTTGAATTTGATATAACACTTGCGGCATTTTCTTGTAAGAGTTCAAAACGTTGCTAACTAACGAAGTCATCGTCTCTTCATGCGTAGGCCCTAAAATAAAGTCACGTTGGTGGCGATCCTTAAACTTAAATAAGTTATCACCATAGGTGTCATAACGGCCACTTTGTTGCCATAATTCAGCCGGCAAAACGGCCGGAGCCAACATTTCTACACAGCCAACTTGTTCCAATTCTTCACGAACAATTCGTTCAATGTTCCTTAAAACCCGATAGGCCAAAGGCAAATAAGCATAGACTCCAGCTGATATTTGACGAATAAAACCTGCTCTCAACATCAATTGATGACTAACTGCCTCAGCATCACTAGGGGTTTCCTTTAATGTTGGTATAAATACCCGTGATTGTTTCATAAATTATTTTCTCCCTTACTCCTAAAGATTATTTCACAAAGAAGCGCGTAATATCATTCCAAGTCACTGCGACCATTAAGATCAGTAACAAGCCCACACCAATCAAATTAACCACAACTTCTGTCTTTTGAGAAACGGGCTTACGGCGAATGGCTTCAATAATATTTAACAATAACTTTCCACCGTCTAAAGCCGGAATGGGTAGTAGATTCATAATACCTAAATTAATTGACAGCCAACCAATAAACAGTAACACTTGTTGCCAACCCATGGCTGCTACCTGACTAGTTTCGGAATAGATTGCTACGGGACCACCCAGTTGGTTAATGTTAAAACCACCAGTAACCATTTTCTTGAGCGCATTCACAATTGTTGCCACCGCACCAACGGCTGATTGAACGCCATATTTTAAGGTGGGACCTAGGCGGTGATCACGTGCTTGCATAATCCCGATTTGACCAATAGTTTGCTTACCTTCTTTAACAGCCCGCGGTTTAATAGTCACATGCTTAATGCGCTTTTGCGGCGTTTTAACCGTTAATTGAGTCGTTTGCTTAGGCCTTTGACTAATCGCTTGAACTAATTGAGTCCAATTATGAATGGGTTTGCTAGCAACTTTCACTATTTGATCGCCCGTCTGTAATTGTGCTTGCGCAGCTGGCGAATGGGATTGAATTGTCCCCAACTGAGCTGAATTGCTCGGTGCTCCGCCCAAAATAAACGCACATAAAATGTAGACTATCATGCCAAAAATAATGTTATTAAACGGACCAGCTAAGTTCGTTAAAAACCGGTGCCACAAACTAGCTGAATTAAATTGCACATCCAGTGGTGCAATCTGCATAGCATTATTACTTTGATCAATTAAAACCGCATCATGATCAACTGAAAACCGTTTTAAATGTTCATCATCACCAGCTTCATAACCCTCAATAAACAACTCCCGTTCCAAATCACTTTGGACAACTTGAAAAGGGATTAAAGTAGAATTATTAGTATTTTGTGAATTATCAATTTCCACAACTTGCTCTTGCTCATTGAGTTTCAGACCGACTAAAGTACCGGGTTTCAGCTGTTCGTCATCATCTTCGGCCCCCGCTAGCATCACATACCCGCCCAACGGCAAGAGTCGAATGACGTATAAGGTATGGTTGCGTGTATAAGAAATCAATTTTGGTCCCATCCCAATGGAAAATTGGCGCACCAAAATGCCGGATTTTTTAGCAAAATAATAATGTCCAAATTCGTGAACAAACACAATAAGTCCAAAAACAATGATAAAAGTTAATATTGCAACCAAATAACTTCCTCCTGATTACATGAAGCCCAACGAATGAATTAACGGTAAGACAAATAACATACTATCAAAGCGGTCTAAAATGCCACCATGACCAGGTAAAATTTTGCCCGAATCCTTAACGCCATAATACCGCTTATAAGCTGATTCGACCAAGTCGCCCACTTGCCCAATAATTGATAGAAAAATCGTAATTAAAATTAATAACCAGATATTATGTGGAACATTGTCCATATAATTCCATTGGTTAAAACCTAGCATATAAATCAAGGCAAAAATCACGGCACAGATAACCCCACCGATCGAACCTTCCCAGGTTTTATTAGGACTGATGGCTGGATACAACTTATGTTTACCAATAGCGCGACCAATAAAATAAGCACCACTATCTGTTACCCACACAATAATCATTCCAAATAAGAGCAATGACAAACCACCAGCATCCGAATTACGAATCGCAGCTAGATAGTGAAAACCATTTCCAATATAAAACATGGATAAAATTGTTGTCCCAGCATCTTCAAAATTATAACTATTTTTGGTGAAAACCGTCAAAATTAATAACAAGGCGACAAACACGTATGCCAAATCAAATCGTGAAAAGGCATCAGGTAACCAAGTTAACGCTTTTTCGGGCAAAGATAGTAGTAACACGCCGATGGCCCCAATTAAAAAGTCAGGGGACACAATAATGCGTTTACGCATAATGTAAACTTCAGATAAACCAATCACTGCCAGGACAGAAGCCGCTACATCAATCCAAACTCCACCTGCTACTAAAATTGGAATAAAAATAAGTAAAGCAATTACTGCTGTAATAATTCTTGTTTTCAAAATAAACTCCTAATCTATTGTTTTATGCCGCCATACCGCCGATCTCTTTGTCCAAAACTTAAGACATCACGCCGTAGATTTTGTGCACTATAATCAGGCCAATATTCATCCACGAAAGCCAGTTCCGAATATGCTAATTCCCATAAATAGAAATTAGATAACCGCTGTTCTCCACTGGTGCGAATCAACAGATCAGGTTCTTGCAAATCGGCTAATTGCGCAGTCATCAAATACTGACCAAACATTTTTTCATCTAGTTGATCTAATAACTCAGGATGTCCTTGAGCTTGGCGGCCAAATAATTTAACAGCATTAACAATATCACTTCTAGCGCCATAGTTAAATGCAAAATTCAAAATCATGCCCGTATTATTTTTGGTTTGGTCAATGGCTTTTAAGCAAACTTCGCGCGTTTTGGCAGGTAACTGTTCCACAAAACCTGTGATAAGCACTTTAACATTATTCTTCATCAAATCTGGCATGAATTTTCCAAAAAAATCAATTGGTAAATTCATTAAAAAGCGTACTTCCTTGGAAGGACGTTTCCAATTCTCAGTCGAAAAAGCGTAAACTGTCAAAGCAGAAATGCCCATTTGACTAGCAGCACTCGCTACTACTTGTAAATTATTCATTCCGGCACGATGTCCCGCAATTCTTGGCAAGCCGCGTTTTTGTGCCCAACGCCCATTGCCATCCATAATAATTGCTACATGACGTGGTAGAACTTGATTAACCATTTTGAAAACTCCTAATAAAGTTTAAAGAGACTGGGGTAAATGATCATTATACAGCTAATTAAACTAGGTTAAGATAGTTCAACGAAAAACCACTTAACCTATTGTATACCTCAAAGTCAATCCGGTTACTTTACTGACCAACCTTGGTTTCAGCCACCTAAGATCATTAATACCTTAAATAGTTAACAACTCCAACAAGAAGCGAGAACGCAATAAGTTTTCGTCATTCCAGACGAGGCTTTACTTATTATAATACGCAAAACTCATGCAACTGCTAACCAATTCTTCCAGTCTCTTAATGTTCTAAACGAAGATATCTGATATCTTCCTCTATCGGTTAAAGAACTACTAATTCTTTGGATTTATCATCAGTAATCTGCTCAATTTTTTTGATATTTTGATCAGTTACCTTTTGCACTTGATTTTCTAAATCATGCATTTCGTCATCAGTAATCTCATGATTTTTTTGTTGCTTTTTCAAAGAATCCATGGCTTCACGGCGAATATTGCGAACAGCCACTTTCGCATTTTCGGAAATTTTGCCAACTTCTTTGACTAATTCCTTGCGCCGTTCACCAGTTAATTGTGGAATTACCAAGCGAATCACATTGCCATCATTGGCTGGATTAATGCCAATATCAGAAGCTAACAAAGACTTTTCAATATCTTTTAACGCAGACTTATCAAACGGCGTAATCAAAATCACCCGAGCCTCTGGAATACTGATGGAAGCCACTTGGTTAATTGGCACTTCAGCGCCATAATATTCCACATTAATACCATTTAAAATACTAGCATTCGCCCGACCTGCGCGAATTTGACCGAGTTCGCGTTGCAAGGCATCGGCACTTTTTTGCATATGAGCTTGTGTTTGTTCAATAATTGTTTGGGTCATTAATTTTTGCCTCCTTGAATAGTTGTTCCAATACTTTCGCCTTGAACAACTCGTAAAATATTATCCGGTTCATTTAAGTTAAAGACCACTAACGGAATATCATTATCCATTGATAATGAGCTAGCCGTCGAATCCATCACGCCAAGTTTTTTATTAATCACATCAAGTTGGGTCAATTCATTATATTTAACTGCTGAAGGATCTTTTTGCGGATCAGCGGAATAAACACCATCCACCCCGTTTTTCGCCATTAAAATCACATCAGCACCAATTTCGGCTGCCCGTAAAACTGAAGTCGTATCAGTCGAGAAATAAGGACTACCAGTTCCTGCTGAAAAGATGACCACGCGTTGCTTTTCTAAATGGCGAATGGCTTTGCGCCGGATATACGGCTCAGCAATTTGCCGCATTTCAATGGAAGTTTGAACCCGTGTGGGAACGCCGACTTTTTCTAAGCCATCTTGCAAAGCCAAACCATTCATCACGGTGGCTAACATTCCCATATAATCAGCTTGGGCGCGTTCCATTCCTAATTCAGCACCAGTTTCTCCACGCCAAATATTACCGCCACCACACACAATAGCAATTTGCACTCCGAGTGCATGAACTTTTTTAATTTGTTGAGCAATATTTGCAATTACCGGCGGATTAATGCCAAAACCATTTTGACCTGCTAAAGCTTCACCGCTTAATTTCAATACAATTCGTTGATATTTAACAGTCATCGTTAACTCCTTACAATTTTCTTCTAGGGTTCATTTTACCATAACCAGTAATCAATACTGAATTTTACCTAAAATTAGCCAAAAAAAAAGCGCTGCGCGCTTTTATTTAATCTGACCCATAACTTCATCAACAAAGTTATTCTCTTGCTTTTCAATTCCTTCGCCAACTTCATAACGAACAAATGAAACTAACTTGCCGCCCTTAGAAGCAACAAACTTAGCAACAGTTTGGTCAGGATCTTTGACAAAATCTTGATCAGCTAAACTAATTTCTGACAAGTACTTGTTCAAGCGACCTTCAACGATCTTTGGCACAATCTTTTCTGGTTTGCCTTCATTGATCGTTTCTTCAGTGTAAACTTGGCGTTCATGGTCAATGACATCAGCTGGCACTTGCGAACGATCCAAATATTCTGGATTAATCGCTGCTACGTGCATAGCAACATCATGCGCTGTTGCTTCATCAGCATCAGCAATCACTGTCAAAGCAGCTACTTGACCACCATTGTGCAAATAAGAACCAAAGCTTTCATTATCTTGTTTAGTAACCACTGTAAACCGGCGTAAAGTAATCTTTTCGCCAATCACGGCTGTTAAATTCGTAATGGCATCAGCAATACTGTTACCATCAGCCAACTTAATTTGAGTTGCGGCTGCTAAATCAGCAGGCTTTTGTTCCGCAATTGCACTCGCAATTTGGGAAACTAGGCCGGTAAATTTGTCATTGGAAGCCACAAAATCAGTTTCGGAATTAACTTCAATAATGGCAGCTGTATTGCCTTGAATTTCAATCGCAGCTAAACCTTCGGCAGCAATCCGGTCACTCTTCTTGGCAGCCTTGGCAACACCTTTTTCACGTAATTCGTCAATCGCCTTTTGCATATCGCCATCAGCGGCAACTAAGGCTTTCTTAGCGTCCATCATACCAACACTTGTTCTATCACGTAATTCTTTAACTTGCGCAGCTGTAATTTTAGCCATCTCTAGTCCTCCTAACATTATACACACCAAAAGAAGCTGAATCGCAAAGTTTCATTAACGAAACACTTTCACGGTTATCTTACCAAAGTCTCACAGTTTTCAAACGGTTAAACTTCAGTTACAGCTTCTTAAAATTACTTTATTCAATAAAATTTACTTATTTATCAGAATCTTCGACAACTTCTTCAATGGATTGTTCGCCATCATTGTCTTCACTTGCAGCGGCTTGCGCCATTTGTTCTTCTGGTAAATCAACGTTTTCTTCGCCTTGACGACCTTCAATAATCGCATCAGCCATCTTGGAAGTAATTAAACGAACGGCCCGAATAGCATCATCGTTAGATGGAATAATCACGTCAATGTCATCTGGATCCGTGTTCGTATCAACCATCGCAACAACTGGAATGTTCAACTTTTGAGCTTCCCGAACGGCAATGATTTCTTTATGAGGATCAACCACAAACATTACATCAGGAATCCGTGGCATATCTTCAATACCACCCAAGAATTTTTCTAATTTTTGTTCTTGTTTAACTAATAAAGCAGCTTCTTTTTTAGGTAAACGTTCGAATGTGCCATCTTCAGACATCTTCTTGATTTCTTTCAAACGCTTAATCCGACTTTGGATCGTATCCCAGTTAGTTAAAGTTCCGCCTAACCAACGATGGTTCACATAAAATTGACCAGCACGAGTTGCTTCTTCAGCAATAGAGTCTTGAGCTTGCTTCTTGGTACCAACGAACAAGAAGACACCATCATCAGCAGCAACATCTTTCATAAAGTTGTAAGCATCATCAATCATATGCACAGTCTTTTGCAGATCAATAATGTAGATACCATTTCTTTGTGTAAAGATATACGGCTTCATCTTTGGGTTCCAACGCCGTGTTTGGTGTCCAAAATGAACACCAGCTTCTAATAATTGTTTCATTGATAAAACAGACATAATTCCATAACCTCCATGGTTTTTCCGCCGTCAACTTTAACTGATTTGTCACACCTTCGTGCACCAACAAATCAAAAATCAACGTGAGTATTTGATACAATCACTTATTATACTAAAGAACTAAGTCACACGCAACTAATAAATTGAACGCTAGCCATTACAAAGCAAATCACTGTAAAGAATTCTCTAATGACCACGTAACTGTGGCATTATAATTAGCAGCATGCACGGGATTAGCAGGATTACGTAAATCTAATTGGGGCCCCGCAATTTGTTGTTGACCCATATTCCACCAGCGATCTGAAATATTCGTCACAGCGTTGCCCGAGCTATCAACGGTTGTGTTGTAATGAGCATAACTATCAATCAGTGTTGGCACTTTGGTAATGGCTAAACTACTATGATTAGGAGCTAAATACTGCAAAATATTCGTAAGTGCCGTCGCGGAAGAACCGCCAGAATAATTAAAATCATCTTTCATAGCTAATGATAACTGCCAACTCGGATCTCCGGTATCATCAGTAACCGCCAATTTTTGATCCAAAGCACTAGCTTTCAATGCATAAACTTGTCGAGAAGTCTGGACAATCTTCTTACCAAAATCTAAATCATTAGGAACCTTCATGGTCATCGTCCCCGAACGATATTGCAAATTCATTTGATACGGCTGGAGTAACGGATTATCAGAGGTTACAATGGAAGGAAAAGTTGTGATCGGTGTCGACTGCAAAGTATAACGGTGATACTTAGTCTTAATTACTGGTGGGACATCAGCCGTAGGAATATCTGAGCAAACGGTTCCAACAACCGTTTGCGCTGGTTTAGAATGCCCTGCTTCATTAGTATCCAGAACGGGCGTCCCCGTACTTTGGTCTAAATAATTGATTTGCACCAAACTATTCTCCGCTACCTTCACGGTTGCCGCCGGAGAAACTTGCGGATTTTCTGTCGTAAACTGCGCCCCACTATCAACTGCATAAAACTGGATTTGGTGACCACCAGCTTTCGGGGTAGCTAACGTTTTTAAATCTGTCGGGTCAGTCAACGCTAGTTGCCAAGCAGCCCCAGAAGCTAAATCATCACCCGTTGCAGTTAGAGCCGAACCCACCGGTTGACAATTATTAGTGACCTCAGCAATGTTGGTAATTGGTGTCGTTGGATCAATTGCATAATATAATTGCACATTATTACTATCTGAATCCGCAACGGTTCCAGAAATGTCTAATTCAGGTAGTGGTGTAGTTTGTCGATAATCATGACAATAGTTCATACTTATCGAAGTAGTCGCACCAGCACCCAGTTTAATTGAAGGTCGTTGATTAATTAACTGGCTACGCCAAACTAGAGTTGTCTTAGCAGGACGAGCAGTACCTAAAAAGTTAGTGAGATCATCTCGGTCATAAATTGCCCCATTAGGATGGAAGTCATCACTGCCAGTACCCACTTCTTGCCAACCACCTAAAGTCTGATAAGTCTTACCCGTCGTATCATCAGTGAAGTAAATTCCACTGTATGGTGAAATTAGATTTGATGAATAAACAAAGCTTTGATCTAATTGCGTTTTAAAAATCGTATCTGACCCTAACACTAACTTACGCAGCGAATTATCCCTATCTAAAATAAGTCGCGTTTCATACGCGGTTAAATTTTTAGTTTGAAAGTTACTCAAGTCCAAACTTGTTAATTTTGTACAACCAGCAAACATATCGTTCATGTCTTCAACGACACTAGTATCAAAATTTGCCACATCTAAATCTTTTAAGCCATTGCAACCATCAAACATCCCAGACATTTTGGTCACTTTATCTGTTACAAAGTTCGTCACATCTAAATCTGTTAAATCATAGCAATTCCAAAACATGTTAGACATATTAGTTACTTGATTTGTCACAAAGTGCGTCACGTCTAAATCTTTTAAGCTGCTACAATAAGAAAACATATAAGACATATCAATTACTTGTTTTGTATCAAATTTGGTCACATCTAAATTCTTTAAATCGCTGCAACCAGAAAACATATAAGACATATTAGTTACTTGTTTTGTATCAAAGTTAGTCACATCTAAATCTTTTAAGCTACTACAATAAGAAAACATATAAGACATATTAATCACTTTAGCTGTCACAAAGTTCGAGCTAGTCACATCTAAATCCGTTAAGCCACTACAACCATCAAACATCCCAGACATATCAATTACTTGTTTTGTATCAAATTCGGTCACATCTAAATTCTTTAAACCTCTACAGCCATAAAACATGTGATACATACTATCTACTTTACCCGTTTTAAATTGGGTCACATCTAAATCTTTTAAACCGCTACAGTCAGAAAACATCGAAGACATACTAGTTACTTGATCTGTTACAAGGTGCGTTACATCTAAGTCCGTTAACCCACTACAACCAGAAAACATCGAAGACATATTAGTTACTTGTTTTGTATCAAAGTTAGTCAAATCTAAATCTGTTAAGCTACTACAATTAGCAAACATCGAAGACATACCGCAGTCCGAATCAAAACCGCCATAAACTATATTATTCACTTGACTAGTGTCAAATTTGGTTACATCTAAATTTGTTAAGCTGCTACATCCCTGAAACATCTCAAACATATTATGAACACTCGCTGTATCAAAGCTGGTCACATTCAAACTTGTTAAGCCGCTGCAGCCTTCAAACATTTTTGACATATCTAACACCTTGGCAGTACTAAAATTAGGATCTTGCGTAAAATCTAGCTTAGTCAAACTGCTGCAATAAGCAAACATAGCTCTCATCGTTGTTACCTTAGTAGTGTTCAGCTTAGTTAAATTTAAGTTTTTTAATTGGGAACAGGAATGAAACATGTCAGACATATTTTGTACATTAGACGTATCAAAGGCCGTCAGATCAAGGCTAGTTAAATTTGAACAATAATAAAACATTTTACTCATATCAACAACATGACTTGTATCCCAATCAGTTAGTTTTAAATCAGTTAAACTTTCACAAAACAAAAACATAGAACTCATATCAGTTATGGAAGAGGTGTTAAAGTGGCTTACATCTAAACTGGTAACATCTGTCGCGTATCCAAACATCTGATTCATATTAATAACTGAATCAGTATTAAAACTACTTACATCAATAATCTTAGCACGACACTGGTAAAACATTTGCGACATATCAGTAACCTTATTCGTTACAAAATTGCTCAACTTTAAATCCGTCAACTGATAAGTATCATAAAACATTTTCGACATGTTCTCGACATTAGCAGTATCAAAAGCAGTCACATTTAAACTTGTTAAATTGCTGCATTCCCGAAACATCGCAGACATATTAATTACCTGACTCGTGTTAAAGCCGGTCATATCTAAATCTGTTAAAGAATAGTCATTATAAAACAATAAACTCATATCTGTCGCATTACTGGTATCCAAATTATTCAAGCCGGTAATTGTCTTGCAAGCAGTTAAATTAGCAAATACATAACTACTATCTGTCGGCAATGCTACTCCTGGTTCAATATCCACTTCTTTAATATTATAACAATAAGATACCCAGTTCTCACCTTCATACCTCATATAACCATAATCCACATTAGAATAACGACTGTAAGTTGCTAAGGTCCCTGGATGAACTGTTAAAGTACCATTCGTATCAAGTGTCCACGAACAGGTACCCGCTGTACCATTTACTGGAGCAGTTAAGGTAATAAAATTACCGATGACTGGCTTGACTTTTTTAGATGGTGTATCTGGCTTTGGATCATTTGGCGTTGTCTTTTGCGCTAATGAACTAAAGTTTTGCGGATGAACTAACAGATCATCACTTTTATGTATGACCGCAATCGGCTTCGTCGTCGATTGGACAGAATGAACCGTGTGTCGCGCGCCCCCACCCGCAAATAACAAGGCTATTAGTAACATTAGCAATTTAAATTGTTTATTCATCGTAATCTCCATTGCTTAAACTATCTATGCAGAATTTGCCGTGAGCCCTTCAACCACCCTGAATTACTTCCGATAACAGCGAATAATTAATAGCGTTTTCATTAAAGCTAGCAGCAAGATCTACTTGACATCTTAATCAGTTAATTTCCAATAAATTATAGCATATTAATTAAATGATAATTAGAATGGATTTTTTACTATTAATTTCATGTTTAACTAATTAAAAAGATCGTTTTGCTTTTTTGTTGGTTAATGATGAACTCCTGCCGATTTTTGCGAAATAATGTTTTTTTAAGTAAATTATTTTTTAATTTTTATTAAAAATATTTTACCCAAAATTAAAGCTAGCCGCTGAACTTTTGCTCACTGTTCAACGACTAGCCGTTTTGACTTGTCGATTTGGTTTGAATTAACTGCCATTTTTGTTGGCGTGTTAATTGTTTAATTTGCCATTCGCGCTTGGAAGCTTGGGAGCGATTGCCCACAACTTCTTGATACTTTAACTGAACAGGTCGGCGCGCTTTGGTATACTTCGCCCCTTTCCCCGCATTATGCATTTGAATGCGGTGAGTGACATCATTCGAGATGCCCGTATATAATGTACCATCAGCACATTGAACAATGTAGACACTATATTCATTCATGAACAAACTCCCGTAATTGTTGGGTGTAACTCCCATCTGAATTATACAAAACTAATCCCGGCCAAACTTTCAAACCGTTCGTCCGCCGCGTTTTACGACATTTGATTAACACTAAGTTAGCCAAATCCCCTTGGTGCGGATAAACAAACAGTAATTCTTTCACAGGCAAGTGGTATTGCTGTAAGACTTGCTGCAATTCTAATAACCGATCTGGCCGATAAACAATATACAAACTGCCGTTATCTTTTAAAAGTTGACTGGCAACTTGTGCCAATAACTCTTGCGAAAAGAATAATTCGTGCCGCGCAATATTGTGCGAGCGCGATTTACCTAAAGTTGGCGTATCCTTCTTAGCAAAATACGGCGGATTGCAACTAATAACATCACAACTATCATGTTCCACATAATCTAAAGCGGCAGCAATATCTGTGTTAAATAAGTGTACGTTTTCTTGCAACTGATTTTTTTGAATCGACTGTTGCGCCAACTGCGCCAATGCTGTTTGCAATTCTAATAAATAAGTCGTTACTTGGTATTTCTTAGCTAGACACAAGCCAATAATGCCACTGCCACTACATAAATCCGCAACTACAACATGGGCATTGCGTATAGTAATCCAATTAGCTAATAAAACCGAGTCAATGGAACTGCGGTATAATTGGGTGTCTTGGATTAAATCTAAGTCAAATCCGGGAATTCGTTCGAAGGTTTTTGTCATCACATGTTTCCTTTTGCTATAATAAATTTGAAAATTAATATTTGAGGTAAAATTATGTTTTATAAATTTATGGTTCCAATTGTTCGCTTTATTGTCTGGTTGCTGAATGGTCACGTACGCTATGAAGGCCGGGAAAATTTACCGACCAATGAATCTTACATTATGGTGGCCCCACATCGTACCTGGTGGGAACCGCTCCTGTTTGCCTTAGCTGTTAGCCCTACTCCCTGTGCTTTTATGGCCAAAAAAGAATTATTTAAAAACTCGTTTTTAGCCTTTATTCTCAAGCACGCCAATGCGTTTCCGGTTGACCGCAAGCACCCGGGACCATCAACTATTAAAACACCTGTCAAAGATCTGAACAAGCGCAATCTCAGTTTGATTATGTTTCCCTCTGGCACCCGTTACTCCAGCCAATTAAAAGGCGGTGCGGTCTTAATTGCCAAATTGTCTAAGAAGCCACTAGTGCCAGTTGTCTACCAAGGTCCAGTCAAATTCACGGGCTTTTTAAAACGACAACGTTGTGTTATCAAATTTGGGGAACCTATCACTATCCCACGGACTCTCAAAGTTAACGAAGAAAATACTGAACTCGTTAACCAACAAATGAGTCAAGCGTGGCAACAAATTGATCATTCTATCGATCCTCATTTTCAATACGTGCCCCCAGTTAAAAAGCAATAATTCTTGCAAAAAAATCTGTCAGCCTAATCAACCTGCTGGCAGATTTTTTATTATGACAAACTTTCACTCTCTTGTAATTGATACAACTCATAATAAGAACCGTGTTGTTTTAATAATTGCTCATGATTACCTCGTTCGACAATCCGCCCATGATCCAACACAATAATTTGCGTCGACTCTTTAATCGTTGACAGGCGGTGAGCAATCGCAATACTCGTGCGCCCCGCACGCAAATTCTTTAAGCCAGCTTGAATCTGCTCTTCCGTTTCCGTATCAATATTAGCAGTTGCTTCATCTAAAACTAAAATTGTCGGATCCGTCACTAATGTTCTGGCAAAGGACAATAATTGCCGCTGCCCAGCCGAGAGACTACTGGTCCCCGGCGTCACTTGAGTTTGATACTTTTGGGGCAATTGTTCAATAAATTCATCAGCATGAACTAATTGAGCGGCTTGTTTAATTTGTTGATCCGTAATTGCTTGATCAAATAAGCGAATATTCGAATTAATCGTCCCATAAAATAAATACGAGTCTTGTAAGACTAAGCCTATCTGGCGCCGAATTTGCTTTAGTGGTAAATGCCTCAGATCATAACCATCAATCAAGATTTGCCCCGAACCATATTCATAAAAGCGTAATAAAATATTGATCATCGTACTTTTACCGCTACCTGTTTGGCCTACAATTCCCAAACTCTCACCCGGCTGTAGTTTAAACGATACATCATGCAGAACTTCTGGCCCATTGGGATAAGCAAAACTCACGTGACGAAATTCCACCGCTCCTTGCGTAATAGTGCCACGATGAGGTAATAACTGTTGGGGACCATATTCTTGACTATCTAAGATTTTGAAGGCGCGCTTACCAGCAACTACTCCATCTTGGAAAAAGGATAAATTATCCATAAAATTAGTAATAGGATTGAAAAACTGACTCACATAAGTGGTAAACGCATATACTACACCAGCCTGCAAAATCCCAATATGATCTTTGAAACCTAGAAGCCCTAAAGCTGCAACTAATGCCAGTGTGTAGAGTAAATTGACAATTGGTGACAATAATAAGGAATTAATGCGGATCATGGATTGGCGCGCTTTCAAATATTGACTATTTGTCGTTTCAAATTCTTGTTGCGTCCGCTTTTGTTGGCGAAAATTTTGAATAATTTGAATGCCCTGAATAGTTTCACTGATTCGCGTATTAATTTCACTTAGTTTATTACGCATATACCGATAAGCCGCCAAACTATACTTATTATAAAGTTTAATCGTCAATAACAATAGCGGTACAAACGCTAAGACGACTAATGCGGTTACCCAATCAGTGACCCACATGGCAATAAAGGCCGCAATAATGGAGAAAACTCCGATCATCCCTGATAAAAAGACCTGCATAAAATCCGAAATGGACATTGTATCATTATTAACGCGCGACACAATCGCCCCGGGAACCACCCGATCAAAATAACTCATCCCTAGTTGGTGTAATTTAGCAAACAACGCCCGCCGCAAGTCTTCTAGCATATACTCACTGCCCATATTAAAGGCAAACGTCGTAACTAATTGCCCAATGGAGCGCAGAATTACCCCTAACAGGTAAAGTAAAGCACAACCAATAATGATAGTTTGCGTCAGAGTAGCCCGAGTCAAATAATGATCCATATAATATTGTAAGAATTTGGGCAACAAAATATTCATCGTTGATTGTAATGTCACTGCTAAGGCCGCAATGATAAACGAACAATAATGCTTGCCAGCAAATTTTAATAATCGCCATACAATCTGATGTTGTTCTTTGGCAGATATGACTTGTTTTTGTTTCACTTCAGACATTAATCTTAGCTCCTAATAATTCATTTGCTGCCGTCGCCACATGACTTGATACCAACCCGGTTGGTGTATGAGTTGTTGGTGCGTACCGCGTTGTTGGATTTGCCCCTGTTGTAAAACTAAAATTTCATCAGCGTCCATCACGCTCCGCAGACGCTGGGAAATAATAATTAACGATTGCTGCTGTGTCCGTAACTGTCGTAAATTGTGATTAATTTGCACCTCAGTTTTAGCATCCAGTGCGGAAGTAGCATCATCAAACACCAGAATCCGTGGCTGTCCTATCACCGCCCGAGCAATCGCTAAACGTTGTTGTTGACCACCAGACAGGTTAACACCCTTTTCACCAATTAAAGTTTGATAACCCGCACTTAGTTCTTGGATATCCGCATCAATCGCGCCGGCCAGTGCCGCTTTTTTGACTGCAGTTTGAGGACTGTGATTATTGCCAAAACGAATATTATCTTGCACTGTAGCTGAAAATAAGAAGCTCGTCTGGGGTACATAACCGATATTTTTTAATAAAGTATCTAAACTGTACTGGCGAATATCCACACCGCCCAAAGTAATTTGCCCTTGGTACTGATCAAACCGGCGTAACAAAAGTTTAATCAAAGTACTTTTACCGGAGCCAACCCGCCCCACAATGCCTAACGTCTGTCCAGGTAACAAGTCAAACTTAATTTTTTGTAATGAAGGAACAGACCCGTCGGGATAAGTAAAACTCTGTAAATCAACTTGCAGTTGGCCACCAGTTACTTGAGTCTGGCCTACATTGGAATCAATAATGGCTGATTTTTCGTTTAAGATCGCTTGAATGCGATCAAAACTCGCATTACCGCGTTCCAAAATATTGAACAAGCGCCCAATCGCAAACATCGGCCACACTAACGCATTGATATAACCCACAAAAGTGATTAATTGACCAATTGTAATCACCTGATTAAGGACTAAGTGTGAACCATAAATAATCGTAATCACATACGTCAAGCCCATGATTAAACCTGTTAAGGGATCAAACAAAGCATCAATAAAGTTCACCCGTCGATTAATCTGAATCGTCTGCTCAACCTTTTGGTCAAAATCGGCAATATCTTCGTGTTCTTGACCAAAAGTTTTAATGACTTTAATTCCGGTCATACTTTCCTGTGTTTTATTACTCAATTGTGAAAAAGCTGCTTGCGACTGAGCAAAGTGATAATGTAACTTGCTTCCTAAAACGCGCGCCATCATGGCTAACAACGGTAACGGCAAAACGGCAATTAACGTCAAACGCCAATCAACCAACCAAACCATCGCTACAATCGTTAAACCACCAGTAATGATCGAATCAGCTAAAGTTAAAATCCCTGAACCAGCAACATTTTGTACAGCCGAAATATCATTAGTCGCATGTGCCATCAGATCGCCAATGCGATGCCGCTTAAAAAAAGGGTCATCCATGTTCAAATAATGCCAGAATAAACGACTACGTAATTGGCGCTCTAATTGTGCCGCACCACTCCAAATTTCGCGGCGCCAACCAAACCGAAACAGATATTGCAAAAGCCCCGCACCTGCTACAATGAGTAACAACCAAATGGTTTTGGTCCAAGTCAACTGGTGTTGATTCACCCAATCTGAAAAGCGTCCAATCGCTTGGGGAATAATTAGATTCGTAATGGCTGTTAAAATCAGAAACATAATACCAATTAAATAATGCTTTTTTTGTTCTTTAAAAAACCAATTCAATTTTTTGAATATTGTCACAATAAAACCTCACGTTTGCACTTTATTAATTTATTTTAACTTTAACAAATATTTTTAATATTTCAACACAAAGAAAGCACTCATTCTAACTAGTAATAGTTAAAATCAGCGCTTTAGCTGTAATCATTGCTGTGATTATTTAGCAGAGCATTTGAAGTTTTAAATTAGTTGACTTCATTATGCTTTTTTGGATTGGTTTTTCATCATTTGCATCATTTGGTTTAATTTCTTTTGTGATGGTTTTTGACCCATTTGTGCCATCATTTGCCGCATCATATCTGGTGAAATAGGTGGGTTGTCTTGCAGATACTTCTTCATATAAGCACGTGCTCCGAAAAAGCCACCAACTAATCCGACAATCAACATTACTATTCCCACTAGAACTGTCACTAACATTATTCATCCACCCTTGACTTATCTTTTAAGATTTAACTAGCAATACTACAATAACAATAAATTTTTTAATATTTTGGAGCCGAGATCAAAATAAGTTTTCGTCAATTTAGACGAATATTTTATTCTGATCATGCTCTCTTAACTTCTTTATTAATACTGTAGCCACTTTTTTAATTATAGCATAGTCATTCCCACTAATTGTGGTTAAATTACAATTTAATCTTCACGCCAGCCTTGTTCGCGCTGAATCTGACGCACTTTTTTCGACGTAACTTCTTTACCAGCCTTATCGTATAACTTCGTATGCTCAATCCGATCTCTTAAGCCGGAACGAAAATTAGCCAAATATTCTTGTCTCAAAGCTGCTTGTTCCCGTTTTTCCTCTGGATCTAAACCCTCATTTTTTTGTTTGTGTGCTAAAGTGTTAATCCGTTGAATTAATTCCGTTTGTTTTTTATTCTCATTAATTTCAGCCATCAAATTCTCCTTTCAACCAATGTCAATTTGAAACTACTACAAACTTATGCTAATCTTAGTTTAAACTTACTAGGAGTGGCGTTATGAGTCAACCAATCAGTGCTAAACAACTGGAAATTTTACAATTTATCTATGATCAACAACAAGAACACGGGTATCCGCCCACTGTTCGCGAAATCGGTCAAGCTGTGAACCTATCCTCAACTTCTACCGTTCACGGTCACTTAGAACGCTTGGAGACTCGGGGCTTTTTAGAACGCGACCCCACTAAGCCCCGCGCCTTGATGTTAACGACTGCTGGTTTAGACAAACTAGATATTCCTAACACGCGCATTCCTATTTTAGGAACCGTTACTGCGGGCCAACCAGCGCTGGCAATCCAAGAAGCTGATGCTGAATACTTTCCGTTACCACCTGATCTGGCGAACGAAAATCAACCACTCTTTATGTTAACCATCCACGGCAGTAGCATGCAAGATGCTGGTATTTTAGATGGTGATCAAGTTATTGTTCGTCAACAAAACACCGCGCAAAATGGTGAAATTGTCATTGCCATGAATGATGATAATGAGGCCACTTGCAAGAGATTTTATAAAGAAACCCATCAATTCCGTTTACAACCGGAAAACGAAGATTTTGCTCCTATTTATTTGACTAATGTTACTATTTTAGGCAAGGTAGTCGGTTTATACCGGTCAGATATTTTTTAAGATTAAACTTAAGAAACTAGTACTGAAAAATTATTTTTTCGATACTAGTTTTTTTATGGTTATCAAAAAGCACAATCAAGAGAGATTGTGCTTTGATAGTTAATCTTTAATTTATTAACGACGCTTTTCAGCAATTCTAGCAGCCTTACCACGACGGTTACGTAGGTAATACAACTTAGCACGCCGAACGCGACCTTGGCGAATTACTTCAATTTTAGCAACTCGTGGTGAGTGTAATGGGAATGTCCGTTCAACACCAACACCACTACTCATTTTACGAACAGTATAAGTTGCGCTAATGCCACTACCGCGACGCTTGATTACAACACCTTCAAATAACTGAATCCGTTCCCGAGAACCTTCGACAACTTTAACAGAAACCCGCACAGTATCTCCTGCGCGAAAATCAGGAATATCATCACGTAATTGGGACTTCGTTACAACATCAATTAAGGGACTCTTCATACCCATATAAATCTCTCCTTTATACTAATACTCTTAAACTTAATAACAGTTCAGCGGAATATTGTTGTCGTGTAATCACACAAATTAGATTATAACACAAAATTTTATTTTTGAAACTTTTAATCATCAGCTGCTTTTAATTGTTGCAAAAAAGCCTGATCTTCCGGACTCAATTGTGCTTTGGCTAATAAATCTGGTCGCATTTGATAAGTCTTCTTTAAGGCTTGTTGATGCCGCCAAGTGGCAATCTTTTGATGATTACCACTTAACAAAATGTCAGGAACTTTCATCCCGCGGTACTCTGCTGGCCGTGTATACTGGGGATATTCCAACAATTCATCGGTAAACGAATCACTATATGCCGACTGGCCATTCCCCAAAACTCCTGGTACAAAGCGCGCAGTAGCATCAATCATTAACATGGCTGCCATTTCACCACCAGTAATGACAAAATCACCAATCGAAAATTTATCCGTCGCCAGCTTTTCAATGCGATGGTCAAAGCCTTCATAATGACCGCACAAAAAAACCAAATGCTGTTCTTGGGCCAACTCTTGGGCCGCCGTTTGATCAAACTTGCGCCCCGCGGGATCTAATAAAATGACCCGTTTGGGAGCAGGATCTGCTTGATTAATTTCATCCATGGCCCGATAAAAAGGCTGAGGCTGCAGTAACATTCCGGCACCACCACCATAGGGGGTATCATCAACATGATGGTGTTTATCTTCAGAGTATTGCCGAAAGTCGCAAATATTTATGTCAATTAATCCCTTTTCTTGAGCCTTACCTAAAAGTGACTCATCCAGTGCCGCAAACATTTTAGGAAACAACGTTAAAATATCAATCTTCATCAATTAATCCTTCTGGTAAATTGACTTGCACTTGTTGCGCTGACAAATCAACCGTCACCAACACATCTTTGAGAATGGGTAACAAAATTTCGCCGTATTTCGCACCTTGAATAACCCAGATATCATTCGGACCTAAATTCCAAATATCCACTACTGATCCCAGTAACCCCCGCTTTTGATCATAAACTGTAATGCCCATAATATCTTTATAATAATATTGACCATCGGGTAATGGTTGCAATTGTTGCGCATCAATCCACAATTCATGCGTTTGAACTTTTTGTGCACTCTCAATGTCCTTAATTTCCGCAAATTGAATGAGCCAAAAGTTCTTCTGAATCCGCGCACTAGTCACCTGAACCGATTGATAATGATCAGGTGCAGTTTCAATGAATAAAGTTTGACCAGGTTGGAAGCGTTCGTCCGCAAAGTCCGTTAAAGCTTGCACTTTAACTTCGCCTTTTAAACCGTGGGTATTTATGATTTTACCAACACGTAAATAGTCTGTTTGGGTCATTAATAACTCCTTTACTTCATGACAAGTGCTAAATTGCCGGCACTTTTAAACCTTAATTTGAAAAATGGCTGCAACTTTTAGCTGCAGCCACCCACCATATTAATCAGTAGTAATTGGTACAATATTTAGTTTAACTCGTTTTGAATTCTGATCATTTTCTAAATAAACAATCGTTCTAATTGCTTGTGCTACGCGACCTTGTTTACCAATGACCCGTCCAGCATCTGCTGTACTCAAAGATAATTCATAAACCAAACAATCTGCTTCATCTTCAACGCGAACTTGAACTTGATCCTTATCATTCGCTAGTGGTAAAACAATTGCTTTAATTAAGGTTACAATGTCAGTTTCCATCTTTGTTAAAACTACTTAGCTTTCTTATTAGCTAATTTCAATTCATGATATTGCTTCATAATGCCTTGTTTTTGTAACAAGTTACGTACTGTATCTGAAGGTTGGGCACCTTTTTGTAACCAATCCAAAATCAAATCAGCATCTAATTTTAAATCTTCTTTGTGTAATGGGTTATAATGACCAACTTGTTGAATAAAACGACCATCACGTGGTGCTCTTGAGTCAGCTACCACAATTCGATAGAAAGGACGACGTTTACTTCCCATACGATGCATCCGAATTTTAACTGCCATAATTAAATTCCTCCATAAATTTAGCTTCTTAACTTAACGTTCAATAGTATACTCGTTTTCTATAATAGTGTAAAGCTTTTTTTCTTTACAAGTAGCAACTTTTAAGATTTGAATCGTTTAACTTTTTTTAGACGCTTTTTCTTACGTTTTTTATTATGGCGCACCATGGAACCCATGGCCATTTTGCCCAGCTTGCCTTGTAAACCGCCGCCCATTAGTTGATCCATGCCGGCAAAATTACCCTTGGACATTTTTTGCATCATGGTTTGCATCTGTTTGAATTGCTTAATCATGCGGTTAACTTCAACAATTGGTCGCCCAGAGCCTGCTGCTAAGCGGCGGCGGCGTGATGGATTTAATAATTCGGGATCTTGGCGTTCAGCAGGCGTCATAGAATAAACAATTGCTTTTAAATGATCCATATCTTTCGGGTCAAGATTCACATTTTGTAAAGCCGGATTGTTCGCCATGCCAGGAATCATCTTCATCAATTCATCCATTGGACCCATTTTTTGCACTTGATCCATTTGATCAATAAAATCATTAAAGTCAAACGAATTCTCCTGCATTTTGCGTGTTAACTCAACCGCTTGTTTATCATCGTATTCTTGTTGGGCTTTCTCGATTAACGTCATCATATCGCCCATGCCCAAGATACGATCAGCCATTCGATCCGGATGGAAAACCTCTAGTGCATCTAATTTTTCACCAGAACCAATAAATTTAATGGGCTTACCGGTGACTGAACGAATGGACAAAGCCGCCCCACCACGAGTATCACCGTCTAACTTAGTCAAAATCACACCGGTAATATCAAGCTGTTCATTAAATCCTTCGGCCACATGCGTTGCCGCCTGTCCAGTCATTGAGTCCACAACTAACAATATTTCATTGGGTTGCGCAACTGCCTTAATCTGACTCAATTCATCCATTAATTGGTCATCAATTTCTAAGCGCCCAGCAGTATCAATTAAGACATAATCATTCTTTTGCTCACGAGCTTGTTGGAGACCGTGTTCCACAATTGACACCGGATTTTGGTCTGTACCTTCATCATAAACCGGAACTGTCAATTGTTGACCGATAGTTTTCAACTGTTCAATCGCAGCAGGGCGATAGACATCAGCGGCAATTAACAAGGGGCGGGCATGATTATTTTCTTGTAGATACTTAACCAATTTACCAGCCGAAGTCGTTTTACCAGCACCTTGCAGCCCAACCATCATAATTACTGTCGGAATTTTGGCTGCTTTATTTAAAGCAACCGCTTCGGTACCCATAATTTTAGTTAACTCTTCATTAACAATTTTAATGATTTGTTGTGCAGGAGTTAAGCTCTCCAAGACTTCACTACCGATGGCTCGTTGGCGCACCGTTTGAATAAAAGTCTTTGTGACATCAAAATTAACATCGGCTTCTAACAATGCCAAACGCACTTCACGCATCATTTCTTTGACATCATTTTCAGTTATTTTACCTTTGCCGCGTAATTTGGCAAACGTCTTTTGGAGCCGCTCACTTAATCCTTCAAAAGCCATATTTATCTCCTCTACCAGTTCCTTGTTTTTTTATCAAACATCTAACTGCTGCAATTTATGAAAAATTGTTTTTAAAGCTTGATCCTGTGGATAATCAGTTTGAATAATTTGCTCTAATTGTGCTAATAAGGTTTCCCGTTTTTGAAATTCTTGACACAAGTGTAACTTCTGCTCATATTTTTCTAAAATTTTAACTGTTCGTTTTAAATTATCATAAACAGCCTGTCGACTGACATGATAATTCTGAGCAATTTCCCCTAACGAAAAATCATCACCATAATATAGTTGCATATACTGATCTTGTTTAGCCGTTAGCAATGGTTGGTAAAAACTATACAAGACATTAACATAATTTTTTTGCGCTAAATTATCATTCATCAGCTTCATCCAATAAGCGGCTAAACAAACCTTGTGCGAATTGCTCTGGGTCAAAGTCCCGCAAATCACTCACTTTTTCACCTAAGCCCACTAATTTAACCGGTATCTGTAACTCATCATTAATTGCCAGAACAATGCCACCTTGCGATGAACCATCTAATTTGGTTAAGACCAACCCGCTTACTTGCGTCACCTTTTGAAACTGCTTAGCCTGGCTCAGCGCATTTTGACCTGTGGTTGCATCAACGACTAATAAAACTTCATGTGGTGCATCTGGCAATTCACGCGTAATAATCCGTTTGATTTTTTCTAGTTCTTTCATCAAATTAGCATTATTCTGTAACCGACCGGCAGTATCTACCAGTAGCACATCATAGTTTTCCATTTGTGCTTTTTGCAAAGCTTCATAAACTACCGCGGCAGGATCACTGCCCGCTTTTTTAGCAACGGTAGTAACCCCTGTCGCTTGGCCCCAGGCTTGTAATTGTTCAATCGCCCCGGCGCGAAAAGTGTCACCGGCAGCTAATAATACCTTGTGTCCTTGCTGTTTCAACCGTGCAGCTAACTTACCGATTGTCGTCGTTTTACCAGCACCATTAACTCCCACAAATAAGATAACATTTAATGGGCGCTGAAAGTCCAAATTCAGTTGATAATCATATTTATGATTATCTGCCCGATATAATTCAACCATTTTTTGAATAATAACGCGCGAAACTTCCGCTTTCGATTTAGCATTCTGTAATTTAACTTCTTCGCGTAAGGCATCAGAAATCTTTAACGACATTTCATAACCAACGTCGGATTGAATTAACAAATCTTCTAAATCATCAAAAAAGTCTTCATCAACTGACCGGAAATTGGCCATAAATGCATTAAATTTATCCCGAAAAGTATGCCGAGTTTTTTGCAGACCTTGACTATATTCTTCTTCCTGAGAATCTGTCTCCTCATCAGTTGCGGGCGCTAACTCTGCATTAGAAGACGCTGCGGTTGTTTCTGAAGTAATGGAATCAGCAGTTTCAGAAACAGCAGAAGTAGCAGCAACTTCGGGCTGCTCGCTATCAGACTCTGCAGTATCGTTTTCAATCTGAGCTTTCTTGTCCTCTGGTTCAGCATTTTCCGTTGTTTGATTTTCCACAGTTTGACTTGTTACTTCTGGTGCATCACTAGCGTCAGTTACAGCTGATTGCTCTGCAGCAGCTGGTTTTAGATTGTCAGCAGTTGGCGCCACTTCTTTGGCATCATCTAATGGTTGTTCAGCTTCGGCTTTTTCGGCTTTTTCGGCTTTTTCATCATCTACAGCTTTTTTATTTCTCTTAAATAAATCAAACAATCCCATGAATGTTTTCAACTCCATTCTGTTCTAATTTAACGGTTAATATCGTAGAAACTCCGGATTCTTGCATCGTTACTCCGTATAAGCGATCTACCTTGAGCATTGTTCCTTTACGGTGTGTAATCACGATAAACTGTGTTGCTTGATCATATTGCTGTAAAAAATTAGCAAAGCGCAACACGTTAGCATCATCCAAGGATGCTTCCACTTCGTCCAAAACACAAAACGGCACGGGCTTAACCTGCAAAATAGCAAATAGCAAAGTGATAGCAGTTAATGCTCGTTCACCACCAGACAGCAAACTCATTCGTTGCAACTTTTTTCCCGGCGGTTGTGCAATAATTTCAATACCACTAGATAAATAATCATCTGGCTCAGTTAACACTAGTTTGGCATGTCCACCACCAAACATCCGCGGAAAAATTTGTTCAAAAGCCGCCGCAACTTGCTGAAACATGGCTGCAAAGCGTTGACTGACTTCGTGATCCATCTCACCCATTGTGGTTGTTAACTGCTGACGTGCGGCCCTTAAGTCTGCACGTTGCTGTGTTAAAAATTCGTACCGGTCTTTAACCTGATCGTATTCGGCAATGGCTGCTAAATTAACTGTCCCTAAATCCGTTAATCCTTGTTGTAGGAGTCGCATTTGATCTTGTGCTTGAGTTAAATCAAAATTAGCTGGCACTTTTGCCATGGCTGCCTCAAAACTGAGGTGGTAATCTTGCTCCAAATGTTTCAAACGCTGCTGTAATTGTTGTTTTATTTCAGCTTGTTGCACCGACAACTGACTTTGCTCATCCATTGCCTGCTGTTGCAAGCCAACTAGGCGCTGATTCAAGGGATTTAACTCTTGAGAAGTTTGTTGAAGCTGTTCGCGTTGCTGCTGGCATTGCGTAATTTGTTGTTGTAATTGCTGCACTTTTTGCGTTAACTGCGTAACTTGCTGATGTAAATCTTGCTTGGTCTGAGCAAAATCATCCTGTGTAACTTGTAGTTGCTGCTGTTCTTGTTGCAGTTGCTGAAGTTTTGTTTGTAAGTCTGCTTGCAACTGCTGTTTTTGCTGCAATTCTTTCTGCTGATTCTGCAAATCATTTTTTGTGACAATGATTTGTGTTTTCGTCGTTTGCAATGTTTGCGCTAAAGAACTCTTTTGTTGGTCCAAATTTTGAATTAAAGCTTGCTGGTGTTGACTGTTTTGCTCAATTTGTTGCAACGTTTGCGCTAAGTCCTGTAATTGTTGACGACTAGCAGCTACTTGTTGTTGAAACTGCTGAATTTGCTGTGCTAAAGCTTGTTGTTGTTGCTTAAAGTCCGCTAATTGGCCTTGGTGTTGTTGGAATTGCTGCTGGTGTAATCGGTAATCACTTTCTAATCGTTGTTGTTTAGGCAACAACTGCTGTAACTGTTGTTCTTGTGTCTTTTTTTGATCACTGACCAATTGCACTTCTTGCTGCAAAGTTTGCACTTGCTGTTGTCTTTTATCTAATTGTTTTTGTGAACTTTGAACAGATTGTGCGAGATGTTTGATTTGCTCTTTTTGCCCCAAAATAGCTAAATTGGCGCGGACTTGCCCGCCAGTCATTGATCCGCCTGGATTAATCAAATCACCTTTTAACGTCACTACCCGGTAACGATGTTGCAATAGGTTACTAACTTTCGTTGCTGTATTAAGCTGATCTACAATAATTAAATTACCAAAAAGGTAATCCACGATATTTTGTAAATCAGGATTAATCTGTACCACATCACTCGCTAGCTGCCAATTAGTTAACGCTTGTAAAGCTGACAACTGTTCAGGCCAGATCTTCCGACTTTTCATCACCGTCTGCGGTAAAAAAGTAGCCCGTCCTTGCCGATGTTGCCGTAAATAGTCAATCGCAGCCCTCGCACTAGCTTGATTGGTCGTAACAATCGACTGCAAAGCTGAACTAGCAGCACTTTGAATGGCCACTTGATAAGTTTCTGGAACATTGATTAACTCTGCTACAACTCCAATGACACCACTTAATTGGGCTGCCAAAATTGCCCGTACACCTTGATAAAAACCTTGGTGTTGTTGTTGAATTTTTTGTAGCGATTTTAACTCAGCTTGAACTTGTTGCACCGTTCGTAATTGTTGATAATACTGATTTTGAGCTGCTTGTAATTGCTGCTGCGTTTGCTGGTACTTTAACGTCACTTGCTGAACACTTTGCTGTTGTGTTTTTAACTGTTGGTGCTGTTGTTGAACTTGCGCATTTAATTGCGTTAAGTGTTGTTGTTGGGTTTGACCAGCAGCTTGTTGTTCAGCTACTGTTTTAGTGACAACCTGGAGCTGTTGTTGACTTTTCTGCAATTGTTCTGTTTGAAACTGCAACTGCTTAGTCAATGCTGCTTGCTGTTGCAAGTTCGTAACACGTTGCTGTTGTAAGTCGGTCACAGTTTGTTGAATTTGTTGGGGATCCGTTTTTAAATCGGACTGTTTTTGTTGCAAAGTAGCTTGCAAAGCAGCCAATTTAGTTTGCAGGTTTTGCTCAGCAGTGGTTAAATTGGCGATTTGGGTTTGCGCAAGCTGCTGTTGTTGCTGTAAATCTTCTTGTTGCTGCTGCAATGTTTGATACTGAGCATCACTATTATTCCAGCGCTCGGCGTGGAGGGTAGCTTGGCCTTTAGTTTCCGTCAGTTTTTGACTTAATTGCGTCAATTGCACCTGTTTTTGGTCCAATTTCAAAGCTAATTGTTCTTGAGCTTGATTATTTTCACTAACTTGTTGATTAGTGGTCGTCAAGCGTTGACTAATATCAGCCAAGCGTTGTTTGATAGATCGTCTTTTTTGTAATAATGTGGTTTGCTTTTGATTCAAATCGGCAATCTCAATTGCTAAGACCTGTTGTTCCAGGTGACTAAACTTGGCTTGCTGCTCTTGATAATCACGAGCCAGACTGGCTTGTTCTTTGAGTGGTTCCACCTGTCTTGCTAACTCAGTAACAATGTCATTAACTCGCTGTAAATTGTCATCAGTCTGCTCTAATTGTTGCTGCGCCTGCTTTTTCTTTAGTTTAAAACTAGCGACACCAGCTGCTTCTTCAATAATAAACCGACGATCTTGTGGCTTATTATTAAAAATAGCTTCGACATTACCTTGCGACATGATAGCCATAGAGTGTTTACCCAAGCCGGAACTTAAGAATAAATTCGTAATTTCTTTGAGTCGAACTTTACGGTTATTGATCAAAAAATCACTCTCACCATTGCGAAATAGTCGCCGAGTAACTTGTACTTCATCATGGTCAAATTGCAATTGCCGATCACGATTATCAAACTTGAGCACCACTTCTGCCCGATTTAACGGCGCTCGTGTGGCGCTGCCCGCAAAAATAACATCTTGCATATTATCGCCACGTAAACTTTTGGGTGATTGTTCACCCATTACCCAACGAATAGCTTCGGTGAGATTGCTCTTACCACTACCATTGGGACCGATAATCCCCGTAATGCCTTCATCAAAATGAAGCGTTGTTTTGTCTGCAAAAGACTTAAAACCCATCATTTGTAGTGCCTTTAAGACCAAACAAAACTCCTCCTATTTTTGATGCAATTTCTGTAATTGCCGGTGAGCTGCCTGTTGTTCTGCATCTTTTTTACTGTGACCCACGCCCATTGTTAAGGGTTGTTGATTAACTACCAACTGAACTGTAAAGACCGTCTGATCATCAGAGCCTTCCGTCTTCAAAACTTGATAATCAATTTGCACATCACCGTTTTGTTGCAATTCTTCTTGTAACTCTGTTTTAAAGTCATTATCATCACTAAATTCGCCCGCATCAATATGCCGATAAACCACTGCTTGCAAAAAAGTGACCACTTTGTCATTGCCTTGGTCTAAATACAAAGCTCCCACAAAAGCTTCAAAGACGTCTTCTAGTAACGTATCACGGTTACGTGAACCAGCTTTTTCCTCACCATTACCTAAGCGAATAAACTGTGGCAAGCCTACTTCGCGACAAAAGCGCGAAAAACTGGCTGTACAAACAATATCTGCTCGTAATTTGGTTAGTTGTCCTTCAGGTAATTGTGGAAATTTTTTAAAAATATATTCTGACACATTTAACTCTAAAACCGCATCACCTAAAAATTCTAAGCGTTCATAATCTTTAACCGCTAACTCGCGGTGTTCATTTGCAAACGAAGAATGTGTCAAAGCTGAATGCAATAAATCCATATTGTGAAATTTAATTTGATAATGATCAGCTAATAGCTGTACTAATTGGTGATCATCCATTGTTTTATTTTTAGTCAAAGGTCAAATAACCCCCATTTATTATTGTTGTGAAACAATATAATCAACTGCCGCCCCAACAGTTTGGATTTTAGCAGCTTCCTCATCAGGAATTTCGGCACCAAAATCATCTTCTAATTCCAACTCAAATTCCACCATATCAATGGAATCAGCTTTTAAATCTTCTTGAAAATTAGTTGCATCCGTAATTTTATCGACTGCAACACCAAAGCGTTCGCTTAACATTTGAGCAATTTTTTGAAAAATATCTTCTCTATTCATAATTAACTGATCTCCTAATTATTAGTTTTTTGTTCTTGATTAAAGTAAGCCATTACTTTATCAAGCATTCCCTTATTATACATCATTCTCAATTGCGCTAAGGCATAATAGACCGTACGTGCATCTGAAGACCCGTGTGATTTAACAATTGGGGCTTTAGCACCCATCAAAACTGCACCACCGTATGTGGAAACGTCAAATAAAGATTTAATCGACTTGAGCGCTGGTTTAGCTAACAGTGCTCCCGTTTTCGCCCGCAAACCATTATTGAGTAATGCCGCTTTTAATTCTTTAATGACTAATGAAGCGGTCCCTTCAATCGCTTTTAAGACCGCGTTACCAGTAAAACCATCAGTCACTACTACATCGGCAGCACCAACTAATAAATTATCAGCTTCCACATTACCAACAAAATTAATTCCTGGTAACTCTTTTAATGCTTGATAAGCTTGCTGGTGTAACTTATCACCCTTATCATATTCACTACCATTGTTCAATAAACCAACTCGTGGCTGAGCAGTATTTAAAACTTCACTGGCATAAAACGAGCCCATCACAGCCCATTGTGTCAAATAAGGAACTTTAACCTCCGCATTGGCCCCCGCGTCCAAAAAGACAAAAGCATTGTTTTGACCAATCATGGGCATCGTGGGCATTAAGGCCGGGCGAGAAATATTTTTCAAACGTCCCACAATAAAAATTCCCGCAGCTAACAATGCCCCGGAATTTCCTAACGAAATCATTGCATCGGCTTGACCAGCTTTCACTGCTTGCGCAGCTAGAACCATTGATGAATCCTTTTTTTGCCGAATAGCTTTCATGGGCTCATCCGTGCCTAAAATTTGGGTCGTAGTATGCACAATTTCAATTCTCTTAGAATCTTGTAAATATTGTTTAATTGCCGTTTGATCGCCAAATAGACTAAATTCTAAATCTGCAAATTCATTCCGGGCTCGCTCTACTCCTTGTACGACCACTTCTGGTGCGTGATCGCCACCCATGACATCAACTGCAATTTTCATTCAAATAACCTCACTAATCTAAATTATCATGTATTACTGTTTGTAAATATTGCTTTAATTGGGGAAATTGAGTCAAATTAGGATCCGTTTGCATCAATTTTCGTGCTTCTTGGTAAGCAATATCAAGCATTTTAACATCACTCACTGGATCTGCCAATTCAAACTGTGGCAAACCCGATTGTTGATCACCAAAGAAGTCCCCGCTACCACGTAATTCTAAATCTTTTTGTGCTAACTTAAAACCATCATTGGTTTGTGTCATAATTTTTAAACGTTGAATTGCCGTTTGGTTCGCAGGGTCTCCCACTAAAATACAGTAGGCTGCTTGTTGGCCACGACCAACCCGCCCCCGTAATTGATGTAACTGCGATAAACCAAAGCGTTCAGCATTTAAAATAATCATGACCGTCGCATCTGGCACATCCACGCCAACTTCAATGACCGTTGTAGCGATTAAAATATCCAATTGGTGTTGTTTAAACTGTTCCATTGTCTGCGCTTTATCGGCCGCTGTTAATTGTCCGTGCACTAGTCCAATTCGTGCTTGGGGAAACTGTTGTTGCAATTCTTGATAGAGGGTTTTGGCACTAGTTAAAGTCATCTTATCGGAGTCCTCGACCAGTGCGGTAACGATAAAAATTTGAGCTTGTTGCTGAAGCTGCACCGTCATAAAATGACGGACTTGCTCTAACTTATTGGAGCGCAACCAGTAAGTTTTAACTGCTTGGCGCCCCGCGGGTAATTCATCAATAATTGATAAATCCATTTCACCATAATAAGTAATTGCTAAGGTCCGCGGAATCGGCGTGGCTGTCATTAACAAGACATCGGGATTGCCTCCCTTTTGGCGTAAGGCCTTCCGCTGGCGAACACCAAAACGATGTTGCTCATCAATCACTACTAATCCCAAACGTTGATACTGGACCGCCGTTTGAAAAACTGCTTGCGTTCCAATAATAATGTTCGTATGACCTTGTTGAATATTATTCAAGATCAACTTTTTTTGTGGCGCCTTTAGCGAGCTGGTTAGCAAACTAGTTGTCATTTGAAATTGCTCAAATAACGGCGCCAGTTTTTGATAATGCTGCTGTGCCAAAATTTCGGTGGGGGCCATTAAAACCGTCTGGTAACCCGCCGTTACTGAGGCAAACATCGCCGTGGCCGCAACGGCAGTTTTACCACTGCCTACATCACCTTGTAATAGGCGATTCATCGGTTGGGGCGCTTTTAAATCAGTTAAAATTTCCGTTAAAACTTTTGTTTGTGCTGCTGTTAATTGAAACGAAAAATCACTCACAAATTGCTGCACATATTGTTCGTCATAATGTTGTGCCAAACCTGCTGTCTGCTTTTGCGTAGTTACTTTTAAATCACATAGCCGTAAACTGTACAAAAATAATTCCCGAAATTTAGCACTTCTGCGAGCCAAATGGGCTTGTTGTTTGGACTTTGGAAAATGCATCCCCACAATAATTTGTTGATCAGTTAATAAGTGATAGGTTTGCCGCAGAGCAAGCGGAACAAGATTGGGAACTTGGGGCAAATATTGGTCGACGGCTTGGTGAATCAGCTTAATTAAACTTTTTTGCGAGACTTGCCGATTAGTGGGGTAAATGGCCGCCAGTTGATTAGTTGCTTGATCATCACTGAGAACTTTCATCCCCGTCAAAGATCGTTTAGCCGCATCAAAACGCCCATAAATCAAAACTTCTTGACCAACTGTAAACTGGCGCTTTAACCACGGTTGATTAAAAAAAGTCACTGGGATCGTTTCATTGTCAACCAATAAACGAACAATGACTAAATTTCTTTTACCACCTAAACGTTTAAGTAAAGCGGGACTACCCACAACTCCTTTTAAAACTACTTTTTCCTGATCACTAATTTCAGCAAGTGTCTTAACAATAAGATCGTTATAGCGTTTAGGAAAAAAATAAAGTAGGTCACGTACCGTAGTAATTCCTAAAGTTCCTAATGCAGCTTGAACTTTAGGACCAACACCCTTTAAATAACTAACCGATTGTAATAATTCTTGCATACTGGCTCCTTAGTGCACCAATTATTCACAGCCTCAATGATCTCTTTATTCAACAGCAATCAAATACGGATACACGGGTTGATCGCCCTCATGAATTTCAACTTCTAATTCACTAAAATCATTCGTAATAGCTTCCGCAATTTGTTGGGCACTGTCATTATTTCCTTGTGCGCCCACTAAAATAGTCACTACTTCACTATCTTCATCCACCATTTTAGCCACCATCTGGCGGGCTACTGTAAGTGAATCAGTGCCACTAACGACAATATCGCCATCAACCAGTCCGATCAAATCTGCTTTTTTAATTGTTAAGTCACCAATGACACTATCGCGCACAGCTGTTGTAATCTGACCACTCTTAACTGTAGTTAACACTTCAGTCATGTTAGCTTCGTTGTCTGTTAAATCTGCGGTTGGATCAAAAGCTAACATGGCCGTCATTCCTTGAGCAATTGATTTACTGGCCACAATTGCCGTTGGTAAATTAACTTCTTGGCAAGCTTGTTGGGCAGCCATGACGATATTACCATTATTTGGTAAAACAATAACTTGTTTGGCATTACTATTCTCAATAGCCTGAATAATATCTTGCGTTGAAGGATTCATCGTTTGACCACCGCTAATAACAGTAGTCACGCCTAAACTGCGAAACAGTTTTTGTAGACCATTACCGGAAGCCACAGCAATAACTGCATAATCGACTGGCTCGGTCGCTACCGGAGTTTGTGCAGTGTCATTTTCAATAATGGTTTCGTGTTGAATCCGCATATTGTCGATTTTAACTTTAGCTAACGCGCCAAATTGCCGACCATAGGTAAAGACTTTTTGGGGATGCTGTGTGTGCACATGAACTTTCACCACTTCATCATCGGCAACCACTAATAGTGAATCGCCAATTTCGCCTAATGTATTGCGAAATTGTTCGTAATCAAATTGTTGGTCAGTAGTTGGTTGAACCCCTAATTGAACCATCATTTCGGTACAAAAACCGTTCACAATATCTTCATTATTAAACTGCGTTTGCACTGATTGATGATGGGCTGCATTTAACATTTCATCCATTTCAGTAGCATCAGGTTGGTGAATATTACTATCATTAACTTCGCCACCTAAAGCTTGTAAAAAGCCTTCATAGATAAAGACCAAGCCTTGGCCTCCCGAATCGACTACGCCAACTTCTTTTAATACTGGCAATAAATCCGGCGTTTTAGCCAGCGCCTTTTTAGCTCCTTGTAAGGCTGCAGCCATCACTGTTTCCACATCGCTTGCTGTTGCACTCACCTGTTGGGCCTGTTCACTAGCTCCTCTAGCAACTGTCAAAATCGTGCCTTCGACTGGTTTCATCACGGCTTTATAAGCCGTCTGCACACCATCAGCGAACGCTTGGGCTAAATCTTGGGGCGTTAAAACTGGCTTCGCCTCAATGCTTTTACTAAAACCACGGAAAATTTGGGATGTAATCACTCCCGAATTGCCCCGTGCGCCCATCAACAATCCTTTGGCTAAGACTTGACCTAATTCACCAACGTGCTTCGTATCGGCTTCATTAACTGCTTTATAGCCTGATTTAAATGTTAAGTCCATATTGGTTCCGGTATCGCCATCAGGTACCGGAAAAACATTTAAAGAATTCACAAATTGAGCATTCTGACCTAAACGGTGTGCTCCCATGCGAATCATATCGACAAATTCTTGTGCCGTAATTCTTTCAACAGACAATGAATTTTTCCTCCAATTAATCCTCTTCTAAAATCTTAATTCCTTGCACGTAAACATTAACTTGCGCTGTCGGTGCACCTAACATTGTTTCTAAATTGTATTTAACTTTGCTCTGGACATTACGACAAACTTCAGAAATTTTCACGCCGTAACCAACAATTATATATACATCAACTACGGTTTGATTTTCCTGTTGGCGCACAACTACCCCACGTGTGTAATTTTCGCGATTTAAAATCTCATTGACGCCATCACGTAACTGATTTTTACTAGCCATCCCGACGATACCGTAAATATCAGTCGCAGCACAGCCGACAATCGAAGCAATGACTTCATTAGAGACATCTACTTGTCCATATTTTGTTTGAATAGTTACTGCCAAAGTCTAACACCCCGCTTTATAATCTCTTTTAACAATTAAATTTTATCATAGCAAAGCTATAAAAAACAGCTATCTACAAAACTGTCAAGTATTTTTCCTTGAATTAGAACTTGCTTTCTCAATAGGTAAATGATAACATGTTTAAAGTATTCTGTTATAGAAAGTATATAGGACAAGGAGGTTTGTCCCATGGCTAAAGATATTATTACTGGACGCAAGACCAGTTTTGGCAACAAACGTTCTCATGCTTTGAATTCATCACGACGTGCATGGAAAGCTAATTTGCAAAAAGTCCGGATTTTAGTTGATGGTAAACCCAAACGTGTTTGGGTTTCAACTCGCGCTTTGAAGTCTGGTAAAGTGACTCGTGTCTAATAATTAAAATAAAAAAGCTGTCCAACTTGGGCAGTTTTTTTATTTTAGTTTTATTCGGACAATTCAAATCCGGCACGTGATTACCAGACAGCAACTATTAATTAATCGTGGCACTGGATCACAGCCATCAAACCACTGGTAAAGCCAAATTCCACTACCACCCCCACAAATTCATTACTGGACAACGAAACGGGGCGCGTTAAATTAGTTGGTTTTAAGGGATACTTGGCATCTTTAATCCAAAAATGTTTGACAGGTACTAAATTATAGAAACCTAGATACTTATCTTGTGTCCAATTTTGAATTTGATAAGTTCCGGGAGCAAAATAGGTGATAACATTTTGGTTATCAATCAGCCGTAATTTTTGGGCATCTTGTGGTTGAAAATCTAACGGTAAACAAAGATTAACCAGCTCATGATCGATGCGCCCACCAGTCGCACCGTAAATATCTACTTGACGCGCATGTAAATCTCGCAAAGCGATTTTCACCGCTGCTTGAGAATCCGTAAAATCTTTTTCGGGTTTAGCATATCTTAAATCAGCAACTTGCGCTTCTAGCCAATTTCTTTCCACTCTCGTTAAAGAGTCATAATCACCCACGCCAATTTGGGGAACAATATTATTGGCTAATAACGTAATATTTCCATGATCGGCGCCCACCCAAGGACCAGTAATCTCTGACAAATTCAGTGGTAAATTATAGGAACTGCCTAACATTACATTAACTTTATTCATTTAACTAATGCCTGTCGTAGATTTTGCATTTGTTGCTCAATATTGTGATCAAACACGTATGAGCCGGCTACGAACGTATCGGCTCCTGCTTGCTGACACAATTGAATAGTGTGATCATTAATTCCACCATCCACTTCAAGGGTATAAGTATAATCCGCATTTTGGTGCCGTAATGTCTGTAATTGCTGTAACTTATTAGTCATGGCAGTTAAAAATTTTTGGCCACCAAATCCTGGATTAACAGTCATCACCAAGACATTATCTACTAAAGAAAGTAATGGCGTCACACTTGCCACAGCAGTGCCAGGATTTAACACAATGCCCGCCTTTAAACCTGCTGCTTTGACCTGCTGCACTAAACTATAAATATGAACCGTACTCTCCACGTGAATATTTAACAAACAATTAGGAATTTGGAGTAACTGGTCAAAATAATTACCAGGGTACTGCACCATCAAATGCACATCTAATGGTAAATCAGTCATGGTCCGAATAGCTTGCACCATATCGGGACCAAACGTCAAATGTGGAACAAAGGCACCATCCATTAAATCAATATGAAACATATCTGCTCCAGCCGCAATCGCCTGGTTTAAATCCGTTTGTAAAGCTAACAAATTGGCACTTAAAATCGAAGGTGCAATTACATAATTAGTCATTGGACTACCTCTTTTTTTTAGGAGTTTTTTGATAAACTGGTCGGCGTTGTGCTAACTCTGCTTGAAATTGACAATAATTTTGATACCGACTGTGCAAAATTTCACCTGTCGCCACGGCTTGTTGTACAGCGCAACCAGGTTCTTTTAGATGAAGACAACTGCGATACTTGCAATTACCTTGAAAATGTTGAAAATCAACAAACAATTGGGGAAGTTGCTCTTTAGTCAAGTCTTGAAATTGTAGTGCAGAAAAACCGGGTGTATCGGCAACTAATCCTCCCGCAAATGGATATAAAGTTACTAAGCGGGTTGTATGTTTCCCCCGATTCAAACTATTAGAAATTGCGGCCGTTTTTAATTTTAATTGCGGCAGCATTTGATTCAATAACGTAGATTTTCCCACACCCGTTTGGCCCGTTAAGACCGTTTCACAATTGGTTAACGCGGTATTTAACTGCGGCAAAGTGTCGTGCGTAAAGATTGGATAATGCCAACTTTGATAATAATCAATAATCGGTTGTAAAGCAATTAATTGCTTTTTAGTCGCCAAATCGGTCTTACTGAGATAAATTAAAGGTTTAATTTTTTGTAACTGCAAGTTAACTAAGAAGCGATCTAATAAATTAGTCGAAAAATCTGGCTGAACAACCGACATGACAATCAAAGCTTGATCAATATTGGCAATGAGTGGACGCACGATTTCATTTTTTCGCGGATGAATTTTTAGTAAATACTGTTCTTCAAAATCAACAACATCACCCACAATCGGTTTGATCTTTTGTTGGCGAAAATTGCCGCGAGCACGAGTGGTAACTACTTGACCGGTTGGTAATTGTACTTCATAAAAGCCGCTATTAGATTTAATAATTTTTCCTGTTTGCATATTAATTGCCTGTTACTGTCTGTGAATCAATCGTTTGACCGTCACGTTCAATACTATATTGTCCACTTTGTCCTTTATTCAGTTGTAAATTGATTGTTACGGGAGTATCAGCAGTAATATTCAATGTTTGATAAACATCATTAATATTATGATTGAGATCTTGAACATGAATTTTTACCACATTAGTACCATTATTAGTTTGTGCATTAAACGGCACCGTCACGGTCCGGGAAACATTTTGAACATTATCCGTTGGTGTCGCATCATCATTGGCAGTCGATCGAGCTTGTGGCGGATTATTGACGACATTATTACCACCACTAGACACGCTGATAATTAAATCACTCCCCCGCATCACTCGCGTACCCGCGACGGGACTTTGCGAAATAACTAAGCCCTTGTCCACGCTCTCTGAAGCAACTGTCTTCACCACTAAGTGTAACCCGGACTCATTAGCGTAATCTTGCGCTCCCCGCAAATTATAACCTGTCAAATCTTTCACAGTAACCCCAGTATTTTTAATTCCTAAAGAAATTGTTAAGTGAATGACCCGATTTTGTGCGGTTTTGCGTTTAGTAGCTCTGGGAGTTTGCTTAATGACCTTACCCGCAGGCACTGTCTTGGAATAACGATTTTTCCGCTGAACTTTAAATCCTGCTTGGTGTAATCTTTTTTTAGCCGCATAATAATTCCAGCCTTGCACATTAGGTAAGCTTTTTTTGACGGGACCGGTACTTTGAATTAATTTAACTTTCGTTCCGGTTTTGAGATGGCTACCCTGCGGAGGAATGGAGCTAATGACATTTTGAGTACGAATCGTGTTACTCGTTTTCTTAGTGATCGTCCCAACTTTTAAGCTAGAGTTATTCAGCACTGCCCGTGCTTGATTAAGACTCAAATCACGAACATCCGGCACCGTCACTTCTTTGCGATTATACCAAAAAACAAAACCGATGATAATAATTAGTATTACCAGTAGCACTATTAACCACCGCCGGTGATGCTTTTTTTTAACTACTGGCTTTTTCTGGTCAGACGTTAAATCAGATTGCGGATTAACACTAGGAGCAGTAGTTTGTTCATGAACATTCGATAAAACCTTCGTCTCTTCAGTATTGATCGGTTCAGGAATAAAAGGCTGTTCATTTTTTCGATCAGCATTTAAGCTTGTCTCTAAATCTTGGGCCATTTCACTAACGGTTGCATACCGCTGGCTGGGAACCTTGGCAGTCGCTTTTAAAACTACATTAGCCAACGGCTGGGGAATAGTGGCATCAATTCGACATAAATTCGGCATCGGTTCATTAAAATGTTTAGCCGCTACGGCCATCGAGGTTTCAGCGTCAAACGGCAAGCGCCCTGTTAACATTTCAAATAAAATAATCCCTAACGAATAGATATCGGACTGAACCGTTGCCTGAGCCCCGCGCACTCGTTCGGGAGCCATGTAATGAACCGAACCGATGGTGGCATCCGATTGTGTAATCGACTGCTCGCCTAAAGATAAAGCAATACCAAAGTCGCCCACTTTCGCATGACCTTGCGAAGTAATAAAAACGTTTTGTGGCTTTAAATCGCGATGAATAATTCCGTGTTGATGCGCAACGGCAACTCCTTGCAAAATCTCCGCCATAAAACTTAAAATTTGTGGCTGACTAATAGGAAAGTTTTGCCGCAGATATTTTTTTAGACTTGGGCCCTTGACATACTCCATCACAATATAGGGGAAACTTTCATCACCAATATCTAAAATGTTGACAATATAAGGACTAGATAATTCACTCATGGCTCGTGATTCGCGTTGAAATCGTTGTCGAAATTGTTGATTATCCGTCAAGTCCAAACGTAAACTTTTTAATGCTACGCGGCGATGTAAAAAAGTATCTTCTGCCAGATAAACATTGGACATCCCGCCTTCACCTAAGGTGTCCAAAATTAGATAGCGGTCAGCAATTAAGTCCCCCTTATTAATCATTGGAGTTCACCTCAGCATGACCAGCAGCCATATCAATTACTAAAGCGGTAATGTTATCTAAACCGCCTGCTTGATTAGCACGCTGAATCAATAAGTCACACTTGGCTTGAGGTGATAGATTTTGTTCCAAAATTTGTTGAATTTGTTGATCAGACAACATATTGGTTAAGCCATCACTGCATAACAAAATCTGCGCGTCAGTTGGCAAATCAAAAAAACCAAAGGTTGGTTTGACATCGGTGGAGACACCCAAACTTTGGGTAATAATATTTTTATTAGGTGAATTGCGGGCCTGTTCTGGGGTTATTTCGCCAGCTACCAGCAATTCATTGACCAATGAATGATCAAAACTGACTTGTCGCAGATGTTTTTGCATTAATAAATAACAACGACTATCGCCAACATTAAAAACCGCCAATTGTTGAGGTAAAACAAATGCCCCCACAATCGTCGTGCCCATACCATTTAATTCGACGTGTTCGCTAGCCGTTGTGACCACGCGCTGATTTTCCTGAATCAAAAAACTTTCCGTCCATTGCGCCAGCTGGCGAATATCCCGCATTTGGTTTTTTTCAAATGCCGTCTTAAAATGTCGAATAACCATATTAGAAGCCACGTCACCACCCCGATGACCGCCCATGCCATCAGCCACCAAAGCCAAAACGACACCTTGTTGATTTTGATAAACCTGCACATCATCTTGATTAGTTTTGCGTTGTTGACCAATATCCGTTGTAAATGCAATTTGCATACTTTACTTCACCCTTTTTAAACAAGCAATAAAAAAGCCGTCAGTTTGATAATCGTCTGGATAAATTTTTAACATTTGATTGCTTAAAGCTAACTTCTTTTGTGTGGTAACTGGTACTAATTCAAACTGCGGTTGATCCGCTAAAAACTGCTCAATCACTTGTTGATTTTCCTGATCAAAAATCGTACATGTACTATAAACTAAATAACCATTAACTTTCAATAATGGCGCTACTGCCGTTAAAATATTGCGCTGAATTTGTGCTAAATGTAAAACATCACTTAATTGGCGACCATAGCGAATTTCTGGTTTGCGGCGCATCAATCCAAATCCTGAACACGGTGCATCAACTAAAATCCGGTCAAAACTAGCTGCCGCAAATTCTTGGCCAGCTTTGCGCGCATCCAAGGCTCGGGTTTGAATTAACTGTTGCACCCCTAAGCGTTGCGCATTATTTTGAATTAACCGTAATTTTTTTTGATGAATGTCTAAGGCCACAATCTGTCCTTTTTGCCCTAAGAAGCTCGCCAAATGTGTGGTTTTACCACCGGGAGCGGCGCAGGCATCAAGAATTCGATTATCCGGTGCAACTTTTAAAGCTGGTGCAACTAACATTGAGCTTTCATCTTGAATCGTACAAAAACCTTGTTGAAACCATTTTGTGCCAGCACCAAATCCATGTTCTGCCACTAAAGCATCTTCACTGACGGGACTCGGTTTGACTGACAAACCTTCAGTTTGTAATTGCTGTTGCAATTTTGCTCGCGAAATTTTAGCTGAATTAACCCGCAACGATAGCTTCGGTGGTTGGTTCAAACTGGCTAGCAATGTCCGGGTTTTATCCAACCCAACTTGCTGTTGCAACTGTTCAATAATCCATTGGGGCACACTATATTGAATAGCTAATTGTGCTAATGGCGCTAAATCTGCTAGAGAACGCCAGCCATTGCGTAACAAATTCCGTAATACTGCTGTGACCAATTTGGATAAACCTAAGTTGCCTTGAACCTTAGCCAGTTGCGTTGCCTCAAATAAAATAGCGTGATTAGGAATTCGATCTAAATATTTTAATTGATAAACCGCCACCCGCAAATCATTTTTGACCCACGGAACTAATTTTTTTCCACGTAAATATGGTGCTAATTCATAATCTAACGTGAGTTTATGCTGCAAAACGCCATACACTAACTGACTCAATAAGCGTTGATCAGCATCATTGAACTGTTGTTGCTTTAGTGCTTGATTAATTAGTTGGTTGGAATAACCCGCATTATCAAAGACTTTAGTTAGAATTTGTATCGCTATCGCGCGAACACTGTGCTTAATTGATTGCGTCACCTACTTGAAGATCCTTTCCTTGACCATTTAAATATGAACTAATAGTCATCAATTTCTTACCTGCGGGTTGCACTTGTTCCAAATAAATAATGGAATTATTGCCTGCCGCCAAACCCAGTTGATGCTTATTGCGGACAACAATGGTTCCTGGCGCCGCAGTAGTGGTTTGATCACTTAAAGCTGTTTGGTAAACTTTAACACGTTGCCCGTGGACCAAGAGATAGGCTACTGGGTCAGGATTTAATCCCCGCACTTGGCGATCAATTTCTAATGCTGAATGTTGCAAATCAATTTGTTCTTCAGCTGGCTTTAAATTAGGCGTAATTGTTACTTGAGATTCATCTTGTGGCACACGCGAATTCGTGTGATTAATAACTTGTGGAAGTGTTTTTAATAATAAATCTCGACCAATGACGGCTAATTTAGCGAATAACGAACCCGCTGTATCTTGGTTCGTAATGGGCAACTGTTCTTGGCTAATAATATCACCTGCGTCCATCTTCGCAACCATATACATAATCGTAATTCCGGTTATCTGATCACCATTCATAATCGCCCGCTGAATTGGCGCACCACCACGATTATGTGGTAAGAGTGATCCGTGAACATTAATCGCAGCAATTTTCGCTGCCTGTAATAACTTAGTAGGTAAAAATTGGCCAAAAGCAGCGGTAATAATCAAGTCTGGTTGCAGAGCAATCAATTGATCCAATTCTGCACTGTGACTAAGTTTTTGAGGTTGCACGATCGGTAAATCATGCTGCAAAGCATATTGTTTCACTGGCGAAAATTCCAATTTTTTCTTGCGACCCACCTGGCGGTCTGGTTGCGTCACAACAGCACTAATTTCATAATTTTCTTTTAGCAGACCGGCCAAAATCGTCACTGCAAAGTCGGGGGTTCCCATAAAAATAATTTTTGTCATATTCTACTCCAATTGCTGAGGTTCATGATCAATGGCTACTAAAAAACCTTGGCGATGATCAATTTGAACACTATTCATAATTTGATTTAATTTTTTAAATAAAGCGGCATTTTTACGATATTTAATAACAATCTGATAATAGTAATGGTTATCAATCCGGCCAATTGCTGGCTGTGTAGGTCCTAATAACTGTTCACGCTGCAGCAGTAGCGGTTTTAACTGCTTAGCTATATTATAAGCCATCTTTAAAGCGGCTGCTTGAGATTTATGTGAAATACTAATCTTGATTAAATAAAAATATGGTGGATAACCAGCCTGATGTCGAAAAACCATTTCCCGCTGGTAAAACTGCTCATAATTTTGTTGCGCAGCTAATTGAATGGCATAATGATCCGGATTATAACTCTGAATCAGTACTCGGCCTGCTTTGTGAGCACGACCGGCGCGACCACTAACTTGCGTTAATAATTGAAAAGTCCGTTCACTAGCACGAAAATCACTCGTCGCTAGACCCGTATCCGCATTAATCACTCCTACCAAAGTTACATTAGGAAAATCCAAACCTTTAGCAATCATTTGTGTCCCGAGTAAAATATCACCATGTTGTTCAAATTCACTTAACAAACGCTGATGAGCACCCTTTTTATTAGTTGTATCATTATCCATGCGAATAATTCGGGCCTGCGGCCACAATTCTGCTAATTCTTGTTCCACCTTTTGGGTTCCAGTTCCATCAAATTTTAATTTTTTGCTACCACATTGCGGACAACTTTGATAAATTGGTTCCTGATAACCACAATAATGGCACAATAACCGGTGCTCTTTTAAATGAACTGTCAATGAAATATCACAATTAGGACAATTAGGTACGAAACCACATTGACGACAAAGTAAATAAGCGGCAAACCCGCGCCGATTTAACAGTAAAATGGTTTGTTGATGCTGTAATAAATTAGTTTGCACTGCTTGCAGTAACGGTTTTGATAAGTCTAAATACTTGGACAATTGCTGTGAGTCTCTTAAATCAACAATTTGCACAGGTGGTAACGGTTGATCATGAACTCGCTTAGTTAAGCGTACCAAATTATAAACTTTTTTTTGCCCCCGAGCTCGCGACTCTAAACTGGGAGTTGCACTGCCCAAAACCACGGGACAATGATGATACTCCCCACGCCAGAGCGCCACATCCCGTGCATGATAGCGGGGATTATCTGACTGCTTATAACTAGCTTCATGCTCTTCATCAATAATAATAATGCCAATGTTTGTTAGAGGTGCAAACACTGCTGAACGAGCTCCGACAACTACTTGAGCAGTTCCATCTTGAATTCTTTGCCATTCATCATACCGTTCGCCTTGTGACAAACCACTATGCAAAACTGCGGTTTGCTGCCCAAAACGCTCTTGTACTCGTTGCACCATTTGTGGAGTCAGTGCAATTTCTGGGACTAACATTAATGCGGTTTTACCTTGTTGTAAATAATATTGAATTAGTTGCAGATAAACTTCAGTTTTACCGCTACCAGTAACTCCCTCCAGCAAGGTAGGTTTAATTGGACCTTGAATAATCTGTTCTACAGCTTGTTTTTGTTCAGGGGTTAATTGTTTCGGAGTAGTTCTTTGAACTGCTAAAGTTTGCGGCTGCCGCCGTAAAAGTACCTGATCTTTATCAAACCAACCTTTTTTTAAGGCCGCATTAATCGTTGCATTACTTATTTGGTAATCATGTTGCAGCTGACGATAACTAAAAAATTGCTGCTCACTATCCACAAATAGTTGTAATAATTTGCGCTGTTGGGTTGCTCTCGGTGTTAATTGTTTCAGCAAAGCTGCATAATCAAGCGGGCGCCGTTTTAAAACTAATTGAGTTAAATGATGTGCTTGATTCTTTAAACGATATTGTATTTGAATTAAGCCTTGCTGTTGCCAAAGAATTAATTGTTTTTGGTTGGCTGGTGTTAACTGTGTATTTAAAGCTAATACTGGTTTTTGGTTAAACAAATCTGAGTTAGTCACAATAGGGTCTAACGAAACGGCCAATTTTTGTGTTTTAGAGCGCATAACGTTAGGTAACATTGTCTGTAAACAAGAAATCCGAAAAGCAAACGTATTTTGCGCCAACCATTCGGACAATTGTAATAATTCTGTATTTAAAACTGGTTTTAAATCAAAAACTGCCACAATCTGCTTAACTTTACCCGTAAACGCACTTTCTGCTTGAACTGCCAGAACAAAGCCCTGCACTAATCGTCCTGAACGTCCAAACGGAACACTTACACGCATTCCGGGCAAAACTAACCCTTGCCAAGCAGGTGGTATTAAATAGTCAAATGTATGGTCAGTTTGCTTAGTGGGTACATCGACAATTACTTGAGCATACAAGCACACTTCACTCCCATCAACTATTAAAAAACTCCATCAGAGTTCATCTGAATGGAGTAGCATTACATTCCCTTTTTAAAATCTTCTAAACGTTCATGTTCAGCTTCTTCCAGATAATCAATCCGCTCTGCACTACGTTCACTAAGAATTGATTGCGGATCAACTTTAATTTTATTATCCGCAATTTCTTCCAAAGCTTTACCAACTGAACGTGGAGACTCATAACTACTTAACATCTCCACATCACCATCATCAATTTCATGCGCCCGCTTGGCCGACAAAACAGCCAAAGAATAACGCGAATTAACCTGCTCTAATAATTTATCAATTGAGGGATAAGAAATCATTTTAGTTAGCTCCAATCATTTTTTTATAACTACCAATCACTCGAGGCACTCGTAAGTGCTCACTACGAACAATCTGTTCAATCCGCTGGACAGCTTTGGGAACTTCGTCATTAACTACTGCATAATCATAGTTTGACATCATTTTAATTTCCTGTCTAGCTTTTTCCATTCTCTTATCAATCGTTGTCTGATCTTCAGAACCACGATTGATAATCCGACTCCGTAAACTAGCTAAGTCGGGCGGCGTCAAAAAAATAAATACCCCATCCGGCATCTTTTGGCGAACCTGCATGGCACCATTGACTTCAATTTCCAAAAAAACATCAATTCCAGCATTTAAAGTTTGTTGAACATAACTTAATGGTGTTCCGTAATAATGATCAACGTACTTCGCGTACTCTAGCATACCGCCGTTAGCGATTTCTGCTTCAAACTCCTCATTGGTTCGAAAAAAGTAATCAACGCCTTCCTGTTCACCGGCACGCTTTTCGCGAGTAGTCATCGAAACTGAATACTTAAATTGAATTGCCGAATCTTGTAAAATTGCCTTACGCACAGTCCCTTTACCTACTCCTGACGGACCGGACAGCACAATTAACATACCTTTTCCTGAAGCCATATAAACATCCTTTTACTTTAATAATCACGAATTATTTTACTTAACATAATGCACCATTTTCAGTTCTTTTTCAAGGGGGTGCTAGTTCTCGTTAAATTTTTTGTGCTAAGGTCAATAACTCGGCCGCATGTTGACGCGTAATTGCCGTGACTTTGGTTCCCTCTAACATTTGTGCAATGATTTCAATGCGTTGATTGTACGTTAATGACTCAACCGTCGTGGTTGTTTGATCAGCTTGCACTTGTTTTTGTACCAAATATTGGTGAACACTATTGGCAGCCACCTGCGGTAAATGCGTAATACATAAGACTTGCAACGTTTGTGATAACTGGCGCATTTGATCACCAATCGCTTGCGCCACACGCCCACTAACTCCAGTATCTATTTCATCAAAGACCAATGTTTCTACATGTTGATAGCGCGCTAAAATTGTTTTAAGTGCTAACATAATTCGCGCCAATTCCCCACCGGAAGCAATTTTAGCCAATGGTTTTAGACCTTCTCCAGGATTAGTTTGCAAATAAAATTCAACTAATTGATTCCCCTGAAGCGTAAAATCCTGTGGTGTAAATTGAACTTTAAACAGCGTATTTTCCATATACATGGCCTGTAATTGTTTCATCACTTGTTTAGTTAACTGATGAGCTGCTTGTTGGCGATTTTGATTTAAAACCGCCGCTTGTTGCTGAAGAGTCTGCCGCAATGATTGCAGCTGTGTTTGCAACTTTTGTGGATCAACCAGCTGGGCTTGTAACTGCGTTAACTGTTGTTGTGCGTGTTCACCAAATTGCAAAATATCCGAAATATTAGTTCCATATTTTTGTTCTAAGTTATGAATTAATTGCAAGCGTTCTTCGGTCGCTTGTAATTTTTGTGGATCAAAATCCTGTTCATCTAGCTGTCGAGCTAACTGTTCTTGACTATCTTGTAAATCATAGTAAGCACCGGACAATTCTTGCTCTATTTCGGAAAAATTGGTACTTAAGTCGCTAATAGTTTGCATCTCTTGCACGGCTTGATTCAACTGATCAAGCAAATTACGTTCACCGCCGGCTAATAACTGATAAGTATTATTCAAAGCCGTATTAATTTTCTCAAAATTAGCCAATTGCTGCTCTTGAGCTAATAACTCTTCTTCTTCACCAGGCTGTAGCTGTGCAGCGGTAATTTCTTTAATTTGGAACTGGAGCATATCTATTTGTTGGGCACGTTGTTGTTGATTTTGCTGTAAATCTTGATACTGCTGTTGTAATTGTTGATACTTTTGATAAGTATGTTGGTATTGTTTTAAACTCGTTAGTGTTGCAGAACCACCGAATTGATCTAACAAATGTACATGACTATGGGGATTCAATAGTTGCTGACTTTGATTTTGACCACTAATATCTACTAAATATTGCCCCAATTGTTTTAAGGTAGTTACTGGCACTAACTGATCATTAATACGACAAACATTGCGCCCGTTTTGGTGCAACTCGCGTTTCACAATTAAACTATGCTCACTAAAATCCAAACCAAGGTTTTGACAAAAATTGGCGATAACTGCCTGGTTATCCGGTTCAATTGTAAACATACCTTGAACTAACGCCTTATCAGCACCGTGACGCACATATTCGCTCAAACCACGTTGCCCAATTAATAATCCTAATGCATCAATAATAATGGACTTGCCGGCTCCTGTTTCACCAGTTAATGCCGTCAATCCTTGATGAAAATGAACATCTATCCGCTTAATAATCGCAAAATCTTGAATAATTAACTCTTGCAACATTTGGATCCCTCACTAATGTGACTTCAATTGTTGATATGCTTGCGTTAAAACTTGCTCAATTTGTACTGTTGGTGCAATAGTCCCTGTCGTTTGGCGTAATTGCAAATGAACTAGAAATTCAATATTCCCACCACTACCAGTAATCGGTGAATAATCCAAACCTAAAACATCAAAATTGTGGGCCGTGGCAAAGCTTAAGATATCTTGTAATACTTGGCGATGAACTTGTGGATCACGAACAATTCCGTGCTTGCCAACATTTTCTTTGCCTGCTTCAAATTGTGGTTTAATCAAACAAACGACATCATGATCTGGTAATAGAATTTTGGTCAAGGGTGGCAAAATTAATTTCAATGAGATAAAAGAAACATCCGTCATTGCAAATTCTGGCAATCCTTGGGCAAAATCCTGTGGTTGACTATAACGAAAGTTCACCCGTTCCATAACTTCTACCCGTGGATCAGTCCGTAATTTCCAAGCTAACTGATTGTAGCCAACATCTAACGCATAGACTCGCCGCGCTCCATTTTGTAAAGCTACATCTGTAAAACCACCAGTCGAAGCACCAATATCCAGACACAATAAATCCTTTAAGTCGATCTTAAACACTTTAATGGCTTTCGCCAATTTTAAAGCCCCGCGACCGACATATTGTTGATGTTTTAAGGTCTTTAAATGGAGTTGGGTATCACTCGCAATTTTTTCTCCGGGTTTATCTAAACGCAAATTATCTGCGTTATAAACTTCACCAGCCATAATTGAGCGTTTTGCTTGTTCTCTTGAAGCAGTTAAACCTTGGTTAACGACTAAAACATCCACCCGTTCTTTATTAGCAGCCATTATTGATCCTCCAATTGGAAATAAGCTAAAGAATCAGCTAAACAACTATCTGCTAAAGCAATGGCCGCTAATTCCTGTTGAGCCGTTGTTATAACTTGTTGCAGTTTGGTTTGGGCCTTTTGAACACCCAAAATTGCTGGATAAGTATTTTTACCTACTAATTGATCTTTGCCAACTGCTTTACCTAAAGTAGTTTGATCACCAACTATATCTAGTAAATCATCATAAATTTGAAAAGCCAAGCCAAAATTTTGGGCAAACGCAATCAAATGTTGTTTAACGTCTACTGGTAGCTCTAAGCAAATTGCTCCCATTTCCACACTAGCTTGAATTAAAGCCCCCGTTTTTTGCCGATCCAATTGGGTGATTTGCTCTACGGTCAAGCTATGACCTGTTTGTACTACATCCGTCATTTGCCCAGCAACCATGCCTTGGACACCAGCCGCTTTAGCCAACGTATAAACTAATTGAGCTTGAATAGCTGTGGGTAAACCATTGTCTGTCAGCCAAACAAAAGCATGAGTTAACAAACCATCACCCGCTAAAACCGCGCGTCCCGTTGTAAAACGCTTATGATTAGTTAATTGTCCACGCCGATAGTCATCATTGTCCATTTCTGGTAAATCATCATGGATTAACGAATAGGTATGCACCAACTCTAAAGCGCCCGCAATTTTAAAATAGTTCGTTAACTCAATGTCTTGGTTAATCTGCACCGCTTGTAAGGTTGCCAAAAACAAAAGAGGGCGCAACCGTTTACCACCAGCTTGTAAAGAATATAACATCCCTGCTCGTAATTGCGGTTGTTGTATTTCTTTAGTTAACTGCTGCTCTAAAAATTCATTAAATGGAACTAATAACTGCTTTTGCAAAATTTCAAATTTATTCATCAGTTGTCTTATCCTGCTTTGTTTGTGCATTTAATTGAAAATCAGTCTCTTGACCATCTTCACTCATTACTTTAGTTAATTTTTCCTGCGCTTGTGTTAAAGTTTGCTCCAATTTTTTACTTAAAGCGACACCTGTTTGAAATTGATCCATGGCTTCTTCTAAAGGTACGTCACCACTTTGTAAATGTTCAACAATCTGCTGCAGGCTGGCTAAACTTTCTTCAAAACTTTGCTTTTTTTCCGTCATGTTGACCTTCCTTCACTTCTGTGACAGTGGCTGTCAAGCTACCGTCTTGGAGTTGAATTTGCACTTGTTCTTGAGCTTGAATTTGTTGCACACTAGTCACGACTTGGGTTTGCTTTTGCACCACAGCATAACCGCGAGTTAACGTTTTTAACGGGCTTAAATCCTCTAACAAATTAATCAAGCCCATGACTTGTTGGGATCGTTGCTCCAGATAATTATGATAATTTTGCTTTAAATTACGTTTTAAGTTCGCTACTTGTTGTACTGGGACTACTAATTGGGGTTGTTGATATCGTAAGCTCTGCTGCAACAACTTTAAGCGATGCTGTTGTTCTTTTAATAATTGCAACATTGCGTCTTTTAAAGCTGTGATTAATTGATCCACGCGTTGTAAATACTCTTGATACAAGGTTTGTGGATTTTGAAATAAATAGCTATTTTGATAACGAACTAGTTCTTGGTGTTTACGCACTAAAATTTGCTTAACTGCTTGATACATTTGCACCTTGCTTTGACGCAAATCAGCCAATACTTCACTCAAAACCGGCGTGGCTAATTCAGCGGCGGCGGTCGGCGTTGGTGCTCGTAAATCAGCTACATAATCTGTAATCGTCGTATCTGTCTCATGACCAACTGACGAAATCACCGGAATTTTGGAAGCCACAACCGCCCGCGCGACTACTTCTTCATTAAAAGGCCAGAGATCTTCAATTGAACCACCACCACGGCCCATAATAATCGTATCAAAATTTCCTAGTTGATTAACTTGCTCTAAGCGCTGGACTAAACTCGCCGCGGCACTATCACCTTGAACTTGGGCGGGAAATAAAACTAATTGGGCAATCGGATAACGGCGGTGAACAGTCGTTATAATATCACGAATCACGGCCCCTGAAGGACTCGTAATGACGGCAATTCTTTGTGGAAAAGGAGCAATCTTTTGTTTCGGTAAAGCAAAAATGCCTTCTTTTTGTAATTTTTGCTTTAACTGTTCAAAAGCCTGATACAAGGCACCAACACCATCGGGTTGCATTTGTTCTACATAAATTTGATATTGCCCTGTTGCTTCATAAATGGAAATACGACCGCAAACTAAGACTTTCATGCCTTCTTCAGGAGTAAATTTTAATTTTTGAAAAGCATTCTGAAACATAATGGCAGAAATCTTAGCATGCGCATCTTTGAGTGAAAAATATTGATGGCGCGGACGCAGTCGAAAATTAGAAATTTCGCCGGTTAAATAAACCCGACGATTTAAATAGGGATCCAAATCAAATTTACGTTTTAAATACTGTGTTAGCGCGCTAACTGTCAAATATTCTGGTGTACTCAAACTGCTACCCTCTGTTGTGCTAAAGTAATCACTTGCTCTAACAAACCAGTAATGGTCATGGGCCCTACGCCACCGGGTACTGGCGTCAAATAACCGGCTACTTCTTGCACTGTAGCAAAGTCAACATCGCCGACTAATTTACCAGCGGCATTATGATCCATCCCTACATCAATGACTACCGCTCCGGGTTTAACAAAATCAGCCGTAATATACTCCGCCTGGCCAATGGCCACGATTAAAATATCCGCAGTTTTGGTCAATACTTGTAAATTTTGTGTATGGGAATGCGCCATCGTAACGGTAGCATTTTCGCGCAATAACAAACCAGCCATTGGTTTACCAACAATATTACTGCGTCCTACTACCACAGCATGTTGGCCCGCAATGGGGATCTGATAATCATGTAACAACCGCAAAATGCCGCGCGGTGTTGCGGGAAAATTGCCCGCCTCTCCGGACCACAAACGTCCAATATTTAATAAGCCAAAACCATCAACATCTTTTTGTACCGCAATGGTATTCATTACCAAATCAGCATCTATTTGTGCGGGCAAAGGCATTTGTACTAAAATGCCATCAATGTCTGCGGCTTGGTTTAGGCGTTTAATTAAAGCTAACACTTCACTTTGACTAACATCAGCCGGCAAATGATATAGCTGATAATTAATGCCGATTTTTTCAGCTCGTCGTTTTTTATTACGAACATAAATTTTGCTCGCTGAATTATCTCCTACTAAAACAACAGCTAACCCTGGGATAACATTGTGTTGCTTCAAATCCTGAACTTGCTGGGCAAACTGTTGATCAGCTTGTTGGGCAGCTTGTTTACCATCCATTATGACAACCATTGCTGTTCCTCCTTTAAGTCTTTAAATCTGTTGGTTTTAAATTCTGAGTATTAAAAGCTTGCTTGTTTAAGCAGCTTTAACATAATTTCAAAAAAGGTGCTGTTTTACCAGCACCTTACTTTGGTTCAGTCGGTGACTGATCCAGGAAATGAGAGAGCACCCCATTAATAAATTTTTTTGATTGTGGTTCACTGAACTGCTCTGTCAATTCTAGTGTTTCATTCATTGCTACTTTTACAGGAACTGCCGGACTATACAAAATTTCGAATAATCCTAAACGCATCAAGTTCACGTCACTACGACTGATCCGCTTTAAAGACCAGCCCTTTTTGAGATGTTGACTTAACTGTTCGTCTAGTTCACTAATATGTTCAACAACACCACGTACTAAAAAATCTAAATAAGCCGGCGCTTCTGTTATATTCTGTAAACTCAAAACTTCCTGTAAAGCCGCATCAATATCTTGATCGGGTAAAGAATCTATCAAAAACAAAGTTTGAAAAGCAATTTCCCGTACATTATGTCTATTTAAAGTCACTTCCACGCCACTTTCTGGATTAAATTTTAGCTAATTTTTCTGAACTATCATTCTTCTTAGCCATTAAACCAACCACATGCACATTTACTTGGGCCATTGTTAGATCCGTCATAAATTGTAATTGTTGACTAAGAGATTTCTGTAAATCATTGGCTACTTTAGGAACTGATACACCATATTCTAAATAGACATAAACATCGGCAATTAACTGCTGCGTTTGTTCATCATAAGAAACCCGGACACCTTGCGCACGATTTTGCCGACCTAACAACGAATTGATATTATTCGCTAACGTACCGCGCATTTCATAAACACCGGCAACTTGTGTAGCTGCAATACCCAACAAAACTTCCAAGACATCTGTTGCCACATGAATTTGTCCTAATTCATTGGCTTGTGTTGGTGCTATTTGTAAATATTTACCATCAGTCATCCCAAAGCCTCCTTAATCCAAATTACAATTATTTATTGGCCCGTGAACTGTAACTACCATCAACTGTATTGATAGTCAAAACATCGCCTTCATTAACGAAAAATGGCACTTGCACAACCAAACCAGTTTCCATCGTAGCTGGCTTACTACCACCAGAAGCAGTGTCACCTTTAATGCCCGGCTCCGTAGCGGCCACTTTCAGGTCCACAACGTTTGGAATATCAATTCCTAATGTCTCACCATCATGCATAATGACATTAACTTCCATATTTTCCACTAAATAATTTAAAGCATCACCCATATTTTCCCGGGGTAGTGATAATTGTTCATAGGTATTAGTGTCCATAAAGACATAATTATCACCGTCGGCATAGAGATACTGCATCTTTTTATTGTCAATTTGAGCTTGTTCAACTTTTTCAGTGGAACGGAAAGTCTTTTCTTGAACGGCCCCGGAACGCAAATTTTTTAATTTGGAACGAACAAAAGCACTACCTTTACCAGGCTTGACATGCTGAAATTCAACAATCCGCCATAATTCACCATTAACTTGAATTGTTAAACCATTTTTAAATTCATTAACTGAAATCATCATAAACTCCTGTGTTATAAAATTGTGCATAAAACAAAAAAACATTTTTGAAAATTTTTATAATTATTTTCAGTAGTCTTTACTATACTAATTTATTATATCATAAACCCAATTAAAACTTGATAGTTTAAAAAAAGCCGCTCACGCGGCTTCTTTAATTTAATCTTCAGTAATCACTGAAACTTGCTTCTTATCACGACCAAGACGTTCAAACTTAACCACGCCTGGCTTTAAAGCAAATAATGTATCATCGCTACCGCGACCAACATTAGCACCAGGATGAATCTTGGTTCCACGTTGCCGATAAATAATAGTTCCAGCATTAATTCTTTGGCCATCAGCACTCTTAGCACCTAAACGCCGACCAGCAGAATCACGACCATTGGCAGTTGAACCGCCCCCCTTATGGTGAGCGAAGAACTGTAAATTCATTTCTAACATAATTGTTACCTCCCAACTGTTTCTTGTTTTAAATCAACCCGGATAAAATCTCCGTAATTGTCAACTAACGAGTGTAATATCTGATAACAATTAGCCATTAAAGTTTGTGTTTGAACCAATTGATCATGCGCAGTAATTTGAGAATAATCAACCTGACATTCTAAATAACCACCACTTTGTGCTTCACTATTAACCTGTGGCTTAACTTGAGCCACAGTTTGAAGCGAATTAATCGTTCCCAGTCCAATCACTGAGACGGCTGCACAAACAATATCTTGACCATAAGGGCCAGAATCGGCATGACCTTCAATCACAAACTTTGTTAATTGCTTAGCTGAATTACAAACAAAAGTTGCTTGAATCATCTTTAAGCTTCAATCTTTTTAATTACAACTTTAGTATAAGGTTGACGATGACCCTTTTTAGTATGGGAATGTTTCTTAGGCTTATACTTGTAAGTAATAACTTTCTTTTCCCGGCCTTGCTTTTCAACAGTACCAGTAACCTTAGCACCTTCAATTGTAGGAGTTCCAATAGTAATCGAACGACTACCAATCAAAAGAACTTGATCAAAAGTTACTTCTTGACCTTCTTGGACATCAAGCTTTTCTACAAAGATGGCTTTGTTTTCTTCAACCTTGTATTGCTTGCCGCCAGTTTTAATAATTGCGTACATTTGTACACCTCCATTCTTAGACTCGCCACACTAGGCGCTGTTAAGCTTTAACCTAGTCATGTGCGGTTGCAGCTGTGGTAGCACAATTACAACTGTTTAATTGTACAAAAAAAATATTGGTTCGTCAACTAAATTTAATTAATCTAAAAATTCATAGTGTACTAAACTGCGTAGGTCATAATCTCGACCTTGGACATCCGTAAAGTTGCCATCTTTATCACGCAATTGCTGCTTCAAATGATCAATTGCTGCCTGATCATCAGCATATACCGGCACATTAAGTATCCGACCATTAGAAAAAGTTAACTGCGCCGTAATTTGGGGACGCGTAACAGATTTAGATTTTTTAAGCATTGCTTTCATTGTTTTTTTCTTCATAATCATAATCACCAAGCAATTAAAATTTATTTATTTTTAATCTTACCACATTTAACGTGTGGGAACAAAAATTGCCCCGAATTGTGTAACCACCTTTTTCTTTTGGTGATAGCTTCATGTCTAAAAACTGTTTAACAGATTATTACCATTGATCATGATTCCATAAACGACCATCGATCTCTGATTGTAGTTGCTGCAATCTCCGATCTTGCTCTTTGATTAAAGTAGTTAAGCCGCGCCAAAAAGCTCGTTTTTCATATTGTGGCTCCTGCTGAATTAATTGCTCTAATTGCGCAACGGCCCATTGATTATTATCATTCAAGATTATCTGTTTCACCTGCTTTAATTAATTTTAAGGTATCGTTACTGGTTTCTAGTTGTAACAAATTTTGACTCAATTGTTCCTGTAGTAAATCAATCAGCGGATTAGTTGCAGTTGCGTTCAATTGGGTTAGTTGTTGTAAATACCATTGACTACGCTTAATTAAAGAATCTGGTTGGTCTTGGCTTAAATAACGCTGATAATCCATCAATAATTGCTGTTGTTCGGCTTCATTTAAGTAAGCAAATTGATAAATTGGAAACACTGACAGCCAAATCATTTGCGCTTGGCGCGCCAAGGCTTGTAGGGGCGTTAGTAATTGATCTAAGCTAAAGCCTACGCGCCCTCCAGCTTGAAACGCTGTTTGTGGTAAACCCGTTGAGACCACTACTCCTAATTGTTTACCGATTAGTTTTTGTTCAATAAATTTCGTCGTCAAGTAGTGATCCTGCCATTGTTTCAATTGCGCCGGCATTGTGTACCAATAGAGTGGAAACTGAAAAATAATTCGGTCAGCTTGTTGTAGTAACTGCTGTTCTTGCACACTGGAAGTTGATTGTGTTGCACTTACTTCATGCCAAGTTGCCTGAGCGATAGCAGCTCCTTGTTTTAAAAATTGTTGCGTTGCGGAATTGTCAAGCTGGGGATGAGCAACAATAATTAACGTCTTCAAAAATTCGGCCCCCTTAATTAAAAAGAAACTGTGACCTCCAAACAGTTAGACCGTTTTGCCACAGTTCATAATCTCAGTATTAGTATAAAGCACTAATCCTGTTTATGCTTATCAATTTTTTCATTGATTTTTTTAGAAACGTCGTCTTTCGCATCTTCCAGCTGATCTTTAGCTTTACCCAAAGCTTGTTCGGCCTTACCTTTGAGTTCTTTGGAATCATCGCCGACGACTTTACCAACACTTTCATTGATTTTACCTTTAGCTTGATTCATTTTACCATCATTACTCATCTTCATGCCCCCTATTATATCTAAACTTATTGTAAAAGGTGAGTAATCTTTTCGTAAAGTAAAGTGCTTGCCAAGCTGCTTTTAAAACTTAAATGTTGTCTGAACCAACTGCTGTAAATATCGCTGCCGGCGTTCTAGAGTCGAATTAGAGATTCTCCCAAAGTTTTGCCAATGACCATGTTTAACGCCAACTTGTTTCAAAGTTTTTTTAACAAAAACCTTTTGAATATCATCGCCACAAAACCATTTCAAATAAAAAGTCGGTGATGTGGAAGTCGTTAAAACATACGCTTGCCGTAAATTTTTGAGTTCCCCATGAATGCCATACTTGGTCACGGTATGTGATAAACCAGGGCCTTCTTTCATGACCTTGTCAATAAAACCTTTTAACATTCCGGGCAGTGTGTTCCACCAAACTGGCGTAATAAAGATTAATCCTTGCGCTGCTTGTAATAAGTGTAAATATTTTTGCGTTAACGGATCATGACTGGCACCAGTATGATATAAACGTAACTCTTCTTGATCATAATATGGTTGAAATTGATCTTGGTACAAATCAATCACTTCAAAAGGCTGGTGATGTTGCTGCAGATTAGTTTGAACAGCTTCTAATTCCGCATGATTGAAACTATTGGGATAGGGATGACAATAAATAACGATTACGGGGGCCATTAATTTTCTCCTTGCATAAATGCACATAAAGTCTGGCGAATCAACGTTAAATCTAAACTAACTACCTGCTTTTGTACTAACAAAGCGTAGCCTTGAATAAATGACCACGTCTGCACAAATAAAGCATCATCAGAAATATCTGAATTAACATTGATTTGATGAATTAACTGTCTAGTCAAATTTAATAACGCGAATTGACCGTTAGTTTGCTGTAACGCTGCTTTACCTATCTCACTAAAAAATAAGGCATTAACTAACTGGGGGTGCTGGACAAAATATTCTACAAAAAACTTTCCTAATTGAACTAACTTTTCTTGGGCATCAAGCTCTGCCAACGAGCCAATTTGTTGCTCAAATTGTTGTGTAATCTGTTGTGACAGTCTCTGCATTGCCAAAGTCAATAATTCAGTTTTATTTTTAAAATGTTTGTAAAAAGCTCCTGTCGTTAAACCTAGTTTTTGTGACAATTTACGTAAAGATAATGACTCCAAGTTATCTTCTTGAAGTAATTGCACCGCACAATCTAACAATTGTGCTTTCGTTTGATTATCTTTCATATCAAGCCTCCTAGAAAAAAGATAACACTGTTATCTTCAAACTACAAGCCTTTTTTAAATTCAATCTGCAATTTTAATCACAGCTCGTGGAGCATTAGGTGCTTGCCAAGCTTGCGCCAGTTCCGGCAATGAATATTGCTTGATTGGGACCGTCCATTGCTTCTGAGACGCTAAAGTAAAAACTTTTTGAATGGAAGTAAAAAGTTCTTTTGGGGCCAAAGAACCAATTCCCGAACCTATGAGTTGAATATTGAAGGAGCGTAAAAGCGGCGCTGGCAAGCTAATTTGTTGACCCGCAGTGGAACCAATTTCTACATATCTAATTGCTTGGGATGATTTGCTGTGAGATAAGATTGTTAACAGTAGCTCAGCACTGGCTCCCCACAAATAATCCAAGACAATCGTTGCTTGGGCAATGATTGCTTGCAATGCCAATTGACATTGATCAAATTGTTGAGCATCCGTTAAATCATAATCTCCAAAGGAAAAGTACTCATCAGCACCAACTTGGGCTAGTTTCTCTGCATTACGTCCTAAAGCAATAACTCTTACTGCCCCTAAAGCATACGCCATTTGTACCGCTAACGCTCCAGCAGTACCGGTTGCTCCATTAATAAGGACCACATCACCTGTTTGAATTTGGGCACGATAGACTAACGCTGCATAGGAACTCATACCCGGATTAGCAATTGCTGCCGCCATGATCGGATTTAATTTAGCAGGCACCGGAATCAGCGAGTGTTTTGAAACCACTGTTTTTTCTGCCAAGGAACCATATGGCCAGCGTGGTTTAGCAAAATAAACACTTTGCCCATTAGCTAAACGTCCGACGCCTTCAGTACCAGCAATCCGCGGAAACTGGGCACTACTAGAATAATGTTGGCCCATCGACTGAGCTTTACTAACTGTACTTAAAGCACTCGCTTGCGGCATAACAATCACTTCTTGCTGAGAATTAACCGTTGGTTCAGCAACTGCTTGCAGTACCGGAACCATTCCTGGTTGTTGAACTATCGCTGCTTGCATAATTAATGTCCTCCTTTTAGGTGCATTTTGCACACAAAAAGAATAGCATACTTACGTGCATTTTGCACGTTAATTTAGTATAATTGATATTATGAATAATCAACAAATCCAAACTTTTTACGAACAATTAATTGAACTAGCTTATTTTTTTAATCAACCCCAAAATGACCAAGCTTTGATTAAAGCGGCGCACGTGCAACTTGATTATAAATTATTTCCTTTGTTTGCTACCATTGCCCGCCAACAGCCGACCAATGTCCAAAACTTAGCACATTTTTTGGGAGCTTCTCATTCCACCATCAGCCGTCAACTTGACCGCTTAGAACGTGCCGAGTTGATTACAACACAGATTAATACGCACGATTCACGCAAACGTGAGGTTCAACTAAGCCAGCTCGGTCAAACTTTAAATCACAGTTTGACGCAAACACGTTTACGAATGATCAAGCAAATACTCAACTCTGTTCCCTCAAGCAAGCAGTTACAAATTTTAGATGACATAACTTTACTCAATCAGGCCTTTGAAAATATTGATTTGAACAATCAAAAGTAACAACAATTCTATTAAAAATGGGCCTATGCCTAGGCCCATTTTGAGGTTATTCACTTTTTGTAATCAACAGCCAGTCAAGTTAATTTAATGATTGGTTAAATTTGGCTATAGCGCATTAACTCCACCTCATGGTCCCATAACCAAATCTTAGTCTGGGGAGCACACAGCATCGCAACTTCTTGTGTTCGCGGAATCGTCAAACTAGAGTGCGTCAAAATAAAGTCATCCAAATATCCTGGATGGCAAACCATCACTTCATAGCCATCATTATGCTGCGTTAGTGCCGCTGTTTGTAAGGTTTTCCAAGGATTATAATTTGGTTGCATGCTTTTCATTTCTAGATATAATTTTTGATGATTTAATAGCGTCGGACTGTCGTCAAAATGATATTCTAAAAAGCGTAATTGATGTCGTTGCGCTACAATTTTTAACGCTTTAACAAAGTTGTCACTAACCACAGCATGACCTTCAAAATAATCCGGTTTACGCCCTACTAATTCGACAAAACGGGCATACTGCGCTTCAATTTCGATAACGGCTTGATCTAAATCAACAAAATCTTTTACGGAATTGCGATAAACTTTGGATGGCTTAAATTCACCAGTAGCAGTGGTCAAACTAGGCACTTGAGCGGCGCTAACAACGGGACGGCCAGTACAAATTACTACGTGTAAGCCCAAGTCTAACGGTTTATGCGTCAGCTTCAGCAATGATTGGACTGCAGCTTTAGAAGTGGGCATATTAACCATAATACCAATGTTATTGATTATGCCATCGCGCACAGTTTTCAAAATTCCGAGATTAACGGCTTCGCTGTAACCCAAATCATCCGCTCTTACAATAATTTTAGTTTTCATCGCTTATTCCTCCACTGGTTTTAATTCTGAAATTTTAGTGTCTGAATTATCTTTCCTCTGGAAACCGATGAAGTAAGTTGCAACAGCTGCCACCACGATTGCAATCACCCCACTCAAAATTCCATTAATCAAATTAGTGGGATCATTATGAACATAAGCCGTCAAAGACATAAAATTAGCCACAGGCACCAAAACATAACCTTTAATATGACAAATGGCAGCATATAGTCCCCCACAAAAACCGCCAATCATCATCCCTAAGAAGCTACGTTTATAGCGCACCGCAATTCCGTACAAAGCGGGTTCTGTTACGCCACCAATAAAACTAGCAACAAAATAGCTCCAAGCTAAAGCTTTTTGATCCTTATTTTTCAAGCGTAGCGCTGCGCCAATACACATACCTGCTACTGACATACTAGCGGCTAAAGATCCTAATAACGTAAAGTTATCAAAACCATTTTGGGCAATGACCATCATCATTGCCCAAATTAAGACTAAGTGCATTCCCGTCATTACTAATAACTCCCAAACAGCACCAATAATGGCAATCGCTAAAATGCTCCAAATACCACCTAATTTACCAAAACCAATGATTGTGTCACAAATATACTTGCCAATGAAGCCACCAGCTGGGCCAACAATACATAAAGTAATAGGTAACATGATAATGATCGTTAATGTGGGGACAAAAATCGTACTTAACGAAGCGGGAATAAATTTTTTCAAGAAACGTTCCACATAAGACATCAACCATACTGACAAAATTATCGGTATGATCGTCGCACTATAGTTGACCAATGGCATATGCAAGCCAAAAACAGAAAAATGTTTACCGGTAGTGACCATTTTAATTAATGTTGGATGTAACATAATCGCACCTAAGAACATGGATACTAACGGTTGCGTATGAAATTGTTTGGAGGCTGTATAACCAATTAAAATTGGGAAAAAATAAAAGCCAGCGTCACCAACAAACGTGAACAAACGATAAGTATCACTATTAACACTTAAAACATTTAACATACTCGGACCTAAAACGGCCGCAAACATTTTAAACATGGAAGCCGCAACTAATACTGGAATCAAGGGTGTTAAACATCCAGCTAATTTGTTCATGATAATTGTGCCAATACTTTTCCAAGTTAACTTAGACTGCGTTTTTTCAGTATCGAGGTTTTCTGTAATGGGCGGTGTCGTCTGTAAATGAGCGATTTGGCACAATTGGTCGTACACTAAGTCCACCGTTTGCCCAATAATTACTTGATATTGGCCCGCTGAACGCCGGACGCCAATGACCCCAGCAATTTGGTTCACAGCTTGGTCATCTGGCAAACTGTTGTCTTTTAAAATAAAACGTAAGCGTGTCATACAATGTGTTACTGACTCAACATTAGTACTACCGCCCACTGCTTGTAAGACTTTCTGGGCAATAATACGGTTGGTTTGTTCTTTACTCTTCACCATCAAATTACTCCTTTGCTTGAGTATTATCCACCATTCGCTGAATATAGAGCATTAAATAAAACTTTTCTGATTGATTGCTAACCGTCTGATAAGCTTGATCAATCACATTACTAATTTCACAGGCGCATTGATAAATTTCAGGAAATTGCTTTTGAAAAGCTTGATATAATCCTTCGGTTTGACTACTAGCAATTTGTTGTGCTTGCTGCAACCTACGTAAATAATAATTCAGATGCACCACAAATCGATTATAAGTAAAGCTTTGGTGATTAATCTTTATATTAAAGTGTCGCTCCACAATATCTAATGCCTGTTCAATCACTTTTTGTTCTTGCTGAATCGTGCCATCACTAACGACTTCTTGACTATTTAAAAAGTGTGTAGCAATCGCCGTGATTTCTGCTGGTGGTAGTTTGACATGCAATTGTTGTTCAATCAATTGAAGTGCGTATTGACCTACTGCCGTTTCTTGCGGATAGAATTGTGCAATATCATAGGAATACAACAAAGATGCGTTTTGCTGCTTTTGTGATCGAATAATGGCAAAGTTAATATGATCAGCTAAACTGAACACAATATTCGGATTTAGCGGACGGGTAATTAAACTACGGGCTTGTTGCACAATCTGTAAACTAACAGCCACTACATCTTCTGGCAATTCTGTTAACAACTGTAAATATTGTGAATTTAATTTGTAAAAAGTCATCGTTACTCGGCTTAAATCTGTGATTTCATACGGCATGGTTGGAAAACCGATTCCTTTGCCAAAGGCAATTAATTCGTGGTCATCATTATCACGACATAATGCAACATTATTATTAATTTTTTTAATTGCTAGCATACTTTACCCTCAAAATTATTCTGTTCGCAACAAGATTTGACCACGTTTGACCAAAGAATGCGCTAATTTTCCCAAATGTAACTGCTGATCATAACCCTTAGTAAAAATTAAGATTGTAGTCATGTCTAAATGATGCTGTGCCATTAATTGGGGATCAAAGCGAATCAAGGGGAAGCCCTGCGTAACATAATCATTGACTTGAACTAAGGCTTTAAACCCTTCTCCATTTAACGTCACCGTGTTTAAACCAATATGGATTAAAATTTCCAACTTAAATTTTGCGACCTTAATTCCTATTGCATGTTTCGACGGCGGCAAAGCAACAATTTGACCATTGACAGGAGCCACGATGGTATCAGCCCTTACTGCCGGTTGAATTGCCAAACCTTCACCCATCATTTTATGAGCAAAAACTTCATCGTCCACTTCTGATAATGGGATAACTTTGCCCGCAATGGGTGCGGCAATTTCTAAAATTGAGGCTTGTTGAACTTTCCAAAATGGCAAAAAGACACATCCTTTCCTTGAAACTAAAAAACGCTTTTTGAGGCATTACCTTTCCATCAAAATAGAAAAGGTAATGCCTCAAAAAGCGAGTAACAATCCTTATAATTAACTCTTTTAGTATAGCATATCAAAAAAACGTTTGCAAAACAGATTTAGCTATGACAATTTAACGCCCAGCCACACTTCAATTCTTACTTATTTTCTGGTTGTAAAGACCCATAGTAATAAGAGGCAGTTGCTCCACCATCAATCAAAAATGTGGAACCCGTGATAAATTGACCAGCAGGACTCATTAATAATTCTGCCACATTGGCTACTTCATCGGCCGTTCCTGGGCGACCAGCAGGACTTTTCTCAAACATATTCTTATAGAAATCACCACGTTGCCCATTAAACTCATCAATTGCTAAAGGTGTGACAATAATCCCCGGGGCAATATCATTAATCCGTGCTCCTTTTTTACCCCATTCAACGGCCTGGGCCATTACGCGCTTTTCATTACACCGTTTGGCCAATTGGTAAGCTTTTAAGGAATCTTCAATTTGATCAGGTTGCAAAAAGTCTAGATCTAACAATTCTTCAGTCGCGGTCATGGCTAATTGGCGATCCTGTTGTGGCGTTAAGGCTGGCATTCGGTGGCCCGATTGACTAGAAATTACTACGCCGACACCATTGGGTGCAATCACTTTGCCCGCCTCTTCTAACAAAACAGCCGTGCCGTATAAATCAACATTGAGAATCGTTTCAATGGATGCTTGACTTGGTGAAACCCCCGCCGCATTCACAACCATCGTAATCTCGCCATTAGCTTGTGCTTGTGTTAATAAATTTTGAATGGATGTCCGACTAGCTAAATCCATCTCCACTGGTGTTACATCAAAACCCGCATCAGTCATTGTCTTCGCAATTGCCTGAGCATTCGCCGAATTTTTGTCACCTAAAAAAATCTTTTTGCCAAAACCTACGCGCCGTGCAATGGCCATTCCAATTTGGCCAGCACCCGTGACTACCATTACTTCTGTCATTATCAACATCCTCCTCAAGAGCATCTAAAATTAGCGTCAATCCATAAGATCTTTGCATTATTACGATTGACTATCATTAAGATACAACTTGGAGTTGACTCCAAGACAAGCAATAATTTTATTTTTTAATAATTTCAGACAAACGTTCATTTTCTAAGCGGTGCAATTGATCCTCCGCTGGTAAAACATGATCACTAAAATGTTGAATTTTAAAGTCCAAGTGATCAATTGCCACCTGAAGAGCTTGCTTTTTATTCTCCATAATTTGCCGTTGTTCTTTTAATAGTTGATATTGTTCTTGCGTTGTATCCTCAGCCGATTGGTATAAATTAATATATTTTTGTAAACTATCTAGTGACATTCCTGCTTGTCGCATCTTTTTGATAAATGCTAAACGACTCAAAACGGCCGCATCGAATTGACGAATGCCTGTACTGGAACGACGGACTTCGGGTAATAAGCCCAGCTTTTCATAATAACGAATCGTGTCAGCTGAGAGTCCGGTTTGTGTTGCTGCGTCTTTGATACTAATCATCACTGCCCACTCCTTTATTCATTTATTTTTAAAACTATCTTAACTAGTTAGACTAATTCAAGCAATGACACTTACCAAATGCGACCATTTACATTGAAAACTCAAAAAACGTTTGTATAAATTTTGCCAATTTACCAAACGTTTTCCTTTATTTTAATTTACATGCCGCTGTTGCCGAAAAGTTTCAAAATCATCGGTAATAGCATGTTGTTTTAACGCTGCATAAAAATCAATTTTATCTTGAACAACTTGTAAATGCTCTTGTTCTTGTTGGATTTTGGCTTCCAGCTCACGCTTTTTAGTTTGCAATAACTCTTGGCGTTTGCCAATCGTGGCATCACCTTGAGCCCGCCAAGTCACGTATTGCTTCATTTCAAACAAACTAAAACCCGCGCCTTTGAGATGTTGCAGAAATTGATACCACAAAACATCTTGGTCCGTATACAAGCGCTGACCATGAACTTTTTGCACAGTCAGCAAACCTTCCTTTTCATAAAAGCGCAAGGTATAAGGCGTGGTTTGGACAACTTTCGCAAATTCACCAATCCGATAAGTTTTCGTCATTTAATTGACTCCTATTTGTAAACCGGTGTCGCACCATCAGTTCCTGCTTGGGCAATTCCCAAACTATCATTGACAAACAGCGTGGGATCATCAATCATTCGTTCAATTAAATCGGCGATACTGGCTCGTGAAATGGTCGTTCCCTTAAAAGGTTCATGACGATGAGTTAATTCATAATCAACTACCGGCGCATTCGACATGTAACCTGCCCGAATAATCGTATAGTCTAACTGACCATTCTCTTCAATTAGCTTGGCTGCATCTCTGGTATCTTCCATGACCGCATGACCACAAGATTCTTCAACCCAGGTGCCAAAAGGATCTGGTACCTCATGATACAAGCCTAAACCAGTCACATGAATTAACCGCCGTACTTGTTGTTCATTCATCGCTTGAACAATATTTTGGACCATCGGCGTAAAGACGCCACCCAAATTAGCGTAAACTAAATCGCTACCAGCTACCGCTTTGAAAACATCGTTATAATTACGGGCGTCGCCTTCAATAATTTGAACATTATTGGCCGCTGCAAATTCTTGTGGTAAACGCTGCACATTACGAGCAAATAATTTTAAATTAACTTGATCATGGTTGAAATAATGCTGCTCAACCAACCGTGCAATTTGTCCATTAGCGCCAATTACAGTAATATTTTGTGACATTATTTAGCTTCCTTCGTATCCAAAGCATCATAAATTTCATCAGACACTGGTTCTAACCACTCAGGAGTACCAGCTGTAATTGCCAGATGTTCAAACCAACTATCGGCAGTAGCACCGTGCCAATGCTTCACGCCGTCGTGCGTTACAACCACATCACCAGGGGTTAGATGTTGCGCTGGTTTGCCTTCTTCTTGGTACCAACCTTCGCCACCAGTAACTAATAAAATTTGGAAGCCATCATGATGAATATGCCAATTATTACGGCAACCTGGTTCAAAAGTTACGTTGCCAACACCAACGTTCACGTCAGGATCTGAGACTAAATTCTTTAAATAACTTTGTCCGACAAAATATTGGGCAAAGGCATCATTTTTGTCACCACTACCAAAAATTACTCCATTTTTAACATCTTCATTTTTAGCCATTATTATTCTCCCTGTTCTTCATAGAATTTTTTAGCAATATTAAATGCTGACCATGCTTTCGGCCAACCAACATAAAAAGCAATATGCGTGATAATTTCACTGATTTCATCTTTAGTTAAGCCATTTTGTTTTCCCATCTTTAAATGAGCTGGTAATTGTTCAAAATTACCGGCAGTAATGATGGCAACAATGGTGGCTAAACTACGATCACGTGGTGATAATTCTTTTTCACGTGACCAAACTTCTCCAAATAAAACGTCATCATTTAATTCTGCAAATTTGGGCGCAAAATCACCTAAGTTCTCACGTCCGGCTGTTTGTTTCTTCATAGTAAAGCACCTCCGACTTAGAATAAGTTAACTTTACAACTTAGAGCTAACTCTAAGTCAAGCAAAAATTATTTTTCAACTAATTAGAAGTAAAATTAAAGAAAGACAAAGCACATATCCTAGTACGCCTGATGATAATCATCAAAGTTTTTAACTTTATAGATAATGACAAAATATCCATTTGGCTTGATTTGCCAGGCTACACTATTACTTAATTGTTCATGATATAATTTTTAATGGCAACTCGCCCCGAAAGGGAGTGATTGTATGTTCAAAGAATTACTAACATTGATCATTGCACCAATTATTGTCGGTGCAGTGAATCAAATGATTGCCGACTGGTTGCACGGCAAACATAATGATAAAAAATGAGTTGTCATGGACAACCACACAAAAAAAAAGTCATTCCTACCAGCATAGGAATGGCTTTTGTGTTTGTATGCAAAGAATTACTAACATCTTGCAAGACAAGTATAACATAACTATCTCAAAGTGACACTATAATTAAAAAATGTGTCGCAATGAAACAATATCTATTTTTTCATAAAGCTTTTTAATTACTAACAAAAACAACTTTTGGCATTGCGATATTTAAATACCAGAAAAAACTTTTTAGTTGTAATTGCTCAAAAAATATGAATAAAAAGTCTAATGTTCACCATAGTGAAACAATGTTTAATTAAAAATAAATACTTTCATTATAATATAATATTTAAGTTGCAGTCCCGACGCAGCAACATGAGGGGGGAAAACTAGTGCTAATAAAACTTTTTTACAAATTGTTTCAGCAGTTATTTCTGGTTGTTTAGTAACCATGTTTAAAAAATAGTTAGATAATCACAAATAATTTTTGAAACAAAAAAAGACGATCTTAAACTTCCACCAAAGTTTTGAGCGCCTTCTTTTGTTGTTACATAAACCTAATGCTAACATCTTTTACTACATATTCATATGTAGCACAATCGTTCCCAAAATCCCACAATTTAATTATGTTTAGCTCTCACATTGGGAACTTTTTTATTTACTTACCACTGCCAGCTGTATACAAAGCTGGTAGATATTAATTAGCCAATACTTGATAACACCAGCTAGCATTGATTTTGACTTATAAATCTCACCGTTAGTCACAGTCCGTACATAATTGCCCTTTTTATCAATTAAAGGTGCCCTGCTTGATAAATAAGAATGCACAGTTCCACCAAAATGTTCACCAAATTTCGACTGTAATTGTGAATGAATCCAACAGCAAAACACTTACAAAATAGCATTTATGTGCTATCAGATTGTGAATTGCAGCATATTAAGGTACAAAAAATGTCGCAGGTGGGATTCGAACCCACGACCTACGGTTTAGAAGACCGTTGCTCTATCCAGCTGAGCCACTGCGACAAACAATTAATATTATATTGAACATTAAGTACCTTTGTCAATATTATTTTTTAAAAGTTACTTATTCTAAACCTAATAAGTTCCAGGTTGCAAAGTAATACAGGACGAGTAAAAAATTCATGTACAAATCAAAATTGGATAAAAATGCTAATAATACGCGTGGTGCTAGTTAAAAATTAGTTGAAATAAAAATCCTGACTAGGCTACACTTCGGTTATCCCTAGCCAAAGAAAGTGAATCCTATGTCAGACCTATTTAAGGGTAACCGAGAATCTTCTAGCTTGCAATCTTTAATTCAAGATTGGATTAATATCTTAACACCATCTTATTGACACACCCACTAAAAAGGAAATGAATGAGCACTATAGTTTCATAAATAGTTTATTCATAATAATAGAAAAGAAACGTCATCTATAAAATTCCACGATTCTTAACATTCGAGAATCTCTCAAGATAGATTGTGTTGAAAAAAGCTGAATTACTAATAATTACTTTTTGACAATCATTGGAGTTTGGCAAAGCTTCATCTAGTTATTCACGTTGTGCTTCAATGAACAATGGATCGTTCTTCAACTTTGCCAGTGTTCTGCGACTACGATTCACTTGTTTGGCAATCTCTTCATCTGTCAAAGTATCTTCAAATAGCAACTTAACCGTCTTTTTCCGGTCACTGTTCAAGCTATGAAAATCCTTATTTTGTGAATTTTTGTGTACTGTCACGTCATCTCACCACACCCTCTAATTTTGGATATAAAAAAGCACTCCTACTGAGTGCTTAGAAATAAAATCTATTTTTTAGAACTATGATTTTTCAACCAATTGGCAGTTGCAAGCATAACTTGTTCATCATCCGGTTCATTGGTTACCGTTAAAATGAATAGCTTCCCAGATTCTAAGTCAAATTCTAAATGATAACCATTCATATCCAAAAAAAATGCAGTTGCTATCAAGGTGGTCCTTTTATTACCATCTTGAAAAATATGCTTCTTGATTATTTTCTGTACAATGAACGCCGCTTTCAGCCAAATAGTCGGACATAATTCCCGACCGAACAAAATCTGTTGTGGCTGTTGAACGATTATATCTAGTCCTTCACTGTACTGAATCCCAAAATCTCTGTTGATGGAACGCTCGATGACAGCTTGATTAACCTCCACCAGCAGCTCTTTGCTTAAATATTCCATATCATAAATTCTCTAACTCAGTCATTAATTCACCATTCTTTTGATAAAAATCATCAATAAATTGATCTAATTCTTTTGGAACAGCTTCTTTCTTTTTAAAAGTGATAGACTTTCCATCTGGTGATACCACTTTTTCAAACATGGTATCTTCAGTTAATCCCAGTAACTCACTATCCTTCTTAGTTATTCTAAACGCAAGCGAATTACCTGATTTGAATGGTTTAACACTACTATTTGTCATCATCAAGCCTCCTCGATTTAGTATATACACTATACTATATAGTCATCACAAAATAAAAGAGATAATCTTTATTAAAGTATTCGATGCCAAATTATTTACACTACCATAATGTCCCTGAAATCTGGCTTTTCGTCCATAATATTTCCCCCAGATTACGAAATTTTTTATGATATAATTTTAGACGGCAACTCGCCCCGAGAGGGGGTGCCGTTTTTGTTTTATATTATCTTCACGTCAGTTATTGCTCCATTGTTTGTGAGCATATTTGGTCAAATGATTATTGATTGGTTACGCAAAAATCATAAAAAGTAAATTCGAGTTGTCTTGTAACCACACAAAAAAAAGCCATTCCTATCGCAATTAGGAATGGCTTTTGTGTCGTTTTGTTTAAATCATCTTCACGTTTCGATGTAATTGTAGCATACCTTTAGTATATATTCAAAAGATCAAACTACTCGAGATAGATTGGTATTTGTGTAAACGAAGTAGAAAAATTAACTAGTACCACGCGTTATACATAGTAAAAAGCCTCCAATTATGGAATTGTCTACAAATTAAATTGTTAGGATATCAAGAATAATTGTGTTACTATAAATGCGAAATTGGTTGAGCATTTTACTCAAAGCAATACAAAAAGACATCTAGTTGACCACGGTAAGTTACTAGATGCCTTTTTACTTGCGCTAAAATTAGCGTTTATTAATCCGCCACATGTATATGGAAATGATAATACCAGATATTACTGATATTAAAAATTGGTTGAACATAATTACTCACCTCCGAGTGTTGCATATTATGGAGGTTGCAACCAAAGTATTATATCTAATGCTAGTAATTCTCTCCAAGCGTCTAAAAGCAAATATTAATTAAATATTGTAAGCTAAGAGATCTTGATGACGCTTAAAAGTCTGACATAGGATTAACTTTCTTAGACTAAAGATAGTAAAGTTTAGCTTAATCAGGCTTTTTATTTTAAACATTTTTTAAATAGTACCACACGTAAAATGATATAATGTATCTAGTATTAATAGTTACCTTAGGGGGACAATAATTATGAAAAACTTATTTCAGAAACTTCCATTGGATGACGAAAACTTTAAACGTAAACTAGTTACTACCATAGCCGCTGTCAATTTAATTGCCTCAGCCCTCAATTTGATCCATAGTCTAAAAATTTTAAAACAATCTGAATAGATCTGCTGTGACATTAATATCCAATAAAAGCCATTCCTTGCCCTGAAGGAGTGGCTTTTACTATACATACATTTTAGATACTAACTTTAAAGATTGGCAGAAGTATCAAATAATGAATGATCTACAATCAACTTTTCAGGTACTAAGATAAAATGAATAATCATCTCACCGCTACTTAGGCGATACAATGAAAGACCAAAGTAATCATTTGCAGTATTATTGTCACTCCAATCACCAGTACTTAACAACAGACTATCATTAATTTCATCATCGGCAATGTTTTTGATTGCTCGATCAATGTCTTGTTTCAAATCCGGCATACTAATTTGTTTAGGCGTATCAGCAAAACTTTCCACTTCTTCATAATACTGCCCGCTGTTATCCAAGCCATACTTTGGAGCTAATTGCATGAAGGTAGAATTGAAAGAACCATGATTATTAGAGTTCAACCCTTGATTTTCTTGTAAGTTTTGTTGAGCAATCGCATTGGCATAACTCATCGCTGAGCGATTCAAAAGTAAGGATTGACTGCCAACCGACTTGCGCAATTTATTTAAGGCTGCGACCGCGTATTGATTCAATTCTAATAATTGATCCTGTGGTAAGTTGTTCACATCGTACTTTTGAACGTGAGCTTGACCGGGAATATGAAAGAGATCAGAATCTTGGATATAATTCTCAGGTACTGAGATAAAATGCGTTATACGTTCGCCACTAGGTAATTGATTATAAGCCATCCCAAAATAGGTATTCTTTTGCGCTTGACTAGCAAATCCACCAGAACTCAGTAAATTATCACGATGCCCCCAGTTAGAAGCCGCATCATCATAAATCATATCGTGAATAGCCGCGGCAATATCTTGCTTGAAGCCAGCCATTGTCGTTGGATTTTGATAAGGTGATGTTTCGGCATTTTCATAAAATTGTCCACCATCATTTAAGCCATACTTGGCAGCCATCTTAGTAATAGCGCTGATATCATGTGCTTCTGTTGTAGGACCAACGTGCTGAATATGCTCAAATATCGACCAATTATCCGCTTGATATTGCTTGGCCACATCACTAGCAAAACTCATCGCAGAATTATTTAAGATCCAAGGTTTTACACCCGCTTTTTGACGGTAACCATTAATTACATCCAGTGCATACTGATTCAATTCGAGCAATTGGGCCTGAGTCAAATTATTAGGATCTAACGTTTGACTGTCATTATTGTTAGGACTCGTATTACTGCTATTTATTGGATTATCATTGCCCGTCGAAGTTGTCGGATTAGCATTATTCGTGGAATTACTACTTGTTGAACCACCACTAGCACTACCAGTAGCCGTATTGACGTTAGTATCATTGTTACTTGGCTGATTATTAGCAACGCCCAAGTTATTAGTTACTGTTTGCCCTGACTGGTTAGGAGCAGTAAAGTTAGCTACCCCATCATTAGAACTCAACCACTCCTTACCATCAATTTGATAGTAAGTGACATTACCAACGGTTTTGACTTTACCAACGCGCCAATCCGAAAAATCTAGCACTACACGTGCCTCAATTAATTTTTGTTGATTATCATATAATGGTGCATAGCCGCTCTTAGGGGCAATGGCGCGCACCACATGGTAATTATAATGCTGTGGTGTAAAATTATTCGAACTCTCTGAACTGGGAAGCCACATGTTTTGAGCCACTTCATACATTGATTGGCCACTAACCGTTTGAATATCTAAGATCCGCCAAGCCGTATTAGCAGCCAACGACTGCTTAATTGGCTGACCACCAATATTATATAATTGCGCTGAATTTTTTACTGTTGCTACTGGATAATAATAGTTAGCGGCTTGCAATTTTGAAGTCTGATACTGACTCCCAATACCCAGTGCTAAGAAAGTTGCTATACATAATGAAGTTTTTAGTTTCATTTCAAGTTCTCGCCTTTCTAAAAAATATAATTGAAAGAATTGCATACTAAAAACGCCAAGAACCAGTGTCTTGACATTTTAGTGTTAAGTTATTTTCCAATATGGTTTAATAATTATTTTTCTATATCTACTATAGAGTCAGGAACTAAAGTATCAGGCGCAATCTGATAAAAAACTTTTTCGCCATTTCTACTTATATATTTGGCAGTATATTTCCATTCGCTATCTCCATTGAGAGTGACAGTCTGTTTTAGAACGTCGCCTTCTAAATTACCGGCTACTGGAGAACCTCCTACTAAAAGCTTTAATATTCCATGTTCCTTAATTGGTTTCAAACCGAATTGAGAATCTGTACCTAATTCTACCCATGAATTAGGTGCAACTTTTACATACTCAGTATTATATGAGCTGTCCTTGCCATTCTTATATGGATGGTTATATGTTAACGCATGTTGATCGAAAATCCATTGAGAATTTTTTGCCAAAGTTCCATTAGTAGGTTGTAATGTATGATTTACAATTTTATAGATTGGTTCTTCCTTGCCAAGGATAATGATTCCTCTAGTCTTTGTAATATTATTTGGAATTTTTGAAGTATCCATATTAGAATTAGAATAATAATAAACATCTTCTGGTTCTTGTTCGACTTGTAAACCTGAAGAATTAGTAAAAGTAACATTTTGTACTGATGGAGTAAATCCTGTAACTGATGGAACTTTTATAGTTTTAGTTTCTCCTTGATTAACTGTTATCGTTCCTTGGGGAATAGCAAAACAATGTGCAAAATTGGGTGTTTCATTGTCATAAACTCCCGATACAAAATTTATAGTATTCCTAGTATCAATTTTTTGATTATCGACCAATTCATTCGAAGCTTTAGGATAAGCCCGATCAAAATCAGGATAAGCTGAGTTAATATTGTTAAAAGAAACTGAATTATTAGGCGTAGATCTACCTCCTGCTGCTGCTACTAATCTATCAGCATGAATCGTGTTTAAATTAACTGAAGTCCCAACTGTGCCAACCCCGACGCCGGCTAATGCTAGCGCTGTCATTGACGTTAACAATAATTTCTTACTTTTTCTCATGAAACTGATCTCCTTTTAAATATTATCGCTTTCATTTATTAAAACCAATTACTATTTAAATTTGATAGTCTATTCGAGATGTTGTTATGTATTTGTCACATCTTTCAGGCCATAGATTAAAAATTTTATCTTAATCCTTTTTGCTAGTAATTGTTTTCACTAACCTTTAAATCACCTTTATAATTAAACGCCGAACTAAAAATTTGTTCTTTAGGTACTTGGCTAAGATCTTCTAACTGCTGCATTTTTGCGGCCGGAGGAATACGAAAGTCCCGCTCCCAAGCACTGATCGTTTTTTGCGAAACATGCAATTGTTCGGCTAAATAACTTTGAGTCCAACCACGCTCCCTTCGAATATCTTTTAATTTATTCATTTCTCATCACCACCTTAAAACTACACTGAGTAGTTACAAGAACAATCTTATGCTACAAAAAGTAGCTTGTCAATGTATAATACTACGTTCTGTGCGTTTAATTTTACTACTTATTGTAGTAATTTCTTAATACGAGGTTAATTATTATGTTTGGTGAAAGATTAAGAACTTTACGCAAAGAAAAGAACTATACACAAGAAGAATTGGGCTCCCAGCTAGATGTTTCTGGCAAAACGATTGGTACTTGGGAACGTGAAACGCGCGAACCGTCGATCAAAAAAATCAATCAAATTGCTGGCTTCTTTAATGTTTCTACTGATTACTTACTGGGAAAATCCAACCTCAAACAAATCGTACCTTGTAAACAAGATATTGATATTACTGACGATAATGTCGTGATGACTTATGAGGGTAAAGTCATTCCCCAAGAAGATTTAGACGTCATGTTTCGCTTTTTAAAAGGTGGACAAAATGAGTAACAATCAATAACCTTACTTACATATTGTTGATTTTCTTAATCTAAAATCATTATACTAACGCATTTTGTTATTGTAAATACTTTTTTCAATATTTGCGTTAGTATAATAACAATAACCGTTACTTTTGATATATTACAATCAATAAGGAGTATACATTTTGGCAACTATTGGTGAAAATATCAGAAAGTATCGCAAACAAAAGAATTTAACCCAAGGTCAATTGGGAAGTTTAGTAGTACAATCAGCCCAAGTAATTTCTAACTATGAGCGTGACTATACCACACCTGATTTAAATACATTACAACTAATTTCTAGGGTTTTAGGTGTTTCTATAGACACTCTCACACTTTCATCTAAGAAAGATACAAGCATTCAATCAGTAGATTTAGCAGACAATAATCTAACATTTACTTATAAGGGAAAAACCATAAGTTCAGAAGATATGAGAGTTTTACGAAGATTCTTGCAAGGAATTACATCTAAACAATAATCATTAATAATCTAAAGGCGATGGTTTTCTCTGCATGATCAAATCTTTGACTATTTATTGAACATTGCGACTATGAATCAAATCGTAGTGCATTCTTTTTCATTAGCTCCCCAAACGGCACCCTGCTCTTATCCCGCAACAAAGCGAATTGCCTTAAACGCTAATTGGCCAAACCAACGTGAAATTCCCTTTCAACTAGCTCATGAAATGGGACATATTTTTTGTCATCACAATAATTATGCTGCACTCTACCATTCTTGCTATAAAAAGGTCATGGAATTAGAGGCAGACACTACTGCTGTCAGATTAATCCTTCCAATTTATGATCAGCTACTGACTGCTGACCAACTGAATGCCACCGCCTTTATTGCTTATTTTGGCATTCCTGAATATTTAAAAAGTATGATTCAATAAGAATTCAAAATTTATCTACATAAAAAAGCGGACTAACTTGATAGCAGTCCGCTTTTTTATTGTTCAATTGTATCTATTATTTTACTTATTTTTAACTTGTAGCACGGCTTGACCAGCAGTGACTTGATTAAAAGATAGTTCACTTAACTCTTGCACCGCAGCCATATTGGTAATTACGGTCATCACTGTAGCTTCTTTATTAGCCGCTTTGATTTGCGCTAAGTCCATTGTTCCTAATTCTTGTCCTGCTTGCACTTGTTGCCCGGCTTTAACCGTGAATTCGAAGGGTTGACCACCTAATTCTACGGTATCAATGCCTAAATGGACCAAAATTTCTAGTCCCGTTTCGGATTTTAAAGTAAATGCATGTTTAGTTTCCGTCAAACTAACTAAAGTTCCTGTCGTCGGTGCCACAATCTGTGCTTGCGTCGGTTCTAAAGCAAAGCCATCACCTAATAATTTTTGTGAAAAGACATCATCATGGACATCACTTAAAGCTAATAATTCACCAGCCACTGGTGCGACCAGTTGACTAACTGCGCCTACTTGAGGTTGCAGCGCCAAAGCTTGTTCTACTGCTGTGGGTGCACTTGATTGCTCTTTGGATTCTGCAGTGTCTGCCTCAGTAACTAAACTACCATCAACATTGGTGGAGGCCATCGCTGTCTTAGGAACACCAAAGAAATAAGTCATCACAAAACCACCGAGATATGCTGCCAATAATCCGAGAATATATTGTAACCATTTGCCATGAGCAATTAACGGAATCAAGGCCACACCAGAAGGACCAATCGAAGTCGCGCCGACGTGAAACGCCCCGATCACTGCGCCACCAATTCCGCCACCGATACAGGCAGTAATAAACGGTCGCCCTAATGGTAATGACACACCATAAATCAGCGGTTCGCCCACACCAAGAATTCCCACAGGCAAAGCACCTTTAATCATTCCTGTTAACTGTTTGTTTTTTCGGCATTTGATCCATAATGCAATGGCACTACCGACTTGCCCGGCACCGGCCATGGCTAAAATCGGCAATAGTGGCGTGGAACCGGTATTTTTAATCATTTCCAAATGAATCGGCGTCAAAATTTGGTGTAGACCTAACATCACCATTGGTAAGAAGACGGCGCCTAATACAAAACCAGCAAAAGCACCGCCGACTTTCAAGATCCAATTAATGCCCCCGACAAGCGATGCTGATAACCAGCCGGCTGCGGGCATAATTAAAAAGATCGTGAAACAGCCCATCACCAATAAGGTTAAAAACGGCGTAAAGATAATATCTACGGCATCCGGAATCCATTTATGCAACCATTTTTCTAAATAAGCCATCACCCAAACAGCAAATAACACACCAAGCACCCCGCCGGAACCGGCTACTAAGGCTTTACCGGTAAAAATATTCGGTAAGGAAATCGGTGCGACAACTCCTGGTAAATAAATTAGACCACCTAAGATCCCACCTAAACCGGGAGTGGCACCAAATTCTTGCGCTGCATTAATGCCAATATAAATATTTAGATAAGTAAATAAACCACTATTAATTACTTTTAGAACTGTAATAAACGGCGTCCATTGCTGATTCAAAGTGCCTGCAACTTGCAGATTACCTAGAATTCCCGCAATGCCCGAGATTAACCCCGCACCAACAAAGGCTGGAATCAGTGGAATGAAAATGGCACTAATATGTTTTAGGGCTTTACGCCACCAAGTCTGCTTTTGTTGCGCCTTATGCTCAGCATGTACCTGCGCAGCCTTAGCTTCAACTGCACTTTTACCATCAAACTTAGCCGCTGTCTGCGGAAAAGGATCTCCTAATTTGACCCCTACTTGATCAACCATAGCTTGCGCCACTTTATTAACAGTACCGGGACCAACAATTACTTGCAGAGTGTCTTCTTGAACAACTCCCAACACTCCTGGAACTTTCTTTAGTCCTTCTAAATCTACTTGAGCTTCATCACGAATTGTTAAACGGACTCTTGTCATACAATGAATTAATTTAACAACATTATTTGGACCGCCAACGTGGTCATAAATACCTTGACCAATTGCTTGATAGTTATCTTTCGCCATGGGTTTCTCCTCCTAAAGTTTAGTTCACAGTTGCAGCTAGCAACTGTAGTTTTTGGTTTGCGCCAATGTATGGCAACAAGTCTAATTGCGCTGGTATCAAATGGGCAATCACATTCACCGCTGGATTTTCGGGCAAGTCACATTTTGTTATTTGTAATTCGCCAGCATACCGCTGATACCGCTCATTATCACAGGTCAATGTTCCGCGCGGACGCTGAGCGACTTGTTGTACAGCACAACTAAGTAATTGCCGTTGTCGACTTTCTTGCAGACGAACTACCTGTTGAGCAACATCTGGACGATTATGCCAGGATGTTTTTTGCAAAACAGGTGGTAAATCGGCAAAATATAATTCAACGACTTGCTCTTTTAAATACGCCACAAACATTGCCTGACTCAAAGCACTCAACGAGTTATCACCAATATAAACATGATCAGTCGCTAATTGCCGTATTTGTAAAAAGCTGGCTAACGGTAATTGTTCACGCTGTGCTTCCAACGTTGGTAAATGTTGATACAAAGGGCCACGCAAACTACCGTCTCCGGCAATAAAGCCCATTGTCTTTAAACCTAAGTTCTGTAAGAATTGGTTCTGATGCTGATACCATGCAATACCCAAGCCGGTTTCGGGACGCGGATAATAATTATGCCACGCCTCAATATTCGCCAAATCAGCATTATTTGCACACAAGGCCTGATAATCGGCCTCATTAAAGGTACTAGCATTCACAGCCACAGTGAAATAATGACTCAGCCAAGCGACTTGGCGCCAAGTTAATCCCGCGTCAACACGAATTCCCGTTAAACCCAGTTTTTGTAAACTGTGCGGATCTGCTAGCGACCAACCTAAGCGTTTTAATGCAAAATCAGATAAGTCTACCATTAAAGCCAGATTATTTTGCTGACACCAACTAGCTAATTGTTGTAAGCGCTGGGCCAAAACGGCAGCATCATCCTCCGGTAAATTTAATGAAGTAAATACACCTTGAAAACCAATTTGAGCCATCGTTTGCAGATAATGTTGCACTCGGGCATCCAATGGCTGGGACAAATAAACTGAAAAACCTAACATTTGGAATGTTCTCCTTCATTATAATTCAAAATACTATAAAATTATTACAAAATTATAAAATAATCTAAAAACTTTTTGTTCTGGCTATTTGTATTTGACTTAGTTAACGATTTCAGTTAAATTATAACTGAATGAAATATAATTTCAATCTGATGAAATAATATTTGATATCCATTTTCATTATTTATGTGAAAGGGCAAAAATTTTAATTGAAACCAACTGAACAACGTAATCAAAAAACAACTAATATTGACCAACTTTCAACCTATGAAATCTTACAGTTAATTAACCAAGAAGACCAAACGGTTCCCAGCATCATCGGTCAACCGGAAACTCTCCAACAAATAGTCCAAGTAGTCACTGCTATCAAAACAAGCCTTACCCAAGGCGGGCACGTCTTTTATGCGGGGGCCGGTACTAGCGGACGCTTAGGCGTTTTAGATGCAGCCGAAACTGTCCCGACTTATGGAGTAGCACCGACTGTTTTTCAGGCGATGATCGCTGGCGGACAAAAAGCTATGTTAACAGCGGTTGAAGGTGCCGAAGACAATCCCGAACTGGGGCGACAAGATTTAATTGAGCGAAACTTTGGACCGAAAGACTTTTATTTAGGAATCGCTGCTTCAGGTCGCACGCCATATGTCATTGGCGGATTGGATTATGCCCGGCAAATCGGTGCTCAAACTGGATCTCTATCCTGTAATCCCGATGCAGTCATTAGTCAACATGCCGACTTTCCCATTGAAGTGGTCACCGGACCAGAAGTCATCACCGGCTCCACCAGAATGAAAGCGGGCACTGCCCAAAAATTGGTTTTAAATATGATTTCAACCACGGCCATGATTGAAGCGGGCAAAGTTTATGGCAACTTAATGGTTGACGTCCAACCAACCAATGAAAAGTTAGTCGATCGCGCTCAAAGAATTATCTGCGAAGCTACTGACTGCGACCAAGAAACCGCCATCCAGACCTTTGAACAGGCGCACCATCGCCCTAAAGTGGCTATTGTCATGATCTTAACTGGCTTAGATGAAATGGCTGCCTTAAAAGCGCTCAAAGCTAACGAGGGGCGGATTGCCAAAACAGTGCAAGCAATTTTAAATTAGGGGGAACATTATGAGTGTCCAAAGAAATATTGATGGAATTTATTCTAAACTGTCTAAATCTGAACGCCGATTAGCTGATTATTTAAAACAATTTCCCCAAGAAGTCATCACGATGAATGTGCACGACTTTGCGCAAGTCGCACAGACTAGTCCCGCTACTGTCAGCCGCTTTGCTCGAAATCTAAGCTTCGACAATTATAATCAGTTAAAATTACAATTAGCCTATGATCTCTCACAAGATGTTGATGCTGACCAAATTATTCAGGCTGATATTCAAGAAAACGAAAGTATTCTTTCCATTAAAAATAAACTCTTACACGATACACAGCGTTCTTTGAAAGAAACCGTTGAGCAGATTCGCAGTAAAGTAGTCTTAAACTTAGTTGAAGAATTAAGTAAAACTCAAAAAATTATGGTTTTTGGTGTCGGCGCTTCTAATTTAGTGGCTCAAGATATTGCTCAGAAATGGGCACGCCTTGGCATCGCCACCAGTTATAACGATGATATTAACCAATTTTTACCACTGGTCGTTAACTCTAACGAGCAAAATAGTTTACTCTGGCTAGTTTCCAATTCAGGCGAATCACCAGAAGCCATTGCCATGGCGCAGTATGCCCGCAAATCGCACATTCCTGTCGTCACGATGACGGCTTTTGGCAAAAACACTTTGACTAAATATGCCGATATTGGGCTGCAAACTTCGCATCCGATTGAAAGTAGTATGCGGATTGCTGCCACCGATTCACTGCAAACTCAGCTGTTTTTGGTCAATATCATTTATTACGCTTATGTCAGTCAAAATTATACCCCAGCTAAATTAAGTGTGGAGCGTTCACGGACAGCTATTGATACATATAAGGCTGCCGTCAAATATACTTTAAAAAGATAAATTCTGCTTGACTAATTGACTAAAAAAGCAACTTTCAAACTTGAAAGTTGCCTTTTTTATTAGCTGACTTTAATTAATCAACAATCACTAATGATTTAATAGCTTGGCGTTGATCCATTGCCTGATAAGCTGCATCAATTTGATCCAAATCAAACCGCTTGGTAAACACTTTTCCTGGATGAATATCCCCATCTAAGACTGCTTTTAATAAGAATTGTTTATCATAAGTGGTTACGGATGCCGGACCACCAGCCACATTAACATTACTAAAGAAATAATCAGAAAATTGTAAATCACCGTCATGTGGTACCCCAACGCGGCCGACAGTTGCCCCGGGACGCGCAACTTGCATGGCTGTCGTCATGGATAATTTAGTCCCCACACATTCTAAAACAGCATCAGCTCCCGTTTGGTGGGTTAATTCCAGCACTTTCGCCACAGCTTGCTCACCACGTTCAGCCACAATATCCGTGGCGCCAAATTCTAGAGCTAATTTTTGCCGATCTTCATGTCGACTCATAGCAATAATCTGCTTAGCACCCCGCATTTTGGCCGCAATCACACCGCATAAACCGACCGCACCATCACCAACAACCACAGCGCTATCACCCGGTTTAACCCGCGCACTCTTGGCAGCATGATAACCGGTCGCCATGACATCAGCCAACGCTAACAAGGAATTCAACATTCCATCACTGTAATCTTCATATTTACCTGGAACTTTAATCAAATTCCATTCACTGTGCTGACTTAAAATATATTGCCCCTGCATTCCGTTTCTTAATTGCCCGTGATTAACTTGACAACTAGCATCATAACCTGCTAAACAAGCCGCGCAATGGCCACAACCATGCGTAAACGGCACAATAACAAAATCACCAGGTTTAACAGTCGTAATAGCATTACCCGTAGCTTCCACCACGCCTAAAGCTTCATGACCAGTATTATCAGAATTGGCTGGCCGAGGATCTAAACCGCGATATTTCCACAAGTCCGAACCGCAAACACAAGCTCGTTTAACTTTGATTAAAACATCATCATCCGCTTGAACTTGAGGTGTGGGTACCTCTTGCACTTCCACGTGTCCTGGTTTCACAAAAATTGTTGTTTTCATAAACGCCATTCTCCTTTAATTATAATTAATGATAGTTTAAACCTTAGAGCTGGCTCCAAGTCAACTATTATTCTGCTTTGGACTTCATTTTAAAGGCAAAAAATGCCCGCAACACTTTTGCGGACATTTTCGAGATTTAATATTAAATTTAAAAGCGTTTCAGGTATTGATCACGTTCCCATTGCGAAACTGTTTGGCGATAAGCGCCCCATTCTAACTCACGGGAATCAATAAAGCTCTTATATAAATGATCACCCATTGATTGCTTAACCACTGGGTCTTTTTTCAATGCCTTCACTGCATTATGCAAAGTTGATGGCAAATCAAAAATTTGATTATCCTGCCGCTCGGCTTCCGTCATTTTGTAGATATTACGGTTCACTGGCGGAACTGGTGTCGTTTGCTTTTGAATACCTGATAAACCACTATACAAAATAGCAGCAATCGCTAAATACGGATTAGCTGTTGGATCAACACTCCGCATTTCTAAGCGAGTTCCATTACCACGAGCCATTGGTACCCGGATTAATGGTGAACGATTCTTTCCAGACCAAGCAATATAAACTGGGGCCTCAAAACCAGGAACCAAGCGTTTGTAGGAATTAACTGTTGGATTATTAATCGCTGTTAGTGCTTGGGCATGTTGCAACAAGCCACCTAAGAAATACATTGCAGTTTGTGACAATTGATTTTGCGTACTTGGATCGTAAAAGGCATTACCATCTTGATTAAACAAAGACATATTAATATGCATACCGGAACCATTAATGCCTTCAAGTGGTTTTGGCATGAAGGTGGCATGTAAGCCATGTTTCCTGGCAACGGTACGCACAACTAATTTAAAAGTTTGAATGTTATCTGCTGCTTCAATAGCATCAGCATATTTAAAATCAATTTCGTGTTGACCAGGAGCAACTTCATGGTGACTAGCCTCAACTTCAAAGCCCATCTTTTCTAATTCCAGCACAATTTCGCGCCGACAATTTTCACCTAAATCTACCGGTTCAAAATCAAAATAGCCGCCGTTATCATTTAAGTTCAACGTCGGTTGGCCCTGATCATCTAATTTGAATAAGAAGAACTCTGGTTCTGGTCCAATATTAAAACTCGTGAAGCCCATATCATGCATTTTTTGGACAATGCGGCGTAAGTTATTGCGTGGATCACCAGCAAACTCTTCGCCATCAGCCGTATGAACATCACAAATTAAGCGTGCTACTTTACCATGTTCTGATCCCCAAGGGAAAACTAACCAAGTGTCCAAATCAGGATATAGTAACATATCACTCTCTTCAATGCGCACAAAGCCATCAATTGAAGAACCATCTAAAGTGGCCTTATTATCTAAAATCATATCCAATTGATCAACTGGCATTTCCACATTTTTTAAAATACCGTTAATATCTGTAAACATTAATCGTAAAAATTCGACATGTTCTTCTTTTGCCATTTGGCGAATATCTTGAGCAGTATACTTCTTTGACACCATAAAACCAATCGTCTCCTTAATTAAAATGAATTATTCGAGTCTTGGTTATTCAAGCGACCCACTTGTAACATTTCCTGTGACAAGATTTTGCGGACAGCTGAATCACTCATTGTCTCAGTAGCAGATAAGCAATAATTTTCCGGTTCCTTTTTAGTTAGGACACGAACCACCTCGTGCATATTCATCCCCGAAGACAAATAATCTTTGACTTCTAGCAAGCGATCAACATCATTAAGCGAATACTGTCTTTGATTTCCCGCACTTCGCTGTGGTTTAACCAATTGAAAATCTTCATAGTATCGTAACTGTCGTGGTGTTAATCCTGTTAACTTAGTGACTGTGCCTACCGTTAATACTGCTAAGTTGCGCCGAATACTTTTCTCACTCATGCTTTACAACCTCGAACATATAGCTACCTTATCAATTAAAAAAAGCCTTGTCAACATTTCATGTTAGCAAAGCTTACATCTATTAAAAATATTACAAAATTTCGGCACAAGCATGCGCAATGGCAATCTTCGCATGCGCATAAGTCAAACCACCTTGTAAATAAATCGCATACGGTGGCCGTAGAGGGCCATCAGCTGATAGTTCAATCGTTGATCCTTGCACAAAAGTTCCTGCGGCCATCACAATTTGGTCTTCATAGCCATCCATGGCACTCGGTACTGGATCAACAAAGGAATCAATCGGTGAATATTTTTGAATCGCTTTCGCAAATTGGACCATTTTCTCAGGGCTACCTAAGATAATCGTTTGAATCAAATCCGTGCGCGGTTCATCAAAGCGCGGGGTCACTTGAAAACCTAATTCTTCTAGCAAGGCCGCCGCAAAAATCGCCCCTTTAATCGCATTACCAGTTGCTTGTGGTGCTAAGAAAAAGCCTTCAATCATCCAACGTAAATTACTCCCCGTGGCGCCCTCATGACGCCCAATACCCGGAGCAGTTAAGCGAATGGCACTGCGTTCAATTAAATCTTCACGTCCCGCTAAATAACCACCTGTCGTTGCTAAGCCCGCACCAGCATTTTTAAATAAAGAGCCTGCCATTAAATCGGCACCGACTTGCGTAGGTTCAATTTCTTCCGAAAATTCACCATAACAATTATCCACAAAAACAATTACTTCTGGAAGTCGTTGTTTGACAAAGGCAATCATTTCCTTAATTTCCGCAACTAAAAAACTTGGCCGCGGATCGTAACCCCGTGAGCGTTGAATCGCAACCACATCTGGTTGAAATGTTGTTAACTTTTGCGCCAACTTTTGATAATCAACTTTTCCCTCTGCAGTTAAGGCCACATAATCAAATTGCACACCGTACTCTTTTAAACTGCCAACGCCACTGCCCGTTAAGCCCACTACTTCTTGCAACGTATCATAGGGCTTACCCGTGATATACAATAACTTTTGTCCTGGCTTTAAGCAGCCAAAGAGCCCCACTGCTAACGTATGCGTACCCGAAACAAATTGGGGACGCACCAAAGCTGCTGGCGCCTGAAAAACTTGCGCATAAACAGCATCCAAGACTTCGCGCCCTTCATCATTATTGCCGTACCCCGTGGAACCGAATAAATGACTCTCAGCAACTTGTTGGTCTTGAAAAGCCTGCAAAACTTTGGCTTGGTTATTTTCCATGCGTTGATCAATGACTTGTAAATATGGTTGAATTTTTTGATCAACTTGTTGTATTGCGCTTTGAACTTTTTGTGGTAATTCTTCTGTCCAATTCATTCTCATTCCTCCAAAAAATGTTGTATTACTTGTTGTACCACCGATACTTGTTGTGGATTTTGCAACAAATCGTACCACTGTAGCGTTAATTGATGTCGAAAATAGGTTAATTGGCGTTTGGCAAAGCGCCGTGAATTACGCTTAATTAACTCAATCGCCGTTGGTCGGGAAATTTCACCTTGAAAATAAGCAAACCATTCTTTATAACCGATAGCGGCCTGCGCCTGTGGCACCTGTTCTTTTTGTTGATACAACCAGTCAGCTTCTTGTTCTAAACCTTGCTCAACCATCAAATCAACCCGATGATTAATTCGTTGATACAAAACCGGACGGGCCGTCGTCAAGCCAATAATTAAAAAGCGTTGTGGCACAGCTGCTTGCTGTTGCTGACTAAACTGATGCCCAGTTAAATCATAAACCTCCAAAGCGCGGATGACTCTGCGAGTATTAGCCGGAGCAATTTGTTTGGCAGCCAGTCGATCTCGTTGTGCCAACAAGTCCCACAAATATGTAGCTCCAAAACGTGCTAGTAGTTGCTCATAATGCTGTCTAATCTTCAAAGACTGCTCCCGACTCGCTGCTCCTCCTAATTGTAAGTTTTGCGTCAAGGCTTTAATATAAAAACCAGTTCCGCCTACCACCACTGGAACATGCTGCCGTTGAGTTATTTCAGTAATTAACTGTTGAGCAGCTTGTTGAAACTCGTAAACCGTATAGCTTTGTTGCACGTCACGAATATTCAATAAATGATGCGGAATTCCCTGCTGTTGCTCTGGTAAAATTTTAGCGGTGCCGATATCCAAATGCCGATAAATTTGCATCGAATCACCGGAAATAATCTCACCTTGAACTTGGTGGGCTAACTGTAAACTCAGATCGGTTTTCCCCACCGCAGTAGGACCGACGATGACGATTGCTTTTTGAACCATTATTACTCCTTGGTTTCCAAAATTAATCAGGAATTTTAGTTGAAATTGCAACAGAGTTTGTTAATAATTAAGAGTAGATAAAAGGAGGTCAAGCTGATGAAAAGAAAAGGTATCGTTCCAGGTATTATAATTGGTTCCTTAGCCACTGCAGGAGCCGTGGTGGGTTCAGCATTAACTTATCATCATAAAGTTATCCAACCGATCGATCAAGCAGAAGATCGAATTGATGAAAACCGGCGTAAAGCCAACCGCAAAGCACATTCTGCCCATATTAGTTAAAAAGGAACTATTATAAAGAAAAATGTTCGTAGCAATACGAGCATTTTTTTGTACCAGCTTTATTTTTTTATCCTAGACAAAAGCTAATCTGAACCTCCTGGCTTAAGTATCTACCTAAAACTATTACAACTTCGTAGTCTTTTTGGTTTTGCCATTCCATTCATTAAAACCATGTTTCAACCATTTAACATTGCTGAAACCTTGTTTCTTAAGTTTAATAGCCGCCCGAATGCTTAACGTGTTTCCTTGTTCATAAAGATAAACTGGTAAATCGGGACGTAATTCTGAAATTAACATTTTTAACTGTGTATAAGGTAAATTGCGCGCTCCCAAGATATGTCCTGAATCAAAATATTTTTTTTCACGCAAATCAATCAGCTGTGCTTTACGCATAGTGGCTTCAAACTCTTCTTCTTCCAAGGCACCACCTAATTGTCGGGCGCGCAACCAATAATACAACCATGAGATTCCATAATATAGAGCAATAACAACAATAACTAACAGTAATGAATTTAAAAACGACACATCTACACCTCACACAATAATTATGATTAAACACTAATAATGTTGTTACAAGCACACATTAACTAAACTAATGTGGTTGCACAACTAACGATGCCGCACCAATAACCCCAGCTTCATTGCCTAAAGTAGCTAACCGTAATGAAGTAGTCCTTTTAACAGCCGGAAAAACAAACCGTTCATAAGCAGCTTGCACTTGTTCTAATAAATAATTACCGGCATTAGAAACACCACCGCCAATAATAATATACTTGGGATTTAACGTCATTGCAACATTGGCCAAAGCTAATCCCAGTTGTTCACACACTTGGTGGACAACCATTTGTGCCAAAGGGTCTGCTTTCTGGGCTAAATCAAAAACATCTTTAGAAGAAATCATTTGCCCATCATCAATTAGAGCTTTTAACTGCGCAGGACCCGCATACTCTTGTGATAACTTTTGCGCCGTGCGCACAATTCCCGTGGCGGAAGCCACAGTTTCCAAGCAACCTTTTTTACCACAAGTACATAAAAAGCCGTTCGGATCAATTGTTAGGTGACCAATTTCACCAGCGGCGCCACCAACACCATGCACGATTTGGTTATTAACGATCATGCCGCCGCCAACACCAGTTCCTAAAGTAACAAACGCCACGTCAGCTGCATTATCACCTGCTCCTTGCCACCGTTCGCCTAAAGCTGCTACATTAGCATCATTTTCAACAACGACTTTTAAGTCCGTTTCCCGTTCCAGCTGTTCCTTTAACGGCATGGGACGGTCCCAATTTAAGTTAAACGCACTATCAACTTGACCAGTCTCATAATTGACACTACCCGGCGTGCCAATGCCAATTCCTAAAAATTGGTCAGCAGACATTTGATATAACTGCAAATGCTCATTAATGGAAGCACTAATACTCGGAATAATATTATTACCATCATTCAAAATATCGGTCTGAATACTCCAACGTTGTTGAATCTCACCTTGTGGCGTTAAGATAGCAAACTTGATAGTCGTACCACCTAAATCCACGCCAATTACCTTTTGATCAATCATATTAGCCTTTCCCTTCTTCAATTCGATGTTCCCGATGTAAAACTGCTTTACAAGTAATGAAAGTTGGTTGATCAATTACTTGTTCATGGTATAAGCGATCCAATTCAATTGCCATTAACTCAATATCCCAAATCCGTTTACCAACATAGACATAGATGCCAAAACGTTTTAACACTTGTTGCACATCGTACAGTGTTTGAATATTCGTTTCCTTCATCCGCGTTGCACTCCTAAATAGCTCAAACCAAGGGCCAAAATAACTAACAATCCACCACAAAATAATCTTTTACTGAGTGCTAAACCACTGGTCTGATGAGGCACGGGGATCAATCCAGCTAATAAAATACCACTAATCACGCCGCCGATATGACCCCAGAGATCAATTTGCCCCATGAACAGATCCGTAATTAAATTCAAAACAATTAAAATGATAAATTGTTTGGACCACGATTTCACAGCCGGATTATTGGCAAAAATAAAGCCCAAGGCTGCAAAAATCCCAAACAAACCAAATAGACTCGTACTAGCGCCTGCAGCTAGAGCATTAGCATTGCCAAAGGCCCAGCCAAATAAATTGCCACCAATTCCACTCACTAAGTACATTATTAAAAAACGTCCTGAACCATAGAGGCGTTCTAACTGAACCCCTACAAAATAGAGTGTTAACGAATTAATAATTAAATGTGACCAGCCGATATGGACAAAAATGGGTGTTAGCAAACGCCACCATTGGCCTTGGGCAATGAGACCGTTAAACCGTGCTCCCGCACTGATCAGAGTTTGCGTATTAAAGCTTCCACCATTGAATGTTTCCCATAAAAAAACACCAATCTGCACAGTCAGTAGACCATAAGTTGCCCATGTAAGCTGCCGCCAATTTGGTTTCAAGATAGTTACCTCATTTATTATTTCCAGACTATCAATAGTTTAGCATAGAATGAGCACAATAATTTAATTATTCTAATTAGATAGCGATTACAATTCTCAAAAAGAAAAAACAACAGGTTAAACCTGCTGTTGTTTTACTTAGTTTCCCGATGTAAAGTTGTTTTACGTTCACGAGGGCAATATTTCTTTAATTCCAAGCGATCAGGATTGTTCCGCTTATTCTTGCTAGTTAAATAATTGCGTTCGTGACATTCAGTACATTCAAGTGTAATATTTACGCGCATAATTCATGAACTCCTTTTGTCTACATTTGCTAAACGACTCTCTCATGATACCACTTAGTTACTAATTTGACCAGGGTTTTACTGGGAATCTTTCGCGTTCGTCCCGAAATAACTCGTCACCATACTGCGCACTAAATCTAAGTTATAGTCGCCTTTTTCACTACTCAAATTAGGGAAAACAACGGCAAAGGCAATTTGTGGATTATTAGATGGCGCATAGCCAACCATACTTAACGTAATAGTTTGTGGCGGATTAGGATTATTCGGATGCTCGGCATCATAATAAAAGGACTGTGCGGTTCCCGTTTTAGCAGAAATCGACGGTGTTACATTCCCTAATGGCTTCGCTGTCGTCCAACCACCGGAGCCATGAACAACATTATAGAAACCAGTTTGCACAACATTTAATTGACTGCTGGTAAAACCAACACGATTTAACGCTTGTGGTTGCGTTGTGTGCACGACCGCACCTTTAGAGCCATCCCGATTGGTTTTTTGGATCGAACCGACCACATAAGGACGCATCCGATAACCGCCATTAGCAATCGTGGAAACGTATTGGGCCATCTGCATTAACGTATAAGCATCGTAGTTACCGTATGATTCATCTAAAGCTGAACCAACTTTCACTAAACCGCCCGATTTACTTGGACCTTCAATCCCACTAGCTTCGCCAGGCAAATCAATTCCGGTTTTCACACCTAGGCCAAATTGGTTAAAGTTAGCTCGCATTTTTTGAAAAATATCTTGATCAATATGAATGTAACTATTGGGCACATACTTGGCATGACCTTCACGCATCGTTAAGCGCATCATATAAATGTTCGAAGACACTTCGAGCGCTTGTTCAGCGCCAAGGGCACCAAAGGTTCCTACTGGATACACGGATTTTTTAACTGGTGTACTTGGTAAATAAATGGGATCGTCTGATAAAACATTATTATCAGGCGTAATCGCATTACTCATCAAGCCGCCCAAAACCGTCGCACCCTTGACTGCTGACCCCATAACAAAAGTCCGATTAATCACACCCAACGAATCGTCCGACAATTTGTCCGTTTTAGGATTATAGTGTACTCCTGACATGGCCAAAATAGCCCCCGTTTTGGGATTCATTGCCACCGCATAAGCCCCATCGGAATACTGTGCAACACCATTTGCTTGGGCGGACGCAAAGGTACTACGTAAAGCAGCATCGACCTTCTTTTGATAATCAGCATCAATTGTCAAATTAAGATTATCGCCCTTGGCTCCCGCATACTTTTGGACCGAATCCGTTAATTTATTATTTGGACTCACCGCAATCTGCGTTTGTGACTTACTACCCTTTAAGATGGGTTCATATTCTTGCTCTAAATAACTAGTTCCCACACGATCATTACGGGAATAGCCCTGGGCCAATAATTCATTAACCTGGCTATCCGGCAAACCTTGTTTTTCAGTGGAAACTTGTCCAATGATACTCGTCATCGAATCGCCCATTGGATAGGAACGTTGCGAATCAATACCGACTTGCACTCCGGGTAATTCAATTTGGTGCTCACTAACTTCTGCCACTTCTTTAGGTGTCGCATTATAACTCTTAATATACACCGTTGAATATTGATAGGCCGAACTCATTCGTTGAAAGATGCTGGCTGCTTGTTGTTGAGCCCAAGTTAAATTAAGATGCATTTTTTTGACATAATTCACAGCCTTATTATATTGCTGGCTTTGACTTTGTTCTTGAACTTTTTCATCACTTAGTCCCTTATTAACTACTTTTAAGACGCGATTATAGTTTTTCGTATTAGCCAAATAATAATCAGCTTTGTCTCGTGACGTCAACTTGGCATCATCAATAGTGATAAATTTTTGCAAACGATTAGCAATTTGTAACATATCAGCAGTCTTAACCGAAGAACTTCTTGTATAAGTAATCGCACTGCTGGCTTGATTATCAACAATCAAGCGTCCCTTAGAATCATAGATCAAGCCCCGTGGGACGTCACCGTTAATAATGGTCTTATCCGAACGGTCAACTTCCGCTTGAAATTTATTGCCATTTAATAATTGTAGATAAGCTAATTGCCCGATTAATAAAGCAAATAAGGCAAAGACAATCAATAACAGCACATTCAACCGAAAAGGCAAAATTGATTGTGTTGATTTTGATCGATTTAATCGTTGAAAAAGTTTCAAAATAATAGTTCTCCTCAATTTGACGTTACTGAATTATTATATCAAAAAAAGCAGCTTACCTGACAACAATTTATCAGTAAACTACTTTTTAATCCGCAGCCACAAAAGTATAAACTGGACTATCGGTTTGTGGGTCATAATCAATTTGCAAGTCTAAATCTTTAAAAAACCAAACATCATTATCCGTGAAGAAATATGTGATCTCTTGATTTGTTAAAGAGTAATATTCATCATGTGGTTTTTCTTTAATAAAAGCTAGCGAAAAACCCTGATGCACATTGGTCTTACCGTAAACTTTGCCATAAAAATGTAACCCATCACCTGGGTTTAAATCCAAGTTATCTTGATACCATTGATGTGCCTGGGGCGTTATCATAAATTTCATCTTCATCACCATTATTATGATAACCTATGCTCCTCTTTAACGCTAGCAATTAGTTTTCGACAGCTGTAATTTTCACAGTGAAAGAGCCACCTGGTGTTTCAATAACCACATCATCGCCAACTTTTTTGCCTAATAAAGACTTGGCAATTGGTGAGTCATTACTAATCTTACCCTGCATTGGGTCAGATTCAGCGGCACCAACAATTTGATAGGTTTCCGGATCATCATCATCTTCTTGAAAAGTCACCGTTTTGCCGACCGAAACTTCATTCGCATCAACTTGACTAACATCTACTACATCGGCGTACTGCAACATGGTATTAATTTCCGAGATACGTGATTCCACAACACTTTGTTCATCTTTAGCAGAAGAATACTCTGAGTTTTCAGATAAGTCCCCAAAACCACGAGCAATTTTAATACGTTCAATAATTTCCGGACGCTTTTTTAATTTTAAATCTTCCAGTTCTTGTTCTAATTTCTTTTTACCTTCAGCTGTCATTGGATATCTTTGTTCAGCCACAACTAACACCTCATTTAAGATTGATTAGACAACAAAGTTCACTGCTGTTGTCGTTTTTGATGCAAAAGATACTTAATCTTGGAAGTTAATAAATCAATTGCCACTTCATTGGCGCCACCTTCAGGAATAATCACATTAGCAAAACGCTTGGTGGGTTCGATAAATTGTTGATACATTGGACGCACGTGATCCAAGTACTGGGTAAACACCGTATCTAAAGTATAGCCCCGTTCTTCAACATCCCGTTTAATCCGCCGAATTAAGCGAATATCATCATCAGTATCAACAAAAACCTTAATGTCCATCAGATCACGTAAATCTTTTTCATATAAAGTCAAGATTCCTTCTAGAACAATGACATCGGCAGGTTCTTGGTGCCGCGTGCGATTCGTTCGATTACTATCGACAAAATCATAAATTGGCACCTCAATACTTTGAAAAGCCCGCAATTTCTTTAAATCAGCAACTAATAAGTCCGTATCAAATGATAACGGATGATCAAAATTTTGTTGTTTACGCTGTTCATAAGGTAAGTCTAGTTGTTTATAATAAGAATCCATTTGTAATAAAGCAATTGATTCTTGTGGTAATTCTGTGATTAAGCGTTGGGCAATAGTGGTTTTACCACTTCCAGAGCCTCCACTAACTCCAATAATTAACGGCTTGTTACCTGCAGTCATTTATTTCTCCTTATCAAAAGGGACTGACTTTGCGTCAGTCCACTAAATTATTGACCAATTTTTGAATTGGTATCCAAATGTTGCGAGTAATTTGTTGAATAGTAAACTTTACCAGTCTTCAAATTAGCTACAAAATAGAGATACCCTTTATCACGATCAGCAGGATTCAAAACTGCTTGGATCGAGCCTAAACTAGGTGAGTTAAATGGACCAGGCCCAAAACCTTTATTCTTGTAAAGGTTATAAGGCGATTTTACACTCGTATCTTTATTTGTCAAACTGTGTTTATGCTTGTTTAAAGCGTACATAACGGAAATATCCGATTGTAGTGGCATATTTGCATCTAAACGATTAAAGAACACGCCCGAAATCTTGCGGCGATCAATATTTGTTACCCCTTCGCGTTCTGTTAGAGAAGCTAAAGTTAACAGTTGTTGCACGGTCAGATTTTTAGCCTTAATTTGCTCATAATAAGGTGCAAGTTCTTGATTAGTTTTACCAACCATTTCGCTCACTAGTCGTTTCAAAGATGTCCCGGAATAATAAGGATAAGTTGCTGGGAACAAATAGCCTTCTAAGTGATAACGAACATGCTTAGACTGTAACGAAGAAGCCAACAATTTCGGATACTTTTGCTCTAATTGCTTCATAAAGGCTTGATCTTTCATTAAATTCAGAAAATCAGCCTTTGAGTACGGCGTCTTTTTCGCAATCACACTACCAATCTGATCAATGGTCACCCCTTCGCGCACTAGCACCGTATTACCGGGTTGACCAACTTGATCTAAACTGCCACCCTTTTGCAAACGAGCAACAATTTGAGTCAACGTCATTGACGGTTTAAACGTATAGTAACCGGCTTGAAAGTCGGTATAATTATGGGATTTAACATAATAATTAAAAATTGTCGCGCTACGAATAATATGTTTATTCTGCAACTTTGAAGCAATTTCTTTATTAGAAGATCCAATCGGAATTTTCACTTCTACAGCCTGATGATCCTTGTGGTTATAAGGCTGCAGTGATTCTTGCACATAATTATAGCCTAAAACACCAAACGTTAAAATCAGAATTGCCAAAATACCAACAATCCAATAAACAATATGGTTAACTACTCTTTGTTCAGACTCGCGCACTTGCTTTTTGTGACGAATAGATTCCTGATCATCACGATACTGACTACGATTTTTATCTGACTTAGTCAAGAATGGTTCCTCCAACATTTAATCTCAACTGTTAATTATACACAACTTTTTCTTAAATGCTGGATTTTTTAACGAATTTGTGCGTTAAACAAATCAATTAAAGCTTGTTGCACATTAGCAAAATCCTGATTAACTTCATCGTCTGTTAATGTAGCTTGCGGATTTTGGAAAGTCAAATTATAAGCCAATGACTTATGACCCGCAGCAATGCCTTTGCCTGCATAAACATCAAATAGTTTAATATCAGCCAAATATTTACCAGCCGCTTTTTGAATGGCTAATTCTAACGCTTCATTAGTAATAACTTCTGGAACAATTACCGCAATATCACGACTAATTGCGGGATACTTACCAGCTGGAACATAAATTTCGGAAGCTTTAGGATAGGCCATGACTTTTTCCAAATCAATTTGGAAAACTACCGTTGGCGCCAAGCGTAATTTTTTGGCTAAAGTTGGATGCAGCGTACCGATAAATCCAACCGGCTGTTGATCCATTAAAATAACTGCCGTTTGTCCAGGATGCAATTGCTTAATCGCACTCGTGGCTTGGTAAACAATCGTGGCTTTTCTTTGGAAACTTTGTAATAAGCGTTCCACATCACCTTTAATGTCATAAAAATTAACATCGCGGGCCGTTTGATCCCAACTATCCTGGATGACTTGCCCACTATAAGCCCCGGCAATCATTTCGACTTCCTTAGGCCGCACTACGTTTGCGTCATTCTTCAAGAACACACGTCCTTGCTCAAACAAGGCTACATTCGTTTGCTTACGCGCAGCATTATAAGCTAAATCATCTAACAAACCGCTAACTAAGTTGGCCCGTAAATACTCATGATCTTGGGTCATTGGCCAATCAACTTTGGTTAACACTGCGGGCTTCAAGCAGAAGGCTGCCGCTTTTTCTTGAGTGGTCAAAGAATAACTGATGGCTTCATCATAACCCAATGACCGCAAAGTTTGCCGACTTTGGCGAATGAATTTTTGTCTAGGGGTATAGCCACCAATCGTTTGGGTAACTGCTGGTAAAGTGCTCGGAATTTTATCGAAACCATAAATTCGAGCCACTTCTTCAATTAAATCTGAATCAATAAAAATATCCCACCGACGTAATGGTACCGTGACAATTAACTCTGAATCTTTAACCTCTACCTCAAAGCCTAACCGTTCAAAAATCGCAATAATTTCCGCTTGTGAAATTTCCGTCCCCAAAGCATGATTAATCCGATCCGTGGTTATTTTGACTACCGTTGGCTTCAAAACTGATTGACTACCAACTACTTGGTCTTTTAATACTGTTCCGTCAGCTAATTGTTGCACTAATTGCGCTGCCATATCTAATGCTTCAGCAATGGCGGATAGATCCACCCCTTTTTCAAAGCGAGCCGAAGCATCCGTTCGTAAATTATGACGCTGCGCAGTTTTGCGGATTTTCGTAGGGTTAAACACGGCTGATTCTAAAACTACTGTGTGGGTTTGCTCAGTCACCGAAGTAGCCAAACCACCCATAACTCCAGCTAAACCAACGGCTTGTTCGTCATTAGAAATCACAATATCTTGATCCGTTAAATCATATTGTTTTTCATTTAACGCTGTAAAAGATTCTCCCGCAGCCGCTAGGCGCACGGTTAATTTTTTGGAGCCCAATTTGTCGTAATCGTAAGCATGTAATGGTTGACCATAATCTAACATAATGTAATTAGTAATATCGACAATATTATTAATTGGTTTGATACCGTTATTCCACAAATGAACTTGCAACCAGAGCGGGCTTGGTTTAATGTGAATATCCTTAATCACCCGTGTCCGATAAGTCGGGGCCAATTGTTCATCAGTCACGTCAATACTTAATTGTTGTTCTGCTGAAGCTGCATCCTCACTAACACTGGGCTGTTCAAAATGGGGCTGTTCATCATACATTGAAGCCACTTCCCAAGCGGCACCATGCATTCCAAGTGTATCCGCCCGATTAGGCGTAATATCAAAATCTAAAACAGTGTCATCCAAGCCTAAATAAGAATAAACCGGTTGACCTAAGGGAATATTTTCGGTTTCTGGAAAAACATAAATTCCATTTTTAAAAGCATCAGGAACGACGGAATCATCGAAGCCAATTTCTTGCAAGGCACACAGCATACCATTGGAGGCCACACCACGGAATTTACCTTTTTTAATTTTTTCGTTGTTAGCAATTCTGGCACCAGGTAAAGCCACAATAACCGTTTCACCCACAGCCACATTCGGCGCACCACAGACAATCTGGGCCAATTCTTCGGCACCCACATCCACTTGACAAATATTTAAGTGGTCCGCATCGGGGTGCTTGGTGACCGTCTTAATTTGACCAGTGACTAAATTCTTTAACCCAGCGCCTGATTTAATTATTTCATCAACTTCAATGCCGGTAACCGTCTCCCGATCAGCTAATTGTTCTGGTGTTTCTGGTAGATCAACATATTCTGCTAACCAATTAGTAGAAATCTTCATTAATTTATTCCCCCTGAAATTGTTCTAAAACCCGAACATCATCTTGATAAAAATCGCGGATATCATTAATGCCGTATTTTAACATGGCAAACCGATCTGGCCCTAGACCAAAGGCAAAGCCACCATAAATAGTCGAGTCAACGCCAGCATTTTCTAAAACATTCGGATGCACCATGCCCGCACCTAACACTTCTACCCAGCCGGTGTATTTGCAAACTTTGCAGCCTTCACCACCGCAGGCAAAGCAGGAAACGTCAACTTCCACTGATGGTTCCGTAAATGGAAAATAACTCGGACGTAAGCGAATTTCGCGTTCTTTACCAAAAATATGACGCGCTGTTAATTCCAAAGTACCCTTCAAATCCGCCATCGTAATATGCTTATCAATGACTAAACCTTCAATTTGATTGAATTGGTGTGAATGTGTGGCATCGTCAGTATCGCGACGATAAACTTTACCCGGACTAATCATCTTCAAAGGACCTTTCGAAAAATCATGTTTTTCCAAAGTCCGCGCTTGCACAGGTGAAGTCTGCGTCCGCATCAAAATTTCATCCGTAATATAGAAAGTATCTTGCATATCACGCGCAGGATGATCTTTGGGAAGGTTCATCATTTCAAAATTGTAGTGATCTTCTTCGACTTCGGGACCATTGACCACTTCATAACCTAAACCAATAAACAAGGCTTCAATATCATCCATTACCTGATAAATCACATGCTTGGTTCCAATGTGACGTTGGTGTCCAGGTAAAGTGACATCAATTTTTTCATTGGCTAATTTGGCTGCAGTCGCTTGACTTTCTAATTGTTCCTTGGCTTGATCCAAAGCTGTTTGTAAATCATCGCGGACACTGTTGGCTAAAGCACCAACCTTAGGGCGTTGTTCCGCGCTTAAATCCTTCATTCCCCGTAAAGCTTGGTTCAACGGACCTTTTTTACCCAAAAAATGAATTCTAATTTCATTTAAATGTTCGATTTTTTGTGCATCATGAATCTGTTGTAGACCTTTTTGCCGCAAATCGTTTAATAAATCTTTTAAATCCATCACTACCTGCTCCTCTAAATAAATAATTTCAACAATAAAAAAAGCCCCATCCCTAAAAGGGACGAAGCTTCGCGGTACCACCCTGCTTGAGTTCAGTCCAGCTTGATAGCTGCACCTAAACTCCACTTATCTGTCATATAACGCTGACTAATGACGTTTAGACTCCAGAGTGAATTCACATCATCTGGCTTCAATTGTTCTCACTTACCCAATTGTCCCTGTGAATCCAGACCTTGATGCTACTACTTTCTTTCATCGTCGTTAAAACCAGTTTAAAACTTTCATGCATAAATTTCAATTAAATTTTAATTCGATTGCTTCAAATGTAATTTTTGGCGCCACAATGCCAACTTGGGCAAGCAAGCTTCCTGCACGGCACACTGATCATCAACTAAGTTAACAATTAAGCTTTCGAGATATTTCGGTGGCGTGGACGTCGCACCAAACATATGCTTGACAATAATGTCAGCTTCAATTGGTCTTAAATCGGTTAATTGTTGCGCATTATTTAGCGCAACATGTGCGTGAATATCGGCGTGCGCCCGAAAACTCAATTGCTTGCGATCCCAAGTGTAATAAAACAAGTCATGCAACAAACCGCCACGTGCCAAAGCGCGGGTATCTAAATGCAACTTCTTGCCAATTAAATAACTGCGATAAGAAACGCTAATTGAATGATCCAAACGATTAGAATAATGATGTTGTGGAATTTGACTTAACTTTTGCACCTCGGGTTTAGCTAATAAATCAGAAACTTGAGCTAAATAAGCTGCATCAGTCTGCCAATTTAATTCTCGAGCCAAAAAGTATCCTCCTTAAAGACTGAGTCTATACATAATAATACCAGCTGCTACTGCCACGTTCAATGATTCTGCGGATCCTAAAATGGGAATATATAAATTTGTATCCGTTAAAGCTGCTAATTCAGGCGCCAAGCCGTGCGCCTCATTGCCCATAATTAAAGCAAAATCTTTTGGCTTGGCTACAGTTTGATACTCTTGGGCCTGATCATTCACCAAAGTTCCGTATACTGGAATTTGTTGTGCTTTGAACTCACTGACTGCTGACTGTAGATCCAATGACTGAACGGGTAAATGAAATTGACTACCTTGCATAGCACGTTGCACTTTTGGTGCATAAAAGTCGACCGAATCTTCGCTGAGTAAGACGCCACTGAACCCAGCAGCATCAGCTGTGCGAATCATGGTTCCCACGTTACCCGGGTCCTGAATTTGTGATAATAATAACCACTTTCCATGGCTTAAGTCAATAGTTTCCGGTTGCGGTATTGGTAATTCCGCAACAATGCCTTGGGGTGACACGGTGTCGGTAATCGCCTGCGCAATTTCCGGAGTGATTTCCACTACTTGGTCCATGTGATCACGCACTAAATGTTTGGGATCACGATTGAGATAATCCGTCGTTGCATAAATAGCATTTAGCTTAACTTGATGGGCCAACGCCTCAAAAATCAAGTGCTCGCCTTCTAACAAGTAACGTTGTTGCTTTTTACGTCCCCGGTGACTTTGTAATTTCTTCAAATCTTTAATTTTACTATTTTGCCCTGAACTAATATACTCCATAGCTAACCTCTCTAAATCTAATCTTCTTACTTATCATATCATTTTTTGGACATTTTCTTGGCAAAATTAATAGAATGCTTTTGGCTTCAACTATATTTTCCGCTATACTAGAGAAGTATCATTTAGAACAAGGACGAAGGAGGTTTTGATTTTGACTCAAAAACATGTTGCAGCAGATATTTATGGTCATGTACAAGGTGTGGGCTTTCGTTATGCAACCTACTCCGTCGCACAAACTTACCAAATTACTGGCATTGTCAAAAATTGTGACGATGGTAGCGTCCATCTAGAAGCTCAAGGCGACACTTTAGACTTGGAACATTTTATGAAAGTGATGCAGCAAAGTCCGAGTAAATTTGCTAAGATTGATCATATTAATTGGCAAGAAAAACCTCTCGCTAATTATTCTAAATTTTCAATGATGTAACGAGATGGAGAAATTTATGAAAAAGACAACTAAACGTTTACTTTTATGGGGTGGTTGTTTAAGTCTATTACTCTTAGTCACCGCCTGCTCTCGCAGTGGTATCAATGCAAATCTTAAGCCGCCAACTCATGGTCCTTACGGCTGGATCTACCAATATATTGGCGTACCTTTCCAAAACTTAATGCTCTACGTTTCTAAAACTATTGGTGGCAAAAGTGGCTATGCCTGGGGCATTATCCTCATTTCCTTTGTGGTGCGGTTAGTTTTATTACCATTAAGTTTGATGCAACAAAAGAAATCAATCGTGCAACAGGAAAAAATGAAGGGCATTCAACCCCAACTGCAATTAATTCAACAACAGCAAAAAAAGGCAACTACGCAAGAAGAACAAACGCAAATCAGTCAATTAATGATGCAAGTCTATTCCAAAAACGACATCAAATTAACTGGGGGCCTGGGTTGCTTACCTTTGTTGTTACAATTTCCAATTTTTATTGCCATCTATCAAGCCGTGCAATACTCACCGGAAATTTCGAAAGCTAACTTTTTAGGAGCACCATTATCAAAACCTAGCATTCTGATCTCAGTCGTGGCGACAATTTTTTACGTGGTTCAAAGCTGGATGACTTTAAAGAGTGTGCCACCAGAACAAAAGAAGCAAATGCAAACTATGATGTGGCTCAGTCCAGCCATGACTTTCTTCATTAGTATTGCATCCTCAGCTGCTTTAGGTCTGTACTTCTTAATTGGCGGGATCATCGTCGTCTTACAGCAATTGATTAGCGATTATATCATCACGCCAAAGGTGCGTAAGCAAGTCGACCAAGAATTAAAAGACAAGCCGATTGTGCAAGTAGTTACCGAAAAAACTTTTGCCCAACAAGCAGCACCAACAAAGGACAATGCAAAACAATTTGGTCAAACTAAGCAACAACATCAAAAAAATCGCCAACGTAATGCTGGTAAGCAACAGCATCATAAGTAAATTTTTGCAATAGTACCTTACTAAAAATGCTCCCATCGTTAGATTTAACATCTAATGGTGAGGAGCATTTTTTAACTGATTATTTGATACACTTAAGTGATCATTTCAAGCTATACTCAAATCTTAAGCGACTTTACTCGCCGCATTTTTATTGTAATGAATTGACTAACGACCATTTTGCTGTAGCATGATAATTTGCTTCATAGACAGGTGTTTGCAATTGTCGTAAGTCTAACTTGGGACCCGCAATTTGGCGATGACTAGCATTCCACCAACCTGTTGAAATATCAGTAACTGCCTTACCAGAACCATCAACAAGCGTATGATGCTTGTCATACTGATCAATTAGCGCCGGCGTTTGCGAAATGGCAGTTGGCGTACTACTATCAGCAGGTAAATATTGGAAAATGTCTGTTAATGGCGTTGTCGTTTGATCACTAGTGAAATCTGCAATCGCTAAACTGAGTTGCCAACTCGGTACTCCCGTGGTGTCCGTTACTTTTAATACTGTTCGTGTGGCATCATACGGCAAATCGTAAGCTTGCTTGGCCGTTTGTACAATCTTGGTGCCGAAGTCTAGCGTATCCGGCACGCTCAAGCTCATCGTACCTGAATTATATTTCAAATCTAATTGATACGGCACTAGTGGTAACAAGGGATCCGAAGTAATAGCTGGGAAAACTTGTGGTATTTCTAAAGCGTTAGTTAAAGTATAACGATAATGCTTTGTCTTAATCGCAGTTGGAAAATTAGCTTGATCTGTCGGATCTACCGGCTTGCCGACCACACCGACAATCGTCTGAGCAGCTTTGTGTCCATCTTCATCTTTATTAAAAACTGGCTGGTTAGTAGCACTATCAAGATAATTGATCTGTACTAAACTATTTTCAGCAACATTAACTGTTGCTACTGTTGAAGCCTGCGGATTTTCACTAGTAAACTGGCCCCCACTATCAACTGCATAGATCTTAATTTGATGACCGCCAGCCTTGGGAGTGGCTAAAGTCTTTAAATCAGTCTGATCAATAATATCTGCTGTCCAAGATTGCGCCAATGACGGATCTTGAATAGTCAAAGGTGTAAGCTGTAATTTTTGATAGTTTTCAATCTCAGCTAAATTCGGATTAGTATCCACTGGATCAATAGCATAATACAACTGTACTTGAGAGCTATCATTATCAATCACGATGCCGCTTAGTTGTATAGCGGGCAAACTCTTATCTTGATAATCATGGCAATATTCTAGGCCCATATTTGTAGTGCCCAATGTCCCAAACCTTACTTGCGGTGTTTGATTCTTTAACTGATGCTGCCAGACTAAAGTTTGCGTAGGATTTCCCTTACTGGCGTCCGAATCTTGATCTTGACTCGGACGATTAACATTACGTAAAAAATCATCATCCAACGAATCTCGGGTCGGATAAATGGTCCCAGTTGGGTGATGGTCCGTTCCTGCACCCACGGCTTGCCAAGCGCCGGTCTTTTGCCCAGCCTGACCTAAAACTTTATATTGATAAGTGCCATCTTGAAAAGTCAAACCTAATTGTGGCATGTCTACATAATCATTATACCAATCGTACTTACTACTAGAGCTATAATGATAGGCATTAGGAAAGAGCACCTTAGAACTTACTTTAATTTTCCACAAATTATGATCACCTTGCGTAAAATATAAAATAGATTCTTTGTACTGAACTTTAGTGGTATCGAATTTACTTAAATCTAAACTCATTAAATTGCTACAACCAGAGAACATACTTTCCATATCAACAACCTTACTGGTGTTAAAGTTGCTGACGTCTAAATGGGTCAAACTGCTACAGTTATAGAACATATAAAACATTCTAATAACTTGACTAGTGTCAAAATTACTTAAATCTAAATTTGGTAAACTGCTACAGCCACTAAACATAGAAGACATATCAGTAACTTGACTAGTGTCAAAATTACTTAAATCTAAATTTGGTAAACTACTACAATCACTGAACATATTAGACATATCAGTGACTTTGCTGGTGTTAATGCCACTCAAATTTAAGTTCGATAAATTTCTACAAGTAGTGAACATGTAAGACATATCAGTTACTTGACCAGTATCAAAATTACTTAAATTTAAACTTGATAAATTGATACAACTAGCAAACATGTACGTCATATTAGCAACTTGACTAGTATCAAAATTACTTAAATTTAAACTTGATAAACTGCTACAATCACTGAACATAGAAGATACATTAATAACATTGCTAGTATCAAATTTACTTAAATCTAAACTTGGTAAACTGCTACAGCCGCTAAACATAGAAGACATATCCTTAACATTGCTAGTGTTAATGCCACTTAAATCTAAACTTGGTAATTTACTACAATAAGAGAACATCGAAGACATATCAGTGACTTTGCTGGTGTTAATGCCACTCAAATTTAAGTTCGATAAATTTCTACAAGTAGTGAACATGTAAGACATATCAGTGACTTGACCAGTATCAAAATTACTTAAATTTAAACTTGATAAATTGATACAACTAGCAAACATGTACGTCATATTAGCAACTTGACTAGTATCAAAATTACTTAAATTTAAACTTGATAAACTGCTACAATCAAAAAACATGTAAGACATATCAGTGACTTGACCAGTATCAAAATTACTTAAATTTAAACTTGATAAATTTTCACAATCAAAAAACATGTAAGACATATCAATGACCTTGCCAGTGTTGAAATTACTTAAATTTAAACTTGATAAACTGCTACAATCAAAAAACATGTAAGACATATCAGTGACTTGACCAGTATCAAAATTACTTAAATTTAAACTTGATAAATTTTCACAATCAAAAAACATGTAAGACATATCAATGACCTTGCCAGTGTTGAAATTACTTAAATTTAAACTTGATAAACTGTCACAATAAGAGAACATGTAAGACATATCAGTGACTTGACCAGTATCAAAATTACTTAAATCTAAACTTAGTAACTTGCGACAACTAGCAAACATGTACGTCATATTAGCAACTTGACTAGTATCAAAATTACTTAAATCTAAACTTTGTACACCGCAATTGTTGAACATATCAGCCATATTAGTTACTTGACTAGTATCTAAATTTTCTAAGCCATCTATTTCAGTACAATATCTTAAGCTAGCAAAAACGTAGCGACAGTTAGTTGGAAGTTGAACTCCTGGTTGCAGAACTACTTTTTTGACATTGCTTAGATGTTTCAACCAATTTTCACCATAATTGTAACTATATGAATCTTCATCTTTATAATAACTGTAAACACCTAAAGTACCCGGACCCACTGTTAGTGTACCATCAACATCAAGGGTCCACGGACAACTCCCCGCTACCCCACTGACTGGCGCTGTTAAAGTTGTAAAGTTACTAATGGTCGGTTGCTTTTTTAAGAGATTATTACCCTGCTTTGCTGGGTTCTGAGTTAGCAAATCCAAACTCTTCGGATTGGTCAAGAGGTCATTATTTTGATTAAGCATTTGACTAAAATCGTTACGCGACTGCATAGTAGTGGCTTGAGCTATCTGACTTAATCCTAACCACAAACTAAAAAGTTCCATTACCAAGATCACAGCTTGCGAATATTTAACCTTCATCACCAAAAGACCCTTCTTTAGTACTCCACGCCCAAATCAACAAGCGCTTACATTACACTTTAAACCGCCGTTTTAATTGCTAAATATTCTAGAACATTTGTATGATTATTATAGTGCTTTAATTAATTATTAATCAAGAAGCAGTTAGTTTTGATTTATCCATTTAATTAAAACAAAAGAAGAATAATTGGTTTGATATTTTATGCTTATTAACATTGTTTTTTGTGCAAAGATAATATTTTTTAAAATTAAATCAATTTAATAAAAATTAACATCTTATTTTTTACAACCAGTTAATGTCGCTTTTGAATTTTGAAATCAACACAAAAAAGCCTTGCAAACAACCAACGTCATTTACAAGGCTTTCAGTCTTCTAAAACTACTTTAATTTTTTCGATTCAACCAGCGGCAAATTAATTCGGAAAATGGTACCTGAACCCACCGCACTTTCGGCCGTAATAGTTCCTTTATACATTTCCACAATCTTTTTGGCAATTGACAGGCCCAAACCATTACCTCCACTTTCACGTGAACGAGCTTTATCAACACGGTAAAAGCGATTAAAAATGCGTTGTAAATCTGTTTGGGTAATGCCCACGCCAAAATCTTGTACCGCAATATTTAACATGCCATCTTCGGTCGAAGCCGACAAGTTAATCTCTTTACGATCTTTAGAATATTTGACGGCATTATCTAATAAAATGACCAAGATTTGCATCAAATGGTTGCGGTAGATTTGTACCATGGTATGATCTGGCACCGTATCATCAAAATCAATTTCAAAGTCAGGGTGTAACATCACAAAATCGCCATAAGCTTGCTTAATCGTTTCATTAGCTTCTGTGACTTCATTGGTGTAATTGACTTCAATTTGTTCTGCCCGCGTTAAATCCAACATTTCTTGAATCAATTTTTTCATCCGCGAAATTTCACTCACAGATGCTTCAATGGATTCATCAAGCACTTTGGGGTCATCTTTGCCCCAGCGTTGAAGCATCTTGAGATGGCCTTCAATGACCGCCACGGGCGTCCGTAATTCGTGTGAAACATCTTCCACAAACTCTTTTTGCTGATTGGTATACTCTTGCAGGCGGTCTAACATATGGTTAAAGCGGTCGACCAAGTCCGTAATTTCATCATTAGACGACTGCTTGGGAATCCGCGATTGCGAATCAGGATCTTCGTTAATCTCATCAATCGTACGATTAACTTGGTTAATGCGCCGCACTAACGGTTGCGTTAAAACATAGCCCAAAAAGACACTTAACAATAATGCAAAAATAATGACCACAATCATCCAGCGATTAAGTTCGCGAAAAGCACGGTGATAACCGCGCAGACCGTCGTTAATTTTGACGTAGCCAATCACTTTATGATTACGACTTGAGTGAATCGGCACCGTCGTTTCTAAAAAGCTCAATTTTCTGGGAACTTTTTTGACCGTAATCTTCGTGGTGCCAGTAAAGTTGGGATCAATTGCCCCATCTTTAAACAAAACCATCCCGTGCAAATCATATAACACAATGGCTAAATCACCACGCGCCAATTGCTTGGATAAACTGTCATGGTAAAATTTTTCTGGATTTTCAGCCACTAAATTACCATTGGCATCCCGTTCCACCGTTTTTTGATTTAAGCGCGGTGCTAAACGATTTTGCACTTGTTGCTTATTCAAAGGACCTTGGTAAACATTAAAGCGACTATCCACTGCGGAAATAGTATCCCGCACATTATTTTCTTCACTACGTAATAAAGCTTGATTGACTGAAGTATAGATTAAAGTTGAAAAAAGACCAAACACTAAAAAAATAGCTAAACTCAAAAAACACGTCCACTTAAATTGAATAGTAATTCGTAAATTAGCTAATTTTTGCTTCATGGGCGAACAACGTAACCAGTACCACGAACCGTCTGGATATAACTTTCTTTATCAGGTACATCAATTTTATTACGTAGATAACGCACATAAACATCAACAATATTGGTCTCACTTTGCGTGGATTCACTGCCCCAAACACTCTTCAATAATTGTTCCCGACTTAAAACTTTCCCCATGTTATTCAATAAAGTTAAGAATAAGTCGTATTCGCGCCGGGTTAATTCAATGACTTGACCGTTGCGACTCAAAGTATGTGCTTCTTTATCCATAATTAAGTCACGGTATTCAATCTTGGTTGAATGTGGCGCCATCTTCTGGTCTTCGATATCAATTCGCCGCAACAATGCCCGTAAACGTGCCAATAATTCTTCAATCGCAAACGGTTTGACGATATAATCATCAGCACCATGATCTAAACCAGATACGCGATCAATAATCGAATCCCGTGCCGTCATCATAATAATGGGGGTACTCTTTTCTTGACGAATACGGCGGCAAACTTCTAGACCATTTAAAGTTGGTAACATTAAGTCTAACAAAATAGCGTCCCAATCTTCACCTAAAGCGGCGTCTAAACCTTTGCGCCCGTCTAGTTCCACACGGGTATCATAACCTTCGTGTTGTAACTCTAATTCTACAAAGCGGGCTAAATTTTTTTCATCTTCAATGATTAATATTTTTGACATTTATAAGACTCCAGTTCTTAATTAGATTAATTTTTTCTAAATCTCGCTATCATTAGTGTATCACGTTTATTTAACCTTTGGCTAATAATACAGAAACTTAAAATCTATGATTAACATTTTAACGATACCACTAATTTTAAAACACTCTGAGTACCTGCTCCCCCCAATTCCAACAAACCTCATTTTTTCTAATAAGCATGATTAATTTTATTGCTTTCAAGTATTAACTATTGGGAACAGGACTATTATAATAATACATTTATGCAATCTGCGCTATTTTAATGCTCAAAAAGAAGCTAAACAGTAGGAAAACTCGGCAATAAAATTACCGAGTTTTCTAACTTATCTCTATATTAATTACATTTTAATACTACAGATTATTGCTCTTCATACCATGGATAATGGAAGATACCAGCACGGTCAACGCGTTGATAAGTATGAGCACCAAAGTAATCTCTTTGTGCTTGAATCAAACTAGCTGGTAAAACAGCTGCGCGATAAGAATCATAATAAGCAATGGCCGCAGATAAAGCTGGAACAGGAATTCCCGCTTGTACGGCCCAAGCTACGACTTGACGCGCAGAATCTTGATATTTAGCACAAATATCTTTAAAGTAATCGTCTAACAATAAGTTATCTAAATCAGGTTGGTTCTGATAAGCCGCCGTTATCTTTTGCAAAAATTGCGCTCTAATAATGCAACCTTCACGCCAAATATTAGCAATCTTACCGTATTGCAAATTCCAATCATAATGATCAGAAGCTGCTTTTAACTGCGCAAAGCCTTGCGCGTAACTCATGATCTTGCTAAAGTACAAAGCTTCCCGAATTTTTTCAGTAAAGTCATCTGGAACTTTCATTTCTAACTTGGACGCTGGTAGCTGTTCACTGGCTTTAACCCGTTCATCCTTAAAGGTTGAGATATAACGGCCATAAACAGCTTCAGTAATCAATGATTGCGGCACACCTAATTCAAGAGCACTTTGTGAACTCCATTTACCCGTACCTTTATTACCTGCAGCATCTAAAATTACATCAATAATCGGTTGATCACTACCTAAATCATCTTTACGCGTCAAAATATCAGCAGTAATCTCAATCAAGTAACTGGAAAGTTCGCCTTCGTTCCATTGACTAAAAATTTCTGCTAATTGTTCTGGTGTTAATTGACCTAAATTACGCATCAAGTTATAACTTTCAGCAATCAACTCCATATCACCATATTCAATACCGTTATGCACCATTTTGACGTAATGTCCCGCACCATTTGGCCCAATATAGGTAACACATGGCTGACCATCATCGGTTTTAGCCGCAATTTGTTCCAAAACTGGCGCTACCAAATCGTAAGCTTCTTTTTGGCCACCAGGCATTAAAGAAGGGCCCTTCAAAGCACCTAATTCACCACCAGAAGTGCCCATGCCAATAAAGTTAATGCCAGACTTATCAAGTCGCTTATTACGTGCCATAGTGTCTTCAAAGAATGTATTACCACCATCAATTAAGACATCACCTTGATCAAGTAATGGTATTAATTCATCAATCACAGCATCCGTCGCCTTACCAGCCTTCACCATCATCACAATCCGGCGCGGTTTTTCCAGAGAATTGACGAAATCTTCAATCGTAAAGCTAGGAACTAAACTTTTGTCCGGATGATCTTCAATTACTTGCTTGGTTTTCGCCGTGGTCCGATTATAAATAGCAACCGTATATCCCCGACTTTCAATATTTAAAGCTAAATTCTTACCCATGACAGCCATACCAATGACACCAATGGTTGGTTTATTCATCTTCATGTGCCTCCTGTTGATCATTTGTCTAACAATACCCTATCACAACTCGCAACGATTGATAATCCTTAATTATTTAATCTTGCTTATCATCAGCAAAAAAATCTTTTAACTTGGATAATTCTTCACTAGCTTCTAGATTGGGTGTGGCTTTTTTTTCATAATCATCTTCTGAAATAACCGTCCACTCATTGCCCTGTGGCATAGCCCCGGTCGCTTGTTCTTGGGGCGTTAAAACCTGAGTTGGAATATTCAATAATAGATTATCTTCAATCGCTTGTTGTAAGTCTAAAGTTTGGTCCGTCAATGAAATAATTAAATCGTATTGCTCTTTTTGTTCTGGGGTAATTTGATCATCTGTTAAATTCGTATATGTTTCATGAAAAGTAAAATCAATTGGTAAAACAACCGGCTCTAAACTCCGTGTTGACGGATAAGTCATAGAACCTGTCAGGTGAAGATCTCCGAAAATAAATTGCCCATCTAAACTAATCGCGCCTTGAACCTGAATTGGGCTCACTTCCATGATTTGTGGGTCACGTTGCTTTAGATCGGCACTAACATCCAGCGTTTGTTTTAAAATTAATGGTTCTTGGCGATACTTTTCTAATTCTCGAGTTTTAAAAACTAACATTATAATCACCTACTTTCGTAATGGTTGTCGTCCAAAGTTTTGCTCCGGTAAATCAAATAACGTTAACAAACGATCTATTTGCACAGCATCAGCCATAATTCCCGGCTTGTTACCCAATTTTTGCGTAACTTTCGTAATTAACGGCCAACTCACTTGCTTGCGTAAATAATGCAAATGTTGTTGACCACTGACATTAAAGCCCAAAACCTGCAAATACGGTTGCGCCAACATTTGCTGCATTTGACTAGTAGAAATATTCAATAATACATACAGGCATAGCCGGCGCAAGCGCGCAAACGTATACCTTTTACTCTTAATACGATACAAAAAATCCGAAAAATTCGTACTGGTAACTACTGCTTGTTTGAGCTTATACTGCAAGCCCTCATTCATCTGGTAAATTTGCCCTAATTCTTCCAAACTACTCGTCAACAACCGATATTTTAAATACGGAAAAAGCTGCTGCCAACTGAGAAATGGTGGCTTTAACAAGTCAGTCACAAAGTCTGGAATTGCTAATTGATAAGACTGGTCTTGCAATATTGCTTGGCGAATGGCACTAGCACTAGAAAACTTTCCCGACAAATCACTTTGATCATGTTGCCCCAAGCCTTGCCTCGGCAGAGCAACCAGTTGCACCGCATAATTTAACTCAAACGCCGCCTGGGCGTAAGCAACACCTAGTAGCTCATTGGGATTAGTTAATGTTAAACCCAACTGTGATTGTAAGACTTGATTAAATTGTGTGGCATAGGTCTGACGATAATCTGTAAATGTTTCTTTAGATGGATTTATTTGGGCAATTTTTTGACCTAATGTTTGATAATCTAATTGTGCATTCTCTGTGCTAAAAACCAGGTGCGAAACTGCTAATTGTTGACACAGTTTCAGAGCTTCTCGGGCAAAAATATCTGCTGGTTGAACGGCACCATAAAACGGCAACTCAACCACCAAATCTACTCCCGCTGCCAACGCCATTTGCGCCCGCTGCCATTTATCAACCAGCGCAATCGCACCACGTTGAACAAAATTACCTGACATAATCACTATTAACACATCAGGCTGTAATTGCTGGCGAATTTGTTGCAGCTGCCATAAATGACCATTATGAAACGGATTATACTCAGCGATTACTCCACAAACGCGCATTATTTTTTCAGTAAGGGAGCAACTTCAACAACTGGTGCTTGTGACCATAGCTTTTCCAATTGATAAAATTCACGCGTTTCTTGAGTAAAGACGTGCACAATGACATCACCTAAATCCAACAAAATCCACGGTGAATTTTTTGAGCCCTCAATTTGTTTAATCGTTAAACCGTGATTTTCTTCGGCTTCAACCACCGCATCCACAATAGCATCAACTTGGCGCTGACTATTAGCATCCACGATGACAAAATAATCCGCAACCAAACTAACTTGCTGCATGTTTAAAACAGTAATCGCATGCCCGTGTTTGGAATCTGCTGCTTGAACTGCAATTTGCATTATTTGTTGACTATTCAATCGTAAACCTCACTTTTTGGCTGCTACAACCCATTGATTATAGCTATCAATTGTTTTCGGATAAATTTGCTGTTTCTGACTCAATAACAGTTGCAAGGTATGTTCAATCTGATAACTAACCCCGGCATCTAAATCTTGATCGGTAATTCGCCGAGCTTCTTCGACTCCCGGAAAATCCCGCCCTGCTTCTGTATAATCAGCCATAAAAACAATCTTATCTAAAGTCGTCATTTTCACGGCTGCCGTAGTATGATTACGCACCGCGTTTAGAATTTCTTCATCATAAATGCCCAGTTCTTTTTGAATAAAATAAGCACCTACAACGCCATGCCAAATCGCGTTCCCATAATTTAACAAATCAGGATCCAAATTTTCTTGTTTAATCACTTGAATAAATTCATCGGCACTACGTTCTTTGGCATAATCGTGAACTAGACCTGCCACTTTAGCTTTGGTTACATCACTGTGATTTAACTGGGCCAGCTCTACACTGCGTTGACTCGTGCGCACACAATGTTCAAAACGATAAGGTGACAATTTAGCTTGAACTTGCTGTTTTAAAGCAACAAAATCATAATCAGTTTGAACGATCATTACTATAAAGCCCCTTTTCTTCAATATATTGACGTACTAAATCAGGAACAAAATACCGAATTGAGCCTTGGGTCTGCACTGTTTGGCGAATCCACGTGGAACTAACGTCAATTTCGGGCATATTAATCCAAATCAGCGGATATGGTGAACTTTTTTCATAACCTTTGCGACAAACACCGACAAATTGCACCATTTTCGTTAATTCATCAATTTTATGCCATTTCGGTAAATATTCGACCATATCGCCGCCAATAATAAAATAATATTCATTTTCTGGGTGCATTAATTTTAATTGACGCATCGTATCATAGGTATAACTAATACCACCCCGTTTTGCTTCAATCAAACACAAATCAAAATTTTGATGATCAATGATGGCTCGTCGCACCATCTCAACACGATGTTCAATCGAAATAGCGGTTTTCACATCAACATGTGGTGGTTTAGCATCTGGAATAAACAAAATCTTATCTAAACCCAATTGAGCAAAAACTTGATCCGCAATCATCAGATGCCCAACATGTGGTGGATTGAAAGTTCCACCTAAAATACCAATGCGCTTTTTTTTCGTTGTGGAAGCCATTTGAGTTTGTGGCTTGGTAACTACTTGCTTAGTAGTTAAGGTCTGCGCCATTTTGATCACCTATCCTTTGATTTTTGCCACCTCAAGACTTAATTGTTGGTGTTCTTTTTGTGTAGCAGGTCGATAAAAAACCGCAGTATGACCGATTTGTTGCACTAAAATAATTTGACTATCCGCTTGGGTAATTGTGGCAACGACTTCGGTCCGATTAACCGGTGCCATTTGTAACCAATTAATTTTAATTAATTCTTGTAATTCTATTTGGTCTTGCAGTTGTTTCAGAAAATTAGCACTGAGACCATTCTTGCCGATTTGAAGACTAGGTGTCAAGGATTGCGCTTGACCTTTCAAAAATTTTAATTGCTTTTTATTTAACATAATTTACTCCACTTAATTAATCAAAGCGGGCCGCACATTAACTTTAATCCCAGCTGGCAAATAAGCTTTAACGACCACATGAGCTGGGACACAAACCCAGCCCAAGCCAGAAAACACAATATCACTTTTTTCGGTAGTTTGAATTGTGTGAGCTACTAATTGTTCAATTGGCTCCTTCGTTTGGGGATGCGCCAACAAGTCGCTTCGGTGAGCTTGATAAAATTCATCTGCATGGCTTAACTTAGTGCGGTGAACATACAATTGATTATTCACAAAAGCCGCAAAGGAACCCGCAGCACCTTCTAAAAAATCTAACCGGCCTAACCCCGCTAAAAACAAGGTTTGCTGGGGCTTTAATTGAAAAACTTTCGGATGTAATTCACTTTGTGGTGCTAGATATTTGAGATCTTTGGCCGTTAACAAATTAGCAATTTGACCGGGATGGATAATTCCTGGTGTATCAATCAAATCACCACCACCAGCTAACGGAATTCGAATTTCATTTAAAGTAGTTCCCGGATAACTAGAGGTCGTAATTAAATTTTTCAGTTCACTGTTAGCTTGTAAAATGGCATTAATCAGTGTTGATTTGCCGACATTAGTAGAACCGACGACATAGACATCTTGACCATGACGCAATTGATCAATTTGGTGCATCAATTGGTCAACATGCGTTAATTTTTGGGCACTAACCAGTTGCGTACCAACGGGATGCAAGCCCATTTGTTTGACCTGTTGTTGCAGCCAATTAACTAATTTATTTTGATTATAGGAATTAGGAATTAAGTCCAGCTTATTGCCAACAATTAACACAGGATTATTTTTAATATACGATTTTAGGTTGCTGACAATGCTTCCCGAGAAATTAAAAATATCCATCACGTAAACAACTAGCGCCGCTTTTTGACCAATGCGTTTTAACAGTTTTTGAAAGGAACGATTATCTAACGGAACTTCCGCTACTTCATTATAGTGTCGCAAACGAAAACAACGTTGACAATAAAGTTCTTGGTCATCCAAAGCTGATTCGGCCTTTTTCAGGGCACTACTAGGAACAAAACCGGCTAACTGGGCATTAGTACTCTGTAATTGTGCCCCACAACCTACACAAGATAATACTTCATCAGTCACGTAAATGCCGCCTCCAATCTAGTTGTGGATACAGAAAATGATTAATCTTTAAAATGGGACGTTCAATCATCCGATTAATCCGGGTTTTTTTAGAATCCGTCGCCACTAACGGTTTGACTAAGATTGTTTGCACTCCGGCCAAATTACCTGCCAAAACATCAGTCATTAACTGGTCACCAACCATTACTACTTCTTGTTTACGATAAGAGTTAGATTTGAGATATTTGCGTAAAGCAAACGGTAATGGTTTCAAGGCTCGTGCAACTATTTTAATTGGTAATCCCGCCACGGCCCGACTAACCCGCTCTTCATTATTATTCGACACAATAACTAATTGAATCCCATGAGCGGTCAACGCCTTTAACCAATTGGCTAACTGCGCATTTTGGCGATCCTTTTGATTCCAAGGAATCAAAGTATTATCTAAATCCGATAAAATCACTTTAATCCCTGCCGCCATAAATTCTTCAGGGGGGATTTGTGTGATTTGTTCAATCATCATGTTTGGCTTGAAGATTCCCAGAGTGTTCACTTCCTCTATATTATCCGTAAAAAAGTTGAGATTTAACGTAGATATCAATTATCTATCATAATAAACTCTACATAACACTCAACTTTTAGTAACTTTTTATTTTTAAACTCATTCGATGAAAAACACGTAACTAGCTAAGCTAGTTACGTGTTTATTTTAACGCATCTTTAGCTAAATCAACTAACTTCTTAAAAGCACGTTGGTCATTAACTGCTAAATCTGCTAACATCTTCCGATTGATATCAACTTGAGCTAACTTCAAACCATGCATTAATTTGCTATAACTCAGATCATACATCCGAGCACCAGCATTAATCCGGGCAATCCACAATTTGCGGTAATCACGCTTAACTTGCTTACGATCCCGAAAAGCATAATGATAAGAATTAAATAACTGTGTTGATGCTGCTTTAAATTGAATATGTTTAGAACCGCGGTAACCCTTGGCTAACTTAAGAACTTTCTTCCGACGTTTGCGAGTTACTGTTCCACCTTTAACACGTGGCATAAAGATTCCTCCTAAAAATTATTAAATAAAATAATGTTATTTGTAAGTAGTCAACATTTGTTTGATACGTTTCATATCACTGGAGCTGACCATTGCTGATTTAGCTAATTGACGACGTTGTTTCTTAGTCTTACCGTGGAAACGGTGACTAGTATAACCATGATCACGCTTCAAACCACCATTAGCAGTAAATTTAAAACGTTTTGCTGATGCACGATGTGTTTTTTGCTTAGGCATAATAAAATCCTCCTGCGTTGTTATTTTTTCTTATTGTCATTAATTGGAGCAAGCATTAAGAACATACTACGACCATCCATCTTTGGCCGCGTAATTACGGTTGCAACATCTTTCGTTGCATCTGCCATACGTTCCAAAACATCCCGACCGATTTCTTTGTGAGTGATAGCACGACCACGGAAGCGAATCGAGATTTTAACTTTTGAACCCTTTTCGAGAAATTTACGAGCATTCTTGAGTTTGGTATCAAAATCATTTTGCTCAATAGTTGGACTCAAGCGAATCTCTTTGATGCTAACAGTCTTCTGTTTTTTACGAGATTCGCGGTCCTTTTTTTGTAACTCAAACCGATATTTTCCATAATCCATAATTCTAGCTACTGGAGGTTTGGCATTAGGCGAAACCAATACCAAATCCAAGTCTGCTTGTTCGGCCAAGCGTAATGCTTCCTGCTTAGTCTTAACACCTAATTGTTCTCCATTAACTGAAATTACACGCAATTCACGTGAACGAATGCGATCATTCACGATCATATTGTTTTTGCTATTATTAGCTATGGGTATCCACCTCCGAAAAATTATCACTCACAAAAAATGCGGGTGCCGAAGCACCCGCAATCAATTATCGATTATTATTATCTAACCCAGTGGCTTTAAGCTTGGGTGAGAAGCGGGAGCTTCTGCTTGTTTCAACACTTAAACAGTATAGTTTTCATTTAAGCAGAAGTCAAGAATTATTTTTTAACTGCTTGTTGAATCCAAAAAATCATCTTTTCCATTGTTTGTTCTTCTTGCCGAGCATCAATGCCATTAGGATCTTGCAATTTGTAATTTTGAATAAAAGTAACTAACAATTGACCAACGATTAAACGGATTAAATCAGTAGCAGTCACTTCTGAACTGACCTGCTGATCCGTTTTTAACAATTGTGTTAAGATCTCTAACGCTTTGTTTAACTTAGGCTGCACTATGTCTAACACCTGCGTGCGAAAGTTCTGATTGACTAAAATTTGATCCAACACAATCAAAATAATTTGCCAGTTATTAGCCATAAACTGATAACGATCACGCATAATATACGCTATCAAATCTCTAACATTAGTGGCCTGCTGTTGAATTTGTTGTAAAAACTGATCACTGATCTTGGGAACCATTTGTTGCATCAACGGCGTAATAATTGCCTGCAACAAGTCAGATTTATTTTTAAAATGTTTAAACATCGTTGCATCACTTAGACCGGCTTCTCGTGCAATAGCCGCAGTCGTGGTTGCTTGATAACCTTTTTGCGCAAATAGCTTAACTGCTGCTTGAAAGATTTTCTTTTTACCAGCCGGAATCTTTTCATCAGCTAACCAAGAATCAACAATTTTTTGAGTCATATGACTTTAAACCTTTCTGTAACGTTTTAATCCTATTATATTACCAACAGTTAGTGCTAAAAGAAAGACAACGAGAACTAAAAGATCACCACTAATCTGATTCAAAGTAAATCCTTTCATAATCACATTCGTCAAAGCTTCAGAAGCATACTTTAATGGTAAAATATCAGACAACCATTGCGCCCATTTAGCCATGGAAGTTAATGGTACAATTCCGGAAAAGAAAATTTGGGGAATGACGATTACTGGAATGAACTGCATCATTTGAAATTCGGATTTGGCAAAAGTGGACATAAAAATTCCGGATGACAAAGCCACTAAAGCCAAAAGTAGAGTGATTAATAAAACTAACCATAAAGAACCAACGACTTGCACTTTCAAAATACCTACCGTAAACAAAACAATTAAAATAGTTTGCAAAATAGCGATTAGTCCATAACTCAACATATAACCCCAAACGATTTCAGAACGCTTTACTGGAGTGGCTAACAAGCGATTCAACGTTCCTGAGGTCCGTTCACTTAACAACGCCATTCCTGAAATCAAGAAAACAAAGAAAAAGACAAAGGCCGCCATCAGAATCGGCATTAATTTGTCAAAAAATGTCGAATCTTTCGTACCGTAGTTATAAGCATTATGAATTTTTAGTTTTTTAGATTGACCTAGCACTGTTGGTTGTTGCAATGTGGACGGCAAAACTTTTTGAAGAGTTTGAAATGATGATTTTAATTGATTTATATTTTTTTGATTCAAGGCCACTTGTAAAGCTGATTTAGCTAATTTGGTTTTGCCCGCATCAACATTCGCGTAAGTGACCACCAACTTATTTTTACGTTGAACAATGATATTATCCACCTGTTCTTTTTTCAAAGCAGCCTTAGCTGATTGAGGGGACTGATAAGTTTTAACATGAACATGCTGGACCTGATTTAAATTATGTTTTAAACTTTGCGAAACTTCTACGGTGCCAATTGTAACATTAGTTGTGGTATTAACATTAAAAATATAATTCATTAAAGCTAAGACAATTAACGGCGCAATAAACATGAGCGCCAAAGTCTTCTTATCACGAAATAATTCCTTTAATACACGTTTGGTAATAGCCCATGTTCTCATTTCAAGTCACCTTCTGCTTTCAAAAAGACTTCTTCTACTGTTTGAACATTGTATTGTTTTTCTAAATTCCTGGGATGATCATTAGCAATAATTTGCCCATCGGATAATAAAGCTACCCGATCCGTCAATTCCGCCTCATCCATGACGTGAGTGGTAATTAAAATGGTCCGGCCACTATCGCGCAAGCGCATCAATTCTTGCCAAATTTGCTGGCGCAATGCTGGATCAATCCCCACTGTCGGTTCATCTAAAACTAATAATGGCGGATTACCTAATAAAGAAATCGCTAAAGATAACCGCCGCTTCATTCCGCCCGAATAACCACTAACTCGTTTTTTGAGGTCTGATGTCAAATCAACTACCGCCGCCGCATGTTGAATTTGTTCATCAATTTGTTGTTTCGCAATGCCTTTCATCTGTGCAAAAAATTGTAGATTCTCATAAGCGGTTAAAGAATCATATAACGCATCCGTCTGAGCCATGTAACCAATATCTTTTAGTAAAACGCGATTGGGCATAACAGTATCAAATACCGTGGCTTGGCCGGCATCGGCTTTTTCCATACCTAAAGTAATCTTAATGATCGTGGATTTACCAGCACCAGAGGGGCCGATCAAGCCCACTATTTCACCAGCTTGTACTTGAAAACTCACATCATCCAAAACTGTTTGTGGGCCAAACTTTTTTTGAATATCAATTAATTGAATAACTTCTTGAGTCATGGCAACCTCCATAATTTTAGTAAGTTAGTAATTACTTACTTACAAAATTTATTGTAGCATTGTCACTGGAATTTACAAGTTAACTCACTAAAAAAGGCTGAAACAACGATGATTGTTCCAACCTCTCTTTTAATTGCTACTATTAATTTGACTTTATTCGGACCATACTTGACTAGCCACGTGATTCATCAAATCAATTTTGGCCCATTGCTGTTCTCCAGTTAAATCATTGCCTTCTTTAGTTGAAGCAAAGCCACATTGTGGTGACAACGCCAAATTATTTAATGGCACAAAATGGGCCGCGGTTTGAATTTGCGCAATAAGTTCTGCCGCTGTTTCCATTTGCCCAGTTTTTGTCGTAATTAATCCCAAAACAAAAACGGCTTGCGGTTGTTCTTGATGAATTTGCGCTAAGGGAGCAAAATCCCCATCAGCTTGCTGATCATCATATTCTAAGAAAAAGGCATCATAGGGTAATTGTGTCAAAATATCAACAATATCTTGATAAGTTCCCCCACCTAACGGTGCTGAATGAAAATTACCGCGACAAATATGAGTTGTTACGATTAAATCGGCTGGTAAACTGGCTAGTAAATCTTGCAGCAGTTGCACGATTTCTTGTGTTAATTTTTGTGCTGCTTCTGGTTGCTCTTGTAACCCAGCAAACGGCAATGTAATTCCCAATAACCACGGGTCATCTAATTGTAAATACCGTAAACCTAAATCATAGAAGTGTTGAATTGTGCGTTGATACGTAATCAAAATATCGTGCAAATATTCTGCGCGCGTCGCATAAAATTGTTCTACATTATTAATTACTGCAAAATTACCCCTAAATAAGAGTGGCGTTGGTGCTGGAATGGTCACCTTATCTTGTTCATCATCGTGTAAGAGGCTATTTAAATACAAATAATCCGCAAAAAAAGGATGTTGCGCATTGTACTGAATTCTACCAGCCAATTGTAAACCATCATCAACTAACTGTTGCCCACTAAAGTTCAATTGAAAACCTTGTGGCACGACTGCAATTCCGGTTAACCCTGCCAAAAAATCCAAGAAAAAATTTTCACGGTTAAATTCACCATCATTCAGCACCGCCAAATGATGCTGGCGTTGCTTGGTTACTAACTGTTTGACTGCTTGTTGTTGCAGTGCTTGAAATTTTTCTGGTGTTAAACTGTGATCTTTTGCTTGTTGGTAAGCCGCTTTTAAAGTTGCTGGTCGTAAAAAGCTCCCCACGACATCAGCATGATAAGGATACTTATTGATTTTCATAATTGCTTCAGACCTCTTTTGCTTAATTTAATTCTAGTCTACACCCGTTGCATTAAAATTCTAGAAATGTTGTTGACAAATATGAGTTTTATTTTATATTAAGACTATTAATGTAACTTTGAAGGGAAACAATTAAGTATGCAAATTGAACCAGTTAATTTTCGTGACATCGGCGGTATTGCAACGGCAACCGGTCATTTAAAAAAGAATACTTTTTTTCGTAGTGGCCAATTAATTAATTTAACACCAGCAACAAGTGCTTTTTTGGCCAATACTTGTCAAATCAAAACAATTTACGATTTTCGCAGTACTAAAGAAACAGAACAAATGCCGGATACTCCAATTAAAGCTATTACTTGGAAACATTTGGACATCTTGGCTGACGCCACGGCCAATTACGCTTCTATGAATAAGATGGTAGAAAACTCTGGTGATACCCACCAACATATGCTCGAAACTTACGAGCAATTGGTTACCAGTCATTCTGCTCAAGTTGGTTATCACGCTTTTATGATGGATTTAATTGAACAGCCACAACCAATTATTTTTCATTGTTTTGCTGGCAAAGATCGCACTGGTTTTGCAGCTGCTTTAATTTTAAAAGCGGCTGGTGCTAGTGACGAAGCCATTATGGATGACTATTTAAAAACCAACGAATTACGAAAAGAAGCCAACCAAGAAATTGTGGAGCAGCATCGCGATGAAATTACTGATTACCAAGTACAACAATTATTGATTGCTCTGCAAGTGGCACCAGAATATTTACAACATGCCCAAACGGTTTTGATTGCCAAATATGGTAATTTTGATAACTATCTTCAAGCAGGTTTGAATTTACCTGCGGATTATATCGCTCAATTTCGAAAACTATATGTAGAATCCTAAAATATTTCAAAAGACACTGAGCTCACAATTAAGCAATTAAAAAAGCCAACTTTTAACCAAAAGTTGGCTTTTTTAATCACTAAAATATTATAGAACAAACTTTTCAAAGGCTTGCGCAATGCCATCTTGATCATTAGATTGGGTAACATAAGTAGCGTGTTGTTTGGCTAAGTCCGAACCATTCCCCATCGCCACTGCTGTTTGCGCAAAATCGAACATCGGTATATCATTCTGTTCATCACCCATTGCCATTACTTCTTGCGGAGTAAAACCTAATTTTTGACTCAAAGTCTTTAAAGCAATCCCTTTATTAACATCAGCGTGCATTATTTCTAAAAAGTTAGCTGCAGCCCGTACTACATAATTATCCTGACCAAAAGTTTGCTTAACTTCAGCTTCCTGGCGATCTAATTCAGATTTGTCACCCACAAACACTGCTTTAATCATCGTAGTATCATCCGAAACCGCTTGCGGTTGACGAATTAAAATTCCCGCCTGATTTTCCCAAGCTTGAATGACAGTTACCCAATTTACATCTTGGTTACTAGTGTAAATCTGACTGTCAGCATCCAGGACATTATAGGCCAAGTGATGTTCTTGGGAATAAGTATCGACCAGTTGATAAGTAGCTTTCGTCAAACCTTTTTGACTAAGTTTTTCACCAGTTACCGATTCAATTACCGCACCATTAAATGTAATAACATATTGATCTGGTTGTTGAATCTTTAATTGGTTTAAAAATCCTTGCACACCAGCTAAGGGGCGGCCCGAGCATAAGACAACTTTCACGCCGTTATTAACTGCTTGACCAATCACTTGAATCGTTGACGCCAATAATTCACCTTTACTATTTAATAACGTATCATCAACATCAATTGCGACTAATTTAATCATTGCTTTCTCCTTGAATTGTATTTTGCATCTGCTTTTGTGCTTGCCAATAATCGCTGCGCTGCTGGCGCCAATACTGATAGTCTTGCGCATTGATCGTTCGCAGCACGCGAGCAGGGTTACCAACTGCGACACTATTTTCCGGAATATCTTTCGTAACTACTGAACCCGCACCAATCACGGAATTCTTGCCAATAGTTACTCCAGGTAAAACACTAACACTCCCACCCAACCAAACATTGTCTTGAATAACGATTGGTTGACCAAACTCCAGTCCTTCTTTACGTACTGTCGGATCCACCGGATGCCCTGCAGTGTACAAGCTGGTATTTGGTCCGATTAGCACATCATTACCAATTGTAATCGAATTAACATCTAAAAAAGTACAATTTTGATTAGCATAAAAATTATCACCAATGAAGACATGGCGCCCATAATCAACATAAACTGGCGGATTAACATACAGATTCTGTCCGGCTTTGCCAAACAACTGATGTTCTAAGGCCACAATTTGTTCAGTTTGATTTAAAGGAACTTGATTAATTTTTTGAGCAATCAATTTACCCGCCATGGATTGATGTTCTGGTAAAATTTGATCAGAACGATAAAGTTTACCTTGCTGTAATTGTTCATAATCAAAATCAGATTGCATTTTTACACCTCCTGTGGCTAATTATGGCATAGATTGAGGCATTATGAAAACGTCATTATAGTAGTATTAATACTTTCTTAATCTTTTTTTCTTAAAAAACCGTTTTGCGTTTTATTATATAATATAATGATATTAATCATAAATAGTAAGGAGGATTATGATGACAACTTATCAAGAACAAGATCCCCAGTTATGGCAGCTCATTGCTCAAGAACAAGATCGTCAAGAACACAATATTGAACTGATCGCTTCGGAAAATATTGTTTCAAAAGGAGTTTTAGCCGCACAAGGATCCGTTTTAACTAACAAATACGCCGAAGGTTATCCAGGCAAACGCTACTATGGTGGCAATGAATACATTGACCAAATTGAACAATTGGCCATTGACCGCGTGAAAAAGCTTTATCACGCTGATTACGCTAATGTCCAACCACATTCCGGTTCCCAGGCTAATGAAGCTGCTTATCGTGCCCTAATTAAACCTGGTGATCGCGTACTAGGCATGGACTTAGATGCGGGCGGTCACTTAACTCATGGTTCGAAAGTTAATTTTTCTGGTAAAACTTATGACTTCTATAGTTATGGTGTCGATGACAACGGCTTTTTAGATTATGATCAAGTCCTAAAAGTTGCACAAGAAGTTCAGCCCAAATTAATTGTTGCTGGCGCTTCCGCCTATAGTCGCGTAATTGATTTTCAAAAATTCCGCGATATTGCCGATCAAGTCGGCGCCTTATTAATGGTCGATATGGCTCACATTGCTGGCTTAGTAGCGGTGGGGTTACATCCTAGCCCGGTTGGCGTAGCCGACATTGTAACTTCAACTACACATAAAACGTTACGTGGTCCACGAGGCGGCTTTATTTTAGCCAAGGAACAATATGCCAAAAAAGTTAAAAGCGCAGTTTTCCCAGGAACCCAGGGTGGTCCTTTAGAACATGTCATTGCTGCTAAAGCAGTAGCCTTTGGTGAAGCCAGTCAACCGAGTTTTAAAACTTACCAGCAACAAATTCTCAATAATGCCCAAGCTATGGCAGCTGTCTTTAATGCTGATGAACAAGTCAAAGTCTTAACCGGCGGTACCGATAATCACCTAATGACCTTAGATTTAAGTCAAACCAAGTTAAACGGTGCCCAAGTTCAAGATTTATTGGATCAAGTACGCATTACTACTAATAAAGAAGCAATTCCTAATGATCCGCTGCCACCTTCTAAAACATCGGGTCTACGTTTAGGGACACCAGCGATTACTAGTCGCGGTTTTGATGAACAAGATAGCCAATTAACCGCCAAATTAATCTTGCAGGTCATTCACAACGCTGATGATTCCGCGCAATTAGACCAAGTTAAACAACAAGTGCAAGCATTGACTGCCAAGCATCCAATTCAACGTTAATTTTAAAATAAAAAAACTACTTAGTTTAGTAAGGAGGAATTGCTCCTCATTGAACGATTACTAAGTAGTTTTTTATTTTTATCATAAATTCAAATCGGTTTGGTAATTTAACGGCGACAAAGCGGTAGACCGCGTCACTAATTCGGCAATCAATTGTCGATACTGTTGCGCCGCATACTGCGCATTTTCTTGTGAACACTTGGTTAAATAATTTGCTAACATGGACTGATCACTAAACTCCTGCGCTGTACGGTCACTCTGGTGCAAAGCATAATTCAAGTGGGCTGTAATCTTTGTTTGATAATCTTTTAAAAGTGAACCAAATTCATGATAGTGACTATCAACCAAGACACCTGCCAATTTATAAAGCCAATAAGCAGACACACTATCATACTTCAGATCGCCTACTTGATAAAAATCGGGTGTTTCATTCATTCCTAAATAAAATGGCACATAAACACTTTGAGCACTAACCCCCATAGCCAACCACTGAACACAAGCAATGGCTGGACGCCAATTGGGACGAATTTGCAGTAAATGGGATTCTTGAGTTTTCGCCAAACTAATTGGACGGAATGGATGTTCCTGCTGATTTAAAATGTCATACGGTGTTTTTTCATAGTGCGAAGAGAGATACATTTTTGCGTCATCAATACTCAATTTATGTTGCGGCTGATGTAAGAAGGACAATTTTTCACTCGTAGGCTGTTCATCAGTAACTCCGGAAAATTGTTGCTGTCCCCACCAAACACGGGGTGTATTATAATGTTCATCAAAAGCGGTCTGTGTTCCAAAAATTTGTCGAAAATTAAATCCAGATGTTGCAGGATTCAACTGATGCTCAATCACAAACTCTTTGAGATCATCTTTAAACATAAAATTATAATTATCTTCAAAATCAATTTCTTGAATGGCAACTTGATTGGCGACAACAGCATAACTATCATCAGGAATTCGTTGGGCGGCCCATTGATGACCACAAACAATTTCCATATACCAAGCTTCTTGTTGGTCAGCAAATAAAATGCCATTGGATTCACAAGTGCCATATTTTTCCACAATACTGCCTAGACGTTCCACTCCTGCTCGGGCGGTTTTGACGTACGGCAAGACACAAGTTATCATCGCTTCTTCACCAATACCATCAGTCACCAAGGGATCGGCTCCTAAAGCGGTTGCATTGGTATAAGTACTTTCGGTGGCGCTCATAGCGACCCCAAATTCATTAAAACCATCCTCTTCAAATAGACCGTTCTTTGAGGTACATTCTGGAGTCGCTGTATATTTAAAGCGTTCTTTAGGCAACGGCATTTGAAAATGATTGGCTTGTGAAACAAATTGTTGTGCAGTCGTAAACTGTTGATGCTGATGTACTAGAAAATGTTTCGGTAACGCGGTATTAGCATCTTCATTGCGTCCAATAATAATTGAACCATCCAGGCTAGCATTTTTACCAATTAAAATACTAGTACAAGCACTGGTTCTATGTGGGGTTTCCATTGTTTAACCTTCTATCTAACATTATTTAATCAACTTATTTTAATTGTAGGCATGTTTATGCAGCAGTGCAACTAATCCCCCAATTAATCTTTAATTTTTCAAATTGCTATTGACACAAACGCCATATTTCGATAGTATATTAATGTTGATTCATTGGGTATTCGCCAAATCGGTAAGGCAACGGACTCTGAATCCGTAATTTGTAGGTTCGAGCCCTACATACCCAATCAGTTCTAAAACGTCAAAATACCAACCAAAAGGTTGGTATTTTTTTATGTTATTAAATTTTTAAAATAAAATGAGCATTAGGTATCATAAAATTGGTTAGTACGCACGATGCTAGTTAAAAAATAATTGAAATAAAAAGCCCGATCTCTAAACTATTTATACTATCATAATACCTCTTCTTTTTGTCCATAACATTTCCTTCAGATTTCCCCCAGATCACGAAATATAATTTTTAACGGCAACTCGGGTGCCATCATGTTTAAAGACGTCTTTATCTACATGCCAATTATAACACGACTATTTAAAAACTAACAACCTGCCATTTTGGTAAACTTCAAAGAATTCAATTTATGCCTGATCAAACTGATTTTGCATCATTCGCACCAAAATTAAATTGTGGTAAATCCATTCAGCAATTAAAACCAAAAAATGATATGTTTTGCAAATATCAGCTTTCTTTGCAAAGCATATCATTTTTAAATTAAGAAAATATTCTATAGCTCAATACTTAATCATGATTTTCATCACAGCCATTATTATTTAGTAAATTCTGGTTCATTTAAAGCATGTTGGGCAGCTAGATTGAGTAAGCTCCATTGCCGATCGAATCCGGGCTGGAAGAAGAAGTCCGCTTCTGCTAAATCTTCGACCGTCAATTGGTGTTGAATGGCTAAGGCTAAGACGTTAGCTTGTGCTGTAATATCATAAGTTGACAAGACTGCCCCTCCTAATAGCACATGACTTTGCGGATCAAAGAATAATTGCACGTAGACAGCTGGATTATTTGCACCACTAGGAACATAACTTGGCCGCAAAGTATCTTGGTAAAATGAACTAGCTAGCTGAACTCCTGCACGCTCGGCCGTGCTACTATTCAAACCACTTTGGGCAAAATGATAGTCAAACACACTCAAAGCTGACGAACCCACTACGCCCTTGAACGGCTGTGCCGGTTGTTCTTCAAATAAGTGTTGCACCACATAACGAGCTTCGCGCCGGGCTACCGTCGCTAAGGCAATGGGCATTTTTTGTCTAGCAGCTACCGAGTAAGCTAAGGTTGCATCCCCGATTGCATAAACATCTGGCAAATTAGTCCGCAAATATTCATCCGTTTGAATAAAACCGCGTTCATCTAAAGCAACCGTATCTTGTAACCAGTCAGTTACCGGTTTGACGCCTGCTGCTTGAATGACTAAATCACTGGGATAAGTAGCTTGCTTACTTTTGACGGCCTGAACTTGACCCGCTTGACCACTAAATTCCGTAATCTGGACATTAGTTTGAACATTAACACCTTGATCAGCTAAATGTTGACTTAAGATATCTGTTAACGGGGCATCTAAATACATTCCCAAAGGGCGCGCAATCACGTCTAATAAAGTAACTTTTTTACCAGCTTTCGTGGCGGCTTCCGCAGCTTCAATCCCAATATAACCGGCACCAATGACCGTTACATTTTTAACCATTGGATCTGCTAATTTAGCCTTGATTTTGGTAGCCCAATCTAAGCCCCGCATCAAATAAACATTATCTAAATCAGTTCCTGGAACTGGCAGTGATTTGGGTTGGACACCGGAACTCAAGATTAGTTTATCATAAGCAACCGTTTGACTTTGCCCCGTTGTTACATCTGTTACTGCTACTGTTTTTTGATCACTATTAATCTGAGTCACCTGGTGATTACTTAAAATGTGCACGTTATCTTGCGGGAAACTCTCCGCGCTAAAGTTGCGGACATCATGAACATCAGTCACGCTGTCTTCCAAATACAATTCCATACCGCAAGACATAAACGAAATAAAATCGCCGGCCTCAAATAACGTAATCTCGACCTGATCATGATAACGATTGAGTAATTCCAAGATGGACTGATGACCACCATGAGAAGCACCAACAATTACAACTCTCTTTTTTTTCATAAAAAATCTTCCTTTGAAAAATCAAATTAGTGATCCCATCAAATTGCTATTATTGTAGCAATAATTATTCAATTTAATAACAATTTGAACACCACCATTAAAGTTAGCACATTGAATTATAGTTTTCAAAGTTAAATTGGCCTAACAATTTAAATAGGAACGTTTAAAAGCTAAATTAACCAGTAAAAACAATAGCTTAATTTTTATTTTTAAAAATTCATTTAGCTTATTTCACTGTTACTCTATAATAAGAAGCATAACTAACTTGAAAGGAATTTTGGCAATGAAACTTAATCAATTTGGTATTCAACCTACTACTACTGAACAAGAAATTAAAGAACTGCAACAAATCAAATTTCTGTCCAACAGCCAACTACAAAAACCAGCAGCCACACTTTTTGCAGAATTAATCGGTAACTGCTTTCCTGAATTAACTAATCCTACATTAAAAATGCAACAATTAGAGAACCTCATGGCTACCCCCAACTTGACTGTTGCCCAATATCTTCAGCAGTACGATTTTGTCTCACCCAATGTTTTTTATAATGTCTACTTTCAATTACTAGGTTTAGAAATTGACCAAGATTTCACCTTAGCGACACCGCAAAAAACGACAGTCAAATTAAATTACCCCGCTTTTGCGCATAATCATTTAACCACTGCGGAAGTTATTCATGGCTTTTACCAACTGTTAATTACACATACCGTCAACGGGCAAACGTATCTCGATGAATTAGCTAGTCGGGGGTACTTTGTTGAATTAATGAAGGAGCAGCAAGTGCCCCAACCGTTATTTTTTAACGGCAAAGCCCAGCCTGTATTTGACACAACACAATTAATTAACGAAGTCGTTTATGTCGAATCTAGTCAAGACACCGACCACGATGGCCAGCGCGATTTACTCAAAGTCGAAATTACGCGTCCTGCGGAAACCAATAACGGACTTAAAGTCCCTGTTTTGTACACGGCTTCACCTTACAACCAAGGTACTAATGATGCCGCCGGTCAAAAATTAACGCACGAAAATATGGGCTATCAAGAACCCAAACAGCCACAAAAATCTACACTTTCAAATACTCTACCCCAAAATCCACCCATTCCTGCCCCCCGTAAAATCCTGGGCCACACTACTCAAGCGGAACAGAGTTTCGGTAACCATTTTACGTACAGTTTAAATGATTATTTTCTGGCACGCGGCTTTGCGGTTGTTTATGCTGCTGGTATTGGCACCAAAGATTCCGATGGTTTTCGCACCTGCGGTGATCAACAAGAAACCATCTCGACCACTGCTGTAATTGAGTGGCTTACCGAAACACGTACTGCTTTCACCAATAAAACAGACCAAATTCAAATTAAAGCTTGGTGGTCCAACCATAAGATTGCCATGACGGGCCGGTCATATTTAGGAACCTTAGCGACTGCTGCGGCCACCACTGGCGTTAAAGGCCTAAAAACCATTATTAGTGAAGCTGCAATTTCCAGCTGGTATGACTATTACCGTGAACACGGTCTGGTCGTGGCTCCTGGCGGTTTTCAAGGCGAAGATTGTGACGTTTTAGCTGAGGAAACTTTTTCTCGGCAAAAACAAGCGGGTGATTATCACAAAGTTCAACAGCGCTGGCAACAACATTTACAACAAATCACCCAGGGTCAAGAACGCGAAACTGGTAATTATACTGATTTTTGGGAACAACGCAATTACCGCCATCAAGCCCAAAATATTAAAGCTGACGTTATTTTAGTGCACGGCTTAAATGATTGGAATGTCAAACCTAAAAATGTACAAAAATTGTGGGCCAAATTACGTGATTTGCCAATTACCAAGAAGTTGATTTTACATCAGGGACCCCACATTTATATCAATAATAATCGTTCGCTAGATTTTAACGATATGATGAATCTCTGGTTATCCTACAAACTTTATGATGTGGATAATCAAGCTGACCAGATTTTACCAACTGTGCTCATTCAAGATAATACAGTTCCAGAAACGTGGCACACCTATGAAGACTGGTGCAGTCCAGCTAATCCTGTACAAACTTACTATTTATCAGATCATTATTTAACCAAGCACCAACCACAAGCCATTGAAAAAGCAAGCTTTACTGATCGTTCACATTGTTTTTTGACCTATTACAATAATGCCAAACAATGGCATGACAACTTAATGAATCTCAACTATTCGACCTTAGCCAACAACCGACTAATCTTTTTGAGCGATAACCCTAATGATCAACTAATTATTGATGGTCGTCCCACAGTTCACTTACGGGTTGCTAGTTCTGATAAGCAAGGCTTCTTAAGTTTGCGCTTAGTCGATTTTGGCACCGCACAACGGCTCAAACCACTCCCCACTACTTTGGCTGCCCAAGCCTATGATCAGGGTTATCATTATCATTCAGAAGATTTAAAAGAATACGAATTAGATTCCCAACGAAGCGACTATCAATTAATTTCTTTAGCACATATTAATTTACAAAACCGCCACAGCCCGAGCCAAGTCGAAAGAGTAACTCCCAATCATTTTTATGATATTGACGTGCAGTTGCAACCTACTCATTATAAATTAAGCAAATTCCATCAACTGGGATTAATAATTTATTCCAGTGATTTTGAAATGACCAATCGTCCCAATAATATTATTGATTATACCTTTGAGTTAAGTCATTGCTCTTTAGATATTCCCCACTTATAATAATGATAATTATATTTTAAAGGGGTCATTTAGTATGCCAACTCATTACTTGCTTTGGGGACTCTGGTTGATTGTTGTCGGCAGTCTAGTCGGTTTAAGTATTAGTCTGGCTCAAAATAAGTTTCGCTTATTAAACGGTGCCTTGGCTAATATTCTCGTTTTTACACTCGGAATTGCTTTAATTTTAACCGTTGAAACCATGCATAACCCTTTGCTGTACCAAATTGTCTACTGGATTGTCGCTGCTATCACTACTGCAATTCTGATCTTTTACGCTTCTTTAGGATTGTTGCTCCTTTGGAATGCGGTTATTGTCTGGCAACACGAAAGTCATTCATTGGCTAATAATTTGACATTAATTTTAGGAATAGTACTTGTTAGCATTCCTATTATTAAATTATGTACGCGCCATTTTCTATCGCCGACTTTCTTTAATTTATATAAGCATATTGTTATCCCCATCGTTGGCTATGTTGTTTTTTGGTTTTTAGCCTTTGTAACTTCTTTTTTAATCACAAGACTCTATCGACCACGCTTCAATCAAGATTACATTATTATTTTAGGTGCGGGATTATTACACGGTGATCAAGTTTCGCCCCTGTTAGCAGCGCGAATCAATGTAGCTTTAAATTTTGCACAGAAACAATTTCAAAAAACAGGCTACTTTCCGTTAATCATTTGTTCCGGCGGCCAAGGAACAGACGAAACGATCCCTGAAGGTCGTGCCATGAAAAATTATGTTTTACATCAAGGTATTGCGCCGCAAAATGTGCTGAGTGAGGAACAATCACGTACTACGTATGAGAATATGCTTTTTTCGAAAAAAATTTTACAAGCCAAACACATCAATTTACAAAATGGTATTTTTGCCACCAGTGACTATCATACCTTTCGTGCCGCCGGTTACGCTCGTTATGTTGGCTTAAATATCACTGGTATTGGTGCGAAAACGAGTCACTTTTTTGTGCCAAATGCTTTTTTACGGGAATATTTGGCCCTATTAAATAATCATAAAAAATTTCATATTATTTGTTTGAGTTTGATTTTAGTAGGTTCACTTTTTGATGTTTGGGCGGTCCTAACCAATTAATCATTAACCTAAATATTTGCTTCAAAGTTAAACGTTTAATCGTATGTAATGAAAAAGTAGCTAGTAACAATCATCATCCTGTGACTGTTACTAGCTACTTTTTATCGCTTAACTTATAACAATTGATCTTCAATCAAACATTGCGCAATTTGGACAGCATTCCAAGCAGCACCCTTTAATAGATTGTCGGCAACCACCCACAAGTTAAAGGCTCCCGGATTTTCTGAATCTGCACGCAAACGTCCAACAAACGTTTCTCGCTTACCAGCAGCCGTAAGTGGTTGCGGATAAAGTTGGTGTTGAGGATCATCTTGGACAACCACACCAGGCGCTTGTACTAACAGTTCACGTAATTGGTTCGCAGTAGCACTTGTATCTTGGACAGTGAAATAGACTGATTCACCATGACCAATCGCTACCGGTACCCGAACACAAGTTGCTGTAACTTTGAGTTGAGGATCGTCCATATCTTCTCGTAAAATCTTTTTAGTTTCATGAATCATTTTCCATTCTTCATGGGTATAACCAGAGTCCTCAAACACATCAATCTGTGGTAATAAATTAAGCGCTTGCGGATAATGTTTACGATCACCTTTGGTTGGTAAAATTTCCGCGGTTAAAGGTTCATTATTTAAATACTGTCGGGTTTGTGTTAATAACTCATTTAAAGCGGATTGTCCCGCACCAGAAACTGCTTGATAAGTGGAAACAATCACTTGTTGCAAACCAAATTTTCGATCAATAGGAGCTAAAGCCATTAACATTTGAATCGTGGAGCAATTAGGATTAGCAATAATGCCATGGTGATGCGCCAAAGCAGTTCGATTAACTTCTGGAATCACCAGAGGTACCTCGGGATCCATCCGAAAAGCACTAGTATTATCTACACAAATCGCTCCGGCAGCCACCGCATGCGGCAGTAAATGCTTGGAGACTGCGCCACCAGCTGAAGATAAAACCAAATCGACGTTTTTAAACGAATCTTCGGTCGCTTCTTGAACGGAACATGTGGTCTCACGAAAATGTAATTTTTTACCAACTGAGCGTTTAGAAGCTAATAATTTTAAATTTTTTACTGGAATTTGTGTTTGTGCTAATTGTTCAATCATTCTGGTACCTACGGCACCAGTAGCTCCTAAAATTGCTACATTGTACTCTTTCATCTTTTCAATCTCCTAATTACTTTTTACTTCAGTAACCAATCACGCATTTGCTGGACCGCTTGCTGTAATTTCTCTTGACTAGCAGCAAAGGAAAAGCGAATGTAGCCTTGACCTGCTTGGCCAAATGCTCGCCCGGGCGTACAGCCAACTTTGGCTTTTTGCGCTAACAACCGCGCAAATGCTAAATCATCATCACCAAAGCGAGCCGGTATTTTGGCAAACATATAAAATGCTCCTTGCGGTTTGACTGGGGTAAAGCCCAAATTAGTTAACTCTTGGAACAAGTAATCGCGCCGCTGTTGGTACAAGTTTACTGCTTGCTTGGGATCTGCATCGCCTTGAATTTGCAGTGCTTCGGTCGCCGCCGCTTGTGACGGATTAGGCGGACAAGTTACTAAAAAGCCGTGCATTTTGGCAATTAATTGAATCCAAGGTGCTGGTGCTACCACATATCCAGCCCGGTAGCCGGTCATCGCATGTGATTTTGATAAACCATTGACTAATACGGTGCGTTCACTAGCAAATTGGGCAATCGACTCGTGTTGACAGTGGTCATACGTCAATTCACTATAAATTTCATCAGCAATAATCCCTAGATGATAGTTGCGACTAAGCTGCGCCAATTGCTGCAATTGTTGATGTGAATATTCTTGACCAGTAGGATTTCCCGGGTAATTTAAAATTAAAAATTTAGCATTCGGATGTTTATTTAGAGTAGCTGCTAATTGCTCCATTGCCAAAGTAAAATTAGTGGGCGCAGTGTTAATTTCTATCATCTTGGCTCCTGCCAATTTTAATAGTGGAAAATACAATGCGTATGTGGGTGTTGGGATTAAGACTTCATCACCTGGATTAACTAAAGCAAAAATCGTTGCTGTCAACGCCTCGGTTGCCCCAACTGTGGCAATGATTTCCGTTTCTGGGTCGTACTCTAATTCGTATTTGCGTTTTAAATATGCACTAATAGCTTGCCGCAATGCAACTGTCCCTTTTTGTGGCGAATAATGTGATTCATTTCGTTGAATACTAGCAATTGCCGCTTGTTGTACATGCAATGGTGTATCCAAATCTGGTTCGCCTAACGTTAATTTCAAAATTCCCGGAATATCGGAAATTTCTTGATCAAATTGTCGAATTGCTGAAGGTTCAATGGCCGCTAAGGTTTGATTACCTGCTGATTGTAAATCATCTGCTAATTGTGGCATGCTATTAACTTCCTCTATAAAATATTTTCTAAGCCCCAAACTAGTTGAGTCAATTGTGGCACCTTGTCTAAGGCCACATCAACGCCGCGCATAAATGAACTGCGATCAAACGAATCTTGACGAATACTCAAAGCTTCACCTGGTCCGCCAAATAAAACTTCCTCGTGAGCTACATAACCCGGTAAGCGAACTGCATGAATGGCTACGCCCTCATGATCTAACCCTCGAGCCGCTTGGGCAAAAGTTGGATTAGAACGTGCTACTTTACGACCAGCTTGAATCTTGCGTGCCGTATTCAAAGCGGTTGCTGAAGGCGCATCTTTTTTATCTGCATGATGCAGTTCAATCACTTCTGCGTCTGGGAAATATTCAGCCGCCATTTGGGCAAAACGTAACAACAACACCGCCGATAAACCAAAATTAGGGGCAATCAAACCGCCTAAACTTTGTTGTTGTGCTAAATTTGTGAGTTCTTGAACTTGTTGTTCATCTAAACCACTAGTTCCAATAATTGGTCGCATTTGGTGATTTAATGCAAATTGCGTATTTTCAAAGACGGCTTGCGGCGTCGTAAAATCTAGCCATAAATCATAAGTTTGGTTAATTTGTTCCAATTTAGTAAAGCGTTGCGTCGTGGAACTGAGTTCTAAATCAGTTGTGTCAGCTTGGGGCGCTAAAATGGCCGACACTTCATAATTGGACTTATTTTGAACTAATTGAACTGCTTGTTGACCCATTTTGCCCGTCGCACCAGCTACTAAAACTTTATACATTATTTATCCTCTTCCAAGTCAAAACTTAAATTATCACTTAATTGCTGAACTCCTAACGCTTGGGCCACCTGCGCTTCTTGATCAGACGTTAAAGTTGCAATTGGTAACCGACAACTCCCCGTTGTAAAACCTTGAGCATTTAAACTAGCTTTAACAGCAGACGGTGATGGATACATAAATAACGCATGCATCTTAGGGGTTAACAACCGTTGCCAAGCTCCAGCTTGCGCCACATCACCCGCAGCTAAAGCCGCATACATTTTTGTCATTTCTCTTCCATATAAATGGCTGGCTACTGAAATAACTCCTTTGGCGCCTAATACTTTTGCTGTCAAAGCTTGTTCATCTTCGCCAGTGTAAACGGCAAAGTCTTGGGGTACTGCTTGAATAATGGCTTGTAAATCCGTTAAGTTTTCACATTCCTTAACGCCAATAATATTCTTATTATGTGCTAAATGAATAACGGTTTCTGGTCGCATGCTAACGCCAGTTCGTCCTGGAATATTGTAAATCACAATTGGTAGAGGACTTTGAGCCGCTATGGCTTCATAATGGGCAATCATGCCGCGTTGGTCAGGCTTATTATAATAAGGAACTACTACTAAAACGGCATCAATTCCGGGAATTTGCCCGACTTGCTTGGTAAAATCAATCGTCGCTTGTGTGTCATTAGAACCACTACCAGCCACAATCGGTACACGGCTATTAATGGTCTGACTAAAATGTCGGTACAAAGCTAATTTTTCTTCATTAGACATCGTAGCTACTTCGCCCGTAGTTCCGCCAACAATAAAACCTTGACTACCAGTCTGTAGTAAATGCTCAATCAATTGATCCAAACCGTCAAAATCAATTTGATTATCTTCGGTAAAGGGTGTCACAATCGCTGTCATTAATTCTACTTGTTCAAACATTATTCTTCCTCCTATTGTCCCATTCTCTGTTCCAAAAACTTCCGGCCCACGCGTACACCTACTGCCAAAGCCGCTTCATTCGGCTGCAATTGGGCAGTATGTAAACTCGCAGAACTCTGCACTCCCAACCAAAACATTACACCAGGAAAATGATGCAACAAATACCCAAAATCTTCACCAGTCATAGCCGGTTTGGTTTCTACCAATTCAATCTGTGAATCGCTTTGACAAGAATCCATAAACAATTTGGTTAATTGCGGATCATTGACTACTGGCAAATAGCCCCCTTGATTAAGTTTTAACTGAACTTGCAAATCAAAACTTCGCGCAATTCCATGAGCTATATCATCTAGCCGTTGCCCAATTTTTACGATCATGGGTTGATCCAACCCCCGAATCGTCCCAGCTAAATGGGCACGACCAGCAATAATATTCCGAATTGTTCCAGCATTCAGCTGACCAAAAGTAACTACCCCACTGGCTAGAGGATCAATATTGCGAGCTACTATCGTTTGAGCTTGGTTAACAAACTCTGCGGCCGCCACAATCGCATCATGGGCTTTTTGGGGAGCAGCTGCATGCCCACCTTTGCCAATAAAATCAACATCAACCTCGGTAGTTCCAGCAAATAATGTGCCCTGGCAACAACCGATTTGGCCGACTTTCAAATCGGGATTAACATGCAAGGCATAAAATTCGTCTGGCCGAAATTGCCCGGTAAATACACCTGATTTTTCTGCTATAACTGCACCACTATCACTTTCTTCCGCTGGTTGAAAGAAGAATACTAAATTATCTTGTGGTTGATGCTCCGCAAAATATGCTAAAATCCCCAAAGCAATCGTTAAATGAAAATCATGCCCACAAGCATGCATGACACCAGCATGCTTAGATTGATAGCTTAAGTTAGTTGCTTCGGTCAATGGTAAGCCATCCATATCTGCCCGATAACCCAAAGTTCTTTTCGGATCCGTACCTTGAACATGAACCAAAATGGCCGTTGATAATTGACTAATCGTTTGTACTGTTAGATATTGCTGTGGTAATTGCGCAATAATTTGTCTTAAGTAGGCAGACGTTTGCGTTTCTTTTAAAGCTAGTTCGGGGATTTGGTGCAAGTGGCGCCGAATTTGAATTAAATCTTCATTTAATAGCATTAATTTCACAACTTTCGTAAGTCAGATTCTAAACCGGTTTTTTGCTGTGTTTGAGTATCAACTTGTTTAATCACTTTCGCCGGTACCCCCGCCACAACACTATTGGCAGCCACATCCTGGGTCACTATTGCTCCGGCTGCTACAACTGCATGCGATCCAATTTTCACCCCCTCTAAAACTACAGCATTAGCACCAATTAAAACATCATCACCGATAACAACGGGCTGGGCAGAAGCCGGTTCAATCACACCAGCAATCACGGCGTTAGCTCCGACATGAACCCGTTGACCAATCTGAGCGCGCCCACCGATGACTGTGCCCATATCAATCATGGTTTCGGCACCAATTTGAGCACCAATATTGATCACGGCACCCATCATCACCACGGCCTGATCACCAATTTGTACGTGATCACGAATCAAAGCTCCAGGTTCAATCCGCGCATTAACATTCTGAATATCTAACAAAGGCACCGCTGAGTTACGCGCTGTTACTGTTAAATGTTGAGCTGTAATGACGCTTTGGTTAACTTGTAAAAATTCTTGCACCTGAGCATAATCGCCATAAATAACTCCGACTTGCTCGCCAACAAAACTTTCAACCCCAGCTATCGCTTGTAACTTAGATAAATCGCCCTTAATTACTACTTGCACCGGCGTTTTCTTGGGTGCTTGACTAATAAAATTAATAATTTCTTGTGTATTCATCACAAATCACTCTTCTCCAGTTACTTGATAATCTTGATCTAAACGAAGTAAATCCATCGGTGTTTCTCGTTTGACAACTACTTGGCTATGCCCACGTTCGGCAAAAACCACTGCCGGACGTGCTACGCGGTTATAGTTGGAAGCCATTGAATAACCATAAGCACCCGTATCCAAGATTGCTAAAATATCGCCCGGCTGCGTTGGCGGTAAAGGTTGATTCTTAACTAAGATATCACCAGATTCACAATAACGTCCTGCAATAGTTACCGTTTGCGTCGTTTTAGCTTGTGGTGCTTTCGCTAACACAGCAGTATAATCCGCTTGGTATAAAGCGGGGCGAATATTATCACCCATGCCCCCATCTACCGTGACAAAATTACAAATCCCAGCCACTTTTTTATGGGTTCCAATTGAATAAAGACTGACTCCGGCGGCCCCGACTAAAGAACGTCCCGGTTCAATCCAAATTTCTGGTAAAGGTTGTGAAGCTAATGGCCAAGCTTGTTGTAATGTTTGAACAATGGCTTGAACAAATTGCTTAGGAGCCAAATCCTCGTCACTTGCAACATACTGAATACCAAAGCCGCCGCCAAGATTTAAGACTTGTGGTACAAATTGAAATTTTTGGTACCAACTGGCGACTAACTGACATAACTTTTTAACTAACAATTCAAAACCTTCAACAGCCATGATTTGGGAACCGATATGGGCATGTAAACCAATAACTTGTAATTGTGGTTCTGCCAAAGCCTGTTGTAAGGCAGCTTGTGCTTGCTGTGATTGCACATCAAAGCCAAACTTGCTGTCAATTTGCCCAGTTTGATCATATTCATGGGTATGTGCTGAAATACCAGGCGTAATGCGTAGCATAATCGCCACTTTTCGCTGAGGATAACTTTCGTGTAGCAATTGTGTCAACATGTTTAATTCATCAAAATTGTCAACAATGATGACTCCAATCTGATTTTGCACGGCGTAATTTAATTCTGATAATGATTTATTATTACCATGAAAACTAATCTGCGCGGCGGGAAATCCGGCTTGTAATGCCGTCATCATTTCTCCTAAAGAAACTACATCAACATGTACTTGTTCTTGTTGCATCACTTGATAAATAGCTTTCACAGCAAAAGCTTTGCTGGCATAACTAATCGTGGCGTTAACGCCGGCTTGTTGAAAAGCTTGCTTAAATTGATGAACTTGTTGCCGAATTTGGGCGACATCATACACAACCAATGGTGTTTGATATTTATGTGCTAAATCCAGGGCATCGCAGCCCCCGATTGTCAAATGTCCTTGCGCGTTTAATGCCATTGCTGACTGCATGATTGCGACCTCCAGTAAAAATAAAAATTAATAATAAAAAAGGTCCTTTTGCTCGCTTTCGAACAAAAGAACCCATCATTCATTGCTAAAATTATGGCATTAGTTTGTCGTAAGCGCTCCGTAGAGATATTTTTCTACGACAGTCCATAATTTATTCAATTATGTCCCAGAATTTAAGCCCCGGCCTTTGGACTTAATCCTTCGGCAATCGCCCCTTTCACTATATTCTCAGCTGACCAGCTCCTATAGTTACTCTTGTTGATTGCGACCTCTTCGATATGTAAAATATTATAATTAATTAAAATATTTGTCAAGCTATTTTAATTTATTTCGGCAGATAGTTAAAAAATAAGTAGTTGCAGATTAAAAAATAAATGTTAGAATGCAAATTAATCCCCTAATAATTTTAATAATTGGGTAATAATTGATCAAGCAGAGAGGAATTCGTTAGTTATGAAAGTTATTAAATTTGGTGGTAGTTCGCTAGCCACTGGTTCACAATTTCAAAAAATTATTGCCATTATTCGAGCTGATCCTCAGCGCCGCATTATCGTTACTTCCGCTCCCGGTAAAAGATTTTCCCAAGATACCAAAGTAACCGATTTGCTAATCAAATACAGTCAATTAGTTATTAACCATCAGGATTTTACCCCCATTGTGACCGAAATTTGGCAACGTTACGTCGAAATTGCCCAAACTTTTGGTTTATCGAGTCTGCAAATTGCTGACTTAAAGCACCAATTAGACATTTTACCCACTACCACTTTCGCCAATAATGATTATTTAACCGCCGCGTTTAAAGCCCATGGTGAAAAGTTAACCGCCCAATTATTAGCCCTGATCTTGCAACATCAAAATCTTGATGCCCAATACATATCACCGCAAGATCTCGGTTTATTAGTTAGTGATCAACCTCATGATGCTGAAGTTTTACCGCAAACTTATCTTAACCTCAAAAAAATTAAGCTCCAACACCAATATTATATTGTGCCCGGTTTTTATGGCCTCACGGAAAAGCAACAAATTGCGACCTTTTCCCGCGGCGGTTCTGATATTACTGGGGCCATTTTAGCTAAGGGATTTCAAGCTGATCTTTATGAAAATTTCACAGATGTTGACGCTATCTATGCGGCTAATCCCCAAATCGTTGAGCATCCTCAAGCTATCAAAACTATGACTTACCGGGAATTACGTGAATTATCCTATGCTGGTTTTTCTGTTTTTCATGATGAAGCGCTCATTCCGGCCATTCAAGCCCAAATTCCGATTAATGTCAAAAATACTAATCATCCCGATTTACCAGGAACTTTAATTGTACCTGAAAAAGACTTTCACCCTCAACAATTAATGACGGGGGTGGCCACGTCCAACCATTTTGTGGCTCTCTATTTGCACCGTTATTTACTCAACAAAGAAGTGGGCTTCACACTCAAATTACTACAAATTTTTTATAAATATCATATCTCTTACGAACATATGCCTTCTGGAATTGATGATGTTACAATCATCTTTGATCAACGCCAATTTACACCTCAAATCGCCAAACAAATGTGTCAAGAAATTCAAGACACGCTTCATCCCGATCAATTAGAATGGATCGATGATTACGCCATTACAATGATTGTTGGCGAAGGTTTCCGCCAAAAAATTGGGGTCTTAAAAAAGATTATTGATCCGTTAGCACACGCCCATATTGGTTTACACATGATTAATCAGGGGGCTTCCCGTATTTCCATTATGATCGGTACCAAACAATCAGACGCTGATAAGGCCGTGCGGGCCATTTATCATAGTTTTTTCGAATAGGAGACTTTAATATGGTGCAATTACTCAAAGTTCATGGTTCACTCAATCAATTCTTATTGCTGGACCAAACCCTTTTACAACAACCATTAACTACTCAAGAATTACAATTATTAGTCCAAACTTTAACCCAGATTCCCGCTTTGCAGCCGGTTGACGGTTTGCTTGTCGTGGACCAAGCAACTGAGCCAACAGCCTTAGGTCAAATGCAAATTTTTAATGCGGACGGTTCAACAGCTTTAATGTGCGGCAATGGTTTACGAACAGTGGCCCGCTATTTAGCAGATAAATTTCAGCAAGATGATTTCACTGTGGAAACTTCACAAAAAAGTTTACACGTTAAACGTTATCCCAATTTGGCACCTAACGTACCGGCCTTTGGTGTGGAAATCTCCCCCGTAAGTTTTAAACCACAGACTGTCGGTTTAACTACTCCAACAGAGCCGGTCATCAATCAGGTTATTCCCACGATTGATCCTGACTTAAAATTTACCGCTTTAGCTGTTCCCAATCCGCACTTGATTACTTTTGTACCAGAAATTGATACAACTCGTTTGCAACAGCTCGGTCAACAATTAAATGACCACAATCCTGAATTACCTGACGGAGTTAATCTAAGCTTTGTTAAAATTTTAGGAGCGCAAACAATTTTTGTGCAAACTTTTGAACGCGGTGTCGGTTTAACCAACGCGTGTGGGACCGCAATGTCTGCGGCCAGCTTAGCTTTAGTCTTAAATTATCCGCAAAAAGCCCAGTTAGAACAACTACTTCAAGTTTACAATCCGGGCGGTATGGTTCAAACCAAAGTTCATCACCAAGCCGCTCAATACTGGATGGAATTAATTGGTAATGCGACCATCATGGGCCAAACGCAGTTGTCAGAAGCTTGGTTACATCAGCCCCAAGCTATGGACAAGATTAGTTTGCAAACTGACAGTGAAGCCATTGCATACCGTAATTGGACTCAACAGCTAAAACTTTAAAATAATAATAAAATGAGGCTAGAACAATAAGATTACGCTCTTGTTATTCCAGCCTCATTTTTGTTTTAGTTTAAAATAATTGATTTTTTAAGATTTGGCTTTTTGATTCAAATACGAATGCCGAATACCATAACAGAAATAAACAATTAAGCCAATGATAAACCAACCTAAAGCATACCACTTAGCTTCTTTACTCAAGCCCCAAAAGACTAAGAGTGAACCTAAAAATCCTAGTAATGGCATAACTGGGTAAAAGGGCATCTTAAATCCAGGTTCCGGCAAATCTTTGCCTTCACGCTTCCGTAAGCCGTAAATTCCTAAAGTAACAAACATAAATGCAATTAAAGTTCCGGCCGAAACTAATTGTGACAAAATACCAAATGGGAAAATAGCGCCCACGATTACATCAACAATCGTCAAGATTAAAACAGCATGATTAGGCCGATTTTTTTGATCCAAATGACCAATCCACTTAGGTAACAAACCATCACGGCCAAAAGAATACAATAACCGTGATCCAGCCATCATCATTCCAATTAAAGCGGTAAACATACCAATAACCGCTACGGCTTGCACAATAGCTGCCACTAAACTATGACCGCTATGCCGTAATGCCCAACCAACTGGTTCAGCATTATTAGCATATGCAGTATACTTAAACATTCCCACCAAAACTAACGAAACACAAACAAACAAAAACACAGCAATTAATAACGAGCCTAAAATGCCCCGCGGCATAGTTTTTTGTGGATCCTTAGCTTCGGCCGAATTAGCTGCAATTGAATCAAAACCAATATAAGCTAAGAAGATCATCGAAACACCAGCATAAATACCACGCCAACCACCAAAGGCACTACCATCAGGGTTTAAGTGATACTTAGGAATAAATGGTACATAATTGTGCGGATGAATTGCAGTTAAACCAACGACAATAAATAACAAGATTGCTAAAACCTTGCACACGACTAACACATTTTCTACTCTAGAAGCTTGAGATGCACCTAACGATAACAAAAGAGCAACCGCAATAATTACCACAGCAGCAATTAAGTCGATGCCGCCACCTGAAGTTCCAATCGGATTCGCCAAAAATTGGGGCAATTGCAAACCTAAAGGTTCAATCAATCCCCGAAAATTAGCCGAAAGACCAGAACCAACAAAGGCCACCGCAATGAAATACTCTGCTAATAATGCCCAACCGGCAACCCAACCAAAAAATTCACCAAAAATCACATTAATCCACGAATAAGCGGAACCCGCAAAGGGCATGGCTGAAGCCATTTCTGAATAAGCAAAGGCCACTAATCCAGCAACAATCGCCGCTGCTAGGAACGATAACACTACCGCCGGTCCAGCATGTAAAGCTGCCACATCACCAGGTAAAGTAAAAATGGCCGTCGATACAATGGTTCCCACTCCTAGAGCCAAAAAGTCCTTTGTTGTTAAAGATTTAACTAAGTGTGAATCCTTTGATTCATAAACACTCGGATCTTCTTTTCGAAAAATCCGCTCCTTAATACTCGCCATAAAAATGCCTCCCATAACTTTGTTGCTTTAATGAAACTTCATTAGAGTATGGTTAACATTTTCTAACAAAAATATAAATTTGTCAATCTTTCATTTCCACTTTTAGCTATTTATTCAAAAATAGTATTTTACAGATAATTTAATGTGCCTGAAGCATAGAGAAAGGCCTAATTATTAGGCCTTTCTGAGATTAATTCTTAACTTCTTTACATTTCGTGCATTGCGTGTAAATGGTAAGTTCGTGGTTGCTTAGGATCGTAAACTTCAATTTGCGCCATCATGCCGGTATCTTCATGCTCCAAAATATGACAGTGGTACATAAAAATACCTAAAACATCAAAGCGAACTCGAATGCGCACCGTTTCGCCAGCATTAACACCCACTGTATCCTTAAAACCGGTTTCGTTAGGATACGGGGCTTGACCATTACGACTAATTACTTGAAAATGACAACCATGCATGTGAAATGGGTGAATCATCCCCCCACAAGTATCATTTGTATTCGTAATTTCCCAATCAACGGTTTGTCCTAATAATTGTTTGCGATCAATTCGCGTCATATCAAAGCGCCGACCATCAAGCAAGACCTCATCATCCATTCCCGACATTACAACCTTTTGAACCGGAGCTTGTTCATCAGCTTGCCACTGCGGAACATCGAATAACTGATTGGGAATAGTTTGTTTAGCTTTAGTCATGGCACCAATTTCAAAAGTACATAAAACCGTATCATCAGACAGCAACTGTACTTGATCGCCAACTTGACAATCACTAAAATCAACCACAATTTCAGCTCGTTCAGGAACAGTTAACATTAAACGATCTAAATCAATAGTTTGTTTTAAGAAACCACAGTCTCCCGCAATTTGCGTAAAACGGCGCCCATCATTAAAATGCAACCGAAATTCACGTCGATTAGCAGCATTTAATAAGCGTAACCGCACTTGCGGAGTCGTCACCTTAAACACACCATTGATCGTACCGTTCACTAACGGATACTCACCTAAAGTCCCATCCACATCATAATCGGCTTGATAATCCAATTGATTATCATGATAGGAGCGATCTTGCAGAATTAGTGGTAAATCATCGACACCGTATTCTTGAGGCAGTGGTAAGGTTTTAGCATGTTCATCAGTAACAATTACCATGGCTGCTAAACCATTCCAGACTTGGCGGGCTGTATTGGGACACGGATGTGGATGCATCCAATCTGTTTGCGCCCCTTCTTGATGCAATGTAAATTCAATATCGCGCGCTTGCCCAGGCAAAATGGGAGCATGGGGACCACCATCAGTAATGGGCCCCGGAATGTTTAACCCATGCCAATGTAACGTCGTGGTTTCGGGTAAGTGGTTTTCAATATGCACATGATAATGCCAACCATCATGCAAGACAACCGTTTGTCCCAAAATCTCAGCATTATAGCCCCAGGTCTTGGTTAATTCACCTGGTAAAATCGCAGCTTGTGACTCCTGAGCCACTACGGTATACCACACCTCATGATCTTGAACTTTATCTGGCTTTAAAATTGGCGGAATCTTGAGCGCCTTACTAGGCACCTGCGGCAACGTCAGTTTTTTATAACCACCATCATGTAGGTCATAGACATTTTCATCATAAAAATATTCTTGATAAAATGGTCGTTGACTCAAATTAATCACTCCTTTTCACAATTTGATCATAACACACTCTGCGTTTAGGAGAAATCAAACTGAACGCTTCATCGTGACATCGGTTACCTGAAAGCCCAACTTTTGATAGAGATGCTGTGCCTTATGATTAATTCCAAATACGTGCAAGCCAAGCTCTTGATAACCCAAATCATGTGCCTGATGAATCACCAAATTTAAAGCTTCTTGCCCCAAGCCTTGGTCTTGAAAAGTATCCAAGATGGCAAAATCATATAAAAACAAATACGGTCGTTCTGAGTAATCACTATCCATGACTTCCGCTAGCCAAACATAACCCACTGTTTGTTCAATATTTTGCACCACATACAAAAAATTGTGGTAAGTATGTTGTTGATCCGGTAATAATAATTTAAACTCTTCCTCCGCTCGAAATAATGCTTCCTGCTTCGTCCAAGCATGATTTAACATCTTTTGCTGTGCGTATTCTTTTGTTTGCGAACTAAAAAAGCCTTGAAATTGTTGATCATCCATTGTCTTTAATACTAAATCTGTCATATTCATTGACCTTCCTTGCCAAATTCTAAATAAATAGTAGCTTTTATATTTTTTTAAAGTTAAAATATTACTGATATTCAAGGGGGTTCTTTGATGGCGACAAAAATTAGCATTATTGTACCATGCTTTAACGAAGAAGAAACGGTGGAGCTATTTTATCAAGCTATCGTTCATACTTTTCAAAAATTACCAGCATATGAGCCGGATATTTTATTTATTAACGATGGCTCAACCGATCACACCTTACAAAAATTACGCCAATTACACGAAGAGCCAACCATTGAAAGCCACTATTTATCTTTTTCCCGGCAATTTGGGAAAGAAGCCGGCATTTATGCAGGGCTGAAAAACGTTGACGGCGAATTAGTGACAATTATGGATGCTGATCTACAAGATCCCCCCAGCATGTTGATTCAGATGGTCCACCTCTTAGAAACCACGGATTACGATTGTATTGGTACTATGCGCCAAGATCGTAGTGGTGAACCACCGATTCGTTCCTTCTTTTCCAACCTTTTTTACCGCATCATCAATAAAATTTCCGATACGCAAATCATTCCGGGTGCCCGCGATTTTCGCCTAATGCGCCGCGATATGGTCAATGCCATATTAGAGATGACTGAATATAATCGCTTTTCGAAAGGAATTTTTTCTTGGGTTGGCTTTAAAACTAAATATTTACCATATAAAAATGTCGAACGAGTTGCTGGCAAAACTAGTTGGAATTTTTGGAGTTTATTTAAATATTCTGTCGAAGGCATTACTGATTTTTCCACAGTGCCCTTAATTGTAGCGGTTTGGCTCGGCTTAATTGTCATGTTCTTAGCTTTTGTAGCTCTATTATTTATCGTCGTGCGTTCTTCGATTTTTGGCAACCCGACCAAAGGTTGGTCTTCTTTAATTTCCATCATCCTCTTTTTAGGCGGTATGCAATTATTTTTCCTAGGGATTATTGGTAATTATATTGGCAAAATCTTCTTGGAAGTGAAACGCCGTCCGCTATATATTGTGAAAGAAAAAAAGTAGATTGCAAATAAAACCACTTTTTTATGCAATAAAAAAAGCCTAGAAAATTCTAGACTTTTTTTGTTGACGCAAAAACATTAAAAATTTTATAACCGTTGATTCAATTCTTGGCCTAATTCTTCAAAACCAGGTTTACCTAACAAAGCAAACATGTTCTTCTTATAAGCTTCAACACCTGGTTGATTAAACGGATTGATACCGTTCAAATAACCTGAAATAGCGATCGCAATTTCAAAGAAGTAAATTAAATAACCTAAAGTATAAGCATCTTGTTCTGGAATATGCACACTCATTACAGGCACACCACCATCAGTATGCGCTAAGACGACCCCTTCATAGGCCTTCTTGTTAACGTAATCCATGGTCTTACCTTCCAAGTATTGTAAACCATCTAAATTATCGCTTTCTTGTGGAATAGCAACGTCTTGACGTGGCTTGTCAATCATAATCACTGTTTCCATCAAGTTACGCTTACCTTCTTGGATATATTGGCCTAAAGAATGTAGATCCGTGGAGAAATTAGCAGAAGCAGGGAAAATACCTTTTTGGTCTTTACCTTCAGACTCACCAGCTAATTGCTTCCACCATTCACCAAAGTACTGTAAGTTGGGTTCATAATTTTCCAATAATTCAACCGTATAGCCTTTACGATATAAAATATTGCGCAAAGCAGCATATTTATAAGCTTCATTTTGTTGCACATCAGGATTTTGATAGTCATTACGTGCACTAGCTGCACCTTGCATCAATTGATCTAAATCAATGCCAGCCACTGCAATTGGTAACAAGCCGACCGCTGTTAAGACTGAGAAACGACCACCGATATCATCCGGAACAACAAATTCTTCATAGCCTTGAGCATCAGATTCTGTCTTTAAAGCACCCTTTTGCCGATCAGTCGTTGCATAAATCCGCTTCTTAGCTTCGGCTTCACCATATTTAGCAATTAATTTTGCTTTCAAAACTCGAAAAGCAATTGAAGGTTCGGTCGTAGTACCTGATTTAGAAATAACATTAATACTAAAGTCCCGATCGCCAATAACCGCTAACAAGTCACTTAAATAATTAGGGCTAATAGAATTACCACAGAAGTAAATTTCTGGTACTGCTTTTTCATTTTTGATATTGTAAAAGCTGCTACTCAAAAAATCAATCGCTGCCCGCGCTCCTAAATAAGAACCGCCAATCCCAATAGCTACGAAAACTTCGGAATCTTTTTGAATCTTTGCTGCGGCGGCTTTAATCCGGGCAAATTCTTCTTTATCATAATCAACTGGCAAATCTAAAAAACCCCGAAAGTCATTGCCAGCACCAGTTCCTTGCCGCAATTCTTGATCTGCAGCAGTCACTAACGGTTGCATTTCAGATAGTTCATTTTCATGAACAAATTTGCCCAATTTTGAGTCATCAAATTTGATATGTGTCAATGTACATTCCTCCAAATTTTGCTTAATTTTCTTAATAAGTACTACGAACAAATTATAGCATATTCAATTGCGAACAAGCCTTGCGATTTCAGAAAATTTTCTGACCCAACCAGTAAATCATATAACCACAAATCACCCCCAAAGTGTTAAAAATAACATCATCAACATCACTCACACCCGTCAACAAAACAAATTGTAAACTTTCAATTCCAATCGATAATAAACTGCCTTCAATAATTGTTTTCAAAGCTGCAGATTGTCCCCGACTAATTAAAGGACGCAATAATCCAAACGGAACAAACCACAAAATATTGCCTAATGAATTATATAAAAAATCAATCATTGATTTACCGGCAGTTAATTTCCACGTTTCCACTAAGGGCACCCAATTGATGGCCGTTAAGGAACGGTGCCAATAAAAATGAAAATCCCACGGAAAATAACCCTGCCGAAAAACCGTCAAAAAGAGCAGTAACAAAAAATAAATCACAAACAGATTAACTAATAATTCATGCCCCAAACTGGTCGCCTGCCGAAAAATAGCTAACCACAGTATTCGACAAAGTAAGAATACTAAAAAATAAAAAATAGTTTTATCAAGGCTTAAAAAAATCAGCCGAATTAACGGAAAATGATTAATACGTCCTGCCAAATGCTGATAAACTTGTTGATATATTGAATTTAAGAAAATCATGTCTAACCTCACTGTTACCATAATTAAATGGTAAAATTATGAATGATACTATTATGGAGAGAAATTAATTCATGAAAATGCACAACCAAATGAACACTCGGCGCAGTGGCTGGTTATTAATCTTAACCGGAGGTCTCTGGTTAAAAACCGTCATTGCTTATTACTTAGATTTTAATATGGGCGCCGCTGATCCCTTTCAGCATTTTTTACTCATTATGAATCCCATTGCTACAAGTTTACTCTTATTGAGCTTGCCACTTTATTTCAAAAAAGCGAAACCATATTATTGGACCACTCTAGCCATTTATGTTTTAGAAACAATATTACTATATAGCAATATTTTATATTACCGCGAATTTAGTGATTTTATTAGTATTAACACCATTTTAAGTGTGGGCAAAGTTGCTAAAGGCCTTGGCAGCAGTGCCATTGCCATGATTAAAGTACACGATTGGATTTATTTTATTGATTTTCCAATTTTTGCTTTGTTATGGATTACTAAAAAAGTTACTGCCGACCCCAAGCCCACTAGTAAGTTACAAGCTTTTTTAATTACCAGTCTGAGTTTAACCATGTTAGCCGCTAACGTTTTTTTAGCCGAATTAAGTCGACCACAATTATTAATGCGGACCTTTGATCGCACCTATATTGTTAAATATTTGGGACTGAATTCTTTTTTAGCATATGATAGTTTTAAAACCGCCCAAAGTAACAATCTCCGCTCCGGAGCGCAAGGAGCTAATATGGATCCGGTCTTATCTTATGTCAAACAACATTACGCCACACCTAATCCCAAGTATCAAGGCATTGCCAAAGGAAAAAATGTTATCATCATTCATCTCGAAAGTTTTCAACAATTCCTGATCGATAGTAAAGTGAAGGGTCAAGAAGTGACTCCCTTTTTAAATAGTCTTTATCATTCCGATAATACCCTAGCTTTTTCCAATTTCTTCCACGAAGTTGGTCAAGGCAAGACGAGTGACGCAGAAACTATGTTAGAAACGGGACTTTTTGGCTTACCCGAAGGATCTTTTTTTACTAGTTTAGGATCTAACAATACCTTCCAAGCCGCACCGGCCATTTTAAATCAACAACAAGGTTATACCTCGGCGGCGTTTCATGGTAATATTGGTTCTTTTTGGAGTCGCGACACTGTTTACAAAAATATGGGCTACAATTATTTCTTTGATCAAAAGTATTTTCAACAAACTGCCGATAGTAACACTTATTGGGGCAGCAAAGATAAACTGTTATTTGCGGAAAGTACCAAATATTTAGAACAGCTGCAACAGCCATTTTACGCTAAATTTTTGACAGTCACTAATCACAACCCCTTTGAATTAGCCAATGATGACCTCGGTGGTTTTCAAAAACCGGATACTAATAATACAATGGTCAATAATTATTTTGGCACTGCACATTATCTTGATGAAGCTGTTCACGAATTCTTCGACTATTTAAAGGCTAGTGGTTTGTATGACAATTCGATTATCATTCTTTATGGTGATCACTTTGGACTAAGTGAAGGTGATGAAAAAGACGTTGCGCCGGTCATTGGGCATGATCCGAAAACTTGGAGTCAATTCGATCATATTCAACTGCAACGTGTTCCGTTTATGATTCATATGCCCGGATTAAAGGGAGGAATTCAAAAACAATACGGTGGAGAAATTGATGTTTTGCCCACTTTATTAAATCTCTTGGGCGTCAATACTAAGCCCTATATCTTTATGGGCAATGACCTCTTATCTAAGCAACATGACCAAAATGTCATTTTCCGTAACCATACGTTCGTGACACCTAAGTATACCGTGATTAATAATAGTAATAACAAAATGACCATTTATCAAAACAGTAATGGTCAATTAATCACTGATCCAACACCCGAATTGAAAAGTAAACTACGCCAAATTGCCCAAAAGAAGGATACTGAACTGAGTTTATCAGATTCCGTCAATAAAACTAATCTCTTGCGTTTTTATACTCCCAAGGGCTTTACCCCTGTCAATCCTAAGGACTATAACTATCAAAACGAATTTCAACACTTAATGAAAACGCGCGATGCTTTGGGGGATAAATCAACGAGTCTTTATTCCAAAAATAATAATAAAACGACTACTGATTTATATAAGAGCAATGCCCCTGAACTAGATGGTAATGATAATTTTCTCTATGAAGTTCCCCAAAAATAAGCTAAACAAACTAACTAAAAAAGCATTAGTTCAACATTCTAGTAACGAATTCACAGTTGAACCAATGCTTTTTGTTTTATTCTCAACTTAACTATAAAATAGCATTTACAATTAAATCTAATAAAAATAAACCACTTAAAACTAGCAATGTGGCATTTAATTGCTGCCCTTGCTTAGTGGCCCATTTAACGACAGGATAACTCACAAAACCAAAAGCTAACCCCGTGGCAATACTGCCAGTTAGCGGAATCAACGTAATAATCAAAAACGCCGGAAACCATTCACTAAAATCTTGTAAATTTAAAGTTTGCAATTGTTGCATCATCATAGCCCCTGTCAGGATCAAAGCCGGTGCAATCGCGGCTTGAGGGATATATTTTAAACCACCGACTACAAACAACGAAGCACTAAATAAAATAGCTGCTACTAAAGATACAATCCCACTGTGACCCCCACTTTCAATTCCCGCAGCACTTTCCGCCGCGGCAACAGTCGGACTACTACCTAAAATTCCAGATAAGACAGCTGTAATGGAACTACTTTGAAAGGCCCGCGGAAATTTTTTCTGATCAGGTAAAATGCCAGTCAACAGCCCCATGGATTCAAATACTAAAATCATGGTCAAAGAAAAGACCGCCAACCAAAATTTCAAATTTCCAATTTGACTAAAATTAGCTTGATTAATTAACTGTGACATTTGGGTTAATTGACTTAATTTGACCGGGGGAGCAGCTGCTTGTAAATGAAAAATAACCGCTAAGATACTGCTCGTAATAATACCGATAATAAAATAACCTGGAACTTTTTTTAAATATAAAACTAACGTTAATACTAAGCCAAATAAGGCCAGTAACGTCATTGGCGCAGCTAAGTTGCCTCCTGCTACTAAGGAACCATTATGACCTGCTACAATGATCCCCGCCTTTTTTAACCCCAGTTCGACTAAGAACAAGCCGATCCCAACGCTAATCCCTGTTTTTAAACTAGCTGGAATTGTTTTAGCTAACAAGTGTACTAATGGTGTAAAAGCAATCACTAAATACGCCAAACTGCTTAAGATAGAAACTGCTAAGGCCTCTCGCCAACTAAATTTGAGGTTAACTACTAAGGTATACGTAAAAAAGGCATTGACGCCCATTCCTGGGGTCAAGATCACCGGTGCATCTGCCCAAAAAGCCATAATTAAACAGCCGATTGCCGAAATAATAATCGTCGCAAACACACTCAGATTAACCGGCATGCCGGCATCCTTTAAAATTAGCGGGTTAACAATAATAATATAAGAAATGGCGAAAAAACTGGTAACCCCCGCTAACAGTTCAGTCTTTAATTGCTGTGGTTGCTTGAATATTTTAAACAAAATGATCTTACTCCTCATTAATTTCTTTCGGAATGCCATCAAAACAGCAAAGAAGCCAAGAAAAAAATCGCTGAGTATGATTATAACTTTCTTAAGTGTTAGTAACACCAAAATTGAATCGCAATAATCAGCTTTGAGCGACTTTGATCTCAGCCTCTAACTTCAGCTTTAGAATGATGCTAAAATTAATTCCTTGATTGCTGTTTGCACTCCTTGTTGTTGCTCTTGAACTAAAGCGACGCGACCAGCAATGGCTTTTTCATCCATAGTAATTTCTCGACCTAAACCGGGCACAGCCACTTTGGGCTCAAAAAATTGTTGAAATTCTGCTAAACGCTCTGGTGTATGAAAGGCATTCGCGGTCACCGTAATAAACGCAGTAAATTCCATGTCGCCACCTAAGCTTTGTTCCAGCCAACTCCAATCGCTGCGTAACCAATCCCAAGCTAGTTGTTGCCCCTGAGGATTAAGTAACACGCCCCGATACCAAGCCCGTAAGTCTTGCGGTTTAATTGTTTGACTATCTTCAAATAAAGCGATCATCTGGTGTAATAATGATGGATCTGCTATTTTGGGCATCGCAGCAGCGATATCACTCTTTAAATCAGCCACACTAGTTTGCCGATATAAAGTCATTAATTGCTCAAACAACGCCGCATTGCCATAGTTTTGCACTTCATTAACTAACAAACTTGCTCGCGTGGCAGCTGGAAAACTAGCCAAATTAGCTTGATACTGACCGAATAATTGATGCCCTTGTTGAATGAGAGCTGGATTTTCACCATAAAGACCCGCTTGTATCAAAATTGGGCGACTTAACTGATCATCTAGACTTTCTTGTTCTTGAGGTAGCCACCCTAAACGATTGATTTCCGCCGCACTAAATTGGCGATAAACTTGTTTTAATGCAGTTTCGGCAGCTGTTTGTGGTTGGACAAATTTTTGCAATTGACGCAAAATTTGGTAAAATTCGGCATTCACAATATTAGAAGTACTATGACTAAACTGCGGTAAAATCTGAATAACTGCAGCATAAGGCTTTTGTTGCCCTTCGGCCAATAACGCCGCATCTTGTAAAATTTGTAATTGAGTCACCGCATCTAATTCGCTAACGTTTTGAACCAAATCGGCTAAGAGTTGATCATCATAAGCTACAATAAAGTGTGATTCATTTTCCACGTTCAACTGTAATGGCTGCTGAGCTGCTTGCCGTAACTCGGTATAATGCGGAATTTCTATGGTGGCTGTCGTCATCAACTGAGGTACGGCTGTAAAATTACTCTTTAACGGAATTTGCCACTGCCGCTGTTGGTCTTGACTTTCGCCAATAAAAAATTGTTGTTGATGTAAGACTAATGTATCAGCCTGCAGTTTAACTGTCACGACTGGATACCCCGGCTGCTCCAACCAAGTATCCATAATCTTTTTTAAATCCATGTGGGCAGCATTACCCAAAGCTTGCCACAAATCATCGCCAGTCGCATTAGCATACTGGTGCTGGTCAAAATAGGCTTTGAGACCTTGCCGTAACGCTTGATCACCAATCAAAGCGCGCACCATCACTAACATGCGTGCCCCCTTGGCATAAACAATCGCACTATCAAAGATCGCGTCAATTTCGGCGGGCTGTTCAACTTGCACGTGAACTGACTGGACCCCAGCAGTGGCATCTCGCTTTAGTGCTGCCGGCACTTCGGCTGTTTGAAACAATTCCCAGATATGCCAATCCGGTTGCAAGGCATCAATCGCCACGTATTCCATCATATTAGCAAAACTTTCATTTAACCAGAGATCATCCCACCACTGCATGGTTACCAAATCGCCAAACCATTGGTGAGCCAATTCGTGGGCGATCACTGTCGCTACATATTGCTGATTTTCTAAAGCGGCGTTTTGCGGATCAACTAGTAAACAGGTTTCCCGATAAGTGATTAAGCCCCAGTTTTCCATGGCACCTGCTGAAAAGTCTGGCAAGGCCAAATGCCAAGAATGTGGCAAGGGATATGGTGTTTGATAATAATCCTCATAAAATTCAATTGAACGTTTGGCGATGTCTAAAGCAAAAGTTAATTCCTGAGCTGAATGGGCTTTGGTAGCAAAGACGCCTACCTCTACCCCACTTTTCGTCGTGGTCGTCACTTTTTGCAACTCACCAAAAGCAAAGGCTACTAAATAAGTCGACATTTTAACTGTCGTTTCAAAATAGTGCACCCCTTGCTGCACTTGTTTTTCAGGCATATTGCTAATAATTGTTTCACCGGGGTGTTCATCAAATTTAATAGCTAAATTAAAAGTTGCCTTGGCCGCTGGTTCATCGACACAAGGAAAAGCTTGCCGCGCAGCTGTCGTTTCAAACTGAGTTCCAATTAATTGCTTGGTTTGGCCGGCCACTTGATAATAAGAGGGGTAAATGCCCATCATTGAATCAGTTAAAGGTGCCTCATAAGCAATTGTTACCGTCGTAGCTCCTGCTTGCGGCAATTCAATCGTCACAGTTTCTTTTTGTTCATCAACACTAAAAGTTAAGTTTTGATCGGCTGCGGTCACGTTTTGAATAGTTAAATATTTTTGATGCAATTTAATAGTTGAAGTCACAGCCCAACCGCGCACTGTCGTTTGCCCATGAATCATTTTAGTTTCTCGATTAATGTCTAAATACAAATCATAATGCTCGGGTTGAAATTGTGCGTATAATCTAGTCTTATCTGTCATTATTAATCCACCTAACATGAGAATAATTTCATTATAATTTATCTATTCTGCAGAAACTAGTAAAAATTTTTTCAGGTATTCATCCAAGTTGTTATCTAGTCGGCTACTAAGCGCCTTGGGGATTGCTTTTCTTGGCTGCAGCCAACTTATCTTCATCATAAAAAGTCAGCGTAAACGTCGTGCCTTTTTCTAATCGGCTATGGACTTGGATTTTACCTTGATGTTGTTGCATTAACTGGTGCACAATGGCTAGCCCTAACCCTGATTCGCCATATTTGGTATTTTTGCGGGATGGGTCAGCTTTATAATAGCGTTCCCAAATGTTTTTCACTTGGTCTTCACTCATGCCAATGCCATTATCACTAATCGTAATCATGACGGCCTGTTGTTGGTCATCATGCCAAGCCGTCATTTTAATCCAACCTTGTTGGGTAAATTGAATAGCATTTTGGGTAATATTAAAAACTACTTGAATAAACCGATCATAATCCGCATAAACATCTAACTTCTCCGGTGCTTGCAAAATTAATTGATCCTGTGCCGATTCCGCCTTTTCTTTTAATTGCGCAATAATATTATTTAGACAATCCGTGGCATTAAAAGTTCGTTGATGCAACGGAATTTGGTTAGTCCGAATTTTTTCATAATCCAAATTCTCATTAACTAAGCGAATCAAACGTTTAGTTTCATTGCGCATTAATTGGATACTATGCTCACGCTGATCCTCGGGAATAGCATCATAAGCCAAGCCCTCTAATAACCCATTAATTGTCGTTAACGGTGTGCGCATCTCATGCGAAGCATCGGCCATAAACTCTTTGCGACGTTGTTCTTGGCGTTTAATTTCTTGATCAGACTCTTGTAATGATAAAGTCATCGCATTAAAATCATTGGCCAAATCATCCAGTTCATCTTGACCATCCGCAGCAATTTGAACATCAAAATCGCCACCCGCGACTTGTTTAGTCGCGCGCCGTAATTTATCAATCCGTTTGACTTGCCAATTAGCCAAATACCAACTCATAACCAAAGCAATTAACACTGAAATTAATAATGCTATTAATAAGTTATGTTTAATCGTATTAATACTGGTTTGAATCGCTGATACTTCAGAACCAGCCAATAACACCGCCACTAATTTATTATTATGATCAAACCAAGGCTTCATAATATAAGTCATCGGCTGCTTATTATAAACTCGCGGCCGTTCGTTTTCATGACTATTGCGCTCGCGAATAACGTTTCCCGCTTTTAATAATTTTAACGTGTGGTGATCAATTACCGGCCGTTGCGTTCGGTTCGGATAAATCTCACTCCCCGTTTTATCAAACATGACAAAATTAACCTTTTGGTCTGCCAAAACTTCTTGCATTGATTCTAAAGTGTCTGCGGTAATGTTATCAATATTGCCCGTGCGGGGATTCACTTTGAGCGCCATTTTTTGTAAGTTATCCGAATAGCCCTCCAATTGCACCCAGGTTTGACGATAAGCCATATTTTCACTATAGCTATAAACTGCAATGGAGATAACTCCTAGACAAGTTCCCACGACGATCAAAAAACCTAACATATATTGATAGATTAATTTCATGATGCACCTAAATCCGAATCGTCAAACTTATAACCTACTCCCCAAACAGTTTGAATCACTTGGGGACCGACTTGTTCAATTTTTTGGCGTAATTTTTTAATATGGGCATCAACCGTCCGCTCATCACCAAAATAATCATAGCCCCAAACTTGTTGTAACAATTGTTCCCGCGAAAAGACTTGGCGCGGCTTATTAGCCAAAGTTTTCAACAAATCAAACTCTTTAGGAGTTAGATTAGGAATTTCTTGTTGCATTAAATAAGCTTCACGAGTATTACTATTCAGTTTGAAATATTTAGTTTGAATATCAAAATTTTTATCACTAGCCGTGGAAGTTTCGGTATCAGTTAATTCACTGCGCCGATGCAAGGCTTTAATCCGAGCAATTAAGGTAATCGGGCTAAACGGTTTCGTGACATATTCATCCGCATATTCCAAACCTAAAACTTGATCACTTTCAGAATCACGGGCCGTCAACATAATAATGGGCACACTGGCCGATTTTTGGCGAATCTCTTTAGCCACTTCTAAGCCATCTTTACCGGGTAAATTCAGATCCAAAGTAATCAAATCCCAGGAATTCGGCTCTTGATTAAACATCTCTACCGCTTCATTACCATCATAAGCAAAATGAACGTCCCAATTTTCTTTTTGAAAAAACATCGACATCATTTCGGAAACAGATTTATTATCCTCAATCATTAATAATTTCATAAATTATCTCCACATCAATTATTCAAATCTTACTTATAGAATACAGTTTAAGGCTTACCATACGTCAACACAACCTTTCCCGTGGTATGTTGACTTTCTACCAGCTGGGTTGCGTGTTGCAAACTCGCAACTTCAAACCCAGTGATTTCTTTGGTTAACGTGGAGTGCAGTAAACCTTGATCTAGCCAAGCTGCAATTTGGCGCAAATACTGACCTTGTGAAGCCAAATTTGAAGTTTGATAATAACTTTTCGCAAACATCCACTCCCAGCAAAAGCTAACACTTAACCGTTTTAAATCGTTAATCTGGTGCTGACTCATATTAGTAATTGTGCCAATCATGCCAGTTGCTGGTTGAATGAGTTGAATAATCTCTTGCCAATGCGCATCGACATCACTCAAAACTAAAATATAGTCAAACTGTTGCTGGTGTGCTTGCGACACTAAATCTTGATGATGATCTAAAACATGATCCGCTCCTAACTTTTGGACCCAAGCGACAGCTTCTGGGCGTGAAGCCGTCGCCCAAACCTGCAAGCCACACAACTTAGCTAATTGAATCGCACTTGAACCAACACCACCAGCACCGTTAATAATAAGAATAGATTTAGCTTGATTAGCTAAGGTATTCAACGTTAAATGTAATTTTTCAAAAAGTAATTCGTAGGCTGTCAGAGCAGTTAAAGGCATAGCAGCACTTTGAGCCACGGACAATTTTTGGGGAGCTAACGCTACTAAGCGCTGATCGACCACTTGTAATTGGGCATTACTACCCGGTCGCTTCAGATCGCCGGCGTAAAAGACCCGCTCTCCAGGATAAAAATCTCGAACGGCGGAACCAACTTGTTGAATAATACCAACAGCATCAAATCCCAAAACGCGAGGTTGCTTTAAAGCGTGTAATGTTTTACGCGTCGCAATATCAATCGGATTGACAGCAGTCGCTAAGACTTCCACCAACAAATCATTCGCTTTTATCGTTGGCAAAGTCAACTCCGTCTTTTGAAAACACCGGTCATCTGTAACTGGGTAATAATTATCTGAACCCATTGCTAAACTTAACATCGCAATTCCTCCTCAAAATACTACTTAAAATTTTAATAACTAACGTTGATTAAACAATTGCTACTCCAAATTTTTCTTTTAGCACAACCTCATGGTTTTTTGACTAAAATACGCTATAATTAATTCATTATACTTAATTTATCTTGATAGGAGTTTTCTCATGACCCAAAAAAAATCACTCTACTTGGCTTGTTCTTGGTTTAGTCCGGAAGAAGAACAATATATGCAGCAAGGCCAAGCCGCTTTAGCACAAAACCCAACGGTTGATTGGGAAAATAGTTTTCGACCACTGGAACACCAATTTAATGACGTTGACGTGACCAAACAACCAGAAATGTTGGCTGATCCTTTATGGCAAATTGGCACTTTTCGTGGTGATCTCGCAGGAATTGATCGTTCTGACGTAGTCTGTGGCATGTTTTTACCAACACATGCAGACACTGGGATGGCTTTTGAATACGGTTATGCCTATGCTAATCACAAACCTATTGTCGCCGTCATTCCCGACGATAATCAAGAAGCCATCAACTTAATGCTGATTCCTAGTGCTACTTGTTATATTACGTTGAGTCAATTAGCAACCTTTGACTTTAATAACATCACTTATCAAGTTTATCCTGGAACTTGTTATTAACTTTTAAAAATTCATAACATTAAAAGAGCCCCTTGGTAATTAGATTACAACAAATCTAATAATTAAGGGACTTTTTTTACTTTGTAAATTAAGTTATGAACAAAATTCGACCACCCAGTATCAATAACAGAATGGCCAACACTAAGTTACCAATTTGTGCCACTCGCCAAATCATTTGAAATTGTTTACCTATAGGCCGCTTAGCATTTTGATAAATCCGGTAGAATTGCCAAATGCTTAAACTAATAATAAAAATTGCACTTAATATTTTTAACATCTGTGCCTCAATTACTTAATCGGCGACCAAAATCTGGTTTAAACCATTTAAATTGGCCTACCCGAACCTTTTCTCCTGGCTGAGGAGCATGAATATACTCACCATTACCGGCATAAATTCCCACATGTTCAGCACTCCCGGGTGCGCCCCAAAAGATGAGGTCACCAACCTGTAATTGATCTAATGGCACATACTGTCCCACTAAACTCTGTTCTTGCGAAGTTCGTGGCAAAGCTAGACCCAACTGGCGCCCCACATATTGAACTAATCCAGAACAATCAAATCCTGCAGGTGTAGTACCCCCATAAACATATGGCACTCCAATATAGCGATTAGCTAATTGAACAAACTCGTTATTTTGCGCCATCGGTGGCAATTGTAAATTAGGAATATCGGTAATCTCGCCCCGCATTTGCTTTTCGTGAATTTGATAATCAGTCGAATTAACATTAATTTCCGGAACTGGTAAAGTTTGCGTTTGTGCTAACGTATTTTCAACTTTAATAATTGGTGTTGTGCCTGTCTCTGCATGAACAACAGAACCACTGACACCAGCAACTCCTAAAATTGTGATTAAAACTGACTGTCTAATAAATTTTTTTAATATCATTAAATCATAAACCCCTTAATGATTTATTTAAGTTCAGTTTATAATTTAACAAGCATTGGTGCAAGCTTTTTCACAAATAATTTGCAGCTAATTTTTGATTATGTCAACGCTCACTGTATTAAAAATATCCACAGATCCTTTAACAGCAAAATAGCGTGTTCAGCGCCTACAAACGACGCAGCAACACGCTTAAATGATTGAACTTTATTTCTGAGCTGAATAATTAATTTTAGCTAATTCATCAATCTTGTCGTAGAAAGCTTCGGCATCAACATTCGTTACGAACGTTACTTCGCGACCTTGGTCCGTTTGATAAGTTCGACCTTGGGAAGCTCCAGTGGTGGAAACGTCTGACTTAACCACTTTAGAATCCGCCAATTCAGGATAATTGCTTAACAATGTGGTCAGCACATCCCATAAGTAATAGATTGAATTAGCTTCAAACGAATGCACCAAAGAATAGCCCTGACCAATTAAATCTAAAATTGGATACTGGCGCTGTTTTGCCCAACGTAACCGCAACTCTTTTGTCAAAGGAACTTGATCCGTACTATCTAAACCAACCATTGTAATTTTTAAATCAGAATCCCAGACTTTTTTGACAGCAATCGGATCCCAATAAGCATTCCATTCCATCGTATCATCAGCGCCGGGTTCAAAAACATTACCTTGACTATTCAAAGCTCCGCCCATCCAATATAACCGGTCAATCTTATTAACAATGCTGGGATCTGCATCTAATGCCCGCGCCAAATCGGATAAGGGACCAGTCATGACCAACGTAATTGGTGCACTAGCAGCTTGAATCTTGTCAATCATATCCAAATGCGCTGGCTTAGCAGCAATGGGCGTTTTGGGTGCGCCATGTTCATTTAAAATTGGAAAATCATCAAACGAAAAAGCACTCAAGCGCCACTCTTTAGGAAATTGATGAGCCGCCCGGGAGTCTGATTTAGCAACTGCTGCTGGTCGGCGTCCGGCTTGCCCAAACGTATCAATGATTTTCTGTGAAGCACTAGCAGCGGGATCCACATAACCATCGGCATCGGTGACACCAACGCCAATGACATTAACATCGGGCATTTGTAAGAGCAGTAACAATGAAACTAAATCATCAACATTACCATCGTGATTTAAATAAACATTACGCATGAATGAAAGCCTCCTAATTATTTAAGATAAGAATGACACAGGTCTCATAAAATCGTCAAGTAAAATCTTTTTGAGGTTAAACTTTAGATCATTAAGGTGCTTTAAGAAAGTTGTTTGGAATTAAATGTAAATATCATGATATATTAGTAATTAGCAAAAACATTTGTATTATTCGTGAATTAATTGAATTAAGGTAAATAAATAGAGTATTATTTGAATTTATATGTAAGCGATATTTTAGATTATATTAATGATAAGCTAAAAATCATTAGAATTAATAACTATGATAGTCCAAAACTGATTGACTTTAAAAGCTGTATTGAGGGGGGAATTTAAGTGAAGAATGGATTTCATAGGTTTAATGGCTGCTAGCATATTAGCTGGTTGTGGCAGTAATAACAGCCAACAGCAAGAAACAAAAATCAGCAAGAGTGAATTGAAAGAAATAGTTTACAAAGACACCAATTTAACTGGTGCTGTTTATGAAAAATACGCCGATATCATGCAAACAAACCAAAATTTAACTAAGCCATCCGCAGAGAAAGCAAAAAAATTCACTAGCATAACGATTAAAAAACTTAAGAATAGTGAACAAACAAAAACAGAAAAAAATGTACTTAAGTTAAATAAATATCTCCATAATTCATCTGTTGCATTTGAAGAGTCTGATTTTAAGGAAGCAAACGCTGAGATTAATGCAATGGCACCTTACTTAGGCAAATCTCGTAAAGCGCTAGGAATTAATATTAAAGATAAAAAGTTATCTCCTTATAGAAAGTCTATGGCACATTTTGATAAAGTTGCTGATGAAATTAAAAAAACTATGCCAATGATTGATAGGAAAAACATGACCGTACGAACTTCTGATGAGAAAATTCAGTTTACTAGTGCTCAAATAGTACCGGGATACGAAGACAAATCCACTATTTTAGTTTATTACAATGCCACTAATTTATCAGATGAACCTCAAGATGCTTATTCATTGATGCTTGATGCTGGCGATTGGCAACAAGATGATGGAGATTCGTATAAAGACTTGGATATGGATATATACGAACAATTAGATAAGGATAGCTCTGAATCAAAATTAAAACCGAAAACCCAAGCACAAGGTGTTGCAGTTTTAGAACTAGCAAACAACGAAAGTCCTTTATTATTTAATGCCAAAGATGAAGAAAGCGGCACCAAATTAGGCACAATTAAAATCCCTCTGAATTATAACAATGATATGAACCCAAAAAGTAAGACAGTTTTTAAATTTTAACTTAGGACTAATTTCCGATACTCAATCGGTGTTAGTCCTTTTAATTTTATCTTGATTCTCTGATGATTATAGTAATGAATATATTCCTTGATTGCTACCTCTAAGTCATCTAAGCTTTCAAATTGTTTCTCAAAGCCATAATACATTTCTCGCTTGAGTATACCAAAGAAGCCCTCCATTAAGCCATCGTCGAGTGAATTTCCTTTACGTGACATGGATTGTTTGATTCCACGTTGTTTTAACCATGATTGAAATCTTTGGTGTTGATACTGCCAGCCTTGATCAGAGTGCATAATGATACCTTTCAAGTTTGGATATTTATGCTCTGCTTTTTCCAACATAGTCATTGTTTGTTGGAGATTAGGACTACGAGAAATGGTGTAGGAAATAATTTCTTGCGTACACCCATCCATGATAGGCGATAGATATGTCTTCTGACCATGAAGATTGAACTCAGTCACGTCACAATACCACTTATGATTAGGTTTATTTGCACTAAAATTGCGTTGAATTAAATTGTCTTTGATATGACCTTGGCGTCCACGATAACTGTTGTACTTACTGTGCTTTTTACTAACTATTCCTGAAATTTTTAGTTTGTTCATTAGGCGTAAGACCTTTTTATGATTGACGATAATACCTCTGCGTCTTAACTCACAAGTAATTCTACGATAACCATAGCGATGACAGTTAGTTTCATAAATCTCTTTAATCTGGATCATTAAAGCTTGGTTTTTGGTATCTTTATCAGTTTTATTGATTGTATAGTAGTAGTTACTACGGGATAAATTGGGTAAATCAGAACATTCATTAATGATTTTAAGGACATACTCAACGCTGACGCGGAATTCTTTTCTTACCTTGATAATTGCTTGAACTAGTTCCTCTGATCGGACTGGTCGATCAGAGTATTTAACTTTTTTCTTAATTCGATCTCGACATGCATTTTCAAGTTCTGCTGCTCTAAGTCTTGGATTTTTTGTTGGAGAAGCTTGATTTGTTGAGCTTGATCGTTCATGAGTTGGTCTTCCTCTCTTATGATTAATCACATTATACCCGTCTGTTTTGTATTTGCGTATCAAAGATTGTAATATCGATCGATTTTTTAATCCTAAATCAATAGAAACCGAGTAGATGGTTTCGTGATTCAGTAATACACGATTGATTGCTTGTTCTTTAAATTCTACAGAATGGGGCATATATGGGCGATCCAGCAGTTCAATACCGTGTCGATCAAGTAAAGCCACCAAATATATAATAGTAGATCGCTCAATCAAGAACTTTTCGGACAGTTCCTTAATTCCGTATGAATAATTTTTCCATAAATTGTAAATATCAATTTTGTCTTGTTTAGATAATCTGCTCATAAAAAATGCCTCCAAAAATTAAGATTGTTGTCTTAATTTTTGGGGGCATATCAGCTTGGGTTCAAGGACAGATTGACTGGGAGAAACAGAATGGTTATTTGAATGCTGACGGTACACCAACAGATAAAGGACAGCAAGCTATTGATGAAGTGAATGCTAACGCTAGTTATGACTATGACGATACTAATGGATATTAAAGGATAACTCCCCTTTTGGGGATTACATACGTCCAAAACTAACTAATTAATTACGAGGTAAGGTTAATGCACATAGGCGAACAGACAGTTGACAAGCACGATATTTTGACACAAATGAAAGAAAAATACTCAGAACAATTACAATATATCGGAATATCTGACGATGATTTAACGCGCTTTAGCTGGTCGCAAAATAAAAAGCTTAGATTTTATATAACCAAAGTTCACGACTCATTGGACGACGTGAATAGCAACGCTTATCTTATATTTGCAATGGATAATAAAGAAGATGACTTTATTTATATAGATCTATTGAAAGAAACAAAGAATTTTGAATTTGAAAATTTAAAAACACACAAAAAAGCTTATGTATATATTAGAAAACAGCATAAAATTAAAAGTTAATTCTGAAAATATTGTATAAAACAGCATTGACCTCAGATTTAGTCTCATGAACATGAACATCTATACAATCAAAAAAAATTTTCAAGAGAATTTATTTGAGTTTTTAAAAGAATATATTAAAAGCTTTGTAACTATGGAATTTAATAATTCTAAAAAGAATCTAGAAAAAAGAAACAGTATTGAAAGCTTTCCTTTTTCAAATAAACAAATATTTGTAGATAAATATCATTTTAATGACATGCTTAAATCTATAAATGATGATCAATTTACCGATGAATTTAATCAATGTCTTTTTGCTTATGAACATGAAAAATGGTTTATTTGTGCTACAGGTATAGGCAGCTGTTTGGAGCATCTGATGTTACTTATTATTTATAATTATAAATTAGAGAGAAAATTAAACAGTAGAAATCCAACCGCATCGGATTATCTTAAAGTATTTACTCAACCAACTATTAATATTGATTCGCGTCAACAAACATTCTTCGATGCTCTTTTTCACTTAAGAAATTCTGTCGATCACCATAACTCTGGCTATACATCTAAGGGGATCTGTGATCAACTATTAAATGGAATAACTGATGTTTTTAATGAATATTACTTACCATCAGTTAAAAAATGAGATTAAACGTGATAATTGGTTAGCCATATTAACTTCTGGCGTGTCATAAACCATATTTCCATCATCATCTAAGTAATCCAAGTCTTCATCCTGCCACCCAAAAGTTAAGACTCTATCTAGTAGAATAATAGTTTTGGACTCCGTAACCGTAAATTTGTTAAATTAATGATGCAAAAAACTCAAAAATAACTCAATTTAGATATTATGCAAGTCAATTGATTAACCATTTCCTAAAACATGAGCCTATATTCGCTAAGTAAAGTTTAAAAAATTATTGCTTTGTAAAAGGTGACACAAATGAAATCTGTAACACTCACGCCAACCTGTTATATAATAAGAATCCGTGCATTACCCCTAATTCTAATAATGTTTGAGACACTCTAACACATAAATAATCATGAATATTTATAAACACGCAACTGATCATTCAAACCAAAAAATAAACAATAGCCAACTAAAGTAACTCAAAATTCAAAATAAAATTAAACCGATTGACATTTATAAATGTAACAAAAAAACACCCTCAAATATTGAATTTGAAGGTGTTTTTATAAAATTGAAAAAGTTGCAATGGAGATGAGGAGAATCGAACTCCTGTCCATACATACTGCCACATTAGTCTCTACATCCATAGCTACACTATTTAAAGTTCACCGTTAAGCGCGCCGTGTAACGAGGCTAACCTTAACGGCTAACCTACTAATCTCTTTTTAATTGCTCAGGTGGCACAATCAAACGTAGCCTAATTATTTGAGACCCAGGATCAACCCTTAGGCAAAATTGACTGGATCACACTTTAAACTGTGATTAAGCAGCTAAAGCGTAAGAATTGTTATTATTTTTTGCAGTTATAATTTAACTGTAACGTTTTTCCGTAGCCGTAACCTACGAGATGCAACCAATGCTCAACTACATATGTCGAATCCATAACATCCCCTTAATTTTAATAATCAAATTTTATCACGTTTTAGAACCAATTTCAATTTTCAAACATCAAAAAAGATGAGACCTCACTTAAGATCTCATCTTTCATCAAATTCAATATTTAAATAACTATTTAACTAACCGCGCAAACTCCCGCGCAATCATTAACTCTTCATCAGTTGGAACGACTAACGCTTTAATCTTTGAATCAGGAGCAGAAATTACTCGGGCCCCATGACCATCGTAATTGGCGTCATGATCAGCTTTGACACCCATAAAGCTAAAGGCATTCATAACTTTTTCACGAATATGGGGATTATTTTCGCCCATCCCAGCGGTAAAGACTAAGACATCAACGCCCTGCATCTCAGCAATATAACTCCCAACATATTTCACAATGCGGTTAATAAAGACATCAATCGCTAATTGGGCATCTGGGTTTGTCTTGCGCGCCGCAATCAAATCCCGCATATCGGGTGAAATTCCAGAAATACCCTTTAAACCAGATTCATTATTTAACAGGTTAATCATCTCTTGCATATCAGTAATTTGCAATTTTTCCATTAAGAACGCCACCAATGATACATCAATATCACCAGCACGCGAACTCATTGTCACTCCAGCAATTGGTGTAAAGCCCATTGATGTATCAAAGGCTTGCCCATCTTTAATGGCTGTGACTGAAACACCGCTCCCCATATGCAAAGTAATCATCTTTAATTTATCATAATCAACATTTAACAGTTTGGCTGTTTCGTGTGAGACGTAATTATGGCTAGTTCCGTGAGCACCATAACGATGAGCACCATACTTTTTATCTAATTCACGGGGAATTGAGTAAATCTTATTCATTTCAGGTAAGTTATGATAGAAAGTTGTATCAAACACTGCCACCTGGGGTACTCCTGGTAGGATTTGGTTAAAAGCTTCCACACCTTTACGTTCCGCTGGATTGTGTAATGGCGCGTATTCATCAATTGTGGCTAATTTAGCCAAGTTATCTTCTGACAAAACAACTGAATCACTGAACACCGGACCACCAGAAACCACACGGTGACCAACTCCTGAAATATCTTGGATACTATCAATTACCTTCAATGCTAACAATTGTTTGATTAGTAAATCAACTGCTGCACTGTGCGACTTAATTGGTAATTGTTGCGTATGCTTTTGACCATCATAAGTAATTTCAAATGTTGATTGATCACTACCTAACCGGTCAACCATTCCTTTCGCAACAACTTGTTCATCTGGCATATTAAACAACTTAAACTTCAAAGTTGAACTACCAGAATTAACTACTAAGACTTTACGCATAACACTACTCTCCCCACTGAAAAGTTTTCTGACTCCAAGTTTGCAATTGTTGTTTAAATTGTGTTAAATCTTGCGCATCATCTAAATTAGGAATTTGCCCCATCAAAACTTCGGGAGATTGTTGTGCCAAAGCACCGTGCCGTTGCAACACTACCAGTGATTTGGCAGCTTCTGCGCTCGCAAACAATTTCGTAGGTAAGCTTAAAACTGCTTGTAAGTATACATCTTGAACCATCCACTCTGCCAAGTGTTTGGCTTGTTCTGTTTGAAAAATTTGCGACGGCACAACAAAGATACCGATTCCACCAGGCTGCACATTTTTCATTGCCTGCTCCATCAAAAGATGATGAGCATACGAATGTCCTTTTTGGGCCTTAGTTTGAAAATTAACAACATTATCATCAACCGGATAATAACCTACCGGTAAATCCGACAAGATCAAGTCAAAATCGCTCAATAACCAATCAGCAACCGCATCTTGATGATATAAGTCAACAGAAACTTTAATTGCTTGACTAACCGCATCAGCCAGCATCAACATTTGATCATCATTGTCCAAGCCATACATTTGTAAACTCAGCTCTGTGCTGTGCTGTAATTCATGATTAGTTTGGTACAGCAAATTACCCGTGCCAATCGCTGGATCCATGGTCTGCAAAACTTTTTTCGGATACTGCTGAAACACTTCTGTAATTACTAAGGAACAAAGAGTGGCAATAATATTAGGTGTCATTAAATGATTGACATCGACTTGATCCAACCGCTGTGCCTTAATAATTGCTAAATCTAGTGCTTCCTTGACTTCCTTAGTACTAAAAGTCGTTAAATCAAAACTTTGATATTGTTGATTTAAACTCTTAGCCTGCTCTTCATTCGGAAAACCATCCTCAATAAAAGTTGCTTGACTCAAAATATTTAAAATATTTTCGGATAAGGCATCTTGATAAGTCACCCGTAAATCTTGTTTTAATTCTTGCGTCGTTTGATCCACAAATTGATAAATTTGTTGAATCCGAGCTTGAGTTTGACTCATAGTCGTCTTCCTTTCACTTCACACTTCCATAATATCTTAGCGGAAGTTACTTCAATTAGCAAAGTTTATAATTTTTTCCGTATAAAGCTGATCTAATTGACGTTGTGTGTGTAATTCCGACTGGTAAAAATTCAAATAGACTATCAAGAATAAACATTCAACATTCAATAAAAAAATTGCACTAATTGATACCATAGCCTGCTGTTTTAAATGATGTTGCTTATTGGAAGTCAACATAATATTCCCACTTTCGACGATACTGGTCAATGGCTTTTATTTGTAAAATTTGATTTTTAACTTCTAAATGCAAATTTTTTTGCTTAATTAATAATGGCATGTGACCCTGGCTCACACCGGTGAGTCGTAACATATCATGATAAATCTGTAATTGATAAATTTTGTGCGGCAATTTAGCCTGCTCATCCGTTTTTATCACTACTTTAGTAGGCGTTGCTTGTTGGATACTAGCATGCTGGCTAATTTCCTCCAGTTCCAGCATCGCTACCACCCAATCACTACTAGCCCGAAACAAACTGACTTTTTGTTCATGATAAGTTGTTAGAAAATAAGCAATGCAAGAAAAAGTCAACATTGAAATAAATAAGGAGACTAATACTTCACTGAGTAAAAAAGCGGAATGTCTTTGTTTGAGTATCATAAGTTAAACCTACATTTTGACAAGATACTTTAATTAAATCCGTTCGTTGATTAAACGTATACTGTCGATTATCAAGTGTAATTTGTTGTAAATTTGGTTGTTGTAATTTTTGATACAGCGCGATTTTCAGACCCGTCTGACGCTGTGTTTCATGCAATTTCGTTTGCGTTGGTAAAATGCACAAGGGGATAATACTAATCGCTTGCAAAACTAAGAAGAACCCCAGCATACTATCAAGTAATAAAAAAGCGGCCTGCCGTTTATGTGGCAATTAATTGCCCCCATCCCATTTGAATTTTATAAATATACTTTTTATTTTTGGTGAAAAAAACAATCGTTGCTGGTGAAACTATCGCATCACCAGCGATTTCTAACTTTAATGCTCGCCCATGATTCGTATCAAACTCAAAAGTCATACTCTGCGGAAAATCTTGAATGATTGTTTGACCATTGGGCAAACCAATGCTGCGAAAATAAATTCGATGAGCTTGATTATCTAACAAAATGGTACATGAATGCTTCGTTATAAAGACCATTTTTAAGGCAGTGTGCCAATTATATTCAAACTTAGCTAAGGCTAATTGTTCTTGTTGGTCGACTAATTGTTCATGATAGTCATTAGTCGGAATTAACAAAATAGTGCACACTAAACCTAACGTGATGACTGCTTCTAACAAGGTAAAAGCTGCTTGACTATTTCTTAGGTCCTTGAACGGTGCCATTTTCAATGGTATAGCCATCTCCCTTGGCTTTTTTAGCTTGTGCTGCTGATAAATAATGATCTTGTTCTAATTGATCCCAACTAACATTGTTACCATCGTCGTACATATCAACCTGAGTTTGTAAAGTTGATTTAAAGGCATTATCAGTTTTGGACTGCGCCGAGTGTTTTTGCGTATTAATATTTGGAATAATGATTAATAATAATAGCGAAATAATAAACAAGACGATCACCATTTCGATCAAGGTAAAGGCAGACTGCTTTTTCGTCAATTTTTTCTTCATGATCTACAATCCTTTCATCATGGCATAAATTGGTAAGAGAATGCTTAAATATGTTCCTAGGATCATGACCGCAACTATTATGAAAAAGAAGGGCTGGATTTGATTAATTAACCGTTGAATTTGTTGTTGAACTTGTTGATACTTTAATTCAGCAATAGTTTGTAATTCAATCGCTAATTGTAATGTCGCATGCCCCAGATTCACGGCAATATTAATCTCTTTCGGTAATAGCGGACTCGTTTTAACAATTTCGTTCAAAGAAAGACCGTGAATGATTTGCTGTTGAATCTGCTGGGCCAAATCATATTGAATCGATCCGGGTGTTAACTTTTGGGCTGCTTGCAAAATTTCTTGCAAGGACAAACCACTTTTTAAAAAAGTCGCTAAAGACGTCAACAAAACATACTGATAATAATTTTGATAAATACGTCCTACAATTGGCCAGTGTAATTTATGCAAAGCTTGCTTTAATTCTGGCAATCGCCGTAAATAAAACAATTCTGTTAATAAACCACCAACAATTATTAAACCTAATATTCCGAGAATTACCTTACTCCAGATAGATAAATGAATTTTAGGTAATTGTTGGGCCAATTCAACTTTTAAAAAAACTAATAATGTTGCTAAACTAATCAACAAAAATATTGGATAAGCTAATAAATTCAAAATTGTCCGAGTATTTTTTTGCCGCGTCTTTAAGGTTGCGGCATTTTCTTCTAAGCAGCGCACCAAATTACCGTGAATATCCGCAATCGTTATTTGACTAATAATTGTTTTGGATAGTCCTGTCACAATTAAAGCTTGATCTAACAGCATTCCCGCGTTTAACCGTTGCAAAACTTGGTTCAAAACCTGCTTTTGTTGCGGATAAATTATTTTTAACGATAGTAGTGCAATTTCTATCGAAAAGCCATTTTTAACTAATTTAGCTAATGTGGATAAAAATTGTGCTTGTTGGGCTACCGTCAATTTAACCGGTCTGTAATTGTTCAAAAACTTCATCACTAATCAATCCCTTTTGATAATCATGGTGTAATAATTGCTGCCAATCGTCAAAATTACTTTGCGGAATTTTAATGGCTTGCACCAAGTCATCATCTAACAAAACATCTTGATAAACTTTGACCGTTTGACTAACTAGGGGCACTAACCGCTGGTAAACCACGCAGTTTAAGACAGAATACATTTCACTTTGACTAATTCCGAGTTCCATCATCCGCCCAATGACGGCATACTTATTGCGTGCATGTACCGTTGATAAAACCAAATGTCCACTCAAAGCAGCCCTTAAAGCCATGCGTGCTGTGGTTTCATCTCTAATTTCTCCTAGTATTAAAACATCTGGTCGGTGCCGCAATGAAGTTTTGATTAAGTCCGCGTAACTCATTTGTGCTTGATTATTGACTTGAATTTGTAAAAAACTCGGTTCGATGATTTCAATTGGATCTTCAATCGTCAATACAATTTTCTGAGCGGCATATTGTTTCGTTAATTGATACATTGACGTTGTCTTCCCCGAACCTGTCGGACCACTAAATAAAATTAAGCCCCGGCGATTCATTACTTTAGCCCATTGCTTACGTAAAAGTGTTGGACTAGTATCAGACTTTAAAGGGTACAGTAAGCGAATCACTAAAGATTCCTGATTGGAAAAATTGCCGACTGTTGACAATCGTAAATTTAATTGTTGCTTTCGATAAGAGAAACTTCGCGCTCCTACTTGGGGCCGGCGGTGTTCACTGATATCCATATCCGAACTAAATTTTAAATAATTAATCACACCTTGAGCAAACGCCGCATCCAAAATTTGATAATCATGTAAACCATCGAGTTCACGCATTTTCACTGCAAACTTGGAACCATGGGGCAGGAAAAAAATATCCGAAACTTCGCGTTGACAAGCAAATTCTAACAACTGTTGGGTATAAACTTCTGGTTGCATCTTTAACCTCCTTTCAGTTTAAAAATACCCGGAAAAACAAAAAAACTTTTCTTAAAATTAAGAAAAGTTTTTTATCAGAAATTTGTAATTTTTAGTTAATTAATAATTTAATCTTCTTCAGCAGCCGCCGTAAAGACTTCTGAAACATCATCATCATCTTCTAATTGATCAATCATGTGTTCAAATTGTTCTTGCTTATCTGCGGGAACTGGTACCGTGTTCTTAGGAATCATCGTTAAAGTAGCATTAGCTAATTGGTAACCCATTTTTTCCAAAGCATCCCGGACCTGCGTAAACTCTTTGGCTTCCGTATAGATTTCAAAAGCGTCATCACTAACTTCCAAGTCGTCAGCGCCAGCTTCCATCAAATCTTCTAGCATCTTATCTTCATCAGCATCCGTTGTTGAACGATCAATGACGATGTAACCTTTACGATCAAATAAATAAGACACTGAGCCAGCAGAGCCCATACTACCACCATTGCGGGTAATGGCTACTCGCACAGAAGTGGCAGTCCGATTCTTATTATCAGTCAATGTATTAACTAAGACTGCCACACCACCCGGAGCATAGCCTTCATAAGTGATTTCTTCATAGTTAGCGCCACCAGCACCGGAAGCTTTATCGATCGCCCGTTTAATATTATCTTTCGGCATATTAGCTGCACGAGCTTTATCCATCACCAAACGTAAGGAAGCATTGTTCGCTGGGTCAGGATCACCACCCTTTGCTGCCATGTAGATTTCACGTGACAGCTTTTGAAAAATTTTACCACGCTTTGCATCTTGAGCGTTTTTCCGCCCTTGAATGTTATGCCATTTAGAATGTCCTGACATTCGCTTACTCCTTCTTTCCGATTAGTATAATTAATAGACAAAACCTTTATAATCATACCAAATTTAACGTCTATCAGCAACGTTTTCTCCATAATTGCCAAAGCCATAAGAAAATATAGGTTAATCCGGCGCCAATAAAAGCTCCCAAACTATCCAACATGACATCTTGAATTAAGGGACTGCGGCCACTCGTCAACAATTGATGAAATTCATCTAACCCCGCTAAACCAGTAGTACTTAACCAACTCAGCCACGGAGCTAGGTGCCAATGCTTAACTTCATTTTTTAAAAATAAAGTTCCCACTATGCCTAACATTCCAAAGACACTCAAATGTGCTAATTTGCGAATGCCAAATTCAATTAATTTGTAATAACCAACCGTTGCCACTGCTTGGCGCTTATGACCATAAACAAAATCAATGTTTTGTAAAAACCGATTGCCTGGACGATTAGGTAAATAGTGCTTTAAGAAAGGTACTAGTGACTGCTGATGATAAGTCATGGATGAACTAATAAAAATTCCAATAATCAATACTACAATTAAAATTAACCACCAAATTTGTCGTAAGTGTACTTTTTTCATCTTAACCTCAACTAACGCTTTGCTGCATTAATTTTAATATATTCTCAAGATTTATTCCACCGTCACACTTTTGGCCAAATTACGGGGTTGGTCAACATCATTGCCTCGGTTTTTAGCAGTATAGTAAGCCAACAATTGAGCAGGAACAATCGCTACCAACACATTTAACAGCTCGCTTAACTCACTAAAAACAATTTGATCTGTAGCTAAGGCCAAATTACTTTGACTAATCACTAACGGCTTCGCGCCCCGACTGACAACTTCTTGAATATTACTTCTCGTATGACTAGCCGTCTCTTTTTCCGTGATAAAAGCAATGACGGGAGTCTCTTGTTCAATTAAAGCGATGGTTCCATGTTTCAATTCACCAGCGGCAAAACCTTCCGCGTGTAAGTAAGAAACTTCCTTTAATTTTAAAGCGGCTTCCAAAGAAACATAATAACCGTTACCACGGCCAATAAAGAAAGCGGCTGCTTGGTGATCAAAATACTGTTGCGCCAATTGGGCAATCTGATCTTTTTCATCGACAATGGTTTGCATGCCATTAGCTGCTAAAGCTAATTGTTGTTGTACATCAAAAGTTTGCGCTGCACTCAGTTGCTTACTTTCACCTACTGCTTGCGCTAAAATGGCTTGGACAGCAATTTGAGCTGTATAAGCTTTGGTTGATGCCACTGCAATTTCAGGGCCCGCATGTAACAACAAAGTAAAGTCTGCTTCACGTGATAATGTAGAATTGGCAACATTAGTCATTGTTAACGTCGGATAACCTAAGGCTTTAATCTTAACCAAAACTTGTCGACTGTCAGCTGTTTCGCCACTTTGACTTAAAAATAAGAAAAAGGGTTTGGCAGATAATTTGGGAATGTGATAACCGAACTCGCTGGCTAAAGCTACTTCCACTGGGATATCAGCCAAAGTTTCAAATAATTGCTTTCCAATTAACCCAGCATGATAACTTGTTCCGGCCGCCACAATATAAAGGCGATCGCTTTGTTTGAGCGCTGTCAATAACTGCGGGTCCATTTGAATTTGTTTTTGCTCAAAATAATGAGCCACAATTCGGCGCAAAACAGCGGGTTGTTCATCAATTTCTTTTAACATATAACTATCATACGTACCCTTAGACAAGTCATCGGCCGCTATCTGAACTTGATAAGTTGCTCGCTCAATAGGTTGATTGTCAATATCAAATAACTGCACTTGATCTTGTGTAATAATCCCCGTTTCGCCATCGTTAATTTCCATAAAATTACTCGTTTGCTTCAACATTGCCAAGGCATCCGAGCATAAATAGTTGGCAGTAGTTCCGACGCCGATTAATAATGGACTTTTATTTTTAGCAAAGAAGATCTGTTGGGGATTTTGGCGGTCCATTAAAGCAATCGCATAAGAACCCGACAATAATTGCACTGTCTGTTGTAACGCTTGTAAAGTTGTTAATTGTTTGGTCTGGACAAAGTAAGCAACTAATTGCACAATCACCTCGGTGTCCGTTTCACTATGAAACACCACATCAGCTAAGTATTTTTGCTTCAAGTCTGCACTATTGTTAATGACCCCATTGTGCACTAAATAAAAGCGTTCATCATTAGAAAATTGTGGATGGGCATTTGCTTGCGACGGCTGGCCATGTGTGGCCCAACGTGTATGTCCAATCCCCGTAGTTCCCTGAGGATAACTGGCAACTGCTTGTTTCAGATTATTAATTTTTCCCGAGCGTTTACATAAAAAGTCTTGCTGATCCGTGGTTGTTAAATAAATTCCGGCAGAATCATAACCCCGATATTCTAATTTTTCCAAACCTTCTAATAAGATTGTTTTTGCTTGTTCAGCTCCGGCAACGCCGACAATTCCACACATAAATGTTACTCCTTAAAAATTGGTATAGTCCTAAATCCGTTTTTTGATTGATTAGAACAGCTGAAATAATAGCTTTTTTTAAAGATTATGTCAACTTATTGAAAAATTGGTATACACCGATTGCTGATAAAATTAAGTTGCTTTTCTAAAATTAAATGTTTATCATTTAAATGTAAGCTTTAATACCTAAAAATAACTAATTAATTGCGTGAGGTGAAGGATTTATGCCCTTAGGAATCAAAATTATCGCCCAAAATTGTCAAGGCTTAGTGACCACCTTTGGCAAATATAAACGTAGCGTAACCCCTGGTTTACATTTTTATGTACCTTTAGCTCAAAAAATAACTTCGGTCAGTTTGGCCATGCGTCCCATCGAACTGCCCCACTACTCCATCATCACTAGTGATAACGCCGAGGTTTCAACTTCGGTAACTTTAAATTTCCACGTCACAGATGCAATCAAGTTTGAATACAACAATACTGATTCAGTTGAATCGATGGCCCAATTAGTACGCGGGCACCTCCGGGATATTATCGGGCGGATGGATTTAAACGCCGCTTTAGGTTCTACTGCACGTATTAATTCTGACCTCTCCAAAGCCATCGGTGACTTAACCAATATTTACGGCATTACAGTCGATCGTATTAACATTGACGAATTGTTGCCTTCCCAAGAAATTCAAAAGGCTATGGATAAACAATTAACCGCTGATCGGGAACGGATTGCCGCAATTGCTAAAGCGCAAGGTGAAGCCGAATCCATTCGTTTAACTAATGAAGCCGAAAATAACGCGTTAATTGCCACTGCTAAAGCCAAAGCACAAGCAACCAGAACACGGGCCGACGCTGAACAATATCGCATTGATACTATTCAAAAGGGATTAGATCATGTTGACGATAAATTCTTTCAAAACCAATCGATCGCTGCCTATCAAGCATTAGCCACATCAGATACTAACTTAGTCGTCGTGCCTAACGACAGTAGCAACGATTTTGGTCAAACTGCTTTGTTAGCGCAAGCCATTCAAAAAAAGCAACCTTCGGCATCGGAACAAACTGAGAGTTGATTTTCATTAAATAATATCCAAACTAAAAAGACGAGGTGGGAGAATAAGCTGCACAAGCTTATCGTAATTGCCACCTCGTCTTTTTATCATAATGGTAATAATACGGTCACTGTCGTTCCTTGATTTAACCGACTAGTAAGGGTGATTTGCCCCTGTAATGCTTCGACGGCTTGTTGTGTAATAGCTAAACCTAAGCCCGTCCCACTAATCTGGTGGTTGCGTGATTTATCAGCACGGTAAAAGCGTTCAAAAACATGTTGTTGATCCTGCTTTGCAATACCGCTGCCAGTATCGCCAATTTTTATTCGTAACTGCTTGTTAATTGCATCATGTTGTATTTGAACATGAATCTGACCATTGAGGCGGTTATATTTCACTGCATTAGTAATTAAATTTTCCAAAATTTGCCGTAACTCCGCCCCAGCCAGCTTCACCCAAACATCCCCTTGAAATTTGGTCGTCACTTGTAACTGTAATTGCGCAATTTGGGGCTGTTGTTGCCGCAAAATTTGTTCGACTAGTGCTTGAACATTTACACGTTGACTATTTAACTGCGAAGTTTGTTCTAAACGAACTAGTGTCAGAGCATCTTCAATCAAATCCACTAAGCGCTGAGCTTCTTCTTGAATAATTTGAATAAATTGGGTATTTTTGACTGGATCATCTTGGGCGCCATTCAATAGCGTCTCGGCAAAACCTAAGATCGCTGTAATCGGCGTTTTCAATTCATGGCTAATATTCGCAATGAAATTTTTTTGCTGTTGTTCCAGTTGATGCACATGCGTTAAATCATACAAAATAACTATGACTTGGCGTTCTGTTAATGCTTGATCGCGGGCAATTTCAATAACATTGGCATCAACAAAACAATTGGAATCACCGATTAATTGAATTTCTTGATGATGATTTTGATTTTTGCGCAGCGTGTGTTCAATCATCCGACTTAAGGCGTAGGTTTTAATATCTTCAACAAAAGGATGTGGCTGATCAGCAATCTCTTTGCCTAAAATATCCACCAGCGCTTGATTATGCAAAATAACGTCTCCTTGTGCATCTAGCAACATAATTCCTAATGGCAAATGGCGTAATAAACTAAAAAAGCTTTGCTCCAACAGTTGATTAGTTGCTTCTAATTGGGTAGTGTATTGTGTCACGGCATTGACAGTTTTAATTAAATCTGTATATGGCGTATTATCTAAGGCAATTAAAGCCGGTGTGTGGCGCTTTTGGTTTAAGCGTTTTAACTTATCAATCGCGGCCTGCAGATATATTTTTTGATTGCGATCAGCTCGGAGTTGACTCGCCAACAAAATCAATAATAAAAACAAATAGCCACCGGAAAAAAGCCCAACTAAATTTGATCTAGCCCACACAGAAAGATATTTTTTGACAATCACTTTTCGCTTGGTTACCGCTGATGGTGTTAATAAATAAAAAATATATTTTTGTCCGTGAACTTTTTGAATCCGGTAAAGATGATTACTATCCAAGACATCTTGGTTCAATAACGTCAGCGCTTGCTTTTGTAAATCATTCTGCGGTCGTCCTTTTTTAATCGTCAACACCCGTAACTGATGATCGTCAGCCCAAGTAGCCAGCAATTGTGGTTTATTATCCTGATTTAAAACTTGATAATCTGCTTTTAAAGCCGTGATATGGTTGATTTGTTCTTGCTTATTGAATTGAATTAATATAAATAAACAAAAACCATAAATTAAGCCACCAAAAACCATTGTTCCTAAGATCAACTGCCGCTGTCGTTTCATATTATTCTCCTGAATTAATCATGGATTAAACGAAAAATTATCAGCTGTTTTACTTATTAATCATTAGACATTAATTGAAGATTTAACGAAATCATAGCAATACTTCTTGAATGATTTTAAATTGTTAAACGATAACCAAATCCGCGGATGGTTTGTAAATATTGTGGCTCTTTGGGATTTTGTTCAATTTTATCACGCAAATGACTTACTTGGATATCAATTGCTCGAGAATCTCGATCAAGCTCAGCAGCCGTTCCCCAAAGATGTTCTCTTAACTGCTCTCGAGTTAAAGTGTGATTGGCATTGCTGTAGAAATAGTCAAATAATTTATACTCCGTTTTAGTTAACGCAATAGCTTGTTGGTTGACAATTACTTGAAAATTAGCCCGATCTAACTTTAACTTGTCAGACGTTACCGTTGTCGATTGCCGCCGCAAAATAGCATTAATCCGAGCGATTAATTCTGATAAGTTGAACGGCTTCGTAATATAATCATCTGCCCCCAGATTCAGACCTTGTACTTTGGTTTGTGCATCATCACGCGCTGTAATCAAGATGACTGGAATTTGATTATGTTGTGCTCGCAATTGCTCTAACACCTGTAAGCCATTAAATTGGGGCAGCATTAAATCTAGTAGCACTAAATCAAACGCTTGTTCTGCAATTTTTTGTAACGCATGTTGGCCATCAGTAGCTGTTTGCACCAGAAAATCATTTTGTTCCAAATTATATTTCACTAATTCTACAATTGCACGTTCGTCATCAACTACCAAGATTCTCTTCATGAGTTAATTACCCTTTTTCATTTAAATCCTGCTGACTTAACTTCCATTGCAAGTAAGCATTCATAAATTCATCTAAGTCACCATCTAAAACCGCTTGACCATTACCCGTTTCCATATTAGTACGGTGATCTTTGACCATCGTATACGGATGAAAAACATACGACCGAATTTGTGAACCCCAACCAATATCTAATTGTTCACCTTTGAGTGCCGCTTGCTGTTGGGCCTGCTGTTCCTGTTCACGTTGATACAATTTGGCACGTAACATATTCATAGCCGTCTCCCGGTTTTGTAATTGGGAGCGCTGAGCTTGCGAGCTCGTAACAATGCCTGTTGGCAAATGGGTGATGCGCACTGCCGAGGATGTTTTATTAATATGCTGGCCACCAGCTCCACTTGATCGGAAAACATCTACCCGTAAATCATCCGGATTAATCTCAATATTAATCGTTTGGTCTAACTCAGGCATAACTTCTACCGAAGCAAAAGACGTATGGCGCCTTCCAGCGGCATCAAACGGTGAAATCCGAACTAAGCGATGCACTCCATGCTCAGAACGTAAAAGGCCATAGGCATTATGACCTTTAATAATTAACGTCACACTTTTCAGACCGGCTTCATCACCAGCTTGGTAATCCGCCAATTCTACGGCAAAACTATGCTTTTTAGCCCATCGTTCATACATGCGTAATAGCATCGCTCCCCAATCTTGGGATTCTGTCCCACCCGCACCCGGATGAATTTCCAAAATTGCATTATGACTATCATAAGGTTCACTTAACAGTAAGGCAGTTTCATATTGTTGCAGTTGCTGCTGTAAATCCGTTAAATCTGTAACAGTGGTAGTCAATAATTCCTGATCGGTAGGATCTGCTTGCAGTAATTCGAGTGCAATCTGTAGATCCGCCAATTTCGTTTGCAGCTGGCGAAAATTATCATACTTTTCTTTTAAGACATTATTTTGAGCAATAATGGTCTGCGCGTGAACGCGATCTTGCCAAAAATCTGCTTGAGCCATGGCGTGTTCATTTAAAGCAATACTCTCTTGTAACTCGTCTAAGTCAAAGAGACCTCCCGAATTGCTCAATTTTTGTAGCTGCTTGACTTAGTTGTTCTTTAATATCCGCAAGTTCCATCTTTAAACTCCTATATTTCATTTCTAAAAAAACAGGCCGCAGCCTGTTTTTTATCTTTGTGCATTTTGGCGAATTTCCGCCTTCATAAATAATCGTGTCACATCATATTCAATATCAGCAACCATGCTTTCGAACATCCGAAAACCTTCTTCTTGATATTCAACTAACGGGTTCATCTGACCATAGCCACGTAAACCAATTGATTGCCGTAACTGATCCATTTCATCAATATGATTAGTCCAGTGTTCATCAACAACCCGCAAAATAACTACTTTTTGAAATTCTAACATTTGTTGCGGATCTTGGAGCTGCTGTTGTTTTTGTTCATAATTTTCTTGAACAAATTGTTTAAACAACTCTTTTAATTGATCCACCGTTTTGCCATCCAAATCGGAACGTTGTAATTGTTTTGGACTAACTAAAACGTTAATCGCAAAGTCGTAAATACCATCTAAATCCCAATCTTTGGCATCCCCGTACGTGCGTGAATCAATCGCACTGGCAATGGTACGTTGCATCATTGGTACCAAAACATCTTGTAAACTATTTTCTTCAGTAATTACTTGCATGCGTTGCTTATAAATAACTTCACGTTGTTCCCGCATCACATCATCGTATTGCAAGGTATTTTTCCGCGTATCGTAGTTATTACCTTCAACCCGCTTTTGTGCAGATTCAACCTGACGAGTAATCATGCGACTTTGAATAATAGCATCATCATCATCAATTTTCATCGACTGCAAGAAGTTCTTGATACGCTCTGAACCAAAACGCTTCATTAAGTCATCTTCTAAAGACATATAGAAGATCGTCTCACCGGGATCACCTTGTCGTCCGGACCGACCCCGTAACTGGTTATCAATCCGCCGCGATTCATGCCGCTCGGTACCAATCACACATAAACCGCCTACTTCACGGACACCAGGTCCCAATTTAATATCAGTTCCCCGACCAGCCATGTTCGTTGCAATTGTCACAGCGCCTTTTTGACCAGCACGTGAAATAATATCAGCTTCTTTAGCATGATTCTTCGCATTCAAAACAGCATGAGGAATGTGAGCCTTATTTAATTGCTGCGATAAATATTCAGACGTTTCCACCGCAACTGTCCCGACTAATAATGGCTGCCCTTTTTTATGGCGCTCAATAATATCTTCAATAACCGCTTTGAATTTATTCTTGAGTGTTGGATACAACACATCGGGATAATCAATCCGGGCAATTGGTTTATTGGTCGGAATTGTAATAACTTCCATGTTATAAATTTCCCGAAATTCTTCTTCTTCAGTTTTCGCTGTTCCGGTCATACCCGACAACTTGTCGTACATTCTAAAGAAGTTTTGGTAAGTGATATTGGCCATGGTCTTGGTTTCATCTTGAATGGGGACACCTTCCTTGGCTTCAATAGCCTGGTGCAAACCATCTGAGAACCGACGTCCTTCCATTACCCGACCAGTAAAGGAATCAACAATCATAACCTTTTTATCACTAACCACATAATCTTTATCTAATTCCATAATATAATTAGCTCGTAAAGCTTGATCAATATGGTGATTCAATAAAGTGTTATCAATATCATAAAGATTTTTTAACGCAAAAGTTTGTTCACCTTTTTTAATACCACTTTCAGTTAAACCAATGGTCTTAGTCGGCCAGTCAATCTTATAATCAGCTTCATTCAAAGATTTGACAAACCGATCAGCTCGCAGATAAAGTGCTGTCGATTGCTCAGCTTGTCCAGAAATAATCAATGGAGTTCTCGCTTCATCAATTAAAATGGAGTCCACTTCATCGACAATGGCGTAATTTAACGGCCGTTGCACCATTTGCTCTTTATAAACAACCATATTATCCCGCAAATAGTCAAAACCTAATTCACTATTCGTCGAGTACGTAATATCACAGTTATAAGCAGCCCGTTTTTCTTCTGCACTTTTAGAATTTAAGTTTAAACCAACGCTCAGTCCCAGCCAATTATATAATTGCCCCATTTCTGTAGCATCACGTTGTGATAAATATTCGTTAACCGTCACAACGTGCACACCCTTACCAGTCAAAGCATTGAGGTAAACCGGTAATGTCGCGGTTAAAGTCTTTCCTTCACCAGTTTTCATTTCAGCAATATTACCTTCATGTAAGGTAATACCACCAATAATTTGTACACGAAATGGATACAATCCTAAAACGCGTTTAGCAGCTTCTCGTGCAGTAGCAAAAGCTTCTGGCAACAGATCATCTAAAGTTTCACCTTTGGTTAATCGCTCTTGAAAAGCCGGAGTTTTAGCCTGTAAATCTTCATCCGAAAGTTTCGCGTATTCATCAGCGTAGGCTTCTACCTTATCCGCGATCTTGCCCATACGCTTAACTTCACGTTTGTCACTTTCTACCCATTTTTTAATTGGATTCGTCATTTATTAAATCTCTCCTGTACTTTCAATCTGGTACATCTATAATATCTTATCATTTTAGTAGCAATAATTAAACTCTAACTTAATTAACGAAAAAGGTGCTCGGAAGTTCAGATTCCGACCACCAATCAAAACGATTATTAAAATTCAATCAAACTCATTCATCAGTTTCAATTAAACCATAGCGTCCATCATTTCGCTTATAGACAATACTTGTTCCATTAGTTTGAGCATCTTCAAAAACAAAAAAGTTATGTCCTAACATATCCATTTGCAAAACTGCTTCTTGAGCATCCATCGGCTTTAAAGCAACGCGCTTTGTCCGGACAATCGGCAAATCCTGTGAATCATTAGCTGATTCATCGCTCGGACCAGTTAAATCAAAATCTTTAATCCCCTTTTCGCGCGACTTCCGATTGATTCTAGTTTTATATTTTCTAATTTGTCGTTCCAATTTTTCAAAAACATCATCAATACTTTTATACATATCCTTATCCGTTTTTTCGGCTCGTAAAATCAAATAAGGCAATGGGATAGTAACTTCGACCTTAGCATTTTTATTACTATAAACTTTTAAATTAACATGAGCAATCGGATGATCAGTATCTTTAAAATACTTATTTAAATTATTTAAACGTTTCTCAATATAGCTTCTAATTGCCTCTGTTACTTCGATATTTTCTCCACGAACATTAATTGTCAACATGAAGAGCACCCCTTTTCATTTGCCAATTAGACTTCTATTGGTCTACTTATATTATAATGATTTTATTAATAAAAAGCCAATCATCTGGCCAAAGAAAACGAAGAAATTTCTCCCTGATAACCCGCTTGTCGTAAACAATCATAGGCGTGCAAAATGGTGCGCCCTGTTGTATAAATATCATCCACTACTAAGATTTGTTTGGCTGCTAAGATAGAATCATATTGATGATTAAATTGCAAAAACTGAGTCGTTTGCAATCTTTCTCGGCGATTTTTTTGCGCTTGTGCTTGCTGGGTGGGTAACTTAATCAATGCTGGTGTTAAATCGACTACTTCCTTGAAAAGACCGACAACTGGATCAAAATGTCGTTGCTGCAAATGCTCCGTTGAACTAGGAATATAAACTACTGTGCCTTGAAAAGACCGTAATTTTTGGTGGATTAGGCTTTGAAAACAAGCCCTTAAGGCATAATCGCCATAGCGCTTATATCGTTTAAAATAATCATGCATGGCATTATTATATTTAAACAAAGCACGATGGCGCACATTTAGATAACCTTGTTTTTGCCATAATTGACAATCTGAACACAGTTTACTGGAACCCATTTTATAACATTGCGGACAATGTGGTGACGTAATTGGCGCAAATTCTTGTAAACAACGCTGACAAATCGCGGGTGGATCAATTAGCTGAATTCCTAAAACTTGCATCGGTGTCAGCTCAAAAACAATCGCTTCTTGGCATAATAAACATTGCTTAAGCACAATTCAACCGCCGAATTTGGTGAATTGCCTGGGCAATATTAGTTGTATAATGTGTTCCAAAAAACCAAACTTGATTATCCGGATGACTACTACTGCGCCCGGCTCTCCCAGCAATCTGAACCAATGCTTGTTGGGTAAAACGCTTGGAATCGGCCTGCCAAACTAAGACATCAATATTATCAAACGTTACTCCTCGTTCCAAAACGGTGGTTGTCACCAGTGCTTGCCACTGACCAGCGCGAAATTTTTGCACTTTGATTTGTCGCATTGCATCTTTGGCGTGCACATAAGTTTGTTGTAAGTCAGGATAGGTTTGCTGTAACAACTGTGATAATTGTTCAGCTTGCCGAATACTATCCACAAACAATAAAAAACGTTGTTGTTTGTCCAAAAGTTCACGAATTTGCCGTTTTAGGCGCCAATGAAGTTGCTGCATCGAAATATGATTGACCCAACAATATTTAGGTTCTGGTAAATCATGTCCATGAAATCGGCGGTTTAGTAAGCTATAGGATAATTTTTGCTTCTTGATCAATTGTAAATATTCTAAACTAGGCGTGGCAGACAAAGAAATTAGTGAATGCTTTGGCTTCAAAGCGTTTTTAACGGCATTATGCAACATTAAATTATTAACATATGGATACGAATCACATTCATCCAGAACTATCAAATCAAACGCTTGGTAAAATTTTAATAGCTGATGGACTGTACAAACTAAGATTTGTGAATAATAATATTGGCTAGCACCTTGTCCATGTAATAGTGCCAAACTAACTGGTTGAAAAGCTGCTTGCAATCGTGGATAGATTTCATTACAAACATCCACTCGCGGAGCAACCCAAGCAATCCGTTCTTTCTGAATAACCGCTTGCTGTAAAACTTTAAATAACATTTCAGTTTTACCACTACCAGTTACTGCCCACACCAAATGATCCTGTTTGGCTCGTTCTATTTGACAAAGTTTGTGCGAAATGATTGTTTGAGCAGCTGTTAATTGCCCAGTCCACGTCAACGGTTGCTGAATTGCTGGAAATTGATTCTGCTCAGCAATCGCAATTAGATAATTATGATTAGTTAAACGTCCTAAGCTTAGACAGGCTGGACAATAAAAATTATCGCCTGGCAAACTATAAACTCGCCAGTCATTAACCATCTGGCACCGACGACAACAAAATTGATTTCCATCAAGTTTATATAGTGCAGGAATAGCTTTAGTATAAGTTGTCGGTGAATCTAGAACTAATAGTCGTCCAGATAATTGTTTTACATCCATCAATTAATCACCTTAAATTAATTACGATAAAAAGGAGAATTTTTTTGCCAAAAATTACAATCGCACAGGACTTTACGAATGAACTAGTTATTAAAAAATCTCGGTTCATTACTTCACTGAAACGCGTGCAAAGCGTTAATGAAGCGCAAAATTTTTTAACAGACATCAAAAAAAAGACTAGCAAAGCTAGTCATCATTGTAGTGCTTATATTATTGATAATTTACAGCAACACGCCAGTGACGATGGTGAGCCCCGAGGCACTGCCGGAATACCTATGTTAGAAACTTTACAAGCTATGCAAGTTCAAAATACACTAGCCGTAGTCACCCGTTTTTTTGGCGGAATTAAACTCGGTGGCGGTGGTTTAATTCGCGCTTACCGTCAAAGTGTTGCAGATGCTATTAATCAAGCAGGACGTGTGCAAATTGTGTTGCAACAACAGCTGCTTGTTACCTTAACTTATAAACAGCTAGACCTGATCAATTACTGGCTCAAACAGCAACCTGTTAATCTAGTTAATACCAATTATGCCGCTCAAGTCCAACTAACATTACTACTTGATCAACAACAGACTCCGAATTTTCTCACCGATCTTAATAACCAACTACACGCACAAATCCCCGTGCAAATGGGACCTACTACTTTTCATGAGATTCCTTATTTAAAGTAACTTCATCATCTTTTTTCAGATCATCTTTTTCCAAACGTTTAACTAATTTTTGAATTGCATGTAACAGAGGTTGGCGATTCTCTCCAACTAAACCAATTGATTCCACAAAGAGCTCCAAGCCAATTAACACAGCAATAGTTAGTAAAATACTACCCCAAAAAGAGGAAACCGGATATAGTAAGGCAATAAAAGAAAAGACTAATGATAAACCATAAATGACTAACACCGTTTGGCGATGGCTCAAACCCAATTGCATCAAACGATGATGTAAGTGATGTCTGTCCGCCTGAGAAATGGGCTTGTTATTCAAAAACCGTCTTAACATGGCATAGACCGTATCACTAATTGGCACTCCTAAAATCACAATCGGAATGACTAAAGAAATAAAAGTGACGTTCTTTAATCCTTTTAAAGAAAAGACAGCAATCATAAAGCCCACAAACAGTGCACCAGTATCTCCCAAAAAAATTTTTGCCGGATGAAAATTATGTGGCAAAAAGCCCACTAAGGAAGCCACCATCGCAAAAATCCAGATCGTCACATAAGTATTACCCACAGATGAAAAAAAGTAACCAATTACACCCATGGTAAACAGTGCAATGATCGAAACGCCAGTGGCCAACCCATCCAATCCATCAATCAAGTTAACCGCATTCGTAATTGCCAAAATCCAAAATACTGTCACTGGCAAACCGAGCCAACCTAATTGAAAGGAACCTACAAAAGGCAAGACAACATAAGTCATTTTAATTCCAGCCAAGAAATAAACTACTAGTGCTGCAATTAAAATCCCAAACATTTTTTGCATCGGCTTTAATTCTCGAATATCGTCAATCAAACCCGTCAATAAAATAATACATTCTGCTAAAAAAACACTAAACAATTCATGTGTGGGAAATTGGGCACGTAATAAGACAAAAGTCGAAAAATTAAACGCTAAAAAAATAGCTAAACCGCCCAGTGTGGGCATTGGCTTTTTATTAACTCGCCGCGCATTAGGATTATCAACAGCTCCCAATACCAGGGCCAATTTACGAACAAAAGGAGTTATTACTGCTGCAATAATCATTGTTAAAACCAATTTTACAATCACACTTAACATCGTTGGTAGCGACTCCTTTCACATACAAAGGAAATTATAATATTTGCTCTACTTGAATACAACTTTTATTAATTTTTTACTTAAAAAAAGCTTATGCCTTATTTAGCATAAGCAATTTTTCGAGTTTCACGAATCACCGTTACTTTGATATGACCCGGATATTCTAATTCTTTTTCAATTTGATTGCGAATTTTCCGCGACAAAATTGTTGCTTGATTATCGGAAATTTGTTCTGGCTTTACCATAATCCGAATCTCACGTCCTGCTTGAATTGCATAACTATGATCAACGCCATCATAACTATTAGCAATATTTTCCAGCTTTTCCAATCGATGAATATAATTTTCCATTGATTCAGAACGAGCTCCAGGACGAGCAGCAGAAATTGCATCTGCCGCAGCCACCAATACTGCAATCATCGATTGTGGTTCAACATCACCATGATGCGAAGCAATCGTATTAACTACCACTTTGGGTTCTTTGTACTTACTTGTAATATCGACACCAATTTCAACATGTGATCCTTCAATTTCGTGATCTAATGCTTTGCCAATATCATGTAGCAATCCTGCACGCCGCGCCAAAGTCTCATCTTCACCTAATTCAGCAGCCATAGTTCCTGCTAATTTTGCAACTTCAATTGAATGGCTCAAGACATTTTGACCATAACTAGTCCGGAAATTCAATCGTCCGATAATCTTAATTAAATCGGGATTAATACTATGAATTCCCAAATCGTAAACAGTCTGCTCACCTAATTCACGAATACGTGTATCCATTTCTTTACGTGACTTATCAACCATCTCTTCAATACGAGCTGGATGAATTCGTCCGTCGGAAATTAATTTTTCCAATGACAACCGCGCAATTTCACGCCGAATGGGATCAAAGCCACTCAAAGCCACCGCCTGTGGTGTGTCATCAATAATTACATCAATTCCTGTTAAAGATTCTAAAGTACGAATATTGCGACCTTCACGCCCAATGATTCGACCCTTCATTTCTTCATTAGGTAAAGAAACAGTTGTAACTGTGGATTCAGAAACAGTATCCGCTGCACTTTGCTGAATAGCATCAACAATAATTTGTTTAGCACACTTATCAGCATCTTGCTTGGCTGCTTCTTCACTATTACGAATCAAACGGGCTTTTTCTTGAACTAAATGTTCATCAATTTGTTTTAAAAGATAGTTACGGGCCTGTTCATGTGTCATGGCCGCAACTTCTTCTAATTTATTTTGTTGCTGAGTTAAGGTAGAAGAAATTTGCTTTGTCTGTTGTTCTAATTGTTGTTCTGTAGTATCAATCTTTTGTTCACGTTTCTCTAAAGAATGTTCACGTTGATCCAGCGAGTTATCTTTGCGATCTAAAGTTTCTTCTCGCTGCAACATTCGATTTTCTTGCCGTTGTAATTCCTTACGGCGATCACGCAGATCATCTTCTTGTTCCTGACGATACTTGTGACTTTCCTCACGTGCTTCGATCAATGCCTCTTTTTTGGCAGATGCAGCAGCTTTTTTAGCATCCACAATAATTTGTGCTGCCGATTGTCCTGCCTGCTCTAAACTTTTTTCGTAGACATTTTTTCTAATCAAAAAACCAACTACAGTACCAATAACTAATAACCCCAGCGCGACTATTAGGGCGATTAAAACTGCCATTTAAATCCCTCCAGCCACACTAATGACTTCAGAGACTGAAATAAAACGGCTTACCATCAAGCAAGTTAATTTTTTAGAAAGTAACTAAAAAATTTCAACCTGACTATTAAACTTAAAACATTCAAATAAGCACATTCGTTTCAGTTTCTTTTTCTATTTTATTGGCACCTAGATAAAGCACTTAATTAAATTACTGCTTTAAAACTCGGTACATATTAATATTATTGTTTATTGGGCAAACTGTCAACGAATGTTTATTTGAATCAGAACTTTAACGTTAAAAAGTTTCGATAATAGGCAAATCTTTCCAAGCAGCAAATTTTAACCAAAATTATTGATCTGTTAAATTAAGATCAGTTTTATTGTTTTTAGAATCGGCAGCAGTTTTTTCTACTGCTTGATCTTCAGTAGTTGATTGTTTAATATCGTCCATTTGATAAGCATCACGAACCTGCTGTTTAATATCGGCTTTCATCTCTGGATGATCATCTAGATATGCTTTCGCATTTTCGCGGCCTTGACCGATACGTTCATTTTGATAAGAGTACCAAGAACCACTCTTGTTAATAATTTCTTGATCAGCAGCCATATCTAAAATCTCACCTGTTTGTGAAATTCCGTGACCATACATAATATCTACTAGTGCTAATTTAAAGGGCGGTGCTACCTTATTTTTAACCACTTTAATTTTAACTTTATTACCAATAACGTCAGAGCCCTCTTTGATCTGTTCAGAACGGCGAACCTCTAAGCGCACTGTCGCGTAAAACTTTAAAGCACGACCACCGGGAGTAGTTTCCGGATTACCAAACATAACGCCCACTTTTTCACGAATTTGATTAATGAATAAAGCAATCGTTTTGGTTTTATTAATATTACCAGACAGCTTACGTAAAGCTTGCGACATCATCCGCGCCTGCAAGCCGACATGTGAGTCACCCATTTCACCATCAATTTCTGCCTTAGGAACCAAGGCAGCTACTGAATCAATGACCAAGATATCAATCGCACCACTTTTAATTAAAGCATCAGCAATTTCCAGTCCTTGTTCTCCAGTATCTGGCTGTGACAATAACAAATTGTCAATATCAACTCCCAAAGCCTTAGCATAATCTGGATCCATCGCATTTTCAGCATCAATATAAGCTGCGGTTCCCCCGTTCTTTTGCACTTCTGCCACAGCATGTAAGGCCACAGTTGTTTTACCAGAACTTTCTGGACCATATATTTCCACAATTCTGCCGCGCGGATAACCACCAATGCCCAACGCATTATCCAAAGCCAAAGAACCACTTGAAATAGAAGAAACTTTAGTTTTAGGACTTTCTCCCAAACGCATAATAGCTCCTTTACCAAAATCTTTTTCAATTTTCTTTAGAGCTTTATTCAGCGCTTCCTCGCGACCAGCTTCATCTTCTTTATTATCTTTAGCCACTTTAATACCTCCATGCCAAACGTTTGTTCTCTCAATCAAGATTATAACTGATTTAAAATCATAATAAAAGCAGCAATTACACTTTTTTGGCGAATGACTTGTCTGGTTCCTTGAAACGCAAACCGCCGAACTTGCACATCTTTGGGTGACTTAACTCCTAGATAAACGGTCCCTGGTTGTTGTTGCTCCAATAAACCTGGTCCAGCCACACCTGTTAAGCCGACCCCCCAATCACTACCAATAATCCGAGCACTATTTTGCGCCATTTGTTCGGCCGTCCAAGCACTCACCACTCCATAATGTTCTAATAAATCTGCATCAATAGCTAATAATTGAGCTTTCATGGCTAGCGAGTAAGTCACAAAACCACCCGCAAAAACTTGCGAAGCACCAGGTACGGTCGCTAAGGTTGCTTGAAATAAACCCGCGCTTAAACTTTCTGCTGCCGTAATGGTTTGCTTATTATGTTGCAATCCGCGTACCACTTGTGCTATTAAAGGTTGATAATCAGCCCAATTAAATTGGGGCGGATTCCCTTGACACATCCAAAATTGTTTTATTTCTTCTGACATCCAATCACCCTTTTATTAATTACAAAATTATCTTACTAAATAACTTAAAAAAGCAAAAAACGTCCTATTAACTAACAGGACGTTTCAATTATTTAAAATCAGAATAAAACTGACGATTCTGCCATAAATAATCATATGCCGAATAAACGGTAAAGATTAAACAAATATATAACATAATTAAACCAAACGGAATATTCCAATAAGCAAAAATCGGATCTTTTAACATTAAGAAAACAATTGCCAACATTTGGGTTGCAGTTTTAATTTTACCGGGCATCTGTGCTGCCATGACGGAACCACCCTGTTCCACAATCAATAATCTTAATGTCGTAATCAATAACTCGCGACAAGCAATAATTGCCACAATCCAAGCCGGGGCTTGGTGCCGAGCTGCCAAATACACGAACGCTGTTAAAACCAACATTTTATCAGCTAATGGATCCATATATTTACCAAAATTGGTCACCAAATGACGTCCACGCGCAATTTTACCATCAATAAAATCTGTAATAGAAGCTACTATAAAGATAATTGTAGCGATTAATGATTGCCACGTAATGGTCGTTGCTAAAAAACTCACCTGTCCTAAATGAAAATCAATCGACATAAAAATCATAAAGATGGGAATTAAAATAATCCGTAATAAAGTTAATTTATTGGGTAAATTCATTCAGATTACTCCTTAATTTGCATTGTATAGGTATGAACCGTACCAGTTTGATTATCTGGAACTGGCAAGTTTTGATTATTAATCAAAACTTTAGTTACCGCAGCATTACCAGTTTGTACTTGAAATTGTTTTAAATTACTACTCAATTGAACCGTTTGCTCAGAATTAGGCTGTAAAGCTCCTTGCCAAACAGTTTGTCCATTAGCCCGTACCGCAATCCACGCCTGGGCAGAAGTAGCTTGTAATTTAACTTCGTGCTGCGGTTGTTGTGACCAATTTTGAATGGTAAAATGATCAGCCACATCAGCATCTGCCTTTAAAACTAGATTTTTATTGTTGGCAGTTGTTTTTTTAGTTGACTGCTTAGCTACTGGCTTTTTAATATGCTTCTTCGGCTTTTTAGTCGTTGTTTGTTCCACTTTTTGATGCGAAGTTGGAATTGGATTAGCATTTTGCTTGTGAACTTTCGCTGCCACTAAACAAATTAAAATCACAATAATTAGCACTACTGCTAAAATTACAATCTGTGGCCAATGCCGTTTTAAATTAGGAGCCAAAGCTTCTTTTTTAACCGTTGGTGACTGGACGGGTGTCTCTTCTGGTTGTACTTTAGGAATTTCCGACTGATAGTCCTCAATTAAAGCTTGGCTATCTAACCCAACACTATCCGCATACTGTTTGACAAAAGCACGCACATAAAAATCACCGGGTAATTGATCTAATCGTCCTTCTTCAATTGCCGTTAAATAACGTTTTTGAATTTTAGTTATTTTTTGTAGATCATCAATTGTATAACCCTTTTCCAGCCGTGCATCACGTAATTTATCGCCTAATTCACTCATTGCTCAACCACCATTATATTGAAATTTAAATAACTAATTAATTTAACCAACCACCAGTTACGTACAAAGTTTGACCTGTCAAGTATTGGGCTTTAGGATCCAAAATCGTTCTAATCCAATAACTTAAATCTTGTGGAGTCGCCATTCTTCCTAGCGGAATCTGTTCCACTAGTTGCTGTTTAGCCGGTGGAGTTAGCATTTGATTCATAGTAGTATCCACTGCCCCAGGAGCCAAAACATTGACTGTGATGCCTAAACTAGCCACTTCTTTTGCATAAGCTTTCGCAAAAGCGGTCAAAGCACCTTTAGTGGTACTATACATCACTTCCATTGCACTACCTTGAGCGCCATATACTGAACCTAATAAAACAATTCTGCCACAATGACTGACCGCCAACTTATCTTGCAATTGTTGGATCAAGTGCAATGGAAAAACCACATTAACACGCAAAATTTCCTGCATTTGTGTCAAACTCAACTGATCAAATAACTGATAATTAGTAATTCCTTGTGCCGCAATCAGGGCATCTAAACTAAAGATATTATCAACTATTTGGGCAGTATTTTCAAGCTTCTTGAAATCGGATTTTAAAACCAAAAAATCTTGTTGGGGATATTGCTGCTGTAATTGTTGTTGATCCTGTTGTAATTGCGCAATATGTTCGTTACCTTGAAGATACAATGACCAGCCTGCTTGTGCTAAATCAGCAGCAATAGCTTGGCCCATTCCTCCACTTGCTCCTAAAATTAACGCCCACTTCATTTAATTCATCTCCGGCTGTAAATAAGTAATGGTCATATTATCTGCTTGAAAAATTGTGGTCGCTAAAGTTTGCAACTTTTCCAAAGAAACCTGATTAATTAATGATGGCATTTGTTCATAACTCAAATCATAAAAAGCCAACTCTGCTGATTCTGTAGCCAAATTTTCCATATAGTCACTCGCAAACAAATAGCTCCCAATACTATCAGCTTTAACCATCTCTAAAGCTGCCGCTGTTAATTCTGCCATAAACTTCTGCTTGAGTAAATACGTGCGTAAAACTTCTCCTAAATGATGGGGCTGGTCAGTTTCTGCACTAATCAAAATAAAGGCATATTGCCGTTCTACAATGACACTATAACCAAAGCTATCATCAATCAAGTGCTGTTCTAATAAAGATTGTCTGAATGAGGAGGTTTCGCCTAAAATCAATTCGAATAACAATTCCAATTGATTTTGTAAAACAATCATCTCGGATAAACTAGCTTGGATCATAATTCGTAAACCAATCATCATATGCGGCCGCTGCGCTTTAAAGACAATCTCTTGTGCACTTTTGACAGGATAGTCCACTGGCCGATACCGCAAAATAGGTTGCTTAGTTCGGTGCGCAAACTGTTGGATAGCCTGATTATGAGCAATAATTTCGGCCAACTGAAATTCTAACTTTTGTTGATCAATAGCACCAGCTAAATAAATCTGAAAATTACTAGGCACATAATATTGTTGGTAAATCGCTAATAAATTAGCGGCGGTGATTTCTTGAATTGAGCTTAAAGTACCCGCAATATCTTGTGTAATGGGATCATGGGGAAACAAGTTATTTAAAGTAGCTTGTTCCAAGACCCAATCCGGGTTATCGGCATACATCTGAATTTCCTGGGCAATAATCTTTTGTTCTTTTAAAACATTCGCTGCCGTAAAATACGGTCGACTGATCAAATCTAGCAATACTCCCAGATTATTGGCTACTTGTCCTACAGTTTGAAATAAATAAGCTGTTTTGGTATAACTCGTAAAAGCATTGGAATTAGCACCAAATTTAGCAAAAGCTTCGGCACTATCAAAATTAGGTTTGGCAAATAACTTATGTTCAAGAAAATGAGCAGAACCCGGGATAATATTTGATTGATTAGTTATCGTCGAATCTAAGGAACCAAAATCAACCATGGCTAAAGCATAAGTTTGATGAAAATCAGGTTTAATGATTGCTTTAATTGGTAAATTGGCGGAATTATGAATTGTAGTAATTTCTAAAGAACTCATTTATTATCACCTATTAATTGATATTGGGCACTTAACTGTAACTGTGCCGCTAAAGCTTGAACCTCAGCTAATTGCACCGCTTGAATTTGGTGAGCATAGTCACTATCAGGCCAAATAAAGTGGGAGTTAAGCGCCTTTAACAGTAACCGCTCACTTTGGTGAGCAATATTATCAGAATCAATCAGTCGTTGATTAACTAACGCTAATTTTGCATGCTGTAACAACTGCTCATGATCTTGTTCGGCCAATTGCGTGATTTGTTGTTGAATTAGCTCTTGAGCAGTTGCAATTTGCGCGGCTGAAACGCCCGCTTGAATTGTTACCAATCCTTCAAAAGCATTCACTGTACTATAAATTGAGTAAGCTAAGCCCTTTTGCTCCCGGACATTAATGAACAATAACGATTGGTCATCACCACCCAACATCATATTGAAGACTTGCCAAACAGCCGCTGCGTGCTTTGTAGAACTATGGTAAGCCATCACTAATTGACTCTGCTGAATGGGTTCATGTTGTTGGATACAGACAGGATGTTTTGGTAAAGTTAATAACTGCTGCGCCTTCAAGTTAATTGATTGTGCGCGGGCCGTTAAAAAATCCAGTTGCTGTAAAAAGGTAGTAGTTGCCTGATCGTGCGGATCACCCACCAGCGTCATAATTAATCGATCTTGTTTTATTAAGTCATGATATTGTTGACTAACTTGCTCATTAGTCAATTGGTGTAACTGTGTCGAAGACCCAAATGCTGGCACTTGATAATCGGCACTGGCTAATATTTGCTTTAACCCTAAGCTAGCTTTCAACGCATAATCATCTTGCAGTGATTGATAAAAATTAGCTAAATTAGTTTGCTCAAGCTGAAACGCGGATTCCATAAAAAGTTGCTGGTTCGCTTGCAAATTAGGAGCCGCAATTAATTCTGACAATAATTTCAATCCTGGTTGTATTAAACTAGTTGTCTGAAAAGCTGCTGGGGCTGTCACAGCTAACGATAATATATTTAAATTTCGTAAAATACTCGTTTTTCCTGTAATCTCTGCCCCATATAATAAAGATAACTGCCGGGCCAACTGTGCTTGTGTCGTATATCGTTTACTAGAGCGTTGTAATAAGTTGACCAACAATTTACGTTGAGTAGTTTGTGCTTTTTTTTGCGGCGTAACAAAATTAAATTCCCAACGAAACACTTGAAATTTATCAGTCGGTAACCACCACAACTCCACCCCCGGGCGTAATTGTATAATTTTAGGTTCATTCATCTTTTCTAATATCCTCAATTTCTGGGCGATCAATCAATACTTTACGTGACTTAGATCCTTGGGCGGGTCCCACAATTCCACGTTCTTCCATCGCATCAACTAAGCGGGCGGCGCGATTATAACCAATTTGAAACCGCCGTTGTAACATTGATACACTCGCTTTTTGTTCCCGAGCAACTAATTCGACCGCTTCTTGCCAATACTCATCATCAACTTGCTGACTATTAGTCGCTTCTGCTTGGTCACTTGGTAATAGCTGTTCATCATATGCTGCGGCCTGCTGCTGCTTAACAAAATCAACGACGCGTTCCACTTCTTCTGTCGAAATGTATGCTCCTTGAATTCGGCTAGGCTTATTTTGCCCAATGGGTTCAAATAACATATCTCCCCGTCCTAGCAATTTTTCCGCGCCAGGTGAATCTAAAATTGTGCGTGAATCAATATTGCTAGAAACAGCAAAAGCCATTCGGGAAGGAATGTTGGCCTTAATTAAACCGGTAATCACATCAACTGATGGTCTTTGTGTTGCTAAAATCAGGTGCATTCCAGCTGCGCGCGCTTTTTGGGCTAGCCGCACAATTGAATTTTCTACATCACGGCCAGCAACCATCATCAAATCGGACAATTCATCAACTACAATAATAATATAAGGTAATTTTTCCTTGACGGGTTTAGTTTTATCTTGATTATTTTGTTCAACAGCTTGATTATACTCCTCAATCTTGCGATAACCGGTTTGTTCAAATAATTGGTACCGGCGTTCCATTTCTTGGACCGCTTTTTGAAGAGCACTATTAGCTTTTTTAGCATCGGTCACTACCGGGATTAATAAATGCGGAATGCCATTATACATACTTAACTCAACCATTTTGGGATCAATTAGAATCATTTTCACTACCTGCGGACTAGCTTGCATTAATAGCCCCGTAATAATCGTATTAATCGCCACTGATTTACCACTACCGGTGGAACCCGCAATTAGTAAATGCGGTAATTGCGCCAAATCACACATTGCAATTTGTCCATAGACATCTTTGCCCAAAGGAACAGCCAAAACCTGTTGCGCATGCTCTGGTTGATTTTCAATAATTTCGCGAAAGGAAACCATAGAAGGCGTTTGGTTCGGGACCTCAATGCCAATATAAGGCTTGCCAGGAATAGGGGCTTCAATGCGCAAGTCTTTGGCGGCCAAGGCCAGAGCTAAATCGTCCGCTAAATTAACAATACGACTGACTTTAACACCAACTGCCGGCTGAATTTCGTACTTCGTAACTGTGGGCCCCAGCGTAGCTTTTTTAACTTCCACTTCAACTCCAAAACTAGCTAAGGTTTCTTTTAATTTTTTCCGATTTTGATCAATTAATGCATACTCCTGCGATTGATCTGCTGGCGGAACTTGTTTGAGCAACGAAAGATCTGGCAATTGATAATCTTCATTGGATACGCTACTAGTGACTGGTTGTAAATTGGGGGTTACCGGTTTTAAAGTTGGGGGCGTTTCAATTTTAAAATCATCATCCCCTTGAGTTGCTGGCTCAGTTTTAGGAACAGCTGGCTGATTGTGATCTGAACTTTCAGTTGCAGAACGTTGCGGTTTTAATTTTCGATTCGTTAAATGTGGCTCATGAACTGGTTGTTCTTGATAAGCTGTTTTTAAATAATTACCTAACCATTGACAACCACTAATCATTTTTTGAAACACCATTACTACTTGTTTAATCTGCACATTCAAAATCATTAGTATCCCACAGATTAGTAATAAACCACATAATAAATAAGTTCCGGGCATCGAAAATAATTCTTGGAACAGTGTCAGTAACCAAGCACCCAGCATTCCACCACCAACATTTGAAGCCACTTGATTAATAGCTATATCTCCCGCTAACATGCGCCACGTGATATGAACTAAATCATGACTTAATTGTAATTGCTTAAACAAAGCCGCATGCATTAACGTTAACAAACTGCTAGTAACAAAGATGATTCCCCATAATTGTTTACCAGCTAAGCGCGGTATCCGCCCCAAAACAAACATACTAAGTCCAATGATAGTTACTACAACCGCTAACACTTGAAATCCGTTACCAACTAAAATGCGGTATAAATTAGCACAAAAGCGCCCAACTAGACCTAATTTAAAATCCGCCAAAATTGAAAGCAATACTAGTGCTAAGCCCACCAAATTGATAACATAATCCGCTTCTTTTACTTGTGCATGTTTTTTACGCTTCTTCTTACTAGTTTGTACCGCTTTTTTACGAACCATTTTCTTCTCCCATTAACATTACTTGACTAATCGTTGAACAAGCACAGTCATTAAAATAATGTTTTTTAACCAGTCTCTAGAATTTAAATGATCTCTCGTTACTTACTACTGGTTTGTATTATCCACTATTTTTAGTGTCTCAATAATATAGTATTAAAAAAGCCGACCAAGTACCAGCCCGCTTACCTTTTTTTACCAATCTTTATCAAAATTAATGTTGCTTGAGTAAATTTAACACAACTGTTTTAACTTGCGGATGTAGAATCCACAACAAACTAAAATAGATTACTACGCCTAAAACCACTTCTAATAATAGCGTAACAATGTTAAAGCTTAACCACAAGTTCAGTGGATAAACCACTAAGAACATGATACTACCAGCTAAAAAGGCTTTCCAGCAATCTCCAAACAATTCTTTCCAAGAAACTACTTTTCTGAGAGCAAATAATTCATAAAGTAAGATACTACTTTCCACTATTACCATGGCAAAGGTGGCACCTATTTGTCCAAAAAATTTGGCTAATGGTGGATTCAACAATAAACTCACCAGCGCTCCTACCAAAATTGCTTTCGTATAAGTTGCTGTTTGATTAGTGGGAATTAAATATTGATTACCCAACACATTTTCCCAGGCAATAATGACAATCACCACTGCTTCTAGCATCGTTAATACACTCACAACTTGATAATGATGACCTAGAAAAAACGGAATAAATTTGGGTGCAATGGCAGCCAAACCAAACATAATTGGCACAGCCAAATAACTAATTCCGTTAAATAACAAACATAGATAACGTTTGACTTTAGTCAAATTGCCTTGAGCAAACATTTGCGCCATTCGTGGTAACATGACGGTTCCTACCGCCGTGACCACCGCTAATGCTAAGCGGACAATTCGATCAGCGTAGTCAAACATCCCTGCAGCAGTAACTGAAACTAACCAACCCAGAATAGTTTTGTTAAACGAAGTATATAAGGATACTGAAATTTGGGGTATAAAAAACAGTAAGGCTTGACGGAAATGCTTAGAAAAATGCAATGGCCATTGCGGCCAAACCACATAGTTTTTGAGATAAGTAAACATAGATAAATTACCTAACAATTGGGCTACAGAAGTAATAAGAATATAGATGACTGTATCTGCTTTCGACTTAACCAAAATAAAAATTAAAACCAAGGAAATGAGTTTGACCACAAAGTTACGCATCACCGTCACTTTAAAATTTTCTAAGCCCATAAAAAACCACGAAATATCAAATGCCGTGGCAATAATTAAAACAGATTGTGCCATGTAAGCCATGACATATTGCTTCTGTCCTATTAATAAGAGCGCAAATAACCCCAGGGTTACAAACATCATAATAAGTCGTAAACTAAATAATTCCCAAAAAATTTGTGATAATGTGCGTCGATCTTGGCGATGATAAGCCACCTCTCGGTTGCCGTAAACTGATATTCCTAACGAAGCCAGTAATACAAAATATTGCGTATTGGAAGCCGTAAAGGCCACAATACCAGAATTTTTTGCTCCCAAAATGCGGGCAATATATGGCATCGTGACTAACGGAATTAGTAATACAAAAATTTGGTAAACTGCGTTATATAAATAGTTCTTAATTAACTGCACTACTAAAATCTCCCATTGTTTTAATTTTTTTCAAACGATGATTTATGGGGTAATCTTTGCTCCAAAATTCCCGCCAAATTATTCTGCACATCCAGTAATTGTGTCGTTGTCATTGGAACATCATTCACACAAATAGTTTTACAATGCCGATCAGTTAAAGCTGTTTGAATAGCAGGCAAGTCAGTTAATGGTAAATATTTACCAAAACGATAGCTGCGCGGTTGAAATTGTCCCGTGCACAGCTGCCAGTAACGAACCAACCAAATGGTCAGATCACCATTTGAGCGCAAGCGGTGTTTGTTAGTTTGTAAAAATTGTTGAGGAAATTGTTCTGCCAAAGCTTGTAACACACTTTTTTTGAGTGATAGTGGAATATGAAAGTCCATAAAACCACTAAACTTGGTATAAGGCAACAAAAACAAAGTCCGTAAATTATAGGGGCCGTTACGCCAATTAAAAAATTTTGACCAATAGTTTTTTACCACTGCTTTTTGGGTAAATTGCGAGTTAATCAACTTGACATCATTAGCCATCGAGCTTTCAATTCCATCAATCTCTGGGCAAATGGGGGATAAAGCGGCGGTATCTTTAGGTAAATCATGCACAAAAAAATCTGTAGGTTGCACTGGTCGGGTTAACAACGTATCGTCATTAAATAAAATAAAATTTTCGGACAATTCAGCTATTTGGTATAGATTCATTTCAATCACATTGGAATTAAAAGTCGGAAGAAATTCCGTTGGAATAAAGTCGCGATGATCAACGACTTGTAACTTTGCATGATGCTCAACTAGCCACTGTGGCACTTGTTGATCCGTTATTAAAAAAATTTTGTGAATCCATGGCGCAAAATCAGCTAAAGAACGCAAGACATACTTTAAGGTATCAAAATCTCGGTACCGTGCTGCTCCATTTAAAAACTGATCTGCTTGGGGTTGATAATGATTTTTTTTAGCTAACCACTTAGGATCATTGTCATTAACCCAAGTAATTACAGCATCAATATTTGCCTCGGACATCATTTACTCTCCTTTTGGGCCGAATCGTTCATAAACCAAATTAATAAACCAATATTGTACTGAAAATAATTTAAACGCGATTCCATTAAACTAACGAGACAAACAACGACGACTAAGGCAAATAGTTGAAAATTATGTCGTTGAATTAAGCGTTTGATGACAGCGCTGAGATAGCCTAGAAAAATAATAATGGAAATCAGACCCGTCCGCATTAAAATGGAAAAATAAGAATTATCGATGACGTTGCGGTTTAAATCTTGATAAAAACCACTTCCAGTGGGGATAAATTGTCCCCAAATAGTCACCGGATAATAATTCCAAACGTTATTCATGTAAGCTAAACGATTGGATAATAATTCATTCAAACGCCAATAAAAATTACTGCCCGAAAAGTTAGTAATCAAACCAACTGAAATCCCAGTCAAAACCCAAGGTAACACCATCCACATTAAGGTCCATGTTTTAGATAGACCGGCCGATTGCTGCCAATTAAAATACAAATTAAACAGCAATAACACCACTAATCCTAATTCGGTGGAGCGTGAATCAACCATAACCATATTCCATATAAAAACTGCAAGAATGGTGAAATTAACCAGGTAAGGATGCTTGCGCCCGTAAAGAAACGCTAAATCACCCATCAAAGCCAGCAACATTTGTCCCGTCGTATTCGGATGATCAAATCCTAACGAAGAACGTAAGCCACTACCATTACGATTCAATAAGAGATTGGGAATGAGGTGCATAATTGACAAAAGTATAACTAAACTGACCGCCACAAGCCGCATTAACCAATCTTTTTTAACAAAAGCTCTAACGGGCACATTTTGTGCACTAAAAATAAAGACAATTAACACAATAAAGACGGTTGTATGTGACGTCACGGAAACCATGATCGCCATGATCATGCTCCCCACCAAAACTAAAAATTCAGTTAAAGAATAAGTGCGCCAAAGTAAAAAGGGACCAAACCCCAGCATGGAAACAATCAAAAAAGGAAATTGCAGTGTCGTGGTTAGCCCTAAATTACTCGTCATTAATACAATATAACCAAATAAGTAAATACCGTACATATTCAGCCAAATTTTAGACCTCAATTCCCATTGCACTAATTATAATCTCCTTTGAGTTACTTACAGTTTCCATTACACTCACATTACCTAGCTGTTGACTGCAGCAAAACTTTATTGATAAATCTGACTAAACTGCTGTTGAAACCGATCCAAACGGTTAATTTGCTGAGCTTTTTGCTGGGCCGCTACAGCTTTAGAATGATACAAAGTTGGCGATTGTAAGAGTTGCATAATGGCCGTTACAAATTCTGTCTTTGTCTGCACTAAAGCTCCACAAGTGGAATCAACAATTTCAACAAGCCCCCCAACCGGTGGAGCAATCACTGGTTTGGCCAGTAACAAACTTTCCAACGCCACTAAACCGAAACCTTCATAATCAGAAGTGATGACTAATAACTTAGTAGCATTAAGATATACATACTGCTCTTTTTGAAAGCCCAATAAAGTAATATTATTTTGCAATCCTTCTTGCCTAATCATTTTTTGTAATTGCGTCATTAAAGGCCCTGAGCCTAACATTGCTGCTTGTAAATCAGGCTTTCTTTTAACTAGTTCTGCCATAACGGCGACAAATTTCAAAGGTTGCTTAGCCGCCACTAATCGTCCAACAAATAAGCAATCCCACTGCTTCTTCAGTGTTTGAGAGGACTGTAATTGTTGCTTAATGCTTTGTGGATTAATCACATTTTCAATAGCTGTAAATTTATCAGCAATCAGTTTCTTGAATAAAAATTCATCTAAAACAGCTTTTGACACTCCAATCACTCGGTCGTAACTCAAGCTACTGACTGCATATAATAATGACCGCCACGTCAAATGTGTCATTTGGGGATCATTACTATGCAATTGGGAAATAATTTGAATTTGGCTTTGATGACAATAATGAGCATTAGCTGCTAAACACAAACTGGCGACCACATCATGACCTTGAACAATATCTGGCTGATATTGTTCAATCACTTGTCGGACAATCCTAGGAGTTAATTGCTGAACAATAATATGTTGAACATGAGCTGCACTTAAATAGTCATCAATTACTCCTGATGGTGAAACATAAGCTTGCTGATAGCCAGGAACTAAGGTGCAAATATTTAAAACCGTACTTTCCAAGCCACTAAAAATATTTGTACGCACAAAATGTAGAATCTTTTTCACAATAGTTTCCTCATGAATTATATAATTGGTAATATTTTTTAACCATCCGTCGTACATCATAATTCTGCAGCACGCTTTTTTTGGCAGCTCTACTATATAAATCAGGTTGCTTTAATAACTCGTTTAATGCCGCCACAGCTTGCGGTAAATCGGCAACCACCAAGCCTGTTTGCTGATCCTGAATCACTGCTTGATTACTAGCAATGTTACTGACTATGCAGCTATTCTGGCAATACATCGCTTCTAATAATGCCAATGATAATCCTTCCCATTTAGACAATAAAATGAAAATTGACGTTTGTTTGAGAATAGCCAATACTTGCTCGTGCGCTAACCAACCTAAAACTTGAATATTTGGCGCCGTTAATTGTGACTTCAAGGGTCCATCACCCAACCACAAAAACTGTTGTTGCGGAAACTTTTGCGCCAACTGATTAAAAAACTTCGGATTTTTTTGTTCACTAATGCGCCCTACCGTTACAATCGCATGCTGATATGGCAAATCAGTTGGCTGAATTGGATCAATTGCTTGGACGTCAATACCATTATTGATACATTGTACATTTTTAGTAACTTTTTGAGCTTGCTGGTACTCACTGAAACTCACCGTGACTGTTTGCACACGTTTGCGGTATCCTAATAATTTTTCAGCCCAAAAATATAAATTTAATTGGGGCTTTGACTGCGGTGCGTTTAAAAAACTATAACCATGTGGTGTGTAAAAAATTTTGGTTTGTGCATTAAATGGTAACAAGCGACCTAAAAAGCCCGCCTTAGAAGAATTCAAATGTACAATATCGGGCTGTAAAGTTTTAAGTAGTTGATACAAGTGACAATATGCGCGACTATCGGCTATCAAATTTAAACTGCGTTGAAAGTCTTTAATTTCAATTAATTTGATCTGACTTGAAAACAGATCAGCCACATTCTCGGGTGTTTGCGCGCGGCGACCATACAGAATGATAATTTCAAAATCTCCAATTAATCCTTGCGTTAACTCCCGTAAAAAAGTTAACACCCCGCCACCAAAGGATTCCACAATATAAACTAATCGTCGTTTCAACTTAATAAGCTCCTACGTGTTTAATGACACTGATAATACTTTTCCAAAAAATCCAAAAATCAAAGCTAAAAGAGGCATTTTTAACATAATATAACTCCAAGGAGCAGCGTCTGGGATAAGGAATATTACTGCGACCACAAGCCTGCCAATATCCTACAATCCCGGGGCGCATCGACAGTAATTGTTTAATCCTTTGGGGCGTTCGATAATTCCGCAATTCTGATGGAACTAACGGTCGCGGACCAATCAAACTCATTTCACCTTTTAAAATATTCCAAAATTGTGGTAGTTCATCTAACGACCACTTACGCAAGAAAATTCCCACTTTAGTCACGCGTGGATCTTGCTCAATCGGAATTTTATAGTCATTAGCAACATATAATTGATTTAATTGCGGATCATTTTTTAATAATACATCGGCACCAACAACCATTGTTCTTAATTTATAAATCGTAAATAATTGGCCATTTTTACCCACACGCTGTTGCCGATAAAAAATGGACTGGTAGTCACCATGCATTACATAAATTAATTTGATAATTAGCGCCGCTATTACCAGGACTAGTAGACCAATAATTGCAAATATAATATCGCATAATCGTTTACTAATTAGATAGAATTTAATATTTAATCCTTTGTCAGAAGTATTCCATGTTTTTGTAGTCAGTTTAAATTGTGGCTTAACTTTACGTTCCTCCACTATTTTCTTATTCCCCTTTCATCAGGTTATACTATTTTAATTGTTGTTTTAATGCTTGTTGCACCTGTAATTTGACCGTCTTAGAACTAGTAGGCAGTAATTGATACTTTTTGACGTGTTGCGTAACACCACGATAATGCAGTGTCAAATGTTGAAAGTCGGCAAATGTCAAATTAGTTTGGACATTATCTTCCAAACTATTGAGCAGGTCTGAATAACTAGTTAAAGTTTGGGGCTGATAAATTTTCCGAATCAAAGCTTGAACAACTTGATCTTGACGTTGTTGACGGACAGTGGCACCAACGGCCACATAACGGATTACTTTTTGACCATCAAAAGGCGTTTTTTGTGGAGCCGATTGCCCCGTTAAGGATAAGTAATTCATTTGAATGCCCCCAACGTTATCTACCAAGCGACCTAAGCCCGGTAAATTTAAAGCAAAGTAATAATCTACTGGAATTTTTAGGTAATTTTGAACTAAATTAATGACCAAGTTAATATCTTTTTGATTGTAGGCTTGTCCTAACAAAACTTTTTGCTTTTGCGAAGAAACAGCAATTTTTTCACTTAAACTAGTCAAGGTCACGGTTTTAGTTTGCGGATTCAAAGTTGCTACAGTTAGCGAAGGCAGAGAACTGTGGCTCACCTTGCGCGAATTATTAATTCCCAATAGCAAAATAGAAATTGGTCGCTGTTGTTTGATGGTTGACTGAGTCGTATGTCGTAAATTGTGCGCAGCTTTAGGATGATAAATATTTTTACTAGCAGAATAAACATCATAATATAATTGTGCGGCGTAAGTGACACTACCAACAACCACTAAACTAATCACTATGACAATAAAACTTTTCAACCAATGTTTGACTTGTTTACCCATTATTTTACCTTCCAATCAATTTAACAATTGTGAAGCTATTGTAGATTTTAACCGTAGTAATACCCAGATTGTGCTTGCATAGCATAGTCATTACAAATTACGCCAAAGATTGTGGAATGGACTAAATTCAAGGTTTCTTGCGCTTGCATCAATGATTTTTTAGTAGTCATTCCCGGACGAACCACTAACAACGAGCCTGTAACTTGCCGCGACAAGATTTGTGCATCTGTTACCGCCAAAACAGGTGGAGCATCAAAAATTACCAAATCAAACTTAGTTTCCATTTGCTGCACGAGATGCTGCAAATTATTGGAATTAAGCAATTCTGCTGGATTAGGTGGCCGAAAACCACTAGTAATTAATGATAAGTTGGGAATTTTAGTTTCTTGAATACAGTCAGTTAGGCTAACTTGATCAACTAACAAATTGCTGAGTCCACTTTGATTATTGACGTTAAAAGTCCGATGCACCGTTGAACGGCGCATATCTGCGTCCACTAATAAAACGCGTTGTGCTGCTTGCGCAAAGACCACTGCTAAATTAGCAGCCACTGTGGACTTACCTTCACCTAAACTTGGAGAAGTTAACATCATGGAATATAAAGGGTGATCTTTAGTCGCAACAAATTGTAAATTAGTTCGAATCGTACGAAATTGTTCCGTGATTGGCGATTGCGGTTTAAAAAAGCTAATCAAACTCACTCCATTTAATTGCTCTCGATCATGAGTATGTGATCTGTACTTCTTAAACATCAATTCACTCTCCTATTGTGAAATAACTTAACTATTTTTGAGTAAAGATTCTTGATTTTCAGACAATCGTAATTGCTTTTTGGAAATTTTCGCAACCCGCCCCATAATTGGTAATGCTAATTCTTGTTTGATAAATTGTTCGTCTTTCACCGTTTGATCGGTTAATTCCAAAAGAATACTTAAAAAGAGCCCTAACAATAATCCCAGGAAGCTGCCTAAGCCTAGAAATAACATTTTAGGAGGAAAAGTCGGCTTCTGGGGTAATTTAGCTTGTGAAATAATTGCAATCTTATCTACATTTAAGTATCGTTGAACATTTTTTTGAAACATCTGTGCTAATAAATTAGCTGTTTCCGTTGCTGCAAAACGATCTTTATCTGTTACTACAATGCTAAACATCAGTGAATTAGGTGCTTGTTTAATCTTAACTTCTTTTTTCACCTGCGCACTACTGCGATGTACGCCTAATTGATCAAGGTGAGTTACCGTTTGTTCAAGTACCACATCCCCCGTCACAAACTCCTTGTACGTATTAACTAATTGCAAATTATTATTGACATCATTATCTGTTTGCTGTGACTGATGAGGTAAAGTTGCCACCACTTGTGTTTGCGCTTGGTACTGCGGTTTTAAAATTACAAACGTTAAGATAGCCGCCACGCCCAATCCGACAATGACACAATTAATCAACATTTGCCAATGTTTTTTAATAATTAAGTCTAAACGAAGTAGATTAATTGTTGGATTCAAATTCCTACCTCCCTTATTAAGAATGAGACCAAAAGAAATTTTTAATGATTGATCCAAGTAATAATTTCTAAAAGTCTAAAGTCGCTGTCTTGCTAAATTCAAGCATTTAATTACAGTTAATAATTTTGTGTCGATACCGGTATTGTCGACTGCTGAGCGATTTTTACCTCTAACTATTGTAGAGTTAACACTAAATTAATACCTAAATTATACTATAATTTATATTAACAATCACTAAAACTGCTTATTTCTGTTAATTATTTTATTTAAAATCTTTTTTACTTTTTTCAAATCAATATTGTTAAAATAACTCTCAAAAACCACAAAAAAAGACCGATTATCACGCTTAACTTTAAAAGTTTTACCACTTTTAAAGCACAGCATGCCTCAGTCTTATCAACTCATTATTAACTTAATTAATTATCCTGAATTTCTCCTGAACCAAAATCCGCCTGAAAGTCCAAATGATAACCATGTTCTAAAGTCAAAGCCGTCACTTGATAAGTAATGGTTTGAATTTGTTCAATCATCGGTTGCGATAATTGTGCAACCATTTCCGGTGTGATTTCTGATAGCTCACCTGTAAAATCAGGCAATTGAAAAACTTGTCCAATTAATCCAGAAACGGCAAATTCCGCTTGAGCTGGATGAACATTAAACGGTGTTAAAATTTGCACCATTTTCCCTGATAATTCTTCACCATCGGCTACCGGATAATCTTGAACTTGAACTTGAATATCCGTTTGCGGCTCAGATTTTGGATCAACTAAATCATAATGAAACGATTGCACAACAACGGGTCCTGTGTTAACTTTCATACTCACATCTCCTAATGTAACTTATCATGTTCATAACGATGTGTTAATTCTAACCCAGCAAAATGCTGTTGTCGAACTGCTTCATAAATTACCAAAGCACAACTATTGGACAAATTTAAAGCCCGAATGTTTTGAGTCATTGGTATTCGCAGGCACTTTTCAGGATTATCGCGCATAAATTTTTCCGGCAAACCAGTAGTTTCTTTACCAAACAAAAAATAATGATCCACATCCGTATTGGAATAATCAACATCACTGTAAACTCGATCGGAAAACTTGCTAATCAAATACAAATAACGTTGATCAGGTATACTAGCTAAAAAGTCGGTTAAATCATCATGCATCACCAATTTAACCTTATCCCAATAATCCAAACCGGCACGCTTCATATGCTTATCATCTAAACTAAATCCTAATGGTCGAATCAAATGCAAGACCGTATCGGTCCCCGCACAAGTTCGGGCAATGTTGCCAGTATTAGCTGGCATTAACGGTTCAAAAAGTGCAATATGATTAGTCATGTATCAAAGCTTCCTTTATATCAGTTTTCTACAAAAAAACGCATCCCCTCGGCAAATGCAGCAAGAAGATACGTTAAATTACTTCTGATTAAGCTCTTTTATCAAACCAGGTCTGATAAAAGAGTTTAAGTTAAGTCCACGTTTAATAATATACAACTTATTTAATAGACTGACAAGTCAAAATGAGTACTTAACTAACTAAATTCCGATAGAATTCAACTTGTTTTCAAAAAATATACTTTAAAGTGGCCATAACTTTCCAGTATTATGAATGAATAATTAGCCTGAACAGAGCAGTAACCTTAATTAACGCTGTTGGTCAAAGACCAAGCTAAACACCCTGTATGATTTTTTGTAGGCATCGTTGTGGCAGCACTAACATTTTTTAAATATGGCCCTTGAGGAACATTCTCCATCGTTTGCGGATCAATCGTCCATGAATGGGAAATATCTAAAATATTATCGACAATTGGTGGCTGATCATTTTGGAAAATTGCTAATGGCGTCGTTGTAATTTGTGAACTGACTAGACCTTCACCATAGTATAGGGGCAAATTAGCCGTCCCCAAATCATCCCCAACTTGATTGTCCAGCTTAACGTTAACTGCCCAATTCGCTGCTTGATGATCCGTATCGGTTACTGCTAAATTACCATCTAATGCAGTAATAGGAATATTATGATGATCATTAGCACGCTGCTGACCAAAATATAATTTGGTAGGCACTTGCAGCGTCAATTCTCCCTTCACCGCTAAGGTCGTTGCTCCGGGCAAAATGGTATCGTGATAAGTCACTGTCGTCTGCGGATTAGTATTATTGGCTGCATCAGTTAACAGAACTTGCAGTTGATCACCTGAATTCAAACCGTGCAATCGCTCTAAACGCCACTGACCCGCGCTATCAACTTGCGTATTCTCTGAAGGCATCGACGAATATTTAAGACTACCATCAGCGTTTAAAATTCGCCACGACACGATTGCATTAGCAGCCGCTGTCCCCGTCAATTCAGTCGTGGAGGGTACAATTTTTGTCAGATTAGTGGCTGCTTGATTGTTCGTTAAAGTCGACTTGGCGGATAAAACTTTGGCTGGTAGTGGTGGTGTTTTATCAACGACAGTTTTTTCACTATCATCAAAATCCTTTTGTGGTTCGGACACAATGACACTTGAACTATAATGTCCATTGTCATAAGTACCATTTCGCCAAACTCGTAAAATCTTAATTTTCGTTCCCGTCGGCAGCAGTTGTAAATCAGGCGCAGCAATTTTCATCACGCCCTTAATTGTTGTTTGATCATAATAAGTGTCTTGTAGCGCAGAAGTTCCCCGCAAAATTTTGACGGTACCATCAGGTAAAGTAACCTGTAATTCTGCTTGCACTTCATTATCTAAGCCCGGTCTTAAGGCATCGTTCTCGGCGGGAACTTGCGCTTTGAGCCAAATATATTTATCAGTATTGGCTGGATCAATAAAATGATTATTCGCATCTTGTAACCAACTCACTTTAGCGGGCGTGACGTTAGCTGTCATCCGCGTAATTTTATTTAATCCCTTAGCACCACTTTTAGCCAATGGAGTTTCTAAATATTGTTTAAAATCAGCGGCTTCTGTCGCATCGCTGTCAGAAGTCGGAACTACAACCTCAAATAACTTGGCAAACAAACCAGATGTCGATTGATAACTAGCACCAACGTGTTGCCAATTTCCCGAAGGATTGCCATTGATGTCACTATTACTGTCCCAAACTTGTAAAGGTAAAGCATTATGTTGAAAAGTACTGTTCTTAGAACCATCAAACAAGTAACTATTACTACCACTTGGAGCTTGATTTTGAAAATCAAAGTAGCGCGGATACGGCATATTAAATGTTAATTTTTGCCCACTAGGAGCAGAAAAAATTCCTCCCTTCGGATAATTACCGCGCGCTACGAAGGAAATCTTATCATTAGCAGTATCCCCTGCATCAATTTTTAACGGTGTCGAATTCGTCATAATGGCAGCACCACTTTGAGCAGCAACCAAAACTTGCGAATTAGGATCTTTTAAAACAAAAGAATTATACGGATCAACGGTGCCATCAGCTCGAGCATCGCGATACAAAATACCTTGTCCACCAGATTCACCTGCACTAGGCGTTCCTACCGCATTATTATTATGCAGATTAAACTCGGCTCCTTGGGAAACAGAAATTTTATTACCCATTCCGTACATCCGAATACCGGGCGGATTGTCCCCTTTACTATTCACATTTTGATAATTTTGATTAACATTGACTTTCGCATTGCCCTGAATATCAAAGAACATGCCGCCAGTCCAAATAAAACGCACCGCCGGATTGGTCGAATCACCACCACCGCCTTCGCCGCGGGTAGCATTCAATGTCGTCGTTTGATCATTGGCAGCACCAGTAACTTTAAACTGACTATTATTGCCTGAGATACTGATCGCAGAACCATTAATATTTTTAATCGTTAAATTGGAACCACTGGCTAATGTAAAGAGTGAATTAGCTCCATAGATTCGAATGACTCCAGATTGATCCAAATTTCCTGCATTGTTATAAAGAACATTAATTTTGGAATGATCATTAATATTCAGATTTAGACCAAAATAATTGCGTTGCGTGGTATTATCATTGGCACTATTTAAGAATAAATTATAATTTTTAGTATATAAATCACTTGCTTGAACAGCGGCAATGGTCGAGTTCTTGATATTAACTGTTTTATCAACACTTAAATTACTATTCATATTCGGGAACATGATATAATTATTAGCTTGAATTTGTAACTTACTATCATTGATAGTTAATTGACTACCACTAGAACTATTCATCACAATCGCATAATCGTTAGTATTACCAATACTAGTTTGAACCAGATCGGCACTCACTTGTTGTGACACATTAGCATGATCAAAAGTTAGTTGAACTGGCGCTTGGGCTTTTTCAGCTGTGTAAAAGCCGCCATTAATAATGGTACTGTTCGTATTAGTATTATCCATATCCGCCGGTGAAGCATTAGTTGTCAGATTAGTATCTTGGACCACCAGGTTTCCTTGAGTGGCAGTAAAACAATAATAAGTAGCAGCACTAGTATGATCAGAAACCACATTAGCATCTTGCACCGTGGTCGTCCCCTGAGTTAATGAGATGGTTTGCTTGGCAGTATTGATTTGATAATTGTTAAAATTAATGGTTTTATCAGTCGTAATGCTCGGCGAAGAAGTAGCTGTTAAATTGTTAGTTAAAATAATGGTAGCTACTTGTGGGTTTTGAACCTGTTCACAAAATTCTGCCCAAGTACTAACACTCACAGTCGTGGCATCTGTAATTGGTGTTTGATGTTGTGTTTTATAACTTAATTTATTAGTTAAGTCAGTTGTGAAGTTCGTTTGCATTTGCAATAAATCACTGTAATCACTACGCAGTAAATTCTGACTCCAATCACCTGTGACTTGATTACTACGACTTAAGCCAACTGGTAAACCCTGATTTTGAATTAACTGCTCTAATGCAATACATTTAAGCGTCTCCGCTCGTAACGTGGTTGTGTAAAAGACACTTTCAACCATAACTATCATTAAAATCAAAAACTTGATATGACGTCGATCAGCGCATTTTGTGATAAAGAAACCTCCCAATGATTCATCTACAAAAACATCACGCTAAGTATAACTTTCAGCTAATATTTTATCAATTTCTTATTATAAATAATAAATTCCTAACAAATCTGTAAAAAACATTTAACTCATACTAACCAATCAGTTTTTTTAGTTTAGTTTAAAATTTTAATTAAAATTTAGCTTTTTTAAGGCTAAATTTTCGAATTAGCCTCAATAAAAAAACTAATTTGGAAAATTTTATCCAAATTAGTTAAATTCATGAACCTTTTTTACATAGCTGTGCTTAGTTATAAGCACAAGTTTGTTCTTGCATTAATGGGAATCTTTTGGCTGTTGTGTTTCTAATAAATTTTCATCTTGGTACCAATTAGAATTAGTTTCAAACCAATTAAATGTTTTAGTGAATAGAATTTTTAAAATAGCATACATTGGAATGCCTCCAATAACTCCTAATAAACCAAACATTCCGCCTGAAACCAATAATACAAAGATCGTCGTTACTGGATGCATATTCATTTTATTGCCCACAACTAGCGGTGAAACCACGCGCGTTTCAATAGTTTGTTCAATAGCAAAAATAATAATTACACTAAAAATCATTCGGTGTCCGGATAATAAAGCCAGAATCACCGCGGGCAATAAGCCAATTGCCGAGCCGACATAAGGAATCAGATTGCAAATTCCCGCAAAAATCCCTAACAGAATACCATAAGGCATGCCCACTATTAAATAGCCAACACTAAACATCACTGCGACCCAGAAAGCGACCGTTAATTGTCCACGAATATAAGAACTAAGTGCCGCATTGATTTCGCTTAAAGTCTGTGCTGTCGCTGCTTTTAAGCGATTAGGGATAAATTTTAAAATTGCTGGTTTAATTTTTTGATCATCCTTCAGTAAAAAGAAGAGGACAAACGGTGCCGTTAAAAAGATCATGATCACATTGGAAATAACTCCTAAAGCCGAAGTAAAATTATTCCAAGCCGTATCAAAAGTCCCGCCCAAACTGTTCATAAAAGTATCCGAAAATTTACTCCAAGATAAATTATCTTGCAGATGCAAATTTTGTAAATGCGGCTCATGGCTAATTGCATTAATCGTATGTTGAATTAAATGCCAGTAGGCCGGCAAGTTTTTGATTAAAGATGTTGCCTGACTCTGTAAAATTGGGATCAATGTCAAAATTGCCCAGACTAAGATACATAAAATCACTAAAAAAACGACTGCAATAGCTACAATTCGATTCAAATGCAACCGCCGTTGCAAAAAATTGGTCAACGGCTTAATTAAATAATACAAGATCATGGCCACAATTAAAGGTGGACAAATAATTCCTAAAATTTGCCACAATGGGCGAAAAACATAACTAATTTTAGCAAAAACCGCAATGATCAAAAATAATAAGAGTACATTCAGTAAAACCACTGTAAACTTATTATTTAAAAACCATTTTGTAAACCAAGTTTTTTTTTTCATACTTACCTCATTATTGTTCATAACAAATGATAGAGCCAACCTGTAGCTTTGGCATTGTACCTGTTACATAAACACCGTTAATCTGGGGATTACTGGGAGCTTTTTGGAAATACAAGATCGTATGACCAATGGCTCGCAATTGATCGTTGACCTGTTGACCAACCGCTTGAATTGTAAAACTGTGGTGATCAATCATTATCTTTTGTCCTACTTGTAAATTTAACAATTGCTGCTGTCCCGCGGCAAACTCTTGAATCAGAGCAACTTTGCGCAAATCCAAGGTTGCACTGGAATTGAATAATATCAAAAAATCATCACTCGAATCAAGTGCTTGTGGACCAATTTCAGTTATTTTTGCTTTGATTTCCATATCTTTTACACTCACTTTTATGATAAATTACTATAATACTACCAGCATTTTAATGGAAGTTGTTATAAAATGTTGTTCAAGGAGGTTTTCTTCATGCAAGAAAAATTATTAATCGGTGGTTACACAAAACAAACCAGTCAAGGAATTTATCAATTAGAATTTGATACACAAAAAGCTAGCCTGTCTGCAGCTCATTTAGCTGTCAAACTACAAGGACCAACCTACTTTACAATTTCTAATAATAATATTTTATATTCCATTGTTCAAGATGGCGACCAGGGCGGGATTGCCGCGTATGATCTCAATAATAACTTTAACTATCTGGGCAGTGCCCTACAAAATGGAAGTTCACCGGCTTATGTGGAAGTAGCTGAACAAAAACAATTAGTTTTTTCCGCTAATTTTCATACTGGAATTGTGACAATCCATAAAATTAATCCCGACAAAACTCTCACCATTACTGATACCATTCAATTAGAAGGCAGTAGTGTTAAACCAGAACAAGAAGCAGCTCATCCGCACATGGCTCATCTCACACCTGATGAACAACTAGTTGTCTGCGATTATGGTACAGATCAAATTACTACTTACCAAATTGATGATCAAGCACACGCTACATTAAATAGTACCTTTACTGCTCCTGCGGGTAGTGCGCCGAGACATTTGGTCTTTAACCCGCAACATCCTGATTTAGCTTATTGTATTTGTGAATTAAGTTCTGTGGTTTTAGTTTTACACTATGATCACGGCCAATTTAATTTATTAGATTCCTATCACTTACTACCGCAAGAATATTTAGGTGAAAATACTGCCGCTGCTATTCGCATCAGCGCTGACGGTCAATACCTCTATACTTCCAATCGGGGCCACAATTCCCTAGTTTCATTTCGGATTAGTGCTGATGGTAAGAAACTGGAACATTTACAAACCATCAAAACACAGGGTGATTTTCCGCGTGATTTTTGCTTAGATCCTACGGGCCAGTTTGTTTTAGTGCCACACCAAAAATCCAATGACGTTACGATTTTTAATCGTGATTTAGATTCCGGTCAATTAACTTTTAACAATCACGATTGTCAAGTTCCCGAAGGTACTTGCATCAAATTTTACTAATCATTAATCTGAAACGAGGAAACTGATGTTAAACATTTTTAAAGCCATTATTTTAGGCATTATTGAAGGAATTACAGAATTCCTCCCTATTAGCTCCACGGGGCATTTATATTTAGCTAATGAATTTGTTAAATTAAAGGAATCCACCGCCTTCATTAATATGTTTATGGTGGTGATTCAATTAGGCGCCATCTTGGCCGTGGTCGTAATTTACTTCCATAAATTAAATCCTTTTTCACCCACCAAGGATACTCGACAAAAAAAATCAACTTGGGTTTTATGGTTGAAAGTATTACTAGCTTGTTTGCCGTCTGTCATCATTGGCTTACCATTAAATGATTATATGGACGAACATTTTAATAACTGGCAAGTTATTTCTGCCACTTTATTAATCTATGGGATTTTATTTATTATCATTGAAAATTGGAACAAAAAACGTCAGCCTCGGTTAACGAACTTGGATAAGTTACCTTATTCGATTGCTTTAGCCATCGGTGTCTTTCAAGTTTTATCATTAATTCCAGGAACCTCGCGCTCCGGAGCAACTATCTTAGGCGCCATTTTAATCGGCACTTCCCGCTTTGTGGCCACAGAATTTTCATTTTTCTTAGCTATTCCGACAATGGTTGGTGCTAGTGGTTTAAAACTGGTTAAATATTTTTTGCATGGTAATACTTTTACTGTCATGCAAACTAGTGTCTTATTAGTCGGCACATTGGTTTCATTTATTGTAGCTTATCTATCAATTAAATTCTTACTCAACTACATTCAAAGAAACGACTTTAAAGCCTTTGGCTGGTACCGAATCATCTTAGCAATCATCGTTATTGGTTACTTTGGCTTTTTGAAATAATATTGTTGATATTAAAAAGGTTGCAGTTTTTAACCTGCAACCTTTTTTCATACATAAAAATTAACTTTTGCTGACTAAACGAGTTAAATCTGAAGGTAATGGGGCCTGAATAACAAGCTGTTTTTGCCCAATTGCATCAAAGAAACTTAACTTTGAGCAATGTAGTGCCTGTCTTTTAATTAAAGAACTAGCTCCCCCGTAAGCTTGATCACCTAGTAGCGGATGCCCAATTGCTGCAAAATGAACACGGATTTGATGTGTTCGCCCCGTAATCAGTTGCACTTTAACCTCCGTGAAATCCGACATACGATGCAATACTTGATATTTGGTTAAAGCCCATTTTCCCTGTTGGTCGACACAACGCAAATTATGATTTTTAGGATCTACACCAATTGGTAGATCAATTTCGCCTTGATTAGCAGATAAGTGTCCTTTTATTAAGGCTATATACTCTTTGGTAATACTTTGTGTGCGAAACTGTTGATCAATTAAGTGATGTGCATAAGCATTCTTAGCAAATGTCAAAACGCCTGAAGTATCACGATCTAATCGGGATACCAAGTGAATTACATCATTGACTTGGTGCGTTCTTTGTAAATAAGCCTTCACCAAATTAGCCATTGTTACAGTCGTTAACCCCTTTGCAGGTAACGAAGCAACCCCGGCTGGTTTATTAACTAATAAATAGTTATCATCTTCATATAAAACTGCCAGTGCCCCTGAAATCGGTTGAATTTGCTCGGAGCCTTGTTCAGTTGGTAAAGTGACAATAATTTCATCACCCACTTTGACTTTAAAGCTCCAATAACGTCGTTTGTGGTTAACGTAAACATTTCCTTGATGATATTGAATTTGTTTGAGTTGCGTTTTAGAAAAGCCTTGTTGCTGTAAAAATTGTCGTAAATTTTGTTCATTAGAACTGGTCTTGAGCCACCGATAATTCATTAACTACCATCCGTTAAAAATGCATTCCGTACTCGTTGCCAAAAATTCTTGGTACGATAAGATGCAATTTGAATTTTTTCATCTGCAATTTGGTATTGAGTTTTTTCAACTAAATTTTTATCATAAGCCAAATTATCTACGGTCAAAACATAATCAGCTGCCATCTGTGGTACCACGGTAATCACTTGACCTTTAGGCAAAATTAAAGGTGAATTAACGGTCCGATAAACACGATTATTAATCGGTGCTACTTCATTAAACTGCATCACTTCTAAATTAGGATTAATAATGGCGCCACCAATAGACTTTGCATAAGCTGTCGAGCCTGTAGGAGTAGAGACCGTGATGCCATCTCCGCGAAAACGTTCAAATAATTGACCGTCAATTAAAATGTCAGCGCGCATTGTTTGGGAAACCCGTTTCAACTGCGATTCGTTTAACGCCAAAAACTGTCGACGACAACCATTCGTATACTGTATCTGAACTTTTAGCAATGGATAAGTAACCACTTGTTGGGGTCCTTGTAAAATTTGTTCCACTAGTTCATCTACTTCAGAATCTTTCCAATCAGTATAAAAACCTAAGTGTCCCGTATGAATGCCAACAAATTGCACTTGATCTAATTGCTGGGCGAATTTATGAAAAGTACTCAAAAAAGTCCCATCGCCACCAATTGTAATGACTAGGTTTGGGTCTTTTTGAGTAATTACTACTCCAGCTGCTAATAACTTAGCATTTAATTGCTGGGCCAATTTTCGCGATAAATCTTTAAAATTATTTTGAATCCACACCTTCATGTGGTTGTTTCTCCTTTGATTGCTTCGAATTATTAAATTTTTGATTAGCAAAATATTTAGGGGCATCTTGAATTTCTTCACGGATTTTAGACATTTCTTCATCCAACATGAAAGATGCTTCCGCAGCCCTTTTTAAACGCGAATTAATATCTTCTGGAAAATCTCCTTGATATTTGTAATTTAAGGAATGTTCAATCGTTGACCAAAAGTTCATAGCCAACGTGCGAATTTGAATTTCTGCTAAAATTTCCTTCACACCGGTGGCTAATTGGACTGGATACCGTAAAACCACGTGATAGGAACGATAACCACTAGGCTTACTGTTAGTTACATAATCACGTTCCTCAACCACCGACAAATCCGTACGATTATGCAAAATATCAACTACTTGATAAATATCTTCCACAAATTGGCATTGAATTCTTAAACCAGCAATGTCCTGCATATCCTGTTCCAATAATTCCGGTGTGATAAACCGCCGTTGCATTTTTTCTTTAATACTGGCTACAGTTTTTACCCGGCCCGTTACGTATTCAATTGGCGAATGTTCTCCTAAATTGATAAATTCTTTGCGCATACTACGTAATTTGATTTTTAATTCGTCCACTGCTTGTTCATATGGCAATAAAAAAGTATCCCAATTTTGATCATTCATTTTAATCACCTCGCCCGTTTAACTATAACATAATGCTTGTCATTTCCAGTTTAAATTTATTTTTTATTTGAAAAGACTGCAATCCGAACATTATTTTAATCCTCACCGAATAAGTCCTCTGGTTCTATCATCCTAAAACTCTAGCTTTTGCGTTAAAGTTCGCTTTTTAAACATCCAAAGCTGTTCAAAATCGCGCTTCACTGAACTTTTGAAGGCTTATTATTTGAAAAATATTTCAGATCTGGTATCTTAATTTATATATGTTCTAATTATGGGGTTTTAGGAGGTATTAGCAATATGTGGGAAGTATTTGTTTTTGTTAATCCGATTGGTCAACGTTGTTTAAAAACGGAACAATTAATTATTGATTTTGCTAAAAAGCATCACATCAATGCACATTTTAAGTTTGTCGCTTTAAACAATTTTTTATCAATGGATCATTATTTAAAAAACAATAACTATAACTTACACGACATTAATCTGCGCAATAAGTTAACCGATGATGTTTATCAAGCAACACTTTATTATAAAGCAGCTACTTTTCAAGGCAACAAAAAAGGCCGCCAATTCTTAATTAATCTTCAACATGCCATCAACTTTCAATCGCAAAAATTTACGATTCAGTTAATGAAAGAAATTGCTCAAAGCGTTAATTTAGATTGGCGTACGATGGTTAAAGATACTAAAAATGAATTAACCTTGAGCCAATGCATTGAAGATCAAAAAATTGCTTCGGAATTAGGAATCAATGAAACACCGACAACGGTAATTTATGATTATTCTCAAAATCAAGAAGCCCAAGCCTTTTGTTTGAAGAATTGTTCACCGATTGAATTGACGACAGTCTTAAAATCATTAATCTCTGATACTGAGCTTAATGATCAACAAATTGCTGCCAATCCTGTTTTGCATTTAGTAAAGTAATTTCTGAATTAATTAGGGGAAAATCAGAAAGAGCTTGAATGTTAAAATGATAAACTAATGGCAAATAACAACCTAAGTATTTATAAATGGGAAACACCGTCTGCGACGGTGTTTTTTTGATCCAATCAAGCAAGTTTTGCTGTTGTTGATAACACCAATTTTGAAATTGAATAAACTGCTGGTCAGGATAACGACAGTGTGTTAGATACCATTGTGCCCAGTCAATCGTGGCAATTTGATAATGACTAGATGGCCTTTGAAATTGTAACAGTTGCGTCCAGGTATAAATCTTTTTCATTTGCCAAAATAATTGTCTGCTACTCGGATTCAAAGCAAAATGATAACACAACCGCAAAAAATCTTCTCGTGGTAATTTATATAAAATGTAATATCCCCACTGTTGATTAAAACTCAATAAACCTTGACTGTGTGTTAGTTGATTTTTCAACCGATAATGTTGCGGTCCAAAAATCCACAACGGATGTAAACCTTTTTGTAAATACTGCTGTTGGCGTGTTGCTAATTCTTGCGAACTAATGGGCGAACATTGATATTCCACTGCTAACCGAAATTGATGGTTATAAGCATAAACATCAATGCGCTGCTTGGGATCTATAACATATTCTAATTGAACGGTAAATTGTTCACGCAACCATTGCGCTAACCATTGTTTACCTTGCAGATGGATTGGCGTTTCATTATTTCCCGCATGTGAAACCACATGTCGAAAATAAGGTCGCTGCTGCTGGCGCACAACTAATTGTACTGGTTGATGACATTGCGGACAAAATACCGCTTGTGGTGCTTGATATTCGGACGCATATATTAATTCTCCGGCTTGATTCTTTGCTACTAACATATAATTAACACCTTATTTTAATTACAAAAAAGATACTAGTTTTAATTTGAATTAATCAAATTAAAACTAGTATCTTTAAGAGAATTATTTATGCAAAATAATAACGTGTTAATTCCAATGCAGATTGTTCCATCACTAAATGACCATACTCTGACAACATTGGCTCAGACACATTAGCCAATTGACCATATTCTTTAGCCAAGGCAATAATATCAGCAACACTAACGCTACGTAATTGATCAGTATAGATAATTAATTCTAAATAATATTGACCTTGAAGTTGGTACAAGTTACTAACAACCGAATTAACTCGTAAAGCTTTACTTAATTCCACGAAATCTTCGAACTCAGAAAAACTAAAAATAATTGTTTTTATTGGGTCATCAAGATTAACTAAATCATCATTGGAAGAATCTGTTTCTGTGGGATTAGCCACAACGTCTAATGCTTGCAAAAGATCATGGTCTTCTTCAGTATCTTCTTGTTTTTGATCAGGAACTTTAGTTATTAATAACTCTAAGCCCTTATGACTTGGAATAACCTGAAAGGTAACGGTCTGATCTTTAACAAATGTATGAGTTGTATCTACTTCTTCTAAAATATTATAAAAGAAACTCTCAATTTGCTTGCGATTACCTAATAAATCTAGAACCGTTACTCCACGTTCCTTTAAGTCATGACTTTCCAATGTTACTCGAATCATGTTTTCATTAACGTGTTCCACTTCCATGGCTGACCCACCTCACTTATTAATTTATTCTAACAGGCATCACCAGAAAGTAAAAGGTTAATCTGAAAAATTTACTAATTAAATGCTTGCGCACGTTGTAGTTCTCGTAATTCCATTACCCGAATTGCTCTTGGCAAAAAGCGGCGAATTTCGTCTTCATTGTAGCCCACTTGCAAACTTTTCTCATCCATCATAATTGGACGTCTTAATAAGCCTGGATTTTTTTCAATTAAACTGATTAATTGATCAACCGTTAAATCATTTAAGTTAACATTTAAAGCCTGATAAGCTTTAGAACGCTTGGAGATGATTTCTTCGGTACCATCTTCAGTTAATTGAAGAATTTTTTTAATTTCATCTTTTGAAAGTGGTTGTGCAAAAATATTTCGCTCTTTATAAGGAATATTATTGTCCTCAAACCATTTTTTGGCTTTCCGACAAGAAGTGCAACTTGGAGATGTGTATAAGGTTACCATATAGAATTTCTCCTTTTTTAAATAATTTAGCGATTATTTTTAATCACAATTCAATTATAGGTAAGTCAAAATTTAATGTCTAGCTTTCTGCTTAGCTGAGGGCTTAACTACAACGAATCAGCAATCTTTGTCGGAATAGCCCTAATCAATTACCTTGCGCCAGCCAGTATTGGCCCGAGCAACCGGAATCTCACCAGCGGCTTGTTGCGTCTCAGCAACTAATTTATCTAACGGATAATTTTGTGGTAAATGAGAAATTAATAAGGCATCTACTTGAGCATCATGGGCCAGCTGTCCTGATTGAGTAGAAGTCATGTGCCACAATTGCCCTGTCTTAGCTGTTCCAAAATTAGTATCGGTAATCAATAAATTAGATTTTTGAGCAAAAGTAGCTAGATCAGCAAAATAGGCCGTATCAGCAGTAAAAGTCAGCACTTTATTTTGCGAATCAGTAATACGAGTTGCAAAAGTTGGCACTGGATGAATAGTTTGTTTAAAATCAAGCGTAAAGGGACCCAAGTTTAACGATTGCAACGGCGAATAAGCCTTTGCTTGTGTAAAATTACCAAATGTTAAGCTAGCAAAATTCAATGGGTCTTGAGTATGACCATAGATGGGCAAAACAGCTTGTTTTTTGGTTCCTTCATGTAATTGCCAATAATATTGTAAAACACCAATATCAGCAATATGATCATGATGATAATGAGTTAAAACTACCGCATCTAACTGCAACGGATCCAAAACATTTTGTAATGAATTTAAAACACCACTACCGCAATCCAACAGCAAGTTATAGCCCTGGTCTTGTAATAAGTAACCAGTCGTTGCTTGTTGACGATATGGATAACCGCCATAATAACCTAAAACTGTGATCTTCATTATTTACACCTCATAAGGAGAATTAATATGTCCAACATTAAATTAATTTTTGGTACGCAATCCTTTTTAACCACATATTTGAATCAGAATAGTCTATTTGCACATAATGTGCAACACCCGCATGATTATTTATTAATTCAAAAAAATGTCGCGCCGACACAAAAAAACGTCTGGCAAACCGTATTTCCACAAGCTAAGCTTACCGTTGCAACACACTTTTACTTGGCTTTTATGCAGTTAAATACAGACAATCGGGCACTTTTAATTAATCAAGCGGTCAAGTTACCTAGTCATAGTACCTTGTACCAACAACTTGAACAACCAGAACTGTTAATTATTACCTCACATCCTCAAATTTTACAAACAGTCAGTCAATTACTAAATATTTCCGTTAAGCAACTCAATGCTTCTTTAACCGGCTATCTCCAAGTTGGACAGTGAAATCAAAGTAAAAACAATTAATTGTCAAATATGCCGCTGTTCTGCTAATTAAATTCTGTATTAATTACTGTGTACAATGTTCAGCCTTTAAACAATTACAAGCAATTGTCTGTGGCGCAGTCTTTTCTTTTTGTGACAATAATTGTTTTAGTGTTTGAAGATCTGCTTGGCTCAAATTAATTTGCTTCACCAAATTAATTAATGCCGCTCCCTGCTTCATTGCGCAAAGATGCTGAAACAAATCAACAACTGCTTGATTCATCATTTGTTCTTCTTGAACTAACGGATAATAAATTTGCGGACGATGCGTCTTATCAACCCCCACTACCCGCTTTTTAGTTAAGCGCGTAATCAAGGTTTTAATGGTATTAGGTTGCCACTTAGTTTGCTCCAAGTTAAGTACGATTTCATTAGCTGATGCCGATTTTAAAGTCCATAACACTCGCATGACTTCCCATTCTGAATTGGAAATACTCTCCATTAACTTTTCTCCTTCAAATTATCATTGTCAATTAACAAGCCCGCGCTCTCATAGTCTCATAATTAACTTGCAATAGTTCCTTAAACAATTATAATAGCCTGTAAAAAAGGATATTGCGATGTCACTATTAGATTTTACCACTCCTGAATATCAAGCAACTTACCGGCCTGCAATTGACCGTAACATGCAACTAGTACAAGAATTAAATACCGGTTCAAGATCTCAACAAGAGATTCATAAATATTTATGTAAAATTACCGGCCACACAGTTGATCACAGTGTCTCCTTGAAATTGCCCTTTTATACGGACTTTGGAGGCAATATCCATTTTGGTAAAAATATTATTATTAATACCGGCGTAATGTTTACTGATTTGGGTGGTATTTTTTTAGAAGATTATGTCATGATTGGACCCCGAGCATCATTAATTACTGTAAACCATTTAACCGATCCTAGTCAAAGAAATATTTTAGATTTAAAACCTATTCATCTACAAAAAAACGTTTGGATTGGTGCCAATGCTACCATTTTACCGGGTGTAACCATTGGCGAAAATTCTATTGTTGCTGCTGGTGCAGTAGTTAATCATGATGTACCTGCCAATCAAATGGTTGCTGGCGTTCCGGCTAAAATCATCAAAACATTGTAAGGTTTCACGTCTAATTGTTTCCCACTTGCTAATTCGATCAAATAAAAAAACTAGGCCAAAAGTTGTTCTCTACAATTACGTAGTCTCAACTTGATCCTAGTTTTTTATTTGCTATTAATTAAATAATTACTTACGATGTGTCGCAACAAAATCGTTAACTAACTTTTCATTATCCGCATTACTTAAGGAAACATTCAAAGCTTGATCAACTAAGTCTGATAACTCTGTCGTATCCAGATGCTTCATCAATGAACGTACTCGTAAAATGGAAGTAGCACTCATTGAATATTCATCTAAGCCCATACCTAACAATAATGGTACCATGACAGAATCGCCAGCTGCTTCACCACACATACCAACCCATTTGCCTTCTTGATGAGCCGCTTTAATCACATGATTAATTAAGCGTAAAATAGACGGGTTGTATGGTTGATAAAGATAAGAAACATGTTCATTACCACGGTCAGCAGCCATAGTATATTGAATCAAATCATTCGTTCCAATACTAAAGAAATCAACTTCTTTAGCAAATTGATCTGCTAAAACGGCCGCTGCTGGAATTTCAATCATGATTCCAACTTCTAAATTGGCATCAAATGGAATCTGCTCAGCAGTTAATTTATCCATTTCTTCTTGTAAAATACCTTTAGCTTGACGGAACTCTTGAAGAGTAGCAATCATTGGGAACATAATCCGCAACTTGCCATAAGACGAAGCGCGTAGCAAAGCCCGTAATTGTGTCCGGAAAATATCTTGACGATCCAAACTAATTCGAATAGCCCGATAACCCAAGAACGGATTCATTTCTTCAGGCAATGGTAGATATGGTAAATGTTTATCACCACCAATATCCATTGTCCGTACAACAACTGGTTTACCATCCATACCTTCTAAAACTTCTTTATAAGCTTCAAACTGATCGTCTTCAGATGGTAATTCGGCAGAATCCATATACAAGAATTCAGTCCGATACAAGCCAATTGCTTCCGCACCATTGGCCTTGACACCAGCTAAATCTTTTGGTGTTCCAATATTAGCTGCAATTTCAAAATGCTTCCCATCAGCAGTCACGGTCTGAGCACTCTTGAGCTTAGCCCATTCTGCTTTTTCTTCAGCATACTGATCAGCTAAATCTTGGTAGTGTTTAACGTCGTCAGCGCTAGGGTTGATGACAGCATCACCGTGAACACCATCAACAATTAATTCATCGCCTAACTTAACATCCGCAGTAATCGTATCTGTACCCACAATGGCCGGAATTTCCAACGAACGTGCCATAATAGCTGAGTGCGCAGTCCGTCCGCCGATATCAGTAATAAAAGCTTTAACATACTTTTTATTTAACTGTGCTGTATCACTTGGCGTTAAATCGTGTGCAACGATAATAACTTCGTGATCAATCAAGGCCGGATTAGGTAATTCAACCCCTAATAAATGACTCATAACGCGCTTCGAAACATCGCGTACATCAGCCGCCCGTTCTTGCATGTACTTATTATCAGTCATCGCTTCAAACATGGCGATAAATTTGTTAGAAACATCACTCAAAGCTTGTTCAGCATTAACTTTATCGTCTTTAATTTGTTGAGCAACTGCACCCGTAAATTCGGGATCAGCTAAAATCATTTTGTGGGCATCGAAAACTTGAGCTTCTTCTTCACCCAAAGCCTCTTTAGCAGCATCTCTAATTGTTGTCAATTCAGCATCAGATTGCTTGATCGCAGCTTGCAAGCGTTCTGCTTCAGCTGTTGTATCAGTCACTGTCTGCTTTTTAAAGGATAAATCAGGTTGCACCAATAAATAAGCCGGTGCATTCGCAAAACCATCACTGGCAGCAATTCCCTTTAAAGTCTTCGTCATTAGTCTGAAAGTCCTTCTTTAGTCATGGTTTCGGAAATAGCAGTGATTGCTTCAGCAGCATCATCACCATCAGCGGTAATCGTTACATCAGCGCCTTGACCAACACCAAGAGACATCACACCCATAATAGATTTCAAATTAACTGTCTTACCATCATATTCTAAGTTAATGTCAGAGCTAAACTTGCTAGCTGCTTGTACTAACATTGTTGCAGGACGTGCATGAATTCCGGTTTCTGCAATTACGTGAAAATCTTTCTTTTCCATATTTAATAACCTCTCTTTAAGCCTAATTTTCATTTTGAGTGAAAAGGGTTAACTTAACATCAAAACTACATTACCATTATTCAAAATACAAGGCAAGTTTTTTCCAATAAAATTCCGAAGCCATCAGCCTTAATAACTAATTGCTTCCGTTTTCAGAAAATTTATATGTGACACGCCCATTTCGATGTGCAGAACCAATAATTTGTTTATGTTGAGGACAATTTAGCCACGCTTGATTAAATTCAAAAAAATGTTCACTATCAACTTCTATTTGATCAATTTTGCCAGCAATTAAATCTAAAATTTCTTGTTCGTAATCCATTTTCTACCTCACAATGCAAAATACTTTAATAACTAAATCATTCCTTATATACTGTGTTCAACATGTAAAGTCAAGTATTTTTAAACAAAAAATTCATTTTTTTGTTTTTAGCACTTGCATGTTGAGAGTGCTAATTGTATAATTCACATTGTACTAATAATTAGTACTCAATCGTCAAACACTCCTGAAGTAAAACTCAATAAGTACGGTTGGGACAAAGTTATTCAGAAATTGAGTACCAACTGCATCCAACATGAAGTATGAACTTTTACTTGATTGTTCGATGTAGTTCAGCCCCAAATTCTGATTTTCAGAGCACCATAAAGAAAAAATATTTATATTAAATATGAATATTTTCTTTATGTCTCAACTTCACTTAACAAGTGTTTTCTTTTGAAGACAGTTGTGGTTTGAACTTCACGATTCAATTCAACGGTTTGAAAATTGATCTAAATTCTTCTTCAGAAAGGTGGAATGTAGTTAATGCTTTGCCAAAACTGTCATAAGAATGAAGCAACTATCCATCTCTACACTAGTGTTAATGGACAACGCGCAGAAGTAAATTTATGCCAAAGTTGTTATCAAAAGTTGCGTGAGCAACAAGCGATGGGAGGTAATTCAAATATGAATAACGATCCATTTGGCTTTGGAGATCTTAGTTCTCTATTTGGCGCCATAGATCCACAACAAGAAATGCGTCGTCAGCAACAAATGTCCTCACAAAGCCAACGTAGTGGCGGTAACAATAATAATGGAAATAGTATTTTAGCCCAATTTGGGGTCGATCTTACTGCTCAAGCGAAGGACGGGAAAATTGATCCGGTGATTGGTCGTGATAAAGAAATTGAACGTGTCATTGAAATTCTCAATCGGCGTACTAAAAATAATCCCGTTTTAATCGGTGAAGCTGGGGTTGGTAAAACTGCCGTTGTAGAAGGATTAGCCCAAAAAATTGTCGATGGCGAAGTTCCGGAAAAATTACAAGATAAACGTGTCATTCGCTTGGATGTCGTTTCTTTAGTTCAAGGAACTGGCGTGCGGGGGCAATTTGAGCAACGCATGCAAGAATTGATTAAAGAATTGCAAAGTAACAAAAACATTATTCTCTTTATTGATGAAATTCACGAAATTGTCGGTGCTGGTAATGCTGAAGGTGGTATGGACGCTGGTAATGTCTTAAAACCCGCCTTAGCACGTGGCGAATTGCAATTAGTTGGTGCGACAACTTTTAATGAATATCGGCAAATTGAAAAAGACTCTGCTTTAGCCAGACGTTTACAACCAGTCGAAGTCAATGAACCTAGTGTTGAACAGACTCTGCAAATTTTAAAAGGCATTGAACCAAAGTACGAAGCTTATCATCATGTCAAATATACCCCAGAAGCGATTAAAGCGGCAGCGGTGTTATCAGATCGTTATATTCAAGATCGTTTTCTACCTGATAAAGCTATCGATTTATTAGATGAATCTGGTTCACGAAAAAATCTTACTTTAAATCCTGTTGATCCTAAAGAAATTGAGAAAAAAATCAAAGCGGCGGAGGCTAATAAGCAAGCAGCCTTAAAACAGGAAGATTATGAAAAAGCTGCTTTTTACCGCGATCAAACCAAAAAGCTCGAAAATGTTCGTGATAATAAAACCGATACTGAAAAAGAACCCAAGGTAACTGAAAAAGATATTGAAAGTATCGTGGAAGAAAAAACTAATATCCCCGTTGGTGAATTAAAGGCGCAAGAACAAGAACAATTGCGCAACTTAACACCTGAACTTGAAGCTCATGTCATTGGTCAGGATAAAGCCGTAGAACAAGTTAGTCGGGCAATTCGCCGTAATCGAGTTGGTTTTAACAAAACGGGACGGCCAATTGGATCCTTCCTCTTTGTAGGACCGACTGGCGTTGGTAAAACCGAATTGGCTAAACAATTAGCACGCCAACTCTTTGGTAGTGAAGATTCCATGATTCGCTTTGACATGTCGGAATACATGGAAAAGCACAGCGTTTCTAAATTAATTGGTTCCCCTCCAGGGTATGTCGGTTATGAAGAAGCGGGACAATTAACTGAACAAGTCCGGCGGCATCCGTACAGTTTAATTTTATTAGATGAAATTGAAAAAGCTCATCCGGATGTTATGCATATGTTTTTACAGATCTTAGATGACGGCCGTTTGACCGATTCTCAAGGACGTACTGTCAGCTTCAAAGATACCATCATTATTATGACGTCGAATGCTGGGCAAGGTGAAAGTGAAGCCAGCGTTGGCTTTGGTGCTGAGGCCAATGGCACCACTAATTCCGTATTAGACAAATTAGGCAATTACTTTAAACCTGAATTTTTAAATCGGTTCGACGGCATTATTGAGTTTGATCCGTTATCTAAGGACAGCTTATTAAAGATTGTCAACTTAATGATTCAAGACACTAACAAAATGATTGCTGATCAAGGTTTAGATATTGAAGTTACCCAACCTGCCAAAGAAAAGATTGTGGATTTAGGTTACGATCCAGCCTTGGGTGCTCGTCCTTTACGGCGGGTCATTCAAGAACAAATTGAAGATCGTGTGGCCGACCATTATCTTGATCATCCTAAGGAAAAGCATCTTAAAGCCGTGTTAGACAATGACAACATTAAAATTGAAACTAATAACGGTGAAACTAAAAAAACTGCTGAAAATAAGACAAAGACTTCTTCCGATGATGACAATCAAGAGCAGTCGAAAAAATAAGCAGCTTTAATTATAGTTACTAAAAAAGCGAATCAGTTGAAAGATTGGTTCGCTTTTTTTACATATTTCTATATTTCAAACATTAAAGTTTTTAGAGACTGGTCAAAACTGGATGATTTAAATAATCATAAACGCGACGTACTTCACTAATTTGGTTTAAATCTAACATTTGTGGATGTTTCAAGTCCATATTGGTAATCTCTTTCATTTCTGAATCAGTTAATGTAAAGTCCCAAATATCTAAATTTTCTTGCATTCGTTTTTCATGAACCGACTTAGGAATAATAACTACGCCTCGTTGAATATTCCATCTCAAGATCACTTGCGCTGTTGACTTGTGATGCCGCGAAGCAATTGTTTGCAAACATTGCTCGTGAAAAATGTCTTGTCGACCTTCCGCAAAAGGTGCCCACGCTTCGGGTTGAATTCGTTGTTGCTTCATAAAATCAAGCTCTGCAGTTCTCTGAAATAGTGGATGCGTTTCAATCTGATTAATCATTGGTTGAATGTCAAAATTAAAACTTAAGTCCAATAAATTAGTTGTTGAAAAATTGCATACGCCAATTGCTCGGATACGGCCTTGTTGGTACAACTGCTCCATTGCTCGCCAAGAACCATAATAATCAGCTAGCGGCATATGAATTAAATATAAATCCAAATAATCTGTGCCTAATTTTTGACAAGACTTTTCAAATGCCGTTAGCGTGGCCTGATAACCCATCTCCGGAATATAGGCTTTAGTGGTCAAAAAGATCTCGTGGCGCGGAACGGAACTTTTTTGCAATGCTCGCCCCACTGCGGTTTCATTTTGATAACTACTAGCGGTGTCTAATAACCGGTAACCGGTATTCAAAGCTTTTAAAACAACTTGCTCACAGTCCTTATTAGCAACTTGAAATACACCAAAACCTTCCTGCGGCATTTGCACACCATTAGCTAGCTCAACTGTTTTCATCTGATCACAGCTTTCTTATTTAGATACAATTATTTCTTTTCATCTAATAACACAACGCCCTCAGGGGGATTTTGATCAATCGCGCCCACAATTGGGTGCGGAACATACGGTTCTTCTAAATATTGCACATCTTCTGGGGTCAATTGAACATCTAAAGCTTGGACGGCACTATCAAAATGCCGTGCTTTGGTAGCTCCAATAATTGGTGCTGTCACACCTTTAGCCCATTGCCAAGCAATTGCAATTTGTGCCATAGTAACTTGATATTTATCAGCTAACTCATGCACCCGTTGCACGATTTTGACATCTTCGGCTTCCATCCGATCATACTTCCCCACTGCTACCCGGTCTGTCTTGGCTCGTAAAGTATCACCTTGCCATGTGGGGCGTGCCAAATGGCCGGCGGCCAACGGACTATATGGCATTAAGGATACATCATATTGTTGACAAATTGGAATTAATTCGTGTTCGTCTTCACGATATAACAGATTATAGTGGTTTTCCATAGCTTGAAATTGTGCCCAACCATGTTGTTGCGCCACTAACTGCATATTATGAAATTGATAACCATACATGGCAGAAGCACCAATTGCTCGAACCTTACCCGCAGTCACTAACTCATTTAAAGCTTCCATAGTTTCTTCAATCGGAGTCTGATAATCAAACCGGTGTACCAAATATAAATCGACATAATCTGTGCCTAGACGTTTTAACGTCCCATCAATTTCATGTTGAATGGCTGTTTTGGATAACCGCCCGGGATTAAAATAAACCTTCGAGGCAATAACAACTTGATCCCGCGCAACATTCTTTTTGAGTGCTTGACCTAAATACTCCTCACTAGTTCCTTTTGAGTAGCCATTGGCTGTGTCAAAAAAATTGACTCCTAAATCTAAAGCATGTTTAACCACTTGTTCCGCCGCCGCAGCATCCAACGTCCAATCATGCATGGTTCCTGCTTTGCCAAAACTCATGGCTCCTACACACAAGGGTGAAACTTGAATATCGGTCTTTCCAATTGTTTGATATTGCATTGTAATTAATCTCCTATTCTTATTTAACCAAAAGTGGCCAGTGGCGCTAACCGTTTGGTATGCAGATACTGATTATATTTTTGTGCTTGCTGTTGTAACTGTGCATCGCTCAAACTAGAAGCTCCTAACGTCACAAATGGTTGCATGAATTGCATTTTGATCAAATGACAAGTTGCTTGAAACGGACGCAATAATTCATTAACGGTATATTGCACAAATTGCTCACGGCCATAATTATTAGCTCCCGGAGAAACCGCAATCACCAATTCTTTGCCAGCCAAAGCGGTGCCTTGACCACCAAAGTCACCTTGCAATACGTCACATTCCCATTGTTTCAACAATGCAGGCGCACTATACCAATACATCGGAAATTGTAAAACAATACGCTGATTGGCGGTCAACAATTGTTGCTCAGTTTTAATATCAATGTGAAAATCAGGATATAATTGATACAGATCACGTACTACAATATCCGCAGTTAAAGCCTGACTTAATTGTCGGTTCACTCGTGAAGTTGTTAAATGCGGATGAAATAATAAAACTATTGTTTTCATGATTCCTCCTGACTAAAGATGGGATACTCTTTCACTTGTCCTGTTTCGTATAAATTAATTTTATGATCCAAACGTTGAATGGACTTGTGAAGACTGACTTGTTTTTGCTGCAGTATGGCACGCTGTTGTTCCAACAAAGTTTGACGTTGTTTTAAAGTCTTGGGTCCCTGTTGCATTAAACGAACATATTCAATTAATGGCTCTACCGCCACTCCTGAATTACGCAAGCAAATGATCATTTCAATTAAATCTTGAATTATTTCCGGATAATAGCGATTACCATTGGGCTTGCGAGGAATCGGCGGCAACAAACCAATTTGTTCATAATAACGCAACGTTGCCGGCGTAATATTGTACTTTTGACTAACCGCAGTTATCGACAAATCCTTCATACCATCACCTCTAAAACTAAAATTAACTTACTTAACAAAAAAGCTAGGATTATTTTTAATCCTAGCTTCATCATATTACTTAAAGTTAACTTTAAGTCAATATTAATTTAATGTTATGTGACTATCTTGTGCTTTTAAATTTAGTTGTTCTAAATTAACTGTACTATGGTGAACCCAGTCATTTTGGATTTGCCGACCAGCAATTTTTAAGACCGTGGCGTGTCCTTTGATGCGATAATTAATAGCTGGTTGGCGCAATTGAACATTTAGATGACTATCAGCCAACTGTAAGTGCGAACTATCTTGTAAAAGTAAATCCTGCATTTTAACTCGCGAGTCCTGTAATCGACCTTGTAAATTAGCTTGCACATGTTGGGCCTGCACGCTACTATTAGCTAGCTGCCAACGCCAACTTGGTAATTGACAATTTTGAACTCGCAAATTGGAGTCCCACAATTTTGTTTGTGCTTCTTGCTGAGCTTGAACGTTTTTTAGTGTTAAGTGACTATCATGTTGCTTCACTAATAACTGTTGCAGTTTTAACTGCTGCACTTGAACGTTGGAATCGGTTGTTTGCAAGCACAACTGCCGAAGATCATGTTTCTCGGGCACTGTCAGCACTAATTTTGGGGCCTTGGTTCCGGCTATATTAACAAAGTTAAAATTCGGTTGCTTCGTAATGACTTGCAGCTGTTGACCACTTTGTTTGATTTTAACGGGCTGTTTATAAGCACCAATCAACTGCAATTGGTAAGCTTTACCTAATTTAATTTGTACATCAGTATCGGAACTATTGAGCGCAAGTTCTTGAAATTCCGGTAATTTTCGCTTAATTTGCACTTTCTTGTTATTACTAAGAACTGTTACTTTCGCAGTTAGTGAGTGGCTAATTAAGGACTGAAAACCATTATTAGAGGCCCCAATAATTAACAAAACCAATCCTAATAAAAAGATTGCCAGACTAGTCTGATACCATTTTTTCATGATTGATCTCCTCGGTGTAATGATTTTTTTTGAAAATAATTAGTTTTCAAAAATTTTTGTCCCAAATGACGAATCAAAACTACGCCCCGATTAGTCAAATAACGCATCAACTTGATTAACAGCGGTCCTAAGCCAACTAAAATTGCTAACATCATCAACGCAATTCCGAGATAAAAGCACCCCACTGCCCAATGAGCGGTCATTAGAAGCGGTGTAATTTTGACCAAAAGGAAAACACTACTGAATAAACAAGCCAGCATAACTGCAATAAAGATTACCACTAATGCAACGATTAACACTAATATTGCTAAAAAGGCGCCCACCACAAGTAAAATGGCAGGAATTCCAATGGGGGCAGCCAACATGCCTAAGACAATCCACCAAATCACATGCAAATTATGGCGCGAAGACTTTTTAGCTGCAATTGGCGCCGCTGGCTCAGTAACTGTTGGCAACAAAGGATCCGCTGCTAAGTAATAATCAGCTAAAATTTTATGGGCTAATTGTTTGGGCGTTCCCAATTCATCATCTAATTGCCAGCGTTCTTTAAAACCAGCATCTAAAATAAATTCTTGGTAAAACAAGATCACATCTTGAGCTTCATCAACTGGCAAAGCAGTTAAGTTGTTCTTCAGTTCCTCAAGATAACTTTTCACGATTGAATTCATGAGCTTCCCCCATCACCTGATTAATTTGTTGACTAAACTGTTGCCAATCAGCTTGAATCTGACCAAATAGCTCTTGCCCCGCCGCCGTTAAATGATAGTAGCGGCGGTTACGTCCCTGATAGGGCTGATCATATGTTTCCAAATAACCATTCTTTTTTAAACGTCGTAAGACGGGATAAATCGTCGATTCAGAAATATCTAAAATACCCTGTACTTGTTGTGTCAAAACGTAGCCATACAAATCTTGGGTACGCAAAAATGATAAAACCGTACCATCTAATAATCGCGTGGGAACTTGAATTGCCATCACGCTATCTCCTTTAATGTTATATTTCATATAGTATTATATGATAAAAAAGCATCATTGACAAATGTGCCAATGATGCTTTTACAAATTTCACCCGAAAATGACTCAATTAGAGTTTCGCAGTTAATTGCACATCTGGATACTTATTTTCAAACCATTGTTCAGCAAAACGGTTTTCAAATAAGAATAAAGGTTGATCATCTAAATCTTTGACTAAAATGTTTCGACTAGAAGACATAGCCGGATCAAGTTGGTCGGGATTAATCCAGCGAGCAATCCGGGAACCAATCGGTTTCATAATCACTTCTGTGTTATATTCATTTTGCATTCGAAATTTAAAGACTTCGAATTGTAATTGCCCGACGGCACCTAAAATATAATCGCCCGTTTGGTAATTGCGATAAAGTTGCACCGCCCCTTCTTGTACCAACTGTTGCATTCCTTTATGAAAGGACTTTTGTTTCATCACATTTTTGGGAATGACGTCCATAAATAACTCTGGCGTAAATTGTGGTAAGTCTGGGTATTGCACTGCTCGTTTACCAGCATAAATGGTATCGCCAATTTGAAAATTGCCCGTATCATATAAACCAACAATGTCACCCGCAACTGCATTCTTTACTTGTTCACGCTGATCTGACATAAATTCAGTCGCATTATTTAAACGGAGTTGTTTCTGGGTTCTATTTAAAGTGACATCCATTCCCTTTTCAAATTCTCCGGAACCAATCCGGACAAACGCAATTCGATCACGATGCTTAGGATTCATATTGGCTTGAATCTTAAAGACAAAACCGGAAAATTCCGGATCATCGGCGGCAATTGTCGAATCATCAATTAATTGATGTTCACTAGGAGCTGGTGCTAATTGTAAGAATTGATCTAAAAAGGTTTGTACCCCAAAGTTGGTCAAGGCAGAACCAAAGAAAACGGGGGTTTGTTGACCTTGAGCAATCTTGCCGGGGTCAAAAGCATTACCAGCTTCCTTAATCAGTCCAATTTCCTCTAAAGTCTGTTGATAAATACTATCCGTCGTCAGCGGCTGCTCTGGACTTAAATGTCCTTGATCATCTAACGGTAAAAAGCGCTCATCAGCGTTTTTGGGATGATACAATTCAATCCGATTATTACTCAAATCATATAATCCTTGTAAGGTTTTACCGCTACCCATCGGCCAATTCATCGCACAACCTTCAATATCTAAAAGGTCTTCCAATTCGCCAATTAAATCCAAGGGTTCACGACCATCCCGATCTAATTTATTCATAAAAGTAAAAATGGGAATTCCCCGTTGTTTAACCACTTTAAATAATTTCTTGGTCTGTGCTTCGATCCCCTTAGCCGAATCAATCACCATCACCGCAGCATCAACGGCCATCAAAGTCCGATAAGTATCTTCGGAAAAATCCTCATGACCAGGCGTGTCCAAAATGTTAACATGCTTGCCCTGATAATCAAATTCCATCACCGAACTAGTGACTGAAATGCCCCGCTTCTTTTCAATTTCCATCCAATCTGATGTTGCATAATTACCAGTTTTTTTACCCTTAACCGTGCCGGCAGACCGAATTACTCCACCAAATAATAACATTTGTTCCGTAATTGTGGTCTTACCAGCATCCGGATGCGAAATAATCGCAAACGTCCGTCTTTGGTTAACCGCCTGTTTTAAATCCGATTGCTTCATTTGATTACTCTCCATTAATTAATATTTATATTTCACAGCAAAGAAAAATATACTCATTAAAAGAAACTACTTTCAAAGATCAAGCGTCTCCTTATTGGATATTTAAATTGCACTTTCACACTATTATTAATGATTTTGACTACTAATTGCTGTAGTTTACATATCATGTTCTCCTTTAAAAATAAGTTCTGGCAAAAAATGCTGAACAGCTCAGTTACTAACGCCTAAAATTAGTTCTTAACTAAAAAATTTAGTCATTATTAAATCAAAGTGTCTACCTTCTAGCACGATATTCATCTAAATTTTAACCATCATTTTTTCTGCTCGCCAATTCTGACTTTGGAGTAGTTGACGTACCATTTTTTTACAACAAATGCTAAAATTAACTTTGAATCAAGAAACGAAAGGACCTCATTATGTCTAATAAAAAAGTTTTTGTAATTTACACTTTCTTATTCATTATACCTTATCTTTTGTGTCTCGCTTTAATCGGCACTGGTTATGATGCACTTGTTAATCATTATAACAGTTGGTGGCGGTTAATTATATGTGCAATTATTGGTGCAATTTTAATGGTCGCGGTTAAATCAATTGCTCATCGGCCCATCAAAATTATTACCCATCAAACAACTAATCGTTCACTACGCACCATTATTAATTTTTTCAATATTGATTACAGTTTAACCAATTTTTATCTCAACTTTATTATCGATTTTATTTTAACCATTACCGCAGCTAAGTTAATCCATGTATTCTTTCAACCTTATCGCATTCAGGGTACTTTGATGGGATGGTTGATTGCCCTCTTAGTTCTCTCTTTAATTCTAGCTTCCAACCTAGAATACAGTACCTTAAGTATTGATTCTTCCCAAAAATAACGTATTAAAAAAGCAGGAAAACCTGCTTTTTTAATTTACATAGTCAATTCCTCAAGCACGATGCAATAATTCTTGATATCTTTGATACCATAAGGCAACATACCCGGGCGAAAATGGTCCTTTTTTAGTTTCAACCCAATCAATTAAAGTTTCCGTACTTTCCTTTAAGATCTGATCAATTTCTGAAGAATAACGCCAAATTCGTTTATGGGCCGCATATTCATCCACATCCAATAGGCGTTTTTCACCATCCGGAAATACTTTAACATCTAAATCATAATCCACATACTTCAAAGCCTCACGGTCTAACACAAAAGGCGTTGCCAAATTACAATAGTAAGATGGACCATTTTCTCGTAACATTGTGACAATATTAAACCAATAATGTTTGTGAAAATAAACTAAAGCTGGCTCACGGGTAAACCACCGCCGATGGTCACTTTCAGTTACTAAAGTTCGGTCATTACAACCAATCAATTCATTTTCACTAGTTTTCAAAACCATTGTATCACGCCAAGTACGATGCAAATGACCATTATGCTTATAGCTCTGGATTGCTATGTAATCTCCTTCTCTTGGAACTTGCATAGTTGAACCAGCTTTCCACTTTCTCACGCAATTAAATTATATCAAACTAGGCCGTTTATGCCACAACTATTTTAAGTTTTCGAGTTGAGGACGAATCTGGTCACTTGTAAAGCCGCGCCGTAACAAAGCTGCGTATAGTTTGTTGCGCCCTTGATCTTTTGCTTGATAACGAGGCCACAATTTTTGCAGCGTCTTTTGGAGTAATTCTTGTTCTTGATCTTCATCTTTTATTTGGGGTAAATCTTGCAGAACTAATTGATTAATCTCACTACTAAATCCGGCAGCCATTAAACGCTGTAAGACCTTTTGTAAGCGCCTTTTATGCGGATGTTGTTGATTTTGATGCCAACATTTTTGTGCTAATTTCGTAGCATTAATTACTTGTTGTTCAGTGGTATACAGTTCTAACGCTTGCTGAATTAAAGTCGGAGCAATGTGTTTTTGTTGCAATTTATGTTGTATTTTCTTTGGACCATCTAATGTCGTTTTAAATTCCGTTCGGACAAAACTTTCCGCATATTGTAAATCATCTAAGTATTGATTTTTTTCTAGTTTAGTAATAATCGCGGTAATCGTTGGAGTGTCAACATCTTGCCGTTTTAAGTAAATTTTAACTTCGGCAGTACTGCGTAATTGATAACTTAAATAATTTAAAGCTTGATTATACGCATAATCTTTTTGTTCCGATTGTTGTATTTGCTCAACCTGTTCAGGTGTTAGCATTTGATCCTTGATTAAATGAAACTTAATCAAGACATTTTCGCCTACAGCAAAAGCAAACTGGTCATCTAAAAAAATATTATAGCGTCCCGGACGTTTTTGTGCGGTAATTTTGGTAATTTTCACGAATTATTATCTCCTCTGCACCTATGCTATACTAGCTTTAATAACTTCATCATGGTCACAATTTAATTTAAAGGAAACTAATTTTGAAAGATCAAAAAGCAACTGTTCAAATAGGACAAACCATTTCAATTATTATCAAAAAAATGGGCATTAACGGCGAAGGTATCGGCTATTACCAACAAAAGTTAGTTTTTGTACCTCAAGCTTTACCCAATGAACTAATCCAATGTGAAATTACCCAAATCCAGCCTCATTTTTTACGCGGTAAATTGCTATCTTATCAAAAACCCAGCTCTTGGCGCAATTTACAGCCACCTGCTTTGTACAATCAGGTTGGCGGCTTAGAATTGGCCCATCTGAAATACTCAGCACAATTAAAATTCAAACGTTCCATCTTAAAGCAAGCCTTACAGCACTTCAAACCAGCCGGCTACCAACATTATTTCTTAGCGTCAACTATTGGCATGGCTAACCCGTGGCATTATCGTAACAAAGCCCAATTTCAATTACAAGTCCAGAACGGACACGTCACCTGTGGACTCTATCAAAACCACACACATCATGTAGTTGATTCACTTCAAATGCCGACGCAAAGTAAATTAACACTCAGTGTGTTGCAACGCTTGGTTCCTATTATTGAACAATTGAACTTACCGATTTATGATGAACAAAAACAAGCTGGAATTTTTAAAACGGTGGTCGTGCGGCAATCACACGTTCAACAAGAAGTCCAATTAACTTTAATTACACACTCCCGTAAGTTTCCAAAATTAAAACAATTTTTACAATTAGTTCAGCAAGATATTCCCGAAGTCCAAGGAATTTTTCAAAATTATAATCCGAAAACTACGAGTGAAATTTGGGGTGAGGAAACCAAACTTCTTTGGGGTCAAGAATATCTGCCTGAAGTGATTAATCAACAACAATTTTTGCTGTCTCCCCGTGCTTTTCTACAATTAAATTACGAACAAACACAAAAGTTGTACCAACTTGTCCTAAAAGCCCTTGACCCTCAAGCCCATGACATTATTGTCGACGCTTACGCCGGTGTTGGTACAATTGGCCTGAGCATCGCACCTTATGTTCAACAAGTTGTAGGTAGTGAAATAATCCCTGAAGCTGTCCACGACGCCAATTTAAATGCCCAAGTCAACCACTTAACCAATGCGCATTATCAATTAGGAACCACAGCAGAATTATATCCTCAATGGTTACAGCAAGGCATTCAGCCCACTGGACTGGTTGTTGATCCTCCCAGAACTGGTTTAGAACATAGTTTAGTACAATTGCTGGTAAAACAAGGACCTCAAAAACTGCTGTATGTTTCTTGTAATCCTTCTACCTTAGCGCGTGACTTACGTCTGTTAACTAAAAGTTACCATGTTAAAAAGATTCAACCTTTGGATATGTTTCCGCAAACCCCACATGTCGAAAGTTTAACCATTCTTCAACGCCATTAAGTTTTGTAGAAAGGACTGTTTCGATGCCACAAAATTCAGTAACTTCTCTTCAGATTACTTTTGATCGGCACGGCTGTAAACCATTCTTTAAAAAACATGCTGGTCAAAAACAAATCGTGTCACAAAAAATCGCCAACGTCCTGAGTCGCGAACTAAGTACAGGCATGACTAAGATTAAATTAGCCACAGAGCAAAAAATTGCTGGTCATCCTTGTTACGAATTGCGCCTCAATTTAGGGACCATTGGTTCAGCCCGCATCGCTTTTACAGTCTACAATAAACAAGTACAGGTGATTTTCATTACGAGTCAACTCCAAAAGGCCACCTTTACTCGCGACTTAAAGCAAATCTTAAAGGGAGTTAGTTTATGAAAAGTATTCCCATTAAACAAGCTGCAACCCTAATTAAAAAAATTACCAAAACTAAACAAGCGCAAACTTTAACACTCTTGACACGCAAAAAAGACCGCTTCTTAACTATCTTAATTGCTAATCAACAGCTTACCTTCACTGAGCACGGTTATCTCAACCAGACGGTGACTTATTCTTTAACTGACCGGCAATTAAAACACCAACTGCAAACGGCTTTTAAGCGCGAATTTCCGCGTAGCCATCAAATTTACATTTCTCAAAGTAGCAACTGAAGCTAAAGCTAATTCAGTAATTTGACAGAATAATTAGGACTGCCACTTAATAGCTTAGAAACTGGACAGCGTTTTTCGGCTTGGTCGACCATTTCCTGGGCGTGAACTTGACTAACCCCCGGAATATTGACGCGCGCTTGCACCAAAAATTCTAAACCGGTATTTGCTTTAATCATTTTCACGTGCACATTCACACTGGCACGATGCTCTAATCCTTGTTCAGACTCGATAGCTTGTAAGGTTGCATTGAAACAAGTACTTAGTGCTAAGCCCAATAACTGTTCAGGATTAGTTCCCGGAACATCACCTTTTTGTGGATCACTAACCGCTACACTAATCTCATGCGGTACATAAGCATAGCCTTGAATTCCATCTTGATTATAAATATCTGTCTCGTATAATGTGTGTGCTTTGGCAATATCTGTCAACATTTTTACATCTTCTCTTTCTACTAAAAACTAGATAATTAAAAAGCCAAGGAAAGATTTCCCCGGCTTTTTTTAGATGAGACAAGCAACTGCTCCCAATCCATTTTGACACAAAAACTTTTAACTTGCCTATTAATTCATCCAAAAGACTACTTGTAATAAATAAGAAAGTTTGATGTCTGATAAACAGGAACATCCGCATTGACCAATTTTATCTTTAGAATGAATTTGTAAAGTTTTCGACTAATTGCCGAAACTCTTACCTGATCCATTTTAAAACTATCACCTTATCGAAAGATGCACATTGCATCCTGATAGCAGTTGCAGTAAGGTTTCATCTCACCACGTCTTTATTATAGTCTGTTTTGTAACCGATTTCTACTATTTTATTGATATTTTCGTTCATGATTAACAATTTTAGCTAAACGATGGGCCGCCTGCGGATCCGAATTGGCTAAAACTTGGGTCGAGCCATCAGTCACTAAACTGTGTTGAAATTGTTGTTCATATTGTTCTATCGTTAATTGTTGCCGCTGGCGCAACAATTGTTGATGCTTCTCTATGTTTAAACCAGCGCGAAAATGTGGCTGTAAAATACCAAAAAAGAGTTCTGCTTCTGAGCCCGAACCGTAACTATATAGACCAATCGATTCTCCCGGATGTAAGCTGGTATCATTTTCTAATAAAGACAGTAAACTCAGATACAAAGAACCCGTATAAATATTGCCCACTTGTTGGCCATACATAATGCTTGCCTCAAAACGGCGGGTTAAGCGCTGATAATCCGGTTCTGCAATCTTAGAAGCGAGGCTTTTTAAAGCTTTGCGTCCCATTTTGGAAAAGGGAATATGAAATAACAAAGCTGCCAAGTCGGACACTGCAAATATATCACTAGTCACAAATTGTTGCCATAACTCTGTAAACATCGCGATGTAAACTTCTTCGGAGTATTTTCCCCGAGCAAAAGCTTCTGTCGAATAATTCGGGCGCCAAAAATCACCTGTACTTTGACTCATATAAAATGATTGCTCTTCTAAAGCTAAAATTTGTGGATCAGCCCCCACTAACATAGCCACCGCACCAGCACCCTGGGTGACTTCGCCAGCACTTTTTAAACCATACCGGGCAATATCACTAGCAATTACTAAGGCTTTTTTATGCGGATGTAAGCGCACAAAATCGGCTGCTAATTGCAGACCAGCAGTAGCTCCAAAACAAGCCTCTTTAATTTCTAAGGCACGTAAATTAGTTGGTAAAGCTAACACCTCTTGAACAAAGAGGGCTGAAGCTTTCGATTGATCAACGCCACTTTCCGTACCTACTATCACTAAGCCCAATTGCTGTTGGTCTTGAAGCGTCAATAACGGCTCAGCCGCATTAGCCGCCATAGAGACAATATCTTGATCTAATGGTGCTACAGCCATTTTTTGTTGGCCAATCCCAATCAAGTATTTATTGGGGTCCACTTTGCGGGCACTAGCCAAATCTTTTAAATCTAAATATTGGTTGGGTGTATAAAAATCAATCTTATCAATGCCGACTTTCATAATTTTCTCCTAAACGTAATTGTTGTAAAATCTGGCGAGCTGTTTGTAAGTTAGCCTTGGTGGGTGCTAACCGTAATTGTTTAACTACTGGTTCAACCTCTGTTGCTGTAGCCCCGGCCATCAACGCTAAACTTTTAAATTGTAAATTCATATGTCCGGCTTGAATGCCTTGTGTGACTAAAGCTCTGAGTGCCGCTAAATTTGAAGCCAACCCCACACTAGCAACAATACTCATTAACTGTCGTGCAGAAGGTTGTTGCAAAATTTTCATACTTAATTGGGCCATGGGTAAGGTCGAAATTGCACCGCCTAAACTACCTAAAGGCAACGAAATTGTAATTCGACCAACTAACAATTCATCTTGAATTTGCCAAGAAGTCCACGTTGGTCGCTGCTTGGATAATCCAGCATAACTCGCCGCATTAATACTGCGCGGATCATTACCGGTGGCTAACACTACAGCGTTAATACCGTTCATAATGCCCTTATTATGCGTTGCAGCCCGTAAAGTAGATTCTTGGGCAAACTGGGTGGCAGCGACAATTTTTTGAGCTACGACTTTACCGGTATCGTGTTTCGTCGCCAAATCAGGTAAGGCAAAAGCGGCTGTTGCCGTAACTGATTGTTGGGGGGCCTGATTAGACAAGATGGCCATTAACAAACTTAACTGTGGCAGTTGTGTGGCTAAATATTGGGCTACTGCCTCAGCCAGAGTATTGACTATATTAGCGCCCATAGCTTCACCGGGATCAATTAATAACCGAAATTCCACAAAGTCGGCTGACACATGAACGCTAACTTGTTTTAATCCTCCACCATGTTGTTCTAGACTAGGATGTGCGCTCAGAGCAACTTGGCGGATCATTGCTAAATGTTGGTTCAAAAAAATCTGTGGGGTTTTTAATTGTCCTTCAAACACAATTTGACCAATTAAGCCCGCACGTTGGACTGTTGTTTGAAAACCGCCCTTTGCCAAACAACGCTTGGCGGCATTACTGGCAGCCGCAATCACTGATGGTTCTTCCGTAGCCATGGGAATCAATAACGATTGTCCATCAATCACAAAATTTTCTGCCAAACCTAGCGGCACTCCAAAAACTCCAACTTGATTTTCAATTAAATTAGTCGCGATAGCCGTTGGCAAATTAGGATAAGAATGTAATAATTCTAAATCTGCTGTCGTTAAAATTCCCGTCTGATATAATTGCTGTAAACGCTGCTTAGTTGTTAATTCATAGAATTTGACCATTGCAAATTTTCCACCTCTAATGCTATTGCTTGACCACCACCAATACACAAGGCTGCGATCCCGCGATGTTGGTGAGTTCGCTGTAAATTGTGAATTAAAGTAGTTAAAATACGAGCGCCAGAAGAACCTAACGGATGTCCCAAAGCCAAAGCACCGCCAGTGATATTATATTGACTATCAGCAATTTGTAATTCTTGTTGCACTAACAAAGCTTGACTACTAAATGCTTCATTAACTTCAAACAAATCAATGTCGGCAACTGTTTGCTGTTTTTGCGCCAGTAATTTTTGAATAGCAATTACTGGGGCATAACCCATTAATTGCGGTTGGTACCCCACTTCTTGATAAGCGGTAATTTTAGCCAGTGGTTGCCATTGATTCCTACAGGCCACATTAGTAGTCGTTAAGACAAGTAAGCTAGCACCATCACTTAGCGGTGATGCATTCCCCGCTGTCACTAACCCCTCAGCCTGAAATGCGGGGGATAATTGTTGTAAAGCCGATAACGTAGTTTGCGGGCGCACGGTTTCATCGGCCGACAACCCCGTAATCGGCAAAATTTCTTCATCAAACCAACCAGCAGCTTGCGCTTGCACCGCTTTTTGTTGTGACTGTAGTGCAAATTGATCTAACTGCTGCCGCGTTAAATGATATTTTCGATTTAAATTTTCTGCTGTGATTCCCATCGGTTGCTGACTAAAAGCATCCGTCAAACCATCATTAAACAACGTATCCTGCCAATCATCGGTTGCAAAATCTTGTTTAGTCAGGCGCGCCGCCACTGCTGGTGCCTGCGACATACTTTCCACACCGCCAGCCAAAACAACTTGAGCATCATCTAACATTAATGCGCTTTGCGCTAGTCGAACTGCTTTCAGCCCTGAACCACAGACTTGATTAACAGTCATTGCCGTCCCCGTCAAATCTAACCCAGCATTTAACTGGACTTGACGCGCAATGTTTTGTCCGCTCCCCGCTGTTAAAACACTACCTAAAATCACCTGCTGAATCAGTTGGGGAGCGATCTTTTCTTTCACTAAAATCTGTTGACATAATTGGGTTGCCAATTGAACTGCTGTAAAATCTTTGAAACTACCTTGAAATTTACCGGTTGGCGTCCGATAGGCAGCAGTAATTACAATCTCATTCAAATTCAAACTTTTTACTCCTGTTAATTTATTGAATAATCATTAAGGAGGCCACAATGGACACTCAAACTTTAATAAAACTTTTGCTGGATGTGAAAACTAATTTACTAGTTTTTTATGAAGATAATCAGCATAAAACTTGGGGAATCTCTAGTATATCATCAGAATTTACTAATGAAAATCATTATTTAATATTAAATTTGCAATCTCACAATCATTCTTATCAAGTTTGGGAATTAATCACTCTGCTTAAAACAAAATCTGCTCAAGCCTTAGTTTACGTGAAATTTTCAAAAAAATATCACCAAATCTTTGGTTTAAGATTTGGTGATAAACATATTTATCTCAAGTAATACTACACTTAAAAGCCGCTTAGCAGTTGAGTAATAAACTTGCACTTTAAACTGACCAAGTCAGCTGTCACTAGAAACCAACTACTAATAAGCACGCATAGCCAAATATTATGACCAAAAATCATAATATTTTATTTTTTATCTGCTGCTAATTGTTGGCCTAAATTAATAATATATTTGCGAAGTTCATCTTTCACTTCGGGGTGATTCAACCCATATTCAATGCTAGTTTTCATATAACCAAATTTATTACCAACATCAAACCGTTCGCCTGTAAATTCATGTGCAAACACCCGTTGGGTTTTATTTAAGCGATCAATCGCATCTGTTAGTTGAATTTCGTTGCCTGCACCGGGAGCCTGCGTATCCAGCATAGCAAAAATATCCGGCGTCAACAAATAACGCCCAATAATTGCTAAATTGCTTGGTGCATTTTCCACAGCGGGCTTTTCTACAAAATTATTAACCCGATATAATCCTGGCTTAACTTCGCCATCTGGATCAATCACTCCGTACTTAGAAACCTCTTTTTGAGGAACCTGCATGACAGCTAAGGTCGAAGCATGCGTTTCATTATAATCATTAATCAATTGCTTGGTCAACGGTACTTGATCTTTCATTAAGTCATCACCAAGCATTACAACAAACGGTTCGTCACCTACAAAAGATTTGGCTAAGCTCACCGCATCCCCTAAACCATTAGGATATGACTGACGCGTAAAATACAAATTTACACCAATGTTGGTTGTATCTTGTACCACTTTCAATAGTTCATCTTTATGCTTAGATTTCAAATTTTGTTCTAATTCTGGTGCTGAATCAAAATGATCTTCAATGGGGCGTTTACCCTTGCCAGTAATAATTAAAATATCTTCAATTCCGGAAGCTTTGGCTTCTTCCACAATGAATTGAATCGTAGGTTTATCCACGATGGGCAACATCTCTTTTGCCATTGCCTTAGTAATGGGCAAGAATCGGGTGCCTAATCCTGCTGCTGGAATAACCGCTTTTCTAACTTTTTCCATAGATAATTGTTCCTCTCATGGTAAAATATGTTCTCATCATACAACAAAATAACTATTTATGGTGATTTTTTCGTTGTTGGTAAAACTGTTTTAAACCACCAGATTGTTCTAACTGACCTTGAAATGCTTGAAGCACAGCGGCATTAATGGCAGCCCCGATCAAAAAGATATACGCAAGAAAGTTAAGCCACAATACTAGAATAAAAAAAGTACCAATCGTGCCATAAGAATGCCAGCGACTACCAAAATATTTAATATATAACGAAAAGCCTTGTGATAATAAACTAAAACCTATTGTTGTAAACACCGTTCCTGGCCAAACATAACTAATCTTTTCGTGAGAATTCGGCAAAAAGATATAGGCGACTAGTAAGATGACGACTAAAACCAAACCGGTTACCGGCCATTTCCAATGAATAAATTCTTGTAGTAACTTCGGTCCCCATAAAACATAGGATTGCAACCAATTTAATAATTGTTGCCCAACTAAAACTGTCAGAAACAGTATTAACAAAATCACAATTAATGAAGTGGTTACCAAAATCGCTACACTTCTTAGAATAAGAAAATTTAACAATGATTTTTTTGTATAAATAGTTTGATTATCTAATCCATAAACTTGGTTAATACTTCGTTTTAAAATATTAACCACACCTGAACTAGACCAGAGTGTTCCCAAAATACCAAATGACAGTAGCCCGTTACTTTTTTGAGTCAATAATTTAGTTAAGATTGGATCAATAAATTTAATTAAACGCGTCGGCATTAAATTTTGAGCATATCCTAGTAACATTTGCGGATCCAAATGAAATAATGGTAACGCACTACCAACCAATGAAATTAATGGAAAAAATGACAGTAAGCCGTAATAAACTACTGCTTTGGAAGAAAGACCAATATTGCCACTTTTAATCCGTTGCATCACTAATTGACAAAAATAAATCAATTTTTGAAACCACGTTAAATCAGAAGCAAATAAGGACTGTTTTTCTTTATCAGAAGCCAAATTATTATCCTTTTACAAATATTTTTGATCACCAATAGGATCTTGCGAAGTTAAAATTTTAGGACCATCTTTGGTAATAGCCAAGGTGTGCTCATACTGAGCTGAAGGAGTTCCATCAGCTGACACAAAATATTCCCAATTATTATCTGTAAACTTGCTGGTAATTTCCCAAGTTCCCAAGTTAACCATTGGTTCAATGGTAATAGTCATGCCTTCTTTGAGCCGTAAGCCCTTGCCTGGTTCACCATAATGGGGCACATTCGGTGCTTCGTGCATCGTCGGTTGAATCCCGTGACCAATTAAATCACGCACATCACCCATATGTTCTTGATCTTCGACATAATGTTGAATAGCGTAACCAATATCACCTAAGCGATTACCGACTTGAGCCTGATCAATTCCTAAATATAAAGCTTTTTTAGTGACTTCCATCAAATGCTTTTTTTCGGGCGAAATTTCCCCCACAGCATAACACCAGCAGGAATCACTTTGATAACCATCCAATTCAACTGTCATATCGACTTTCACAATATCGCCGTTTTTTAAAATCAAACTGTGGCGTGGTTCTGCATGCGCTACTTCATCATTCACACACACACAAGTTGCGTAACGATAGCCTTCAAAACCTTTTTCTGATGGATGCCCACCATGATCTGTAATAAATTTATCAGCAAACTTTTCAATTTCAAAACTAGAAATTCCCGGTTTGATAATGTTCCGTAAACCAATATGGGTTTGCGCCAACAAAGCACCTGACTTTCTCATACCTTCAATTTCTCTAGCTGATTTTAATGTAATCAAACAAGTTACCTCCACTCTTTCACGCTAATTTTATTATAGCTCAACGGACGAATAATTGACTAATAATTTCCTTTTTACTTTCAAACGCTCAAAAAATTTTAGAATTTTTAAACTTATTAATAAGTATCTAGCTAGTAATTTATCCAAATCAAAATTATGATATAATAGTTGCCGAGATTATGGGAATGGAGCAAGATTCGTGACAAAAGTAAAAATCGTTTATGCCAGTATGACTGGTAATGATGAAGATATGGCAGATATTTTAAGTGAAGATTTTGAAAACGCCAAGATGGAAGTGGACGTCTCAGAAATCTCCCAAACTGATGTCCAAGATTTTCAAACCGCCGATCTCTGTATTGTGGTTAGTTACACTTATTCTGATGGCTTAGAAGGTAACATTCCAGACGAAGGCCTCGACTTTTATCATGACTTACAAGAAGCCGACCTCTCAGGCAAAATCTTTGGTGTTTGTGGTTCAGGCGATACTTTTTATCAAGATTTTGCCATTGCAGTTGATCATTTTGAACAAGCATTTGAACAAGCTGGAGCCATCAAAGGCGCCACTAGTGTCAAAGTAGAGCTCGCCCCGCAGAGCGCCGATATTGCTAAATTAGACCACTTTGCCCAAACATTGATTGACCTATTCTAAGTAAGAGAAAAGAAGTTGACTCATGGATATCTATAAAAAGCATCGCGATTTTATTGTTTACACATTTTATGGTTTCTTAGCTTCTGTTATTAATGTCTTTGCTTTTCATATTTTACACAATCACTGGCGTATTAATATGTTAGTTGCCAATACTGTCGCCTGGCTGATTGCGAATGTTTTTTCTTTCATTGTTAACAAAAAAATTGTCTTTCAAAGCAGCTATCAAAATTGGAAAACTTTTATCCAAGAAAGTGGACTTTTCCTTTCGCAGCGGTTACTGTCATTAATTTTAGATAATATTTTGATGTGGATTGGCATCAGCCTGTTACAATGGAACAATTTAATTGCTAAAATGTTAGACCAAATCATCGTTGGTTTAGTCAATTATTTATCCACGCAAGCTATTTTTTTGCGAGAAAATAGCGCCATGATTCAACATCTACATCAGCGGATTCATCGTGAAAAATGAAAGCACGATCAAAAAAAGGTGGGATAAAAGTCTCACCTTTTTTAATTACCATCATTATTACTGCCGTGAAAAAATGATCGGTTCATTTAGTGCTGTTTCTGCAAACAAAGCAATTTGTTGTTGCGTAATGTTTAATTGTACGATTTTATTCAATGGAGCAATATCAATCCAAGCTTGTCCCTTTAAATCAGTGACAATAGCAAAATCAAATTGCGCAAATTTAATATGCAACTGCCCCTGCTCTGCACACAACTCTAAGCGACCATACCCCGGATTAGCGTAGACACCTAACCACTCTGGACGACTCAAAACAACTTGTTTAGTAGCCCCAAATTGTTGTTGTAGCTGCTGCTTTTTTTGGCTAGCTTTTTGATGGTCATCTTGTAAAATCTTGTGTGTCCAATCAACTGTTGGTAATTGAGCTGCTTGATCAATTATTTGATAAGCCAAACCAAACATTGCATTTGTTGAATCTAAATTGGTGACCATGCCAAAAGCTAAATCTAATTCCGGTACAAAACCTAAAATTGCACAATAGCCAATAAAAGAACCCGTATGATAAAAATATTTATACCCGCGATAGGTTTCCATCATCATTCCAAAGCCGTAAGCACTCAATTGTGGCTGGGCATAATTGCGACTAGGTTGCATAACAATTTGTGGTTGATACATTTGCGCCGCATTATTATGTGACTGTTGTTGATAATTCTGCAATTGAAATTGCGCCCAGGTCAATAAATCTTGTGGCTTTGCTAACATACTGCTGGCCCCACCTAAATGACCAGGAGACATGAATTGCATTGGACGATAATGATTACCTTCTGGCAAATAAGCTGGAGCAATTTGTTCTAACGCTACTGCTTCATCATGTACATAAGTATTAGTTAAGTTTAAATCTGTTAATAGATGTTGTTGTAGATAAGAATAATAATCCGTTCCTAAAACCTGCTCTAACGCAAATGTTAATTCAGCAAACATTAAGTTACTGTATTGCATTTTATAGCGTAGATCAACGTTCGGTTTTAAATATGGCACTTTCGTGACTACTTGACTTAAACTCAGTGGACCATTGGTAAAGCGCATTAAATCATGTGCCGGCACTCCACTACGATGACATAACAAATCACGCCACGTTAAATGTTTAGTAGCATAATCATCATAAACTTTAAATTGCTGCCAACTATCAATAATCGGTTTATCCAAATCTAAAACGCCCTGATCAGCTAGTTGACAAATGGTGGTTGCCAGAAAACTTTTGGAAATGGAACACAGGGGAAAGACCCATTGATCATCATAATCACCGTATCCCTGAACCATCGTTTGATCATGACTCGCTATTCCGACTCCACAAGCGGGCAAGTTGAACTGTTGAATACTATTAGCTAAAGTTTCATTTAATTGTGCAAAATCCATTAAATTTTCTCCTTTTTAATCATATTATAAAGAGTTAATTTAAAAAAACAAGTTACCAAGTCAATTGGTACAAATCGAACTCGTTTCGTCGTATACTTATTTTCATCAGGAGGTTCTTCAATGAAATATTTGCAGATTAGTCCAAACTTACCACCAGTATCCACTGTAGCTTTAGGTCTTATGCGCTGGAAAGATTTATCCACGGCTCAAGCCACTGCTAATTTAATTGCTGCCCAACAATGTGGTATTAATTTCATTGATTCTGCCGATATTTATGGCAATGGTCAATCTGAACAAGTTTTCGGTAATGCTTTCACTACAGGCAATTTTCAACGCGAAGATTGGATTATTCAATCTAAGGCTGGTATTGTCCCGGGTCAACGTTATGATTTTTCAGCGCAATATTTATTGCACAGCGTCGAGCAAATTTTACAGCGCCTGCAAATCGATTATTTAGATTTGTTTATTTTACATCGCCCCGATCCACTGATGGATTTAGCAGAAGTTAATTCGGCTTTTCAACAACTACAGCAAGCCGGTAAAGTCAAAAACTTTGGCGTTTCCAACTTTAATGCCGCCCAGATTCAACTTTTACAATCAGGCTTATCTACTCCAATAGTTGTAGACCAATTGCAATTTAGCTTAGCTCATACTCAACTGATTGACTTTGGCTTACATGTTAATATGGCCAACGCTTTCGCTATTGATCGCACTGGCGGCACTTTAGAATATTGTCAACAACACCACTTGACCCTTCAAGCTTGGTCACCTTTTCAAGCTGATTTTTCGAAAGGAACTTTTATTAATAGCGCACAATTTCCGCATTTAAACCAAGTTTTAGCCCAATTGGCCCAGAAATATCAAACTAATAAAAATGCGATTGCCGCTGCTTGGATTCTACGCCATCCCGCCAAAATCCAAGTTCTCTTAGGAACTACGCAGCCCAAACATATTATCTCTAGCAGTGAATGTACTGATTTTTCATTGAGTCGTCAAGAATGGTACGATCTGTACTTGGCAGCTGGTCATGATTTACCTTAAATCAAATGCCTATTGTTAGGACTAATTTATGACTTTTAAAGTACCATGAAAAAAAGATGTTCGTATTACTGCGAACATCTTTTTTAACAAATAATTCATTTTATTTATGGTAACTAAACTCCGCTGGACGCTGCGCTAATTGTTGAAAATGATAACGAATAGCCGCACAAATGCGTTCACTCGCTAAACCATCACCATAGGGATTTTTGGCTTGAGCCATCGCTTGATAAGCTGCGGAATCATCTAACAGTTGACTCATTGCCGCTTTGACCTTTTGGGGATCAGTACCTACTAATTTCAAAGTCCCGGCTTGAACTCCCTCGGGACGCTCCGTCGTGTCACGTAAAACCAATACTGGCTTACCTAAAGCTGGGGCTTCTTCTTGAACACCGCCAGAATCGCTCATGATAAAATAAGACCGCGCAGCCAGATTATGAAAATCTAACACATCTAACGGATCAATTAAATGAATGCGTTCATGATCACCTAAAACTTCATGAGCAGCTTGTTGAACCACTGGATTTAAATGAACGGGATAGATAATTTCTACATCAGAATGACTTTGGACGACTTCTAGCATCGCTTGAAACACTCGTTTCATCGGTGCACCTTGATTTTCTCTGCGGTGCATGGTCACCAAAATCATTCGCTTATTATGGTCAACAAGATCTAAAGCGTGATGATGATAGTCACTTTGGACAGTTTGTTCCAGCGCATCAATGGCAGTATTCCCAGTGACGAAAATTTGTTCTGCTGGATGATTTTCAGTTAATAAATTAGCTTTGCTTTGCTCCGTCGGCGCAAAATACAAATCCGCCAGATCATCGGTCATTTGCCGATTCATTTCCTCAGGCCAAGGTGAATACTTATTCCAAGTACGCAACCCCGCTTCCACATGACCAATCGCCGTTTGGTGATAAAAAGCTGACATGGCAGCCGCTAACGTGGTGGTTGTATCGCCATGTACTAACACAATATCCGGCTGTTCTTGTTCAAAAACATCATCCATGTCTAGCAAGACTGAACTAGTAATTCCACTTAATGATTGCTTTTTCTTCATAATGTTCAAGTCATAATCTGGATGAATATGAAAAATATCCAAGACTGAATCTAACATTTCTCGATGTTGAGCAGTAACAACTGTGGTGGTTTGAAAGTATTGGGCTTGCTGCTGTAATTTCAAGACCAAAGGTGCCATCTTAATGGCTTCTGGACGCGTTCCAAAAACCGTCATAACCTTGATTTTTTGCAAAAGTGTTCCTCCTCAATCACCTATTTTATTTACACTAGGAGTTTTTTTATGATTTATTTAATAATTTGCGGCATATTATTATTAATTTGCGGCTTTAGTTTAGTTTTTACTTTTGATCAAATTTTACACCAACATTGGCGCTACAGCTTCTTTTTTATTTTAAGTTTAATTATTTGTGGTTTAATTTTTTATTTCTTTCAAACAAAATTTTTGAAATAAAAAAGCCGCAGATCACTAATGAACAGCGGCAACACGATGATCTCGATCGGATTCGAACCGATGACCTACTGCTTAGGAGGCAGTTGCTCTATCCAGCTGAGCCACGAGACCATGGTTTAATCTTGCCACGAAATAACTCAACTGTAAAGATTATTTTTTGACACCATGATAACCTTGGCGTTTTTGATCACGTTGTCGCTTTTTAGAACGATGCCGAATAACTTTTGCTTTAGCCCCACTTTTGGAGGACTGGGCCGTTACCAACTGTTCATCAACTAACTGCACTTTCCGTAATTTAATATGTTGCGCTTGCAATAATTCTTGTAATTGTCGAAAATCATGTTCGTTACCTAAAGTAATTACCTCGCCGTTACGCCCCATCCGACCGGTCCGACCGCTACGATGAATATACTCTGTTAAATTTTGCGGATTGTTCCAATTAATGACTGTCGTTAAATCCGGCAAATCCATGCCCCGAGCTGCTACATCCGTCGTCAATAAAAGTGAAGTATCACGCTTTTTAAAATTAACTAGTGCATCAGCCCGCCGTTTTTTCGGATCACTGGTATCTAATACTGTAAAATACGTTTTGCGATACCGCATATCGGCAGCGTATTGGTGTAATTCTTTACTAGATTGATAAAAAACTAAATTGCGTTTGTGTTTGCGATGTGCTAAACGTTGTAAAGTAGCTGCTTTTTGTGAATTACTCGTCAATAAAAAGTAATGCTTGATCCCCGCCCGAAACTGTTGGTCGGCACGCAAATCAATCTTGAGAAAATCTTGAGGAAACCACTTAGACAATTCTTGAAAAATCGGCGCCGCCGTCGCTGAAAACAAGGCTAATTGAAACTGACCTTGCAAGCGACCCAATAAATCCCGTACCGGCGTCAATTTATCCATCAACAAATCATCAGCCTCATCAATGACCACCGTCTGGATTTTATTTAATTTAAATTTGCGTTTAACAACTAGATCTTGAATGCGCCCAATTGTTCCGACAACGACCTCAGGTTTTTGTTTTAAATGTTCAATTTGCCGCTGAACATTAGCACCTCCAATCACCTCTAACACCCGTAACTGGGGATTTAAAGAGCGTAACACATTGCGCGTTTGAATAGCCAACTCCTGAGAAGGTTCCAGTACTAGTAACTGAATCCCACCATTAAGCGTTAATTTAGACAATAACGGCATTCCAAATGCTAATGTTTTACCAGAACCAGTAGGAGCTAAAGCCAGTAAGGATTTTCCTTGTTGTAGCGGTTCATAGACTTGTTCTTGAATCGGTGTCAAACTTTGAAAATGATGTTGCTGATAATATTTTTGATAAATCTTTGGTATTTGCATATTTTCCTCATTTCTCATCGGCAGTAAAGTGAATTTTCGCTGCTAAGCGCACCGTTGTTAAAATTTGATTCACTTGATCAGCTAATTGCCAGAGCCGTAAGAATTCTTTGTGATCATGTTGTTGAATAATTTGACTAAAAACTTGCGCTTCCGCCAGCATCGGATTGTGATCCGCAAATTTTTGCACTTGCTGGTTTTGATCATCCCAAATTTTTCGAATGGTGCCACCATCATTAAATAAAAGCGTTTGGTGATTACTATAAATTTCCGATGGTAATAAAGAGTTACTAATTTTGCCTACTAATAGGGTTACGTCGAACTCGTGATAATGTAAGACTAAAGTCCCTTGACCATCAACTTTCGTCGCAATCATTTGCGGAAAATACTGAGCCGTTAGTGGTTGTCCAAATAAGCAAAGGGCATCATAAATTAAATAAACTCCCAAATCATACAAGGCGCCGCCCGAAAATTTGGGTGAAAACACATTCGGTTCTTGGCCCGCTAAGACTTGATCATAGCGACTAGAGTATTTGCGATAAATAATCGTGGCGCCCGTAATTACTGGTAATTCGGCCACTCGTTGTTGTAATTGGTGAAATTCAGTCTCATGAATATGCCGGGCAGCTTCAAAAACAAATAACTCCGGATGTTGTTTTAAAAAAGCTTGAATTTGCAAAAATTCAGAGCGCTTGGAGACCAACGGTTTCTCTACAATCACATGTTTGTGGCATTCTAAAGCGGCCATAATATCTTGAAAGTGACAACTATTAGGTGAAGCCACATAGATCACATCAACTTGGGAACTAGTAAAAAGTTGTTCACGTTGATCGACTAACTTAACGTCTTCTATTTTTAATTGCTGCGCCAATTTTTGAGCATGACTTAATGTGCGTGAATAAATTGTTGTCAATTGAAAACTAGCCGTAGCCTGAATTGCTTGCACAAATTGTTTAGTGATCCAATTGGTACCAATTACACCTAAACGTAACATTTTACCAACCTCCTGTTTGCAAAAAAGCCGCCCATTGCTGCTGATTGCCGTTAAACACTAATAAACTATACTGATTGGCAGTTGCCAAACTAGGAATGCGTCCAGCATCCGTATATTGCCAAAATTTCACTTGATCACCCTTAATGGGATGGGGTCTAGTCTGTAAAATACCGCCACATGAATTATGATTGATCAAATAATTCAAGGCTGGATCTGTTTGAATTAAAACTGGGCGCTGATAATATTTTACCAGCAAACTTTGTAATCGTGAAACAGATTTATCAATTTGGTGCGCAGTTAACTGCGAAGCTGAGGGAGCTTTAACTTGCAGAACTAACGGTAACGTTCCTACTCGAGTACCAACACTAGCCTTAATATTAGTAAACTGGGCCTGTGGTGAAGTTTGCCAACTAAAATCATGCTCAATACCATACGGTAATTGCGCGCCTTGAATCCGCCAATAATTACTTAAGAATGCATCATCAAAATAATCTGCACCTTGAGTGGCCCTTAAATAAACAAAATCTATGCCATGTTTCTTCAGCAAATGAAAGTCCTGATAGCCATCCGTTTGACTCAAGCTAACTCCTAAAACTGGATAGTTGCTAGTACTGGGACGACCACTTTTTTGCCAATAATTGAAAATTTGTTTACTCACAAAAAGCCCTGCCAAAACCAATAATAAAAAGCCCACAAAGAGCAGTTGTTTTTTATGAAATTTTTGTTGACGGACCATTAATCGTGACTGCATTAAAAATCTTTGCCTCTCTCTTAAAATCAAGTACAATACTCAGTATTAAGAAAATTTAGTTAGGAATGAAGCAAATGAAACGTCAATTATCTCTTTTCTCGGCTCTGGCTACCGTCATGGGGACTGTCATCGGTGGCGGAGTCTTTTTTAAAGTTGCTAGTATTACGCAATTAACCAAAAGTTCCTGGCTTAGTATTTTAGTTTGGCCATTAGCCGGAATTATTACCCTCATGGCTGGTTTAACCGTTGCCGAATTAGCTGCTACTTATCCTGAAAACGGTGGTCCCGTTAAATACCTCAGCGAAATTTATGGACCCAAGATTGCTTTCTTGTTTGGTTGGTCCTTAATCATTGTATACTATCCCGCTAATATTGCAGCAATTTCCATCGTTTTTGGAACGCAAGCACAACAACTATTTAATTTACCACACATTTCGCCAACCATGTGGGCGCTAATGTGCCTTTTTTCATTAGTTATTGTCAACTGGTTAGGTAGTAAGCTCAGCAGTCAAGTACAAAAATTGACTTTAATTATTAAATTGATTCCAATTATCGCTATTATTATTGCTGCCTTGGGGTTTAATACCACTAACAATTTAAATTGGAGTCATTTAACATCAGCCTTAACCTTTCAACATCCGCAAGCTTTCGGGCAAGCTTTACTCGCTACTTTATTTGCCTACGATGGTTGGCTAAGCATTGGTAATTTAGCTGGTGAAATTAAACGTCCGGAAAAAAATTTAGCGCATGCTATTATTTGGGGATTAATCGCCGTAACCATTGTTTATACTTTACTCAACTGGAGCTTTATCAAAATTTTGCCCTTTACCCAAATTGCGGGCAATCAAAACGCTGCTATGCAAACGGCCCAAAAATTATTTGGGCCGCTGGGTGGCAAAATTTTAACCATCGGTATTTTAGTATCAGTTTATGGTGCAGTGAATGGTCACTTAATGGTTGGTTCTCGCATGCCGTATACTTTAGGTATTCAAAAACAATTACCAGCAGCCCATTTTTTTAGCCATTTAAATGCCAAAACAAAAATGCCCACCAACAGTTTATTATTCGAAAGTTTAATTGCCGTCATCATGATTTTTTCGGGAACTTTTGACACTTTAACCAATATGTTGGTTTATATCTCTTGGATCTTTTCAATTCTTCTGTTCATCGGAATTTTTATTCTCCGTAAAAACAAACCTAATTTGCAGCGACCGTATCAAATTATTTGGTACCCCATCCCTCCTATTTTAGCAATTTTAGGTGGTTTATTTATTGTGATCAATACTACGGTCAGTCAACCATTACTAGCCTTAGCCGGTTTGGGATTAACCTTAACTGGCTGGCCCGTTTATTACTGGCAGCACCGCCAATTGCAAAATTAAGTACTAATTATGAATAATCTAAAAAGTGATGCGACTAAGCACAATTAGTTCAAACCAACTGTGCTTTTGTCACATCACTTTTTGTTTTGGCTAAAATATTAATTATTAGTAAAATCAACTACCATTCGTCCAACAATTTGATTGTTTTTCATTTCATCAATAATATCGTTAATTTCCGATAATTTACGTGTTTGGACAATCGGCTTTACTTTTTGTTCAGCTCCAAAAGCAAAAGCTTCAGCCAAATCTTGCCGAGTACCAACTAATGAACCAGCAACTTTAATCCCATCTAAAACAGTCTTAGAGATATTTAAAGACATGTCTCCTTGAGGTAAAGCAATCGCTACTAACGTTCCGTCTGGTCTTAATGAGTTAACTGCCGATGTAAATGCCGACGGGCTCACAGCCGTAATAATTGCACTATGAACACCACCAACTTTAGTTTGTAAAACATCAGCAGCATCTTCGGTTTGCGAATTAATTGTCAGATCAGCCCCTAACTTTTTAGTAGCTTGCAATTTTTCATCATTAATGTCGACTGCTGCTACATGCGCACCAAAAACATTCTTAGCATATTGTACTGCTAAATTGCCTAAGCCACCAGTGCCAACCACTTCAACCCATTGACCAGGACGAACATTTCCGGTCTTCAAGCCCTTATAAACTGTTACTCCCGCGCAAGTTAGAGAAGTAGCCTCAATCGGATCTAAATCAGCGGGAACTTTAACTGCATAGTCAGCAGGAACGATACATTCTTCAGCCATCGCACCGTCAACATTAAACCCAGAGTTTAAAACATTACGGCATAAAGTTTCACGGCCAGTCGTACAATATTCGCAATGCCCGCAGCCTTGATAAAACCACGCAATTGATACTCGATCACCAATTTTTAAAGTAGAAACTCCAGCGGCTACTTGAATCACTTTACCAACACCTTCATGCCCGATAATGCGGCCGGGAACTTTACCAAAGTCACCCGCGGCTACATGCAAATCCGTATGACACAAGCCACAGTATTCCATCTTAACTAAAGCTTCACCGGCTCGCAGATCACGTAACTTAACATCTTTAATATCAACATAACCATCGCAATTGTCCCGTACTACTGCTGCTTTCATATCAGTTAACCTCTTTTTGATTTTTTGAATCCCACAATTGAATTTTAAGTGAATATCTTCACATGGTCAAGAGATTTTTTAATTTTTACTTAAAAAACAAAAAAAGCATTTAATATAATTAGTTTATAACTATATTAAATGCTTTGAGATTTTAATTGAAGTTTATTAATAAATTGCTTTTATTCAACTGGTTCAACCCAGCCTTCAGGTCCTTTGCGATCACCAAATTGAATGCCAGTTAAGATGTCATACAACTTCTTGGTCACTGGTCCGACCTCAGTTTGACTATAAAAGACGTGCATCTTACCATTGTGCTCCAAACCACCAATTGGTGAAATAACTGCCGCTGTACCACAAGCCCCAGCTTCTGCGAAACGATCTAAATCATTGATATAAACATCACCTTGCTCAGTTGGCATGTTTAACTCATGCTCAGCTAAATACAAAAGTGAATATTTGGTAACACTCGGTAAAATAGATGGTGATTTTGGTGTCACAAACGTACCATCTTTCGTAATTCCAAAGAAATTGGCTGATCCAACTTCTTCAATCTTTTCATGATTAACCGGATCCAGATAAACACAATCGGAAAAACCATGCTTTTGCGCAGCGTCACCAGGCATTAAACTAGCAGCATAGTTACCACCAACTTTACTTTGTCCAGTTCCTTTATGCGCTGCCCGATCATATTGCGAAGTGGTGAAATTAGTTGGTGTTAAACCACCTTTAAAGTAATTACCAACTGGCATTGCAAAAATCCGAAAAATATATTCAGTTGCCGGATGTACACCAATCATGCCGCCAACACCCATCATAATTGGTCGTAAATATAACGTTGCTCCGTTACCATAAGGTGGCACAAAATCAATGTTCGCCTTCACCACTTGTTTCACAGCATCTACAAACATGTCAGTTGGTACTTGTGGCATCAACAGACGCTGACAACTGTTTTGCATTCGTTGCGCATTTTGATCGGGACGGAATAATTGCACATGACCATCTTTAGTACGATAAGCTTTTAAACCTTCAAAAACTGATTGTCCGTAGTGTAAGGCCGTTGAATCCTCATTAATTGTTACATCACTTTCGGTGACCAAACCTTCATCTTGCCATTGACCATCTTTGTAAGTTGCCTGGTAGCGATAAGGTAAGTCTAAGTAATTAAATCCTAAATTATTAAAATCAACCTCTGATGCTTTTACTTTAGCCATCTTACTTACCTCTCTTTTTAATTTTTATTTAATTTAAAGAATAGCATTAAATCCTATTTTGTCAAGAATGGTTTTATAGAAATAGCTTATCTTTTAATTTTTATTAATTTAAAAATAGCTATAATTAATTTTAATTAATGTTGCATTCTTAATAAATTAGTAGCGTCACTTAGTATGTCCTGGCAGATAAACTGTAATTTGCTCTTTATCATATCGATGATGTGTTTCAGACAATTCAAACGGAACATTATTTTCTAAAAAAACGACCTGACGCAAACGCAAAATGGGATCAGAATTTTGACAAGCTAAATACTGTTGGTCAGCTGCCGTGGCTTTTGCAGCACTAATCTTACGGTAAGCAGCACCAATTTTTTGATGCAACGTGGTTTCAATGTAACGATAGACTGAAGCCTTTAAAACCGTTTCATCGATGCCGGGCACAATTTTGACTGGCATTTTTGTATACTCCAAAGCATAGGGTTCGCGATCGACTAAACGTTGGCGTTGAATATCATAAACCATTTCGTGCGGTGTCAAATTTAGTAACTGACACTCTTCAGCATTAGGATAGCGAATTTGAAATTGAATAATTTGACTGGTCACACGACTTTGATCACCAACTAATTTAGTCGTACCAATATATTGATCCACTGCACGATCAAAGTGAGAAGTTTTTAACACGGTAGTTCGAACAAAAGTCCCCGCTCCTCGCTGAGTATAGACCAAGCCAACCTTTATCAACTGTTCAATGGCTTTGCGAACTGTTACGCGACTAGTTTGAAATTCTTGAGCCAATTTACTTTGCTGTGGAAAAGGTGTTCCCGGTAAATACGTTCCGTTTTGAATCCGTTTTTTTAAAGTTGCAGCAATGATTAAATATTTAGGTTTTTGTGCCATCAACTGATCCCACCTTTTTATCACTTGAATTAAGTTTATCACTCTCCACTAGGCCATTGAAAGATTCAATAAAAAGTATTTACATTTAAAAATAAATGTCTATACTTAAAAGTGGTTTTAAATGTTAGCGATTACAAAAAAGGAGTATAAATTATGACACAGTTACCAGATAACTTTTTCTGGGGTAATTCTACCTCTAGTATGCAGACTGAAGGTGCAGCTAACGAAGGTGGCAAAGGCGCTTCTGTTTATGACCTACGCCCCAGTGGCCCCAACAATTCTGATTGGTCGGTAGCCATTGATGAATATCACCGCTATCCCGAAGATATTGCCTTAATGAAGGATTTAGGAATGAACTTCTATCGTTTTCAAATCTCTTGGAGTCGTGTGCAACCTGATGGCGAAGGCCAGTTTAATAAACAAGGTCTCAAATTTTATCATGACTTAATTGATGAATTACTTAAAAATGGTATTCAACCGATGATTTGCTTATATCATTTTGACATGCCTTTAAAGCAAGCACAAAAATATAATGGCTTTGTGAACAAACATGTGGTTGACAATTTTGTGACTTACGGTCAACAAATGGTGATTGAGTTTTCTTCACAAGTCAAATATTGGCTCACGTTTAACGAACAAAATTTATATAGTACCCAAGAAGCCTTTCATTGTAGTGGCTACTTAAAGGGGCAAAAAACTACTCGTGAACTGTTTCAAATTCAACATAATTTAGCTTTAGCTCATGCGCGTATCGCTAACTTTATTCATCAAAATTATCCTGATTTAAAAATTGGCGGAATGGAAGCTTTCCAAGAAATTTATCCCGCTACTGCTAATCCACAAGATGTGGCCGCAGTTAGAAAATTTAAAGAATTTACAGATTATAATCTTTTGCGCATTTTTACTGAAGGACAATATTCAGACGAAGTAGTGGCCTTTATGAAGCAACAACACTTAGAAGACATTTTACAAACTAGTGAGCTAGCTGAAATCAAACAAACCCGTAGTGATTTTATCAGTTTTAGCTATTATGCAACCTCTTGCCTAGACAGCTCTAAAATCCCCGTTGGGACTATTCCTAATGACTTTGGTTCCGTAGGTCATGCGCATAATCCTTATTTACAAACTAATGAATGGCAGTGGCAAATTGATCCCCAAGGTTTTTATGGTATTTTAATGGACTTAGCTAACCGCACTCACTTACCGATTTTCCCAATTGAAAATGGTCTTGGGGTCCGTGAAAGTTGGGATGGTCAACACGAAATTAATGACTATTACCGTATTAACTACCATCGCCAACATTTGGTGGCCTTGAAACAAGCAGTCCAAGATGGAGCTCACGTTATTGGTTATTTGGGTTGGGGGTTAATTGATATTCCAAGTTCCCAAGGCAATGTGGATAAACGTTATGGCGTTGTTTATGTCAATCGCACGAATCATGATCTCAAAGATTTAAAACGGGTCCCCAAAAAAAGTTATCACTGGCTGCAAAAAGTAATCCAATCCAATGGTAATCAATTATTTTAATTGTAAATAGACCAACAGTGAAACACGAGCAAATATTCTTCAATCAGATTTAACCATAAGGAGGTTGTTTTAATGGCTCAAACTGCTTCAGCAAATAAAAGTCGTGGCAAACGCTTTTTTGATAAATTTACTGAAATTTCTGTCAAAATTGGTAATGAAGTTCACTTACGCTCTTTGCGAGATGCTTTTGCCACAATCATGCCCCTCTTCATTTTAGCTGGCTTAGGTGTCTTAATGAATAATGTAGTCTTTCCTCTATTTGCTCATGGCAAAACCTTAGCCAATTTACAAATTTGGGGCAGTGACATTAGCAACGGGACCTTAAACATTGCCGGATTAGTTTTAGCACCAGCAATTGGTTATACCTTATCAGTTAATAAAAAGTATAAGAACGGAATTCTTGCGGCTATTATTTCCTTAGCTAGCTTAATTATTATGATGCCCGCTACAGTTAAGTTAACCATTGCCCACAGTACGAAAAATATTAACGTCACCGGTGGCTTATCTTATACTAACTTGGGCACCACAGGAATGTTCTCTGGCATTATTATTGGATTATTAGCAACCGAATTATTTATTGGTTTATCAAATATTAAACATTTAAAAATTCATCTCGGGGAAAATATTCCGCCAGCGATAGCCGCTTCGTTTAACGACTTGATTCCCTCTATCTTAACTTTAAGTATTTTTGCACTCATTTCCGCCCTATTGATGGTTTTCGGTAAAACTAACTTGATTGACCTGATTACCAACTTAATTCAAGAACCATTACGCGGCTTTACAACTAGCTTACCGGGGATGCTTTTTATCTATAGTGTAGGAAACTTTCTCTTTACTTTAGGTATTCACCAAACAGTTATCAATGGGACTTTACTGGATCCATTATTATTAATCAATATGAATAAGAATATGGCAGCCTTTGAAGCACACAAACATATTCCCTATATTTTGACTTATACTTTTCGCGATGTGTTCGGAATGATTGGTGGTACGGGCTGTACCTTGTGTTTATTAATTGCTATTTTTATTTTTTCCAAAATGAAATCCAGCAAAGAAATTGCGGGATTAGCCATTGCGCCTAGTATCTTTAATATTAATGAACCCGTCATCTTTGGCTATCCTATCGTTTTTAATATTCCTATGATGATTCCCTTTGTTTTAATGCCCGTCATTGGTGATTTAATTGCTTACTTTTTCACAGCCATTGGTTGGATGAATCGTGTCGTGGTTTTAGTTCCTTGGACCACTCCGCCCCTCTTAAATGCTTATTTATGTACTGCCGGTGATTGGCGTGCCGTCATTGTACAATTATTAATTATCATTATCGGCGTGCTATTTTATTTACCATTCATGTTTATTAGTGAACGTACAATGCAAAAAAGCGCACAATTGTAAAATTAAAATAAACAAATTTTAAAAAACAAGTCTTGTTTGATTTTCTGACCAAACAAGACTTGTTTTTTAAGGTTCTATAATATTGAGTGTTGATAAGTATTTCGTCGGCACTCTTTTTTATGTAGACCAATTTATTTTGAAACACAAAAAAACAGCTAACATAATTAAGTTAACTGTTTCATCAGATACCGGTGATCGGGGTCGAACCGATACTCCTTTAACAGGAACTGGATTTTGAATCCAGCGCGTCTGCCAATTCCGCCACACCGGCAAAATATTAATAATAAACCATGGCTAAAGCCAAAGGCGGTAACCGGATTTGAACCGGTGGTCAAGGTTTTGCAGACCTCTGCCTTACCACTTGGCTATACCGCCAGGTAAAAATTGGGTTAGCTGGATTCGAACCAGCGCATAATGGAGTCAAAGTCCATTGCCTTACCACTTGGCTATAACCCAATAAAGAAAGGGCGGTATATGAGACTCGAACTCATGTATGCCGGTGCCACAAACCGGTGTGTTAACCAACTTCACCAATACCGCCAGGATATAACAGGGATAGTAGGAGTTGAACCCACATCGACGGTTTTGGAGACCGTTGTTCTACCATTGAACTATATCCCTATTATGATGGAAGGGAGTGGATTCGAACCACCGAACCCGAAGGAGCGGATTTACAGTCCGCCGCGTTTAGCCAGACTTCGCTACCCTTCCATAAATGGCGCGGGACAGAATCGAACTGCCGACACATGGAGCTTCAATCCATTGCTCTACCGACTGAGCTACCGAGCCATCTAACGGTCCTAACCGGACTTGAACCGGTGATCTCCTGCGTGACAGGCAGGCGTGATAACCAACTACACCATAGGACCAAATTGCGGGAGTAGGGTTTGAACCTACGACCTTCGGGTTATGAGCCCGACGAGCTACCAGACTGCTCCATCCCGCGATAATTATAAAGGAGGATGTGGGATTTGAACCCACGCACGCTGTTACACGCCTGACGGTTTTCAAGACCGTTCCCTTAAGCCACTTGGGTAATCCTCCAAATCGCAATAAACATGGAAAAAATTCCAACGGAGAAGGAGGGATTTGAACCCTCGCGCCGCTTACGCGACCTACACCCTTAGCAGGGGCGCCTCTTCAGCCACTTGAGTACTTCTCCAATGGGCCTAAATGGACTTGAACCATCGACCTCACGCTTATCAGGCGTGCGCTCTAACCAGCTGAGCTATAGGCCCATAAGCGGGTGACGAGAATCGAACTCGCGACAACAGCTTGGAAGGCTGTGGTTTTACCACTAAACTACACCCGCAATCTTTAACAAAAATGGCGCGGGACAGAATCGAACTGCCGACACATGGAGCTTCAATCCATTGCTCTACCGACTGAGCTACCGAGCCATCTAACGGTCCTAACCGGACTTGAACCGGTGATCTCCTGCGTGACAGGCAGGCGTGATAACCAACTACACCATAGGACCAAATTGCGGGAGTAGGGTTTGAACCTACGACCTTCGGGTTATGAGCCCGACGAGCTACCAGACTGCTCCATCCCGCGATAATAAAATCTTACCACAAAGTCCATAAAAAATCTATGGACCTTGTAGGACTCGAACCTACGACCGAACGGTTATGAGCCGTTTGCTCTAACCAACTGAGCTAAAGGTCCGATTAATAGCGGCGAAGGGGATCGAACCCCCGACCTCCCGGGTATGAACCGGACGCTCTAGCCAGCTGAGCTACACCGCCATAGCTATTAAAAAGCTAATCGGGAAGACAGGATTCGAACCTGCGACCCCCTGGTCCCAAACCAGGTGCTCTACCAAACTGAGCCACTTCCCGAAAAAAACATGCACCCAGTAGGAGTCGAACCTACAACCTTCTGATTCGTAGTCAGACACTCTATCCAATTGCGCTATGGGTGCTCATTATAATGCCGAGGACCGGAATCGAACCGGTACGGTAATCACTTACCGCAGGATTTTAAGTCCTGTGCGTCTGCCAGTTCCGCCACCCCGGCGTGATTATAATGAAAGCGGAAGACGGGATTCGAACCCGCGACCCCCACCATGGCAAGGTGATGTTCTACCACTGAACTACTTCCGCAAAATGCCGACTAGAGGATTCGAACCTCCGACCCTCTGTTTACAAGACAGATGCTCTGCCAGCTGAGCTAAGTCGGCATAATAAAAATAAAACTATAACATATTTCAAAGAACATGCAAGTGCGGGAGAAGGGACTTGAACCCATACGTCCAAAGGACACTAGAACCTAAATCTAGCGCGTCTGCCAATTCCGCCACACCCGCAAAATGAGTCGCGTGGGGCTCGGACCCACGACCCACGGCTTAAAAGGCCGTTGCTCTACCAACTGAGCTAGCGACTCAATGGAAGATACAGGGCTCGAACCTGTGACCCTCTGCTTGTAAGGCAGACGCTCTCCCAACTGAGCTAATCTTCCAAGATAATAAGAGCAGCATGGCAACGACCTATCCTCGCAGGTAGTTTCCCACCAACTACTTTCGGCGCTGAGAAGCTTAACTTCTGTGTTCGGCATGATTCCAGGTGTTTCCTCCTCGCTATCGCCACCACACTTGCTCTCTTCTTACCTTCTGAAAGAACCTTAGTCCTCTCAAAACTGAATATTATGTTCTTACTCGACACCCTTGGTTAAGCCCTCGACCGATTAGTATTGCTCAGCTCCATGTATCACTACACTTCCACTCGCAACCTATCTACCTCATCTTCTTTGAGGGGTCTTACTTCATTACTGAATGGGAAATCTCATCTTGAGGTGGGTTTCACACTTAGATGCTTTCAGCGTTTATCCCTTCCATACTTAGCTACCCAGCTATGCCTTTGGCAAGACAACTGGTACACCAGTGGTATGTCCATCCCGGTCCTCTCGTACTAAGGACAGATCCTCTCAAATTTCCTACGCCCGCGACGGATAGGGACCGAACTGTCTCACGACGTTCTGAACCCAGCTCGCGTACCGCTTTAATGGGCGAACAGCCCAACCCTTGGGACCGACTACAGCCCCAGGATGCGATGAGCCGACATCGAGGTGCCAAACCTCCCCGTCGATGTGAACTCTTGGGGGAGATAAGCCTGTTATCCCCAGGGTAGCTTTTGTCCGTTGAGCGATGGCCCTTCCATACGGTGCCACCGGATCATTAAGCCCGACTTTCGTCCCTGCTCGACTTGTCTGTCTCGCAGTCAAGCTCCCTTCTACCTTTACACTCTACGAATGATTTCCAACCATTCTGAGGGAACCTTTGGGCGCCTCCGTTACTGTTTAGGAGGCGACCGCCCCAGTCAAACTGCCCACCTGACACTGTCTCCCGCCGTGCTTCAACGGCGCGGGTTAGAGCTTTCATATAACAAGGGTAGTATCCCACCAGCGCCTCCTTCGATACTAGCGTACCGATCTCTACGGCTCCTACCTATCCTGTACATGTTACACAAAAACTCAATATCAAGCTACAGTAAAGCTCCATGGGGTCTTTCCGTCCTGTCGCGGGTAACCTGCATCTTCACGGGTATTATAATTTCACCGAGTCTATCGTTGAGACAGTGCCCAAATCATTACGCCTTTCGTGCGGGTCGGAACTTACCCGACAAGGAATTTCGCTACCTTAGGACCGTTATAGTTACGGCCGCCGTTTACTGGGGCTTCAATTCTGGGCTTCGACCGAAGTCTAACTCATCCTCTTAACCTTCCAGCACCGGGCAGGCGTCAGCCCCTATACGTCATCTTACGATTTTGCAGAGACCTGTGTTTTTGATAAACAGTTGTTTGGGCCTTTTCACTGCGGCTGGCTCTTACACCAGCACCCCTTCTTCCAAAGTTACGGGGCTATTTTGCCGAGTTCCTTAACGATAGTTCTCTCGCTCACCTTAGGATTCTCTCCTTGACTACCTGTGTCGGTTTGCGGTACGGGTATTCAGTGTCTCACTAGAAGCTTTTCTCGGCAGTGTGACTATTGTGCTTCGCTACTTTAATTTCGCTCCCTATCACAACTCATCCTTCGCGGTTATAAGCATTTGACTCATATCCAGACTCGCTGCTTAGACATGCTTTTCCAGCTGCATGCTCACAATTCATCTCCTGCGTCCCTCCATCGTTCAAACAACACTGAACAGTACAGGAATCTCAACCTGTTTTCCATCGATTACGCCTCTCGGCCTCATCTTAGGTCCCGACTAACCCTGGGCGGACGAGCCTTCCCCAGGAAACCTTAGTCATCCGGTGGACCAGATTCTCACTGGTCTTTCGCTACTCATACCGGCATTCTCACTTCTAAGCTCTCCACCAGTCCTCTCGATCTGGCTTCTTCGTGCTTACAACGCTCTCCTACCACGTACATCTTTCGATGCACATCCACAGTTTCGGTACCATACTTAGCCCCGGTACATTTTCGGCGCAGAACCACTCGACTAGTGAGCTATTACGCACTCTTTAAATGAGTTGCTGCTTCTAAGCCAACATCCTAGTTGTCTGTGCAGTTCCACTTCCTTTTCCACTTAGTATGGATTTTGGGACCTTAACTGGTGATCTGGGCTGTTCCCCTTTCGACGATGGATCTTATCACTCACCGTCTGACTCCCGGAGAAAGATCTTTGGCATTCGGAGTTTATCTGAATTCAGTAACCCATGTTGGGCCCCTAGTCCAAACAGTGCTCTACCTCCAAGATCCTCTTCTCCGAGGCTAGCCCTAAAGCTATTTCGGAGAGAACCAGCTATCTCCAAGTTCGTTTGGAATTTCACCGCTACCCACACCTCATCCCCGCAATTTTCAACTTACGTGGGTTCGGTCCTCCAGTGCGTTTTACCGCACCTTCAACCTGGACATGGGTAGGTCACTTGGTTTCGGGTCTACGACTACGTACTCTCTTTCGCCCTATTCAGACTCGCTTTCGCTTCGGCTCCGTCTTCTCAACTTAACCTCGCACGCAATCGTAACTCGCCGGTTCATTCTACAAAAGGCACGCCATCACTCTTTAACGAGCTCTGACTACTTGTAGGCACACGGTTTCAGGATCTATTTCACTCCCCTTCCGGGGTGCTTTTCACCTTTCCCTCACGGTACTTGTTCTCTATCGGTCACTAGGGAGTATTTAGCCTTGGGAGATGGTCCTCCCTGCTTCCGACGGGGTTTCACGTGCCCCGCCGTACTCAGGATACTGGTAGAGTGTCTCTGATTTCGCCTACTAGACTATCACTATCTCTGGTTCAGCTTCCCAACTGATTCAGCTATCTTCGACTATCTCACGTCCCAGTCCTACAACCCCAAAGAGCATGCTCTCTGGTTTGGGCTCTTTCCGTTTCGCTCGCCGCTACTCAGGAAATCGATTTTTCTTTCTCTTCCTATGGCTACTTAGATGTTTCAGTTCACCACGTCTTCCTCACTTACAACTTTCGTCGCAGTGTGACTAAGCTTTACCTTAGCCGGGTTCCCCCATTCGGATATCTCCGGATCTTCGTTTACTTACAACTCCCCGGAGCATTTCGCTGTTCGTTGCGTCCTTCTTCGGCTCCTAGTACCTAGGCATCCACCGTGCGCCCTTATTATCTTAACCTTAATTACTACTGTTTCTTACTTTCTTCGAATCTCTCGATTCTCGGTGTCTTTCTTCTCATAATATTCAGTTTTCAAAGTACTAATGTTTGAGAGTAGACCTCTCAAAACTAAACAAAGTTTCTTGCCAACTGCTTTCCGTTTATTTTTCCTTAGAAAGGAGGTGATCCAGCCGCAGGTTCTCCTACGGCTACCTTGTTACGACTTCACCCTAATCATTTGTCCTACCTTAGACGGCTAGCTCCCCGAAGGGTTACCCCACCGGCTTTGGGTATTACAAACTCTCATGGTGTGACGGGCGGTGTGTACAAGGCCCGAGAACGTATTCACCGTGGCATGCTGATCCACGATTACTAGCGATTCCAACTTCATACAGGCGAGTTGCAGCCTGCAATCCGAACTGAGAATGGTTTTTAGAGTTCTGCTTGCCCTCACGAGTTCGCTTCTCGTTGTACCATCCATTGTAGCACGTGTGTAGCCCAGGTCATAAGGGGCATGATGATTTGACGTCGTCCCCACCTTCCTCCGGTTTGTCACCGGCAGTCTCACTAGAGTGCCCAACTTAATGCTGGCAACTAGTAACAAGGGTTGCGCTCGTTGCGGGACTTAACCCAACATCTCACGACACGAGCTGACGACAACCATGCACCACCTGTCTTCCTGTCCCCGAAGGGAACCCTGTATCTCTACAGCTTTCAGGAGATGTCAAGACCTGGTAAGGTTCTTCGCGTTGCTTCGAATTAAACCACATGCTCCACCGCTTGTGCGGGCCCCCGTCAATTCCTTTGAGTTTCAACCTTGCGGTCGTACTCCCCAGGCGGAGTGCTTAATGCGTTAGCTGCAGCACTGAGAGGCGGAAACCTCCCAACACTTAGCACTCATCGTTTACGGCATGGACTACCAGGGTATCTAATCCTGTTCGCTACCCATGCTTTCGAGCCTCAGCGTCAGTTACAGACCAGAGAGCCGCCTTCGCCACTGGTGTTCTTCCATATATCTACGCATTTCACCGCTACACATGGAGTTCCACTCTCCTCTTCTGCACTCAAGTTTGACAGTTTCCGATGCACTTCCTCAGTTAAGCTGAGGGCTTTCACATTCAGACTTTTCAAACCGCCTGCGCTCCCTTTACGCCCAATAAATCCGGACAACGCTTGCCACCTACGTATTACCGCGGCTGCTGGCACGTAGTTAGCCGTGACTTTCTGGTTGAATACCGTCACTACTTGAGCAGTTACTCTCAAGCACGTTCTTCTTCAACAACAGGATTTTACGATCCGAAAACCTTCTTCATCCACGCGGCGTTGCTCCATCAGACTTTCGTCCATTGTGGAAGATTCCCTACTGCTGCCTCCCGTAGGAGTTTGGGCCGTGTCTCAGTCCCAATGTGGCCGATTACCCTCTCAGGTCGGCTACGTATCATCGCCTTGGTGGGCCTTTACCTCACCAACTAGCTAATACGCCGCAGGTCCATCCTTTAGTGACAGCCGAAACCGTCTTTCATTCCTTAATCATGTGATTAAGCACTTTATGCGGTATTAGCAACTGTTTCCAATTGTTATCCCCCGCTAAAGGGCAGGTTACCTACGTGTTACTCACCCATCCGCCGCTCGCGTCCATATCTTCCTACCCGAAGGTATTCCGTTACTTCTGCTCGCTCGACTTGCATGTATTAGGCACGCCGCCAGCGTTCGTCCTGAGCCAGGATCAAACTCTCATTTTTTGTTAGTTTGTTGACTCAGACTTAGAACTCTAACGTTCTTTGTCTTCTTTATTACTTTTAAATTGACAGGTTCTTTTTCAAGAACCCAGCACTTGGCTTTTAAAGAAACTTTGTTCAGTTTTCAAAGATCTACTTAACTTTTTGTTGATTACCACTTGATTAAGCGGCTCATTTAGTTTATCATCTTATCATGAGCTTGTCAACTGTTTTTTTTATTTGCTTAACAGTGACGCGCATGACTCATTGACAACAGAAAATATATTATCAACTTTTTTACCCTTTTGCAACCCCTTTTTGACATTTTTTGATTTTTTTTCAATTTTCTGTAGTTCTTCCTTAATCCAAGCCTCTTTATGCCTGGCAATTGTATGATAACCGATGTTCTTTTGTTGATCGGTCCAGTAACTTTTTCGATTATAATGTTGACTATCATATAAAACTGGCTTTAATGCTCGTAATGATAAACTGATTTTTTCATCATATTCATCAATATTTAGGATACGCACTTGAATTACCTGTCCCAAATGTAAAAGCTCAGAAATATCATCAACATAACCATTCCGAAATTCCGAAATATGAATTAATCCTTGTCGATTACTATCCTTTATTTGGACAAATGCACCATAAGATCTAATTCCCGTAACGGTTCCTGAGACAACCTGGCCTATCGTTAAATCCATAAAATTATTACCTCTTTACTAAGATTAACATATAATATTAACCAATGTAATTATATTTGAGGTGCTACTTATGAAAGATAAAACGTTTGATGTCGCAATTATTGGTGGAGGGCCAATCGGGATTTTTACTGCTTATTACGCTGCTATGCGGGGCTTAGATGCAGTCTTAATTGAAGGAATGCCTAATCTAGGAGGCCAACCACGCAACTTATATGCGCAAAAAAAGATTTACGATGTTGCTGGCAAATTTGGCATTACTGGTCAAGGTTTGATTGATGATCTAATTCAAACTGGAACCCAAATTCAGTATACTAAGCGATTAAATACCATTGTCAATAATATAGTTAAACAAGATGATATTTATCAATTAGTAACTAATCGTCAAGATATTTTCGCTAAAGCCGTCATCATCACCGTCGGCAATGGTCCTTTCAAGCCGCGCAAATTAGCCTTTGACTATGATCAAAAACTCGAAGGCCATCAGTTAGACTACTTTGTTCAAGATATTAATTCTTATCAGAACAAAACAGTGTTGATAGCTGGAGGTGGTGATACTGCCGTAGATTGGGCCTTAACAATCAACAAAATTGCACATAAAACTTTTCTCTTACATCGCAGAGATCAATTTCGTGCGTTAGAATCTAGTGTCCAGGCTTTAAAAGAATCTACCATTCAACTATTAACGCCCAAAATAATCACTAACCTTGTGTTAGCTGACAATCAGCAACTAACTGTTAGCTATAAAGAAGTGGGACAAAATCAAGTAGAGACTATTAATGTTGACAAATTATTAGTTAACTATGGCATTATGAGTGATTCACGTCTTTTAAGAAATTGGGAGCTTAAACTTCAAGGCCCGTTTATTCAAGTTGATTCCAAAATGCGAACCAATCGTCCTAATATTTATGCTGCCGGCGATGTCGTTAGCTATCCGGGGAAGCAGCGCCTAATTACTTTAGGATTTAGTGAAGGCACCATTGCCGTTAATTCTGCTGTTGAGGCAATCAATCCGAAGAATAGTCGTTTAATGCACAGTTCTTCCATGTTCAATTAAGTTTTTATGGAACTTCTCACTAGCAACCAGTAAAATATACATCAAAAGCAAAAATTAAGGAGTCTTTATGCAACTAATTGATTTTGTAATGAATGTCGACAAACACCTTGCTGGGTTGGTTAACCAATTTGGTAACTGGTCTTACATTATTTTATTTTTGATTATTTTTATCGAAACTGGAGCAGTCATTCTTCCATTTTTACCCGGTGACTCACTTTTATTTGCTGCTGCCGCTTTAGCAGCCAACAAAGCTAGTGGGCTTAATGTTTGGTTATTATTTTTACTCTTTCTGCTGGCTGCCATGGGTGGTGATTCTTGTAATTATTCAATTAGTAAGTATCTCAATCATTGGCTGCAAGGAAAAGCTTGGTTTCATAAACTGGTTAAACCCGAATATATCAATCAAGCTCAAACATTTTTTGATAAACATGGTGGTAAAGCCATCGCTATGGGCCGATTTATTCCAATAGTTCGCACGTTTGTACCTTTTGTAGCCGGCAGTGGCGCATTAAAGTATCGACGTTTCTTGCACTATAACTTCATCGGTTCTTTTATCTGGGTTAGTATTTGTTTAATTTGTGGGCACTTTTTTGGCAACTTGCCCTTCGTTCAAGAGCATTTTTCCATGATTGTACTGGCAATTATCGTCATTTCGGTACTGCCTGCCGTCGTGGGCATGCTTCGGGCCAAATCAACTAAATAAAAACTATTAAAAAAGGCTGAATTCTTCTAATTGATAGAATTCAGCCTTTTTTATTATGATTTTAGTCTTTTTTGGGCATAACAATGTTGCCAATATAAGCTTATTAATACCAATAATTCAAAAACTAGAAATGCTAGTATAAAGCAATGTAAAAAGAAGGTATCTGGCAAAATATTAATAACCGGATCTTTTAACGGATCAAACAACCAATCATTATTGCGAAAAAGAAGCTGGTGAAATACTACAAAAAAGCCATCAAAATCTAAACCAGCCAATGCCCCTAAGATTAACGGCACTACTCCTAAAATTCGCAACCATTGCAAATTAATCGTCATTAAAGGTAATAATTGGTGGTGCTTTTGCCACCAAATAATGATTGCTCCACTGAACAGCCATACTAAGCCCACTAATAAAAACAGCTCCTTGACCTCTCGAAAATGTTCCAAGCCCTGAGCCGAACTAAAAAAGTTAGCCAATACCAAATGTTTTTTTAACGGATTAATTAAGTACAGCATAATTTGACCATAATTATGCCAAATTTGATGATTAGAAAGGTGCACTACCAAATTTAATTGTAAATAATGTAAGTCACACCAAAAAATCAAAAAACTGCCTAAAATCGTCACGATCACAGCCGACGTTAAAATAAAAACTAAACTAACTACCAAAAAATTGAGGTTTAATATCATCAATCCACACGCCACTCATCCAAACTAGCAATTTGATAAGTTGGTTTGCGCGCATATTGTGCCACTTGTGCTGGCGTACTGACCCCTGTATAAACTAAGATTGTATCAATTCCGGAATTAAAACCACATTCAATATCTGTATGATAATTATCACCAATAATGGCCACTTGTTGGCGTTGCCAACCTAATTGTTTCAAAGCAAAATCAGCAATCGTCCGTTCCGGTTTACCAATATAAATAGCTTTTTGTTGTGTCGAAGTTTCCACAAAAGAAACAATTGACCCCGCTCCAGGGACTAATCCACGTTCATTGGGCAAATTAGTGTCCGCATTGGTTCCAATAAATTGCGCACCATTTTTGATCGCCAACGTAGCTACTTCTAATTTATGGTAAGTTAAATCTGTGTCTAACCCCACTACTACATAATCAGGATTGACCTCTGAATACTGAATACCAGCTTGAAAAAGTGCCGACTTTAAGCCCCATTCACCAATCACGAAACAAGTATTTGCTGCCGAAAGTTGATGGTGTTGAATATAATCAGCACTCGCTGCTGCCGGGGTAATAATTTGCTGCGGTGTCACCTTAATCTGATGATTAACACGTAAATTATCAGCCACCTGCTGTGGCGTTTTGGTAGTATTATTACTCAAAAAAGCAAACGGAATCTGTTGTTGCTGTAATCGCGTAATAAAGCGTGCGGCGGCAGCAATTTTTTGCCGCCCCCGATACATTGTTCCGTCCAAATCAATTAAATAGCCTTGATATTTCATACTTCATTTATCCTTGTTGTTTAAGATTTCGAATTTTAAAATTGGATTTTTTAGTAACTTTTCCCCGTGAATGAACCACAGGCGTTTTCTTTAGTGAACGGCGCTTAAACTGTTGCGCCGTTGTTTTAACTTTATGCTGATTCGCATACTTTTTTTGAATATTACGCTTTTTAATCAGCTGTTTATGAACTTCGGGGGCCTTTTGTTCCCGCTCTAAGACAAAATAAGCACAGCCAAAATTACAATATTCTAACAGATAATCCTGCAGTGTATTAATCTTTTGATCAATCTTGGCATGAATTCGATTATTATCATAGAACCCCCGTAAGCGTAATTGCCCGTAGCCCCAATCGCCGACAATATAATCGTACTTTTGTAAAACGGAATTATAACGTAGCGCCAGCCGATTTAAATCCAAACCATTCTGGTGGTTAGTGACAATCAAATACGGTTCTTGATTGATTTTAATCTGTTCAGGACTAATCTGTAAAACTTCAGCCGCTGATTGTTCCGCCTCGTCTGATAACTCATCATTTGTCACAGCAATGGCATGTTCAATACTGCGACTCAGAATCGATTTTTTTTTCGTCGCTACAGTAACGCTCTTTTTCTCTGGCATACTAATCACCTTCTTTTATTAATGGAAATTTTTGTTGCAAATACTTCCCTAACACTTCCCGTAAAAAATCAGGGTACAAAATCGTATTCTGACCAACAATTTGCAAAGTAGGGAAAAAAGGAATAAACAAATAATGATCCAGTAAAGCAATTTGATACTCTTTTTGTGGTTGAATTTCTTGACCGCAATAAAATACGCGGTTAGTTGTTGCATCAAATTCTACGCCTGAAAAGAAAATTTCACCAAAAATTTTGCCACGAAAGCCCATTCCTTTTTGATGAAAGTTCCGCAAAAAATTACGATTCTTTTCTACTTCCATGATAAAGCGCCAAAAATCTCGCCCCTTTAATTTGGTAATCATTAAATGAATGGCATGCGGTAATTGGCGATGCAAATCGTCCGCTGTAATTACCCCCGCAGATAAATCTGTCAAAAACAAGCCACTATTTAGCATTGCCGCTGGCACCTGAGTTCGTTCCAACAAAGCCTGTAGTGTGAGTTTTAAAGCTGCCTGCTTGGCAAAAGGATCTTGCGTTAAGGTGAACGGTAAGTTGGCGATTTTTTGTTGACGGAGTAACTGGTGTCCCTGATCTTCATACTTAGCAATCACAGCTTGGTCGTCGTCTTGACTTGGCATTTGAGCTACCGTCACTGTTTGGGCTTGTTGTTTAATTAGTTGATGATCAGCCAAAGTTAAAGTCACGGTCCCAACGTGTTGCCCATACTTGCCAGCAGCTGTTAATAATGTATGATCAATTAATTGACCTTGCGGTAACAAATGATGCGTATGCGAACCAATAATCAAATCTAATTGTGGATATTGCCGAGCCAAGCGTTGATCTATTGGCAAACCTAAATGCGACAATAAGATTAAGACATCCACCTGTGGCCGCACGGTTTGAATCAAGTTTGGTAAAACTTCATCAACCATTTGAATTTGCCAACCAGCTAAGGGATACGTTAAGGTATAAGGTGCCGTCAAGCCTAAGACACCAATTTTCGTTTGCTTGGAAGTTTGTAGAATCTTATAATCTTGCACAAATGCTGGGGGCAGGCCATTTTTTTCTTTCAAATTACCTAAAATCACATCAAAATTAGCTTGATCATACATATGTTCTAAATCTTGATGGCGATAATATAGACCTTCACTGTTACCAATCGTCACTCCATCATAATGTAATTGATTCATCCATTGAACATTAGCTTGCGCTTTAGTCGCTTCAGTTAAGGGATGCTGCCGATCCGAAGCATCACCCAAATCAAACAAAAGCAGCGTTTGCCCCGCCTGCTTGGCTGACGTTCGTTGTTGTTGAATGAACCGCTCAATTTTGGGAAAATTTTCAAAATGTGAATGCAAGTCGTTAGTATGGATTATCTGAATTTCTTCTGACATACTTTTCCCCCTCTGGTTAATTTAGTTCCACCGATGACTTATTAAAAGTATTATCATATAATCTTAGTTAATGTTATTAGCATGTAAAATTTGTTCAAAGGCAGTTTTAATGGGGCCAGCGGGCTTTTCCCATTCCTGCCAATGATCAAAATCTTCTTTAGGAAAAGTATATGTTTTATTAATATAGTCTTCATAGACTTGAACAGCTGTCGAATGTGGAATATTTAGCTGCAAAATGCGGACTTCTTTAATCATTTTCCGTTCCGCAGCTAACTCCGCGCGCCCATTCATAAACATATTGGCAATTTCATAATAACGACTGCCATCATTTCGCGTAATCTGTTCAATTAAATCTAAAGTTTGATAATCGTGCAAAAAATCCGCTCCTTTAAGAGGTTACAGTCTGTGTTTAAAAAATCTTTCTTTTCTATTCTACTATTAATTAGTCTAATTTTTAATACCGGTTTTATTGTGGTTGGTCATCGTGGCGATCCGTTAAAGGCCCCCGAAGAAACTTTTGCTAGTATTGATGCGGCCTTTAGTGATGGTGCGCAATGGGTTGAATTAGACGTTCATGAATCTAGTGACAATCAATTGATCATTTCTCACGATCGTAATTTGCAGCGAGTAACTGGCGCCAATTTAATCGTCTCCCAACATCCGGCTAGCCAGCTGACACAACTCAAGCAAAGTAACGGTCAAAATATTTATACAATTGAGCAGTTGTTTAGCCATTACCAAAATAACCCTAACGTTAAGTTTTTAATTGAAACTAAAAAAACTAAGCATAACAATCCCCAAAATATGGAACAACTCTTAGTTAATGCTATCAATAAGTACCACATGCAGTCCCGCATTATGGTTCACTCTTTTTCAATTGATAGTTTAAAGAATATGCAACAACTCGCGCCCCAAATCCCACGAATTTTTATTGCCGGAAGTCTGGGACGTTTAAATTTTGACGTTTTCACACATACCAATGCAGTTAACGTCTCTTCAGCTTTACTAACCCCGGAATTAATTAGTCAATTGCACGCCATTGGGCAACAGGTCTTTGTCTGGGATGAAATGACTGAAAATCCCAAGCAATGGAATTGGCTTGTTAATCTGCCCATTGATGGGGTAGTGACTAATTTTCCGGCGCGGGCTAGTTATTATCAACAATTAAAACGCCAAGCTAATCAAAGTAACGTGAGTTTTGACGCCACTTTGATTAGTCAAAATCCACAAATAATCTGGGAAAATCCTTACCCACAGTCACCACAAAAAGGCATGTTACAGCCCAATGACACCGTTCATGTCCAAAAAATTGTGCGCTGGAATAACGACAATTACTTACAAATTGATAACAATCGTTTTATTACTGCTAATGGTTTAGTACAAAGTGACTTTGTTGCCAATCTTGCTCCCTTTTTAAATCAAACAGTTATCCCCGAAAATAACAAAGTTAATCGCAATTTATATTTACAGCCGGCTACTAAAGCTGCCCAAAAAGGCAGTTTAAACTGTAATCAAGCTTATCAAATCACTGCCTTGCAAAATATTGATGGCCATAATTGGGCCCAAATCAATAATCAAGGCTGGATCAAACTGAAAAATTTATTGGTCTTAGCGGCCAACCCAGATTTGAATCCACAACTAACCACAACGGATCCCTTAATTAATAATTTGAATCATCCGATTGATATTAATACTCAACAAGCTCTACGCTCTAATGCTAACCGCCCACCAAGCGCCCACCAAGTTTCTAACTTACCAGCGATCACTTATACCGATTTGGTCGCTAATAACCTCACTGCTTTAAAAAATAATATTTGGTGGTAAATACCACAGTTGAAATCTGCTATATTAGTAATGATTGATTGAACAACAGGAGGTTTATTATGAATTGGAAACAATTAGCAACCAATTATCAAACAGCAATTTTAAATGATTTACAAACATTAGTGGCCATTAATAGTGCCAGCGATGAAGACCATCAAAGTTCTACTTTTCCCTTAGGACCTGGTCCGGCCAAAGCTTTACAGCAAATGCTAGCTCTGGGTGAACGGGATGGCTTTACAACTAAAAATGTCGATAACTTAGGGGGGCACATTGAATACGGTCAAGGCGAAAAAATTTTAGGTATCTTTGCCCATATGGATACCGTTCCTGCTGGAGAAGGCTGGGACAGCGATCCTTTTTTGTTAACCCAAGTAGACGATAAATTATTTGGTCGTGGTACTTTAGACGATAAAGGCCCCGCATTAGCAGCTTACTATGCCTTAAAAATTTTAAAAGACCAAAATTTTCAGCCTCAAAAGACTATTCGATTAATCTTCGGAACTGATGAAGAAAATCAGTGGCGAGGTGTTAACCGTTATTTAGAAGTTGAACCACTCCCGGATCTGGGATTTTCACCAGACGGTGAATTTCCTGTAATTAATGGCGAAAAAGGCATTGCTTCATATGAACTACACTTTGCCCCCCAAACCAGTGAAGGTGAACAAATTTTAATTAGTTTCAACAGTGGTTTACGGCCTAACATGGTTCCGCAAAGTGCAACTTGTCAAATTCAAACACTGGACAGTTCCAAAGTCGTTAATGCTTTTAATCAATACTTGAAACAAAACCCAAAATTACAAGGCAATGCTTTAATTCAAGATCAAATTGTCACACTCAAATTAATCGGTCAAGGTTCCCACGCGATGGAACCAGAAAATGGTTTAAATGCCGCCACTTTTCTAGCCAACTTGTTAATTAACTTGCCATTAGATCAGCCTGGACACGACTTTCTTCAAACTATTGTTGACAACTTTCATCTAGACTATCTGGGCAAAAAAGTAGGTATTAACCATCAAGACGTAACAATGGGTGCTTTAAGTCAAAGTCCCGATATTTTTGAATATCAACTGAACCAAGGTGGCCAAATTATCGTTAATGTCCGTTATCCTAAAGGCATCACTGCTGATAAAATAGCCACACAATATCAAACAGCTATTCCTAAGGCTACCGTCAAATTGGCTGCCCATGCTCAAGAACCACATTTTGTGGAAGCTCATGACCCACTAGTCAAAGAATTATTAACTGCCTATCAAAATCAAACTGGTGATTATCAAAGTAAACCAATGACCGTCGGCGGTGGAACCTATGGCCGCTTACTAGAACGTGGCGTCGCCTTTGGCGCTTTAATGCCAGGAGCCGCTAATGTCATGCACCAAGCTAATGAATATATTACTTTAGACAACCTACTAACTGCCACCGCCATTTATGCAGATGCCTTGTGGCGCTTATGTAAATAAAGAACACAAAGAGATTGGGATTAAAGACACTTCAAAGTTAAATCTAATAAAATACGTTTAACTTTTGCAGTGATCTAAGAAAAAATTATTCATATTTCATTATGAAAATTTCTTCGATGCCCAATCTCTTTTTTGTTCTATTCTTTAGATTTTTGTAAAACAGCCACCCTTTGTACAATTAACGTTATCACAAAAGAAATGAATAAAATAATTGTCACCAATAGATACGGACTATTAGCTCGCCAATCCATCAACATCCCCGAAACTAACGGGCCAACGACGTTACCCACACTCGTCAAGGACGTATTAAGACCATTAATTAAACCTTGATTAGCATGACTCATCTTCGTCAGAACCGTCGTAATCGAGGGCCGCAACAAATCAAAAGCCGTAAAGACAATCAAAGTAGCAATAATCACTACTACATGATTATGTGTTTGTGTGATCCATAAAGTGGCTACTGAGCCTAACAAAAAGCAAATCGCAATTAGGCGAATTTCGCCAACAGAGCGAGTTAACCAATCAAACAAAACCACCTGAAAAAAGAGGGAAATAATTCCATTTAAAGTTAAGACTAAAGCAATTGAGCTCATGTTAAAATGAAAAACTTGATTAACATAAATACTATAAATACTTTCAAAGCCCTGCAAACCAAATGATGAGATAAAAATCATGACAAATAAAATCAATAAAATAGGAGTCATAAAAGTCCGCCAATTAATTTTGGCAACAGCTTTTTGCGTAGTGGTTTTGACATTAGGTAAACAAAAGAAGGTAAAAATACTACTGATTAACCCCAAGACTCCTGCGGCCCAAAAGGGTAATTTATAAGTAACATTAGCAAGCAAGCCCCCAATTCCGGGTCCTAAAATTAACCCCCCACTAAAAGCCGCGGAAATCCAACCAATGACTTTGGCACGTTGCTGTTGATTGGTCATATCAGCAGCCATGGCCATTGAAGTTGGGACAAACATGGCTGCTGAGATACCGCCAATAATACGTGAAACATTAAATAACCAAAAATAATTCGACACCGCAAACAAAAATTCAGAAAACATATATAAGACTAAGCCTGTTAAAATCACTGGCTTACGTCCGACACGATCAGAAATCCGGCCCATAATCGGGGACACAATAAATTGCGCCAAAGCGTATAACGAACTCATGATTCCCACGTCAGTTGTCGTTAAATCATAAGCTTTCTTAATATAAGGCTGAACGGGAATCACCAAACTAATTCCCAAACAAATTAAAAAGTTTCCCACTACTAGAATATAAATGGCCCGTTTTGCTTCTTTATTCACGTTTTAACGCCTCCTAAACAAAAAGCTTAATAACAGGTTTAACTAAAAACCAATTATCAAGCTATTGACTGCTAGCTAGTAAATTAGATTAATGATAGCATATTATCTGCTGAAGATATACTTTAGATTTTAATCATTGTCATCAGATGAATTATCTTGTTGTATAATAATTAGAATAGATTTATTATTGCCCAAATAATTCTAGGACTATCAAGCACTAAATTATAGCCAAAGGTAGGTTTTTTTGTGAGAAATCAAGATTCATGGTGGGACCGGCTTTTTAATAAGCTCCGTAACCATTTTTTAGAAACTGATCAACCAATTGGAGTTCATTCCCAAAATCATTTTCGTTCGCAGCCTGCACCACAGCCAACACCAAGCGCCCCGACTCCAAATTCCAATCGGGTGGTAGACCCCGACGATTTACCAACTACTTGGACCGGACGGATTACCCTTGGCATCAGCGTTATTCGGAAACTATTTTTAGTACTTTTTGTCGCTGGTATTTTAGTCATTGGCTTAGGAGCAGGAATTGGTGGCGGCTATTTAACTGCTATTATTAGCCGTGAACCGATTCCTAGTTATACCAGTTTAAAAAATCAAATTGAAAAAGTCGATCAATCGACGACGCTTTATTTTGCCAATAATGTCAAGATGGAGCGGGTTCCTTCAGATACCAAACGCCAACCGGTCAAGTTCAATCAAATCTCTCCTTATCTTAAAAAGGCCGTCGTTGCCACGGAAGATGAAAACTTTTATCAACATCACGGCGTCGTTCCAAAATCAGTGATTCGCGCCATCTTGGGGCAAATTACGGGTTACGGAACGCAAACTGGAGGTTCCACTTTAACGCAGCAATTAGTAAAAATGCAAATCCTTTCATCAGAAACCACTTGGAAACGGAAAGCGACTGAAATTTTGCTAGCTACCCGTTTAGAAAAGCATTTTTCCAAATCGCAAATTTTAGAATCCTACTTAAATGTCATACCTTTAGGCCGCAATAACCGTGGCCAAAATATTGCCGGTGTAGAAGCTGCTGCAGAAGGTTTATTTAATACCTCCGCAGCCAATTTAAGCTTAGCTCAAGCTGCATTTATTGCTGGTTTACCACAAAGTCCTTCAGTTTATACTCCGTTTGATCAAAGTGGTCATTTAAAACAAAACTTAAAACTTGGTTTAAAACGTAAAGATATTGTTTTGTTTAGAATGTATCGCAGTGGCGATATTACGCATCAACAGTATTTAGCTGCCAAAAAAGTTGATCTCTCCAGTCAATTCATTGCCCATCAGGCTGCGCCAAAAAACAAAATTAAATATGGGTATCTGTATAATTTACTGACTGATAAATTACGGGTCAAGTTAATGCACCAATTGGCGACAGAAAATAATTTAAGTTATCACCAAATTACGCATGACAAAGATTTATATCAAGTCTATTATCAAAAAGCCAACCAAATGATGAGTGAACATGACTACCATATTCATTCAACCATTAATAAAGATTTATATGATAATATGCAAACTGCGTTTGCTCAAAATGCCGACTTATTGGGAACCACACATCAATCAACCGCCAAAGATCCGAATACTGGTGTCAATGTTAAGGTGCAAGAACCCGTGCAAAATGGTAGCATTTTGCTAGACAACAAGACTGGTGCGGTCTTAAGTTTCGTGGGTGGCCGTGATTTTAAAAAGAACCAACTCAACCACGCTTTTGATACGCTACGTTCACCTGGATCTTCCATTAAGCCAATGTTAGTTTACGCGCCCGCCATTGAAAATGGGCTCATTGGTAGTAAGAGTCTAATTGCGGACTTTAAAGTTAAATTTGGCAAATATGCGCCAACCGATTTTGACGATACCATCGGTAATAAATTTGTCCCAGCTGACAAAGCTTTAGAGCAATCATTAAACATTCCGGCAGTCCAGTTGTACCAGAAATTACAGCAAAAAGTTAATCCCAAAACTTATATGGATAAAATGGGCTTAGCTTTAAGTAACCGCGAATATCACGAACTAGGTATTTCTTTAGGTGGGACCCGTAATGGTTTCAGTGTTGAACAAGAAGCCAGTGCGTTTTCTACTTTTGCCAATCAAGGTGTCCATGTTAATCCGTATTATATTTCCAAGATTACTGATGTTAATCACCATGTTATTTATCAACACAAAACCAAAAAACAGCGCGTCTTCCAAAAAGGGACCTCTTATATCATGCAACACATGATGCACGGAGTTATTGAACAAGGAACAGCTTCATCCTTAACTTACCAATTAAACTTTAATTACAAGAATGCCTTTGGTAAAACCGGAACTTCGAATAACTTCCGTGATAACTGGTTTGTTGGTAGTACACCAGGGGTCACATTAGCTTCGTGGATGGGTTATGATAATTTATACGGTCATAACTACAATTTAGCCGAAGATTCCACAGAGACGAACCAAACTACTTGGGCTAATTTAATGAATAGTGTCTACCAAACTAATCCCCAACTTCTCAAGGCCAATCAAACAATGCAACGTCCGACAAGTGTGCATGCCCAAAAAGTTCTTAGTGCTACTGGTACTTTGCCTGGTCATACCACTTATCAAGGCTATGACACTGATCTTAATTCGCCTTTGACAACCAGCTTATTTTATAAGCAAACAGCCCCATCACTTAGTCACCACTTTGCAATTGGTGGTACTAATAAAAATTATCGTTTATTCTGGAATCATTATTTTGGACGCGATAACGGCTACGGTGTAACCCAATACTTGGATGACGAAACGCCAAGCCATAAAACCAATCGTAAACGTAGCTCCAATGGTTTACCGGATTCTCTTTTAGGCGATTATGTCCCACCAACTCGCAGTACAGAAAATTCCAACAGTATTTCCAATAGTGAAAGTAACAATTCCTATAACAACTCGACGATTAGTGGTGCTGGAAGTAATACTAGTTCGACCAGTACTTCGCAATTACCAGCCACTAATAGTCCGACCAATAATTCAACTTCCTCAACAGTCGATACTCCTCCAGCAACTACTCCTGAAGACAGTACTACTACCAATCAATCTAATGATTTGGAACAATAGCAAACAAAAAGACGTCGTATCAGAAAAAATTCTGATAACGGCGCCTTTTTTATTTAAGTTGGAACCCAAATTCTAAGCGATTTTCATCCCAATTTTTTATTTAGTAGTATTACGTTTAATTAAGCTGTAAGGTAAGCTAACTTCCAATTGATCCACAGGTTCATTATTCATCAATTTAGTTAACATCCGCATTGCAACAGCACCAATATCATATAACGGTTGAGCAATGGACGTCATTTTGGGGCGTGTGACATCACACAAAATGGTATTACTGCTAGTAATCAATTCAAAATCTTCCGGAATCTTAACGCCCGTTGTCGCTGCTGCATTGACAATGCCGGCCGCCAATAAATCATTAGCCACATAAACTGCTGTGGCCCCACTTTCATGAATGGCATCCCAAACTGCAGCCCCTGCTTGTAAATTGTAAACTGTTTCGAAAACATTACTGGAAGAATAAGTTAAACCGGCTTGTTCTAAGGCATCACGATAACCTTGTAAACGATATTTGCCATTAATTGAGTTACTTAAATCATCGGCTACCATGGCAATTTGTTGGTTGCCATTATTGATTAATAATTGCACTACATCACGAACCGCTGTGCGATAATCAATATTCACACTAGCAATCTTGCCGCTATCATCAATCGCACCAGCGAAAACTACTGGCACGCGAGAATTAATCATTTCTTTATGCAATTCAGGTGAAACACTTTCTCCCATATAAATAATTCCATCGACTTGCTTAGCCAATAATTCATTAAATAATTGTTGTTCACTGACAATGCCCTTATTTAAACTAGTCAACAAAATATTATATTTATACATTGAAGCAACGTCATCAATTCCTTTAGCTAGATTAGCGTATAACAAATCCGTCATACTAGGAATAATGACACCAATCGTGGTACTCTTTTTGCTTGCTAGACCACGTGCCACCGCATTGGGCCGATAATGTAATTTATCAATTACCGCCATTACTTTCTTACGCGTAGTTTCTTTAACATTATTATTCCCATTAACAACCCGAGACACAGTTGCCATGGATACGCCAGCTTGTCGGGCCACATCCGTAATTGTTATGTCTTTCTCTGGTTTATCCATTTTCAATACCTCAACTCAATTGAACTTATTTTCATTTATTTTCATAACTAATTTAACAAAAATCAAGCATATTTGCAAGCGCTTCGATGAAAATACATCATTTTTTCAAAAAGTGCTATACTTGATATAATTATGTTGGGAGGTATGACATGAATCATTTACAAAGTTTACAACAATGGGTTGCTGATCAAAATTACGATGTTGTTTATATTAGTAATCCAACTGATATTTTATATTTCACAGGTTTTCATAGTGATCCTGAAGAGCGCGTGCTAGCATTATTTGCTTTTCCAGATGCTGAGCCGTTCTTATTCACACCGCAATTAGAAGTTGGTGCCGCCAAAAAAGCCGGCTGGAAACATGATGTGTTTGGTTATTTAGACCATGAAGATCCATTCCAATTAATCGCTGATCATATTAAAGAACGAACCAGTAAGACTACTAATTGGGCAATCGAAAAAGCCGATTTATCCTACATTCGTTATGAAGCAATTAAGAAACAATTTCCAGATGCGCAATTTCCTGGCAATGCTTCTGAATTCTTGGATCAATTAAAATTAATCAAGTCACCAGCAGAAATTGAATTGATGAAAGAAGCTGGCAAACAAGCTGATTATGCCTTTAAATTAGGGTTTGAAGCTTTATCAACTAGCCGCACGGAACAACAAGTAGTAGCTGAAATTGAGTATGGTCTGATGAAGCAAGGTGTCATGCATACGAGTTTTGATACTATCGTTCAGTCCGGTGACAATGCTGCTAATCCGCACGGTGTACCAGAAAAGCGTAAAATTGAGGCCAATGCCTTAGCCCTCTTTGATTTAGGAACTGTCAACCAGGGTTACATGAGCGATGCGAGTCGGACAGTAGCTTTTGGCACTTTAAATGATCAACAAACAGATATCTATAATGTTTGTTTGGAAGCCCAATTAGCTGCCATGGATGCTGCTAAACCAGGAATTACCGCTGAACAATTAGATGCGATTGCGCGCAAGATTATTACAGACGCTGGTTATGGTCAATACTTCATCCACCGGCTTGGTCACGGCATTGGCACTTCTACGCATGAATTTCCATCCATTATGGAAGGCAACCAGATGGAATTAAAACCTGGTATGTGCTTCTCTATTGAACCTGGAATTTATGTTCCTGGTGTCGCAGGTGTGCGGATTGAAGACTGTGTTTACTTAACAGACAATGGCTGTGAAGCATTTACCCACACCACTAAAGAATTACAAACTATTCCGGTTCGTTAAGTTAAATCGCACTTGAATCTTCCAGAATAATATCATTTGCTTATCTTATGTAATAAAAAAATGAGGTTAACACCTCATTTTTTTAATCTTCAGTTTTGACAATTTGACTTTCATCTAATTTAATATCATCAAAATTGGTTTTAGTGTCATCATTGGCCGAGGTAACATTTTGATGTAATGTTTGAGTATTCTGATGATGCAAAATTTGCTGAACTTGACCAAAATCAAATTGCGCTAATTGACTTAAATGTTCAATCACGTAATCAGTAATTTCACTTTGATGCTCCTGCCATTTTTTAAAGGCCCAATAACTTAACCCTGTACCTAGTACTGTGCCTAAAATAAACTTACCTTTTGCCATTTTAGATTACCTCTTTATTTCTTACGATAGATCTTCCACGCTACTTTTGCTAATTTACCGGCAGTTTTGGGACTTAACTTGCCCAAATGTAATTTAGAACTAGCTTCAGATTTGTCAGTCATTTTTTCTAAACTCGTTCCTACATTTTCCAAAGTTCCAAACAATGGATTCAAACTTGCTATTTTTGAGTTAACATCATCCATCAATACATTTACTTTAGCAGTTAAATCATTGCCCTGATTAGCGATTTTATCAACATCAATCGTTAACGTCTTAACAGTTTTAGTAGTTTCTTCAACAGTAGCTTGTAAGTTCTTTAAAACCTTCGCTAATTGAACCAACATCATTCCTAAAAAGATTACTAAAACTACAAAGGCTAAAGCTGCAATTAAGCCTGCTACTTGTCCCAATGTCATATTAATTCCTCCAGTTTTTGTATTATCATTATAAATTCTATCATCAATTCATGACAACAGCAATTTTAGCGGTTATACTTTAAACTAGTTCTTAAAGGAGTGTACTTTCATTGAATAATATTTTAGGTAAATATAACCTCAATAATAATACGCAACAACAGCAACAAAACAATGCTAATCACAATCAATTATTCTGGCAACAGCTCAATAACCCCCAATACTGGATTAACTTACTGAATACAATTGTCAGTGACTTGATCAAGATTATTCTATTAACTATTGCCTTTTGGCTACTTTATAAATTAGGCCGCCGCTTTGTTTCGCGGATTGCCAACAATCTAAAAAGTAGTGAAACTAGCTCCAATCGTACGCGCACGATTGCGACTTTAACTCAAAATATTTATTTTTATTTTTTAGCCTTTATTTACATTTATATGGTTCTATCTATTTTGGGCGCCCCCGTCGGTACTTTAATTACCGGCGCCGGTATTTTCAGTTTGGCTTTAGGGCTCGGTGCTCAAGGCTTCGTCAGTGATGTGGTTACTGGCTTTTTCATTCTAGTGGAACAACAATTTGACGTTGGCGATTCAGTTACCGTGGGCGATATTTCTGGCACAGTCACTTATATTGGTTTACGAACTACGCAAATTCGCAGTGCTGACGGTACTTTGAATTATGTTCCCAATCGCAATATTACCATCGTTAAAAACTTATCCCGCGGTAACATGACGACAATTATTAACTTACAGTTATTTCCGCATACGGATATTAAAGCTGTCACCAAAGTTTTGAGTCAAGTCAATCAACAACTAACTCCCGAAGATCCTGATTTAGTGAATGCGCCGCATTTATTAGGACCAACGGATGTTGTGAACGGCATCTTAATTTATCAAATTCAAATTGATACTCGTAATGGTGCCCAACTAATTGTTAAACGTAAATTTTTGGAGGCTTATCTAGCCGCGTTACAAACTGCTAAGATTGCTCTACCCGAAAATAAACTTGATTTAACCCAATAAATTGTCGCAATTAAAAGACAGAAATGGTTAGAAATTTAATAATTTCCTGCCACTTCTGTCTTTTTTATAGCTTGTTAAAATTGACGATTTGTGTAAAAGAATATTGGCTTTAATCTAGTCAATTAACTAGCATCTAACCTAATTCTTGATAAGCTGTCACAAACTTTTTCAGAGCTTGTGCTCGATGACTGACTTGATTCTTTTCAGCGGTAGTTAACTCGGCCAAAGTTTTTTGTAGTTGTGGCACATAAAACAAAGGGTCATAACCAAAACCATCATTGCCTCGCGGAACTGTTAATATTAAGCCATCCAACTGTCCTTTAACCACTAATTGTTGCTCTTGAATGGGATCTTTATACACTAACGTCGTGACAAAGTGGGCAGTTCTTTGCTCCAGAGGAACTCCGCCTAATTCCGCTAACAGCCGCGCATTATTGGCAGCATCATCATGATCACCGGCATAACGCGCTGAACGTACCCCAGGTTGCCCATGTAACGCATCAACCATCAACCCTGAATCATCAGCAAGTGTTGGCAAATTTAATTCTTTGATGGCTGCATTAACTTTTAACCACGCATTCCCCTCAAATGTCGTAGCGGTTTCGGCAACGTCCGGCATTTGTGGATAATCTAATAATGTGGTAATTGTAATTGCTTGTTGTGCTAATAATTGCTGTAACTCTCGAACTTTATTTGCGTTCTTGGTTGCCACTAATAACTTTTTCATTGATCAAACCTCCACTTGTTGGGCTGTAATCGGTTGTTGTAACCATTGCGTTGCTAATTTTTTAAATTGTTGCGCAGAGCCAGTAGTATAGTACTGATGTTGAGCTAAATGATCTGGCGCAGCTGTCAAATTCTGTTGCTGTAAAAAATCTTTTAATTCAACGACCGCAGCACTACCCGCATCAATTAGCTGAACTTTAGGCCCCATTGCTGCTTGAATTAAAGGTGTCAGTAACGGAAAATGGGTACACCCTAAGATTAATGTATCTAACGACTGCGGCATTAATGGCGCTAACGTTTGTTGAACTAGCAATTGGGCAGCTGAACTTTTTAAATCACCTTGTTCAACCAACGTCACAAATTCCGGTGTTGGTAAACCGCAGATTTGTATCTGTGGCGCTAACTGCTGAATTTCTTTTTCATAAGCTTGAGAATTAATGGTGCCCTGGGTCGCAATTAATCCCAATTTATTTTGCTTAGTTTGGCGAATTGCTTGACGACTGCCCGCATCAATCACGCCAAAAATGGGAATTGGAAATAATTGTTGCATTACTGGTAGGGCCGCAGCGGTTGCTGTATTACAAGCAATTAAAACTACTTTCACCTTTTTAGTGATTAAAAAAGCAATTAACTGTTTGGTAAATTGCTGGATTTCTTGCGGTGAACGAGGGCCATATGGCAACCGTGCCTGATCACCAATAAAAACAGAACTTTCAGCTGGTAATAATTTTAAAGCAGCCTTGACTGCCGTCAACCCACCCAATCCGGAATCTAAAAAACCAATTGGCCGATTATCCATCGACTCACACCCTTCAAATTTAAATTGTAATTAATACTTGAATTTCTAGTGTACTACAAATGAGCGGCTATATGTAAAAATGCAGTCCAATTAAGCTAGAGTTGATACAATCTCAATCTTACTGAACTACATTTTAAGCATTAGTGATATTTATTAGAGATGGTAGTAGGTTTACGCTGCTGCCAATCTTTGGTATAGAAATAATCTTTTAAATGGTAACTAGTCTGTTGTGGCTGTTTTTCGTGCACAAATTGATTAATACCTTGATCAACCTTAACCCAGCCGCGCCAGCCTAAATGAATCGTATCTTGCATAAAGTAAGGTATATTACCATCAGAATGCAAATCTAAAATATGCTGAAAACCTTGGGAACGTAACTGATAAGTGATTTTATGGTCAAAACGATTTAGCATGGACTCCTGTAAACCAGTATAGTCCATCCATTGCCGATTAATCGGTGGAATCACAAATAGAGGTGTCACGTGGTGTTTTTGAAATTGATTTAATAATAATTGAAAATCAGAAAATTCCGGACCATATTCATAGGTATAGTGTTCTTGACTATTTTTTAATCCCCGCATAGAGTTCTTTAATTTCTGATTATAAAATTTATTTTCAATCCCCAAATTATTATCAGTGGAGTGTTCTTGACCTAAGTCTTTGGCCATCACATCTAATTGATGGTAATTATAATGATCAGGCAAAGCGCGCGCATGTTCAGCAATCATTGCTCGACGATCTTTTATGAAAAAGCGTGTGAATAATTGATCCTGATGCTGCAAGTTTTTGCTAGCTAAACCAGTAATCATCAAGCGTTGCTCGGCATTAATTGGTTGGCCGGCGGCAATATTTTTTAATGCACTTTCCACATTTTCGTCGGCACTACCTGCCGGCATACTTAACAAGCGTCTAGCAGCGTAACGATCCGCTTCAGTCTGTGGTCGGGCATGATTAATAAAATATGTCGCTTGTTGCTTAGAATAATAGTAGTCAAACATATTTTTATCAACGCCTTTTTGCACGAACCATTGCGGCGAAATAATTACAACTACGCGGTGATGATCCAAATGCTTTCCCATGGCTTGTGCTGAAAAGAAATGCGTCAAAGACTGCGTTCCTGGAGCTCCCAATAAAAATGGTTGGTAGCCACGGTGATACTTCTGCGTCAAGACAGATGGATGAAAAGAATCAAACCGTGATAATTCTGAAGACCCCATAATCATCAAATAATTCTCATCCAAAGCTCTATCTTTAATTTGATCACCACGCAAAACATTCGCTGATAATGAAGTGGCGGCCTTTTTAACCGTTGTAGCTCCTGGTGCGGGCACTTTCAACGGACCGTATAAAACTAATAAGGCTAAAAGTGCCGCGGTTAACATTGGAGCAATAATTTTGATTAACTTTTTAAAGTTACTCATTGGCCAGATCTTTTACCTTCGCAATAATTTTATTCGGTGTGTCCCATTCGCTACGCTCTAATTCGGAAACCGGAACGTCAATACCTAATTGCTGCTGTAATTCGAGTAATAATTGCACCGTAGCCATCGAATCCAACAAACCACTATCAAATAATGATTCATCTAAATTTTCCTTCACAGAATCTGTCCCTGTTAAATCTGCCAAAATATCTAAAACTGTTGTTTGAATATCCATAATCATTGATCTCCTTTAATTTTACTTAAATTAGATAAAACTATATCCAATTTGATGAACTATTACCGCATTAACCAGTTTGTTTAATTAAACCATAATTGGTTTAAAAAGCCCGAAAAGATTAAAAAGCTAAAACAAACTGTATTAAAAGTTAAAAAGATGCCCAAATATTTGGTCCAGCGATTAGACGGAATTTGTTTACGATGCCGTTTCTTAAATCTTAACCAAGCATCAGTCCCGATAATTAAACAGGCGTGAAATAACCCATACACAATATAGTACCAGGTCTCGCCGTGCCAAATTCCCATTAAACCAAACAAGAGCAAATAACCTATATTCGCCATTGCGATCCGACTCTTTAAAACTTTATGCTTCATCGCCCAAAAAACAAAACGCATATAAATATAATCACGGAACCAGAAGGACAAACTCATATGCCATCGATTCCAAAATTCTTTAATATTCGGTGCCAAAAACGGTTTATTAAAGTTAATCGGAGTTTGAATTCCCATTAAATAACTGGTCCCAATTGCAAACAAACTGTAACCGGCAAAATCAAAGAACAAATACATACTATAACAATACATAACTAAAATCACATAAACAGATAGTCCTAAAAAATGACTATTGCGTTGCAATAAGGCAATGTGCTCCAAACGCGGCAACATTACCGTTCCAAATAGGTAACCTAAAAGAAACTTATATAAAAATCCTAAAAAGATATTATGCAGCCCTTTACCAATGAGCTCAACATATTGAGCTTGCGTCGGCACATTATCGTAATCTTTAATAAAGCGCCGGTAACGGTCAATTGGTCCCGATGACAACGTTGGGAAAAATAATAGAAAATGTAAGAATTTTCCTAAATGAAATTCCTTAATAGCACCGTCGCGAATTTCCATTAACATTCCGACCGTTTTAAAAGTTAAATAACTAATTCCTAAAAACGCCACAATCGAATCCCGCCCGTGATCAAAGAGGGGCGTAAATTTAACAATTGCTACTTGAATAATGGATAAGAAGACTGCTAAGGCAAAAATTCCAAATTTATTAGGTGAGTCCTTCTTCGTCCGATAATGACTGTAGCTTGCCACGATAATGACTTGGATAATCGTATACCCAATTAAAGCTAAGCCTTGTTTCAGTTTATCATTGTCAAAAATTAAAACCAAAAAGATCAGCGAAATGATTGTTTCGTACCACCGCCAACGCTTACCATGATATAAACCAATCATTAATGGCAGTAAGGCAATGAGTAACAGAATAAAATACTGTGGATTTTGATAGGGTTGCACATTAGGCATGATGATTTACCTCAGCCATCAATTTTTTCCGATCAATTTTGCCATTAGCGGTTTTCGGTAAAGCTTGTCGTACCTCAATGCGCTGGGGCACCATATATGACATGACATTTTGTGCTAACTCTTGCTTTAAGGTGGTAGATGCTTGCTCCAGTTCTTGATTCAAGACTACAAAAGCCACCAATTGGCTCACCTTATGCTGCGCATCATAACGCGGAACAGTGACAGCTTGATCAACTTGTGGCAAAGCCGCTAAATTTTGATCAATATCTTCTAGCTCAATGCGATAACCATGTAACTTCACCTGAAAATCCGTGCGTCCACGATAAAACAATAAACCGTCCGAATCCATAGTTGCCAAATCGCCAGAACGGTAAGCCAAACGTCCAGCCTGTTTTTCAAAAGCTTGAGCCGTTTTATCAGGATTATTCAAATAGCCCTTCGAAACACTGGGACCACTAATAATTAATTCCCCGGCTTGGGCTGATTGTCCTGATTCATCAACCAAGGTAATATTCGTGTCAGCTTTAGCATAACCAATTGGTAAACGCTCATACTGTTCAATGATCTGTGGAGTGATTTCAATCGAAGTTACCGCAACACAAGCTTCAGTTGGTCCATAGGTATTAAAGACTTGGGCTTGTGGAAAACGTTGTAACAGTGTTTGGGCTGTACTGCACGTTAATTCTTCACCACAAAACAAAAAATGCTGTAATTGTGGATAGTGTTGTTGATCAAAATTTTTATCTAATAAGCACAATTCCACAAAAGATGGTGTTGAAACCCATTCCTGTAAGTCTAGTGTCGGTAAAACCTGAAATAATTGCGCAAAGTTATCAGTCGTTGCTTGATCTAAAGCCAATAATTTGCCGCCCAACACTAAAGTCGGATACAAGTCCATTACCGACAAATCAAACGAATACGGCGGCTGTGATAAACAACGAACTTGCTGTGGCAAATTAAAATCAGATAACATCCAATTAACATAACTTAGCAAATTATTATGACTAATTTGAACTCCCTTAGGTACCCCCGTAGTCCCCGAAGTAAAGATAATATAAAAATTATCATCACCTTGGACACTTAAATCAGAATCTAATGGTGGTTGTGAACTAACCAAAGCGGTCTGTAATTGCTGTGGTGTAACAGTTATCACATCCAGAGTAATTGGCAACTCTTGGACACCAATTACCGCTGCTGGGTGAGCAATCTCACTAATTTGTAGTAAGCGCTCATTGGGTGAATGAACATCAACTGGAATATAGGCATGACCGGCTTTGACACAAGCTAACATAACCACTACAGTTTGAAAACTTTGATCTCCATAAATCATGACCGGCTCACCAGTCGGCAAGTCCAAACTTTGCAAATAAGCTGCTAATTGTTGACTATCATGAAATAATTCTTGATAAGAATGCTGACCGGCAGTATCTTGATAGCAAATAGCCGGATTATCTTGCGCAATCTGATCGATTGTTGTCAAAAGATTAGTTATTTTTTCATTCAAAAGGCTTCCTCCTAAAATTCATTGTAGATGAATTTACTATTATTAATACCAGAATAACTATATAAATACACCAAAGCCATAATGATGAGAAAATACAGTAAAGTCAACGATACAAACCGCACTGTTGGATGCTGCCAAAATTTTTTGAACATAAAAACTCCCCAAACTAAAAAATTTAAACAAACACATTATAACGCAATATTCTAAAAAAAAAGAACTTTCCCTCTACTACTTACAAAAAAATATCTTTTTTGCACAGTGTAAACAAAAAGTTCCTCATAAATTATTTATTAATAACTATCAAATAACGCAGCACAGTCCTGTTTAGGAGTGTTTAGCAATTACTTGTTTTAATTGGTCTTCACTTTGATAACCTACCAAAGTTTCCACAACTTGACCATCTTTTTTCAAAATTAAAGTTGGGATTGCCCGAATACCAAATTGTTCTGGTGTCTTGGGATTAGCGTCAACATCCATTTTGGTAAATTTAACATCATCGTATTGCTCAGATAATTTTTCAACTACTGGTGATTGCATCCGACAAGGACCACACCAAGTTGCCCAAAAATCGGTCAACACCAAGCCTTCTTTAGTCTCATTTGCAAAATCCTGATCAGTTAAACTGTCAACCATGAGCTCATCTCCTTTAAATAATTACACAATTTATTATAACAACTATCTATTCAGAAACCAATTAATTGCCTGGCACTTTAGCCAAACTTCACAATGGTTGCACCCTGGCCACCAGAACTAGCTGGGGCATATTCGAAAGATTTAATACGAGAATTTTGTCGTAACATTTTCCAAACGCCTTTGCGAATCACTCCTGTACCAAAGCCATGCACAATTGTGACCTGCCCGTAGCCCGCCATCAAGGCTGAATCTAAATACTGCTCCAAATCATTCATAGCCTCTTCATAACGTTCGCCTCGTAAATCAAGCTTTAAGGGGACGTTAGTATGCGCCCGTTTTTGGGAAAAATGACTCTGTTGCGCAGCAGCTGCATTTTTGACCTTAGTTAACTGTTCTGGTTTTAATTTCATTTTGATAATTCCCAATTGCACTTCAAAATTACCTTTTTTATCCTGACCAACGACCACTCCATCTTGACCATATTCATCAACATGGACATCATCGCCCACTTTGATCTGTTGCTTGCGTTTTTCCCGTTGCAAGACCTTATTTTTTTTGAGCACGGGGTCTTGATGCAAGTTTTTCAAACCAGTTTTGGCCGCAATAATTCGATCTTCTTTGATTAAATTAGGGGCCTTTTTTTGTAAACGGTGCAAATCTTGAATAATTTGGTCTGATTTTTGTTGTGCTTGATCCACCAGCTGATTGGCTTGTTGACGAGCTTGATTTAAAATTTGATCTTGTTGTTGTTCTAAAGCTTGTTGCTCTTGTTTTAATTGTCGTTCTTGCGCTTGCAATTGTTGGGATTGTTGTTGATAATGCTGATATTGTTTTTCAAATTGCTTCCGCTGACGCTCTAGATCTTGAATCATTTCATTCAAATCTTGATCAGCGCCACTCTGTAAATGGCGTGCCCGCTCAACAATCGTGGTTTGCATCCCTAGTCTTTGAGCAATATCAAAAGCATTACTACTTCCTGGAATCCCAATTAACAATCGGTAAGTAGGCTTTAAAGTTTGCAAATCAAATTCCATGGAAGCATTGGTTGTTTGCGGATAGTTATAAGCAAATAATTTTAACTCAGGATAATGGGTGGTGACCATCAATAAACAATGACTTTGACTCATCGCCTCAATTACAGCAATTGCCAAGGCTGCTCCTTGTTGTGGATCTGTGCCCGCACCTAACTCATCTAATAAAACTAAACTAGAATCGCTTAATTGCGGTAACATTGTAATAATGTTATCCATATGTGACGAGAACGTACTCAAATTTTGTTCGATTGATTGTTCGTCACCAATATCAGCAAAAATTTCAGTCATGACTGCTACTTTACTCCCCGTTTGTGCAGGAATAAATAACCCCGATTGCGCCATTAATTGCAATAAGCCGACCGTTTTTAACGTTATCGTCTTACCACCCGTATTTGGACCCGTAATAATTAAATTCTGAAAATCTTGCCCCAAATTAATCGTATTCGCTACGACCTGTTGCGCATCAATTAGCGGATGACGTGCTTGATTTAAAGCAATAACTTGATTAGCAGTGACTATTGGCTGAGTAGCTTGTTGTTGTTGCGCCAATTGTGCTTTAGCTTGAATTAAGTCCAATTGGCCAATTAAATCGCTGTCTTGTTGTAACTCGGTGACGTAAGGTCGCAATAAATCACTTAATTGCTGATAAATGCGTTGAATAATTTGTTTTTCTAAAGCTTGTTGCTCTTGAATCGTATTATTTAAATTAATGACACTCTGAGGTTCTACATAAACTGTTTGACCACTAGCACTTTGGTCATGAATAACCCCACCAAAGTGATTGCGTGCTTCTTGACGCACGGGTAAAACTAAGCGGCCATCGCGAATGGTAATTAAATTTTCTGTGAGATATTTGCGACTATTGCCTTGTAAATAATGATCCATTTGGGCCCGTACTTTTTGTTGCGAATGATTAATTGTCCGACGAATTTGCTTTAATTGCGGATCAGCATCATCTAACAAATTTCCTTGTTCATCAACCGATTGCTGCAAACGTTCATTAATACTAGCTAGTGTAACGAGTTGCTCACCATAGCGGTATAACTGATTTAATAACACCCCATCAACACGTAATTGATCAAAGAAAGTCTTTAATTGATTGCTAACCCGTAATACACTACTAACTCGATATAGTTCATTACCATTGAGCACTGCACCAATTTTAATACGCTTTAATTCAGATTGTAATTCGTGAACCGGTTCTAACGGCAAATCTTGCGCTAAGCGATGTAATTCCACAATATCGGCAGTTTCATCCAGTAATTGCTGCACCAAAGACCGTTTGGTTTGCGGTTTTAATTGTTTCAGTTGTCGTTTTCCAGGCTCTGTTATTAAAAATGGCGTCATTAAGTTTAAAATTTTGTCGTACTCCAACGTTTCTAAAATCCGTTGATTCATCTTGTTCTTCCTTTATTGTTAAATTAATTTCACAACATTACATCAATATTGTTCGTCAGCTGGCGCTGTCTGTATAACTACCAGCATACTTTGAATAAATTTTCAGTAGTGGTTAATTTTCTAACCAAACAAAAAACTGAGTCCAAAGTTCTTAGAATTTGCGATAACCTAGACAAATCTTTTCAGTAAGCACACCTTTTGATTTGTTCCCATTATTTTGCATGTTCTAAATAACTTTATGCTCAGTTTCTTTATAAAACACCAATTAACAAATTAGTAAACAATTGTGTTAGTCCAGTTGAGTAACGGATCATTGTTGAAGCAATTGTCGAACGACTTAAAATATGCTGCAAGCCCGTAATTGGAATTAAGGCTAAAATATATAAGACCATAAAAATTCCCACATAATTGCATACTAAAGCCAAAATTGCACTCAAAGGGCGATTAAAATCGCCGCCGAAAGAAAGATACGTCAAATCGTTAAAATACGCTCCAACTATTCGCGTTAAACACCAACCACCAAAAACCACAAATAAGAATGCAATTCCTAAATAAAAGGAACTATCTAAACTTAATCGTACACGTTGACTAAAAAAAGCAAAATAGCTTTGCGGCGAAGCGGATGGATAAGGAACAATTAAGTCTAATTTAGGACCTAACCAGCGATAAGTGCCCCACGCACAAACGAAACTAATTACATAACCGATTGTATAAACGCTTTGCAGCGCTAATCCTCTTCTAATCCCAGCATAAATTCCGTAAGCCAAAGTTAGAATTATTAATACACTTAACATTCTGACACCTGATCATTATAAAATTTATTGTTGTGAATTATCTTCATCACTAGAAAAGGTATTTAAAACTTCCTGTACCATTTCCCACTCATCGTCATCAGTAATTGGCATCAAGTCACCAGAAGTTACATCCCCATTTTCATCAGGAATAAAGCTAAAAGCTTGAATTTCAATTTCATCGTCATCTTCTTGAGCAGCGCGATACATTAGAACATATGATTTGCCATAATCATCCGAATCAAATGTAAATAAAATTTTATAAACTTCTTGGTTGCCTTGATCGTCACTTAAGACAATTTCTTGGTCAATATTTTCAGGTTTGCCGTCCATTAGTTAACCTCTCTACTGTGGATTAGCCTTTTGATAGGCCAGTTTATCTAAATAATTTTGCAGAATCATCATCGCTGCGACTTCATCAATTACTTGATGACGTTTATGCCGTGATACATCAGCCTCTTCGATCAACATCCGTTGAGCTTGCACTGTCGTTAAGCGTTCATCAATATAATCAACGGGTAAATTAAACTTTGTGGCAATCATTTTACCATATTCTTGGGATTTAGTAACACGTTCACCCTCAGAATTATCCATATTTTTAGGTAAGCCCACGACAAATTGCTCTACTTGATATTGCTGTACTAACTGTGCCAAGCGCTCCAAACCAAACTCTTGTTGGTCTTCATCAATGCGGATAATTTCTACACCTTGAGCAGTCCAGCCTAGTAGGTCACTCACCGCGACACCAACGGTCTTGGAGCCAACATCTAAGCCCATAATTCTCAATGATTGTCACCATTTTCTAAATAATAACGAACTAATTCTTCAATAATTTCATCCCGCTCATGCTTTAGAATCAAATTACGCGCATCATTATAACGGGGAATATAAGCTGGATCACCCGACAACAGATAACCTACAATTTGGTTGATAGGATTATACCCCTTATCTTCCAGTGCCTTATAAACCTTTTGCAAAGTATCGCGAACATCCTGTCTTCGACTCTCGTTGAAGTCAAAGCTCATTGTATTATCTAAAGAACTCACAAGCTACACCTCTTTTTATAATCCTTATCATACTCAAAAACTGATTCAATCACAAATCTATTTTCAAGTAATCATTATATCATAGTCTAAAAAGAGGTCCTTGACCATTGATTAAGCTTGAGCAATTAATTGACGGGCCAAAGTTAAAGCTGCATCTAATCCAGTAGCATCTTTCCCGCCCGCCTGGGCTAATTGAGCGCGACCACCGCCGCCGCCATTGATTTTCGGAGCAATTTGCTTAATTAATTGTCCAGCTGTCAATCCTTGGGCAATCGCCTTAGAACTAGCAGCTATAATTAAATTAGCTTTACTTCCGTTTTTAGTTCCCAATACCAAGACATCTGATTGCGACTTTTGCTTCCAAGTATCTGCCATTTGCCGCAATTCATTCATTCCCGTATCGGGTACGGCTGTAATAATCGCTGTCATGGAACCAAGTTGTTCAACTTGATTTAATAAGTCACCGGCTTCTTGTTGGGCCACCTTGGTTTTTAAATCTCGTAATTTTTGCTTAGTACTCTTTAATTCGGCGGTCAATTGTGTGACTTTTTCAGGCAAAACTTTCATCTGCGGAACTTTTAATTCTTGCTGCATTTGTTGCAAATAATGCAACTGTTCTTGATCGGCCTCGTAAGCTTCTTGGCTTGTAACCGCCGTAATTCGTCTGACACCGGAACCAATAGCTGTTTCAGCAATAATCTTAAACATGCCAATTTCGGCCGTATTTTTGACATGCGTACCGCCACAAAATTCCATGGAAAAGTCAGCAATTTTCACAACTCGGACTTGATCACCATACTTGTCATCAAATAGTGAAATGGCACCTAATTTCTTCGCCGATTGCAAATCTGTTTCAATCGTTTCTACAGGAATTTCTTGCCAAATTTGTTCATTAACGATTTGCTCAATTTGGCGCAACTGCGCGTCAGTCAAACGATCTAAACTAGTAAAATCAAAGCGCAGATAATCTGGCTCGACTAATGAACCCGCTTGATGGGTTTTATCGCCCAAAACATTCCGTAACGCCTGATCCAATAAATGCGTAGCTGTATGATTCCGCCGGACTTTTTTCCGGAAAGTTTGATCAATAGCTAAATGATAGGTTTGGCCTTGCACCAACGGTGCTTTGACATCAACTAAATGTAAATTTTGACCATTTGGTGCATGTTGAACGTCGATAACTTGGGCAACCGTGGTTCCGTTTTGATCTTGAATCACCCCAATATCGGCCACTTGACCACCCATTTCAGCGTAAAAAGGCGTTCGATCAAAAATTAATTGTGCTTGACCAGCTTTGACCTCAGCAACTGTTTGATCAGCCACGATAATCGCTTGTAAAACACCATCATCAATGCTCATTTGGTCATAGCCGACAAATTCACTCTCAATGTTTAAGCCCATTAATAATTGATCTTGATTGCCCATGGACTGTTGCTTACCACGTGCTTGCCGAGCACGTTGCTTTTGTTGCTCCATTTGGGCATCAAATCCAGCACGATCGACACTTAAACCTTGCTCTTGTGCTGACTCAACCGTTAATTCATACGGAAAACCATAGGTATCAAACAATTTAAAAGCCGCACTACCACTAATTTGTTGGCTGCCGTTAGCTTTAACTTGAGCAATCGTTTCATTTAGCAAAGCTAAACCATCATTCAGGGTTTCGGCAAACCGCTTTTCTTCACTAGCAATCACCTTTTGAATGTATTCTAATTGGGCCAATATCTCTGGATAATAACTGTCCATAATTTTTCCAACTACGGGAACTAATTGACTTAAAAATGGACCTTGGATTCCTAGTTTATGACCATTTAAAACCGCACGTCGAATTAAACGCCGCAAAACATAGCCCCGACCTTCATTCGAAGGCAAAGCGCCATCACCAATTGCAAAACTAACCGTCCGCACATGATCGGCAATAATCTTAAAAGCCACATCATCGCTAGCAACAGCACCATAATGTTTATCAGCAGTAAAAGTTTCTGTAGCTCGAATGATTGGTAAGAACAAATCAGTTTCAAAATTTGTTGGTGCATTTTGAATCACGGAAACAATCCGTTCTAAGCCCATACCAGTATCAATATTTTTATGTGGTTGATCCACATATTGACCGTCAGGCAAATGGTTTAACTGGGAGAACACGATGTTCCAAATTTCCAAGTAACGTGCATTTTCGCCCCCAGGATAATTCTCAGGATCGTTTTCCGCAACATCATTATTTTCCTGTCCGCGATCATAAAAGATTTCAGAATCTGGACCGCAAGGACCCACCCCAATATCCCAAAAGTTATCTTCAACTTTATAAATATGATCAGGCCGCACACCTTGTTTAATCCAACAATCATACGCCGCTTGATCCTTAGGATAAACTGTGACAAATAATTTTTCCGGATCAAAATCAAACCACTCGGGACTAGTCAACAACTCCCATGCCCAAGCAACAGCCTGATCTTTAAAATAATCACCGACTGAAAAATTACCTAACATTTCAAAAAAGGTTTGATGCCGAGCAGTATGTCCCACATTTTCAATATCATTAGTACGAATACTTTTTTGTGCCGAAACTAAACGCGGATTTTTCGGAATTACTTCACCATCAAAGTATTTCTTCATCGTTGCTACACCAGAATTAATCCACAATAATGTTGGATCATCTTTGGGTACTAATGATGCACTTGGCTCAATCGTATGACCTTTTTGAGCAAAAAAATCTAAGAACATTTGGCGCACTTGCGCACTAGTCATTTGTTTCATAATTTCACTCCTCAATAAAAAAACAAAATCATTGCTTCACAAGGGCGCTTAAGCGTGGTACCACCTTGATTGCAACGATTTTGTCGTTTGCCACTTCATTTATTATTTTAATTTAAACGTTGGGAGCACTGCATTAAAACCAACAGGTAATTCCACCAACCTTACCCTCTCTCAAGAAAGTTTGAACACAGCATATCCAATTAATTTCAATAATAATTTTAAAATTCTAGAAAGTCAATTCTTTTTCAATAATCTATTCATAAAAAATGCCTCCAAAAATTAAGACTATTGTCCTAATTCTCAGGGAGGCATATCATACTAAACACTTTAGTGCTGTTGTTTCCGCATTTTTTTGCGTTGGTTACGCTGAGCACGTTGTTCTATTTTACGTTTTTGCCGCCGGTCTTGGTCAACCGCTTGTTTAATTTTCTTACGATAACCAGGCTTTTTCTTCTTCTTTTCTTTTTTAACTAAGCCGACTAATGTTGGATCTAACTGATGCTGCGAAGCCGTGCGTTGTTGGCGGCGATCATGCTGATGGGTCGCAACTAATTCACCGTTTTTGATTTCTTTAGCTGCAAATTTGATTCCTAAATTTTCTAAATGTTGTAACTTTTCTTCTTCTTCCGGTGCATATAACGTAATAGCACTCCCGGCCATTTGATTGCGCCCAGTCCGTCCCACGCGGTGAACAAAAAAGTCATCATCGTCCGGAATTTCATAATTAACTACATGAGAAACTCCCGGAATATCAATCCCCCGAGCAGCTAGATCAGACGCTACGACAAATTGATAATCCATATTTTCAATCGCCTTCATGGTGCGCTTACGTTCCCGTGGCGTTAATCCACCATGAATGCGGGCAACATTTAACCCTTTAACTTTCAAAAAATTAAAAACTTCATCAACCGTTTTTTTCGTATTCGCAAAGATTAACGCTAAATACGGTTGACCTAAGGTTAAAACTTGATATAAAACAGTCTTCCGATCCCGTCCACGCGTAAAAATTGCCAAATTCGTAATATTAGGGGCAATAATTGTTGGAACCGCTAGTTTAATCACTTGTGGTTCATATAAATATTTTTTCAAAAATGGCTGTAACTTATCCGGAATTGTTGCTGAAAACACCATCGTTTGTAATTTGTCAGGCAAACTGCTGGCAATATGGTCGACCTCTTGCAAAAAACCTAAATCCAAAGTCATATCAGCTTCATCAATCACAAAATATTTAGTTTGGTAAACCAAGAGCGCCTGATTTTTGATCAAATCCCAAATTCGTCCTGGAGTACCAATAACAATTTGAGGTTGATGTTGTTTCAAGTGTTGTACTTGTTTTAATTTATCGGTTCCTCCGACGTATAAACCAATGTGCAAATCTAAAGTACTCGTTTGAATTAATTGCTGTGCTGCTTCGCGAATTTGATACGCTAATTCCCGACTGGGAGCAGTAATTAATAATTGTACTTGTTTAGTAGCCGTTAACTGATTAATTAACGGTAACAAATATGCGTGCGTTTTGCCACTACCCGTTTGTGCCTGGACAATCACATCATGACCTTTTTGGATCACTGGAATGACTTGCTGTTGAACGTTAGTAGGCTGCTGAAAATTAATTTTAGTCAGCGCTGTCTTCAAAAATTCTGCAAAATGATAATCTGCAAAATTAGCCATAATTTTAACCTCAAATTTCCTTAATCTCTATCTTAATCGTCTAATTTAGCTTGTAGTTGCTGATAAATTTGTTCCACCTCTGCCAAATCTTGCGCATTAGCACCACTAGCTAGTGGATGTCCGCCACCATCATGTTGTGCTGCCAAATCATTAATGGCTACTTGCTTAGAACGCAAATGAATACGGTAAGTGCCATCAGCTTTAGCTACCGCAATGACCCAAGATTGAACATTCTTTAACCGCCCGGGTGTCCCAACGACCACATGGGCATCTGCCTGCTGTAAACCTAATTTCGTTAACAATTCAGCTGGCAAAACCACTTTGGCTGCACCATTAGGAGCAATCACCAAATGTTCAAAGACATAACCTTGTAATTTGGCTTGTTCTAACGTCATTTGCCCCATATTGCGATTTAAAGCGGCGGCATCAAAACGATAACCAATTAATTGCGCAGCTAAAGCTAAAGTATGAGAAGTTGTACTTTGATACATGAAGCGTCCCGTATCACCGACTATTCCTGCATATAAAGCGCGGGCTGCTTGGTCCGTGAAAACCAAATCAGAACCAGCACTATTAATTAAATCACCGATAATTTCTGAACAACTCGAAGCACTCGTATTCACATACTGTAAATCACCATATGAATCCACATTGGGATGGTGATCAATCTTAATCAGTTTTTCACCTTCACTATAACGCTGATCACTAATGCGCGGTTGATTAGCTGTATCAACGACAATCACTAATGCTTGTTGATACTGCAGATCACTAACTTGATCCATCGTACTAATCCAGTCTAAATCACCGACTGACCCCCCCGCTAACAAAACCGTTTTATCCGGATAAGTTGCTTGAATGCTGGATGCTAAACCTAACTGTGACCCTAGAGCATCTGGATCAGGATTTTCATGTCGATGGATAATGATTCGCTCATATTGTTTAATTTGGGTAATAATTTCTCCAAAAGTATTCATAATCTTCTCCTAAAAAAGCTCAATTTCCTCAAAATTTTGTGGCACTAAGTTGGTTACCGTAATTCCTAATAAGCGCAGTGGTTGATTCTCTAACATTAAAGTGGCTAACAATTCTTGACTAGTTTGGTAGATTAATTGTGCATTATTAGTCCAATTAGTCAAAGTTTTGCGCCGTGTATAAGTCACAAATTCCATCGTCCGAACTTTTAAAACAATCGTTTGCCCATGCAGCTGCTTTTGTTGCAAAGTTTGTGCCACCGATTTTGCCTGTTCCTTTAAAACATCATTAATCTCTTGGTCATTAAAAATTGGTCGATCAAAGGAACGTTCATTACCAATCGATTTATGCTGGCGCTGTGCGCTCACTTGGCGATCATCAATTCCGTGAATTCGCTGATACAAGAGAAAACCCGTTTTTCCCAACAATCGCGTTAAAAAAGTCACTGGACATTGCTGCAACTGTTGACCGGTAGTTAAGCCAGCTTGTGCTAGTTTAGCCTGTGTGGCTTTACCAATACCATGTAATTTAGCAATCGGCATCTGCGCCAAAAAATTCAACGCTTGGTTGCTACTAATTACCGTGCGCCCGAATGGTTTAGCATAATCAGATGCCATTTTAGCTAAAAATTTATTATAAGAAATTCCTACCGAACAAGTTAATTGTAATGAATTCTTGATAGTATGCTGAATTAACGCGGCAACCTCAATTGGATCTTCCATCTGCAAATGATTATGCGTTATATCTAAATAAGCTTCATCAAACGCTACAGGCTCCCAAACAGCCGTAATCTTCGCAAAAATCTGGTGAATTTGTTGTGAAACTTGCCGATATAACTTAAAATTCGGATCCGTAAATTGCAATTGCTCAGCAGGGATTAACTCCAATGCCTTAATCGCTGGCATTGCCGAATGTACCCCAAACTTCCGCGCCTGGTAATTAGCAGTAGTAATAACGCCATGACCATTGTGCAAGCGCGGATCGCGAGCAATGACTAGCGCTTTATGGCGATAAGCTGGATGCTCACGTTCTTCCACTGAAGCGTAAAAAGCATCCATATCAACATGCAGAATTTGACGTTGATCATTAATAACAATGGGTAATTCCCAAAAATCAGAGTTCAAGATTATCCGAATTCCAAATCCACTCGTTGCCATCTTTCGCTAATAAATCGTCACTAGCTTGAGGGCCAAAACTATTACTATAGTAATTAGGGAACTCAGGCTGAATTTGATCAAAATATTGGCGAATCCGATCAATAAAGCGCCAAGTGTAATACTGTTCTTGCCAATTGGTAAAATTAGTTTGATTGCCCAACAAAATATCAATTAATAATTTTTCATAGGCTTCCTGTGAGTTAACCATGCTATCTGACAATTCATGAAAATCTAAAGTTTTCAAAGAATTGCGCAAACCCTCTCCTGGTGTCGTCAAGTTCAAACTCAATTTAATTCCCTGCGTTGGTTCTACTACAATTGTCAGTATTGGTCGACAAGGTCTGATTTGTTGCGGTAAAACTTGAGCAAAAATATTATCAGTTTGTTCATTAAAAACAATATCAATCCGCGTAGCTTTCTGACGTAATCTCTTACCAGAGCGAACATAAAATGGTACATTTTGCCAACGTTCATTATCAATCAAAATTTTTCCAGCAATAAAAGTTTCTACGACTGAATTATCGGCTACATCATCCGCTGCTCGATAAGAGCGATGATAACCTTTCTTATCAGTACCATATTGACCGCGCACAAAATAGCGCTCAACTTCTTGAGCTGAATATAACTGTAATTGCGAGAATAATTTGACTTTTTGTTGGTGCACTGCATCAGACGTAAAGACCGACGGCTGATCCATCGCCAATAACCCCAAAATTTGTAAGGCGTGATTTTGAATCATATCACGCAAAGCACCAGCTGTTTCATAATAACCCGCACGTTCACCCACACCCAAGGTCTCAGCCAAGGTAATTTGCACATTATTAATATACTGCTTATTCCAAACAGCTTCTAACATCGGATTCGTAAAGCGAAGAATCGGCAAAGCCTGAACCATTTCTTTTCCCAAATAATGATCAATACGATAGATCTGTTTTTCTTGGAAAGTGGCTGCAATACTATCGTTTAATTCCTGTGCGCTTTTTAAATCACGCCCAAATGGCTTCTCGATGACCAAACGGTTAAAACCCGTCGCTGTTAATAAATGTTCTGAATTAATATGTTGTGCCACCACTCCAAAAAACTTGGGCGCAATCGCCATATAAAAAATTTGATTAGCGCCAGTTTGATATTTTTGATCTAAACTAGATGCCAATTTTTTTAAGGCAACATAGTGTTCGGCATCATTAACATCATGTGATTGATAATAAAAATGTTGTAAAAATTGATCAATCTGGTCTTGATCGGCAGTTTCATCAACAATTGATTGTAAAATCGTTTGCCGAAAATATTCGTGGCTCCAAGCCCTTCGCGCTGTACCAATTACTGCAAAATGCTGTTTTAAATAACCTTTTAAATATAATTTAAAAAGCGCAGGATATAATTTACGGTGTGCTAAATCACCTGAGCCACCAAAAATAATAAAAATAACTTTTTGTTCCTGCATTATTCATACCTCACACATCGTAATTTTTGTTTTTGGATTGTAGTTATATAAAAATTACTCCAACATAATAATTACAACCAATTAAAAACCGTCTTCAAACTTAACTAATTGCAGCTAACAAAAAGAGGTTGGGGCAATAATTATCATGTTCTAAACTAACTAAACATTGATTAATTATTGTACTCCAAAAGTCTAAAATTTGTGGCAAACTTACTCAATTATCGTTAGTTTTCAAATTTCAGCGACTTTTGTCCCAACCTCTTCAAAACTCAAATTATTTATCTGCTGTTTCAGTAGTAGTGTCATCATCCGCTTGACTAGCAGGAGCAGCATCGTCACTAGCCGCTTCATCTGACTTTGCTGGTGCTTTAGTTTCTGTCTCAGCCTTAGCTGTTGTCGCTGATTTAGTTGCGGCTGGTTTATTGACACTTCTAATCGCTGAACGATTAAACGTTAAATAAATTCCATCACAGTCGATCACGATGGTCTTTTCTGCATCATTAATCGTATCAATCGTTCCGTAAAGGCCACCGATGGTGACGACCGGATCACCAACTTTTAGTTGACCCAACATTTTTTGACGTTGTTCTTGTTGCTTTTTTTGTGGGCGCCACATCGTAAAATACATAAATACAATTAAAATGACGAAAAAGAGTAATAACATCATGTTACCACTACCACTTGCTTTAGCTGCCAATAAGTTCAATTGCTCCACCTCTAGTTTGATTTTACTACTATTCTAACAAACAATCCTTGAAAACACAGTAACTCATTAAAAATTCTTTGCGTTTTTTTCATTAAAGCCGTACTGTTCGAAGACCTGTTGCTTCAAGTCTAATAAATTATCATCCCGAATTGCTTGGCGAATTTGCGCCATCAAATGCACTAAATAATATAAGTTATGATAACTTGTTAAGTGAATGCCAAAAGTTTCATCAACCTGCAGTAAATGTCTGATATAAGCCCGAGAATAATTTCGACAAGCATAACAATCACAATTCGGATCTAACGGGCCAAAATCGTGGGCATATTGTGCATTTTTGACGACCAAACGCCCATTAGAAGTCATGCAAGTTCCATTACGCGCAATCCGTGTGGGCAAAACACAATCAAACATATCAATTCCACGAATGACACCATCAATCAACGAATCAGCTGTACCCACGCCCATCAAGTATCGTGGCTTATTTTCCGGCAAAAGTGGCGTCGTATAATCTAAAACTTGATTCATTTGCGTTTTCGATTCACCAACAGATAAACCGCCAATAGAGTAACCAGCAAAATCTAATGAAACTAAATCCTTGGCACTTTGCTGCCGCAAATCTTTAAAACCTGCGCCCTGCACAATTCCAAAAATTCCCTGCCGGTTAGGATTACGATGCGCTCTTAAACCACGTTCTGCCCACCGAGTTGTACGTGCAATTGATTTTTGCAAGTAATCATGTGATTCAAAGAAAGGCGGACATTCATCCAAGCTCATCATAATATCTGGGCCCAAATCATTTTCAATATGAATGGCCTTTTCTGGTGATAAAAACATCTTACGCCCATCTAAATGGCTCTTAAAAGTAATACCTTCTTCACTAATACCGCGCCTTTTGGCTAAAGAAAAAACTTGAAAGCCACCAGAATCGGTTAGTATGCCACGATCCCAATTCATAAACTGGTGCAAACCACCTGCTTCACGCACCAACTTAGAACCAGGCCGTAACCATAAGTGATAGGTATTAGATAAAATGACCGTTGCTCCGATTTCCTTTAATTCCTCTGGTGACATAGTTTTGACACTGGCTTGTGTCCCAACAGGCATAAAAATCGGGGTCTCAAAAGTTCCATGCGGGGTAATTAATTCGCCTAACCGGGCGCCAGTATGTTTTTCTTTTTTGATTAAATGATATTTAATTGGTTGTTCCATATAAAACTCCAAATTTCTGTATATTATTGGACATCGTACTGCACCAAATAACAACTCATTGCTTCAACAATGTGGTCCTAACTTGGGTAATGAAGTTGGGAAAATTACTTAGCAATTGAGTGCATAAAAATGTTCGTTTCTATTCACGACAAATTCTGTTTACCTCAACTGATTTTTACTGCAATTTTATTTAATAAACATTGCATCACCAAAACTGAAGAACCGATATTGCTCTTTAACTGCGTGTTCATAAGCATTTAAGATATTTTCGCGTCCGGTAAAGGAAGCTACTAACATCACCAAAGTGGACTTAGGCAAATGAAAATTAGTAATAAACTCATCCACTACCCGCCAACGATAACCGGGCTTAATAAAGATATCAGTCCAGCCACTGTCTGCCTTAATTTTTCCGTCAAACTTCGTTCCAATTGTTTCTAAAGTTCGAATAGAAGTGGTACCCGTTGCAACAATTTTGCCACCATTAGCCTTAACTTTATTTAAAGTTTGCGCCGCTGCTTCACTCAAACGATAAAACTCACTATGCATCTGATGATCATCAATATTTTCTTCAGAAACTGGCCGAAAAGTTCCCAACCCCACATGTAAGGTTAAATAAACTAACTTAACACCCTTAGCTTGGACTTTCTCTAATAAGTCTTTCGTCCAATGTAAGCCAGCTGTAGGGGCCGCTGCTGAACCTTCTTCTTTGGCATAGACCGTTTGGTAACGATCAGGATCAGCTAATTTTTCTTTGATATAGGGCGGTAAGGGCATTTCACCTAATTGTTCTAAGATTTCCATAAAAATCCCATCATAATCAAAGTGCACCATCCGACCACCGTGTTCCAATTCTTTCGTAACCGTACATTTTAACTTTCCACCACCAAATTCGACAACGGTCCCCACTGGTGCTCTGCGTGCTGGTTTCATCAAAACTTCCCAGTCATCGCCCTCGGTATTATTCAATAATAAAACTTCTAAGTGTGCCTGAGTCTTTTCCTTAATGCCATACAAGCGAGCAGGTAAAACCTTAGTATTATTCATTACTAAAGCATCACCAGGATTTAAATAATCTAGAATATCAAAGAAGTGTCGATCTTGATATTCACCAGTTTGATGATCTAACACTAACATGCGTGATTGGTCGCGATTTTTAATCGGGGTTTGTGCAATTAATTCCTGAGGTAAATGATAATCAAAATCTTCTAACGTTAACAATTTAATTTTCTCCTTTAGTTAATGGAATTCCTAAATGTTCATAGGCTTTGGGGGTCACTACCCGACCACGAGGGGTCCGCTTTAAAAAACCTTGCTGCAACAAATATGGTTCGTTCACGGTTTCAATTGTTTCTTGCTCTTCACCTAAATTGACAGCCATCGTTTTAATTCCTAACGGCCCACCCTGATACAGATTAATCATCATCATCAATAATTTGCGATCTGTCTGATCAAGCCCTTGATCATCAACTTGTAATTGGTCTAAGGCCGAAGCTGCCAAAGTTTGATCAATTTCTGCCTGACCAGAAACCTGCATAAAATCGCGGACACGCTTTAATAAACGATTAGCTACGCGCGGTGTGCCGCGTGAACGCCGTGCTAGTTCATGCGCACCAGCGCTGGTTACAGACACATTTAAAACCTGGGCGGAGCGTTGGACAATTTGCGTCAATTCGGCTTCATCATAAAAAGCCATATGTTCGACAATCCCAAAGCGACTCCGCAAAGGTGAAGATAATTGGCCTGCCCGAGTCGTTGCACCAATCAAGGTAAACGGCGGTAATGGGTAGTGAATTGCGTGCGCATCGGAGCCTTGGCCGACGACGATATCGATATAAAAGTCCTCCATCGCCGAATACAAGATTTCTTCAATATTTTTTGGTAGACGATGAATTTCATCAATAAATAACACGTCACCCGCTTGTAATTCACTCAAAATAGCAACCAAATCACCCGGTTTTTCAATTGATGGACCCGTCGTCGTTCGCAGATTGACTTGTAACTCATGAGCAATCACCAAAGCTAGCGTTGTCTTGCCTAATCCGGGCGGTCCGTACAATAAGACATGATCCAGTGCTTCCTGGCGCTTTAAAGCTGCTTGAATATAGACATGCAATTCATGTTTAACTTTTTCTTGTCCCAAGTACTGATCCAAAGTTTGAGGCCGTAAAGATTGTTCAACCGCCGCTTCTTGATCATCGAGAATTTGATCATCAGTTAAATGATCCTTGTCAGACATCTAATCACCTCAGTTCTTAATGTAATAATTTTAAACCTGCCCGGACGTAATCACCCGCATTCTGGGCCGTTACCTGACTTAAAGCCGTTTCAATTTTTTGTAATTCTTTTTGAGAATAACCTAAAGCGGCTAACGCCGCTAAGCCATCAGCAAAGTCTTTATTAGCAGCTGCTGATGGTACATGACTAAATAAGTTAGTAGGATTGGTTGCCAGAGTTGTTTTTGGTAATTTATCTTTTAAATCCAAAACAATTTGTTGCGCCGTTTTTTTACCAACACCAGGAAACTTCGTCAGAAATTGCACATCGTCGCTCCCAATTGCTTCAATCAATCCCGAATGATCATCATCAGCCAAAATAGCTAACGCACTTTTGGGACCAATTCCAGAAACCGAAGTTAATTGTAAAAATAATTGTTTTTCTGCTAAGTCATAAAAACCATAGAGGGATTGATCATTATCACGAATAATTTGTTCAATATAAAGCTTGAGCGGTTCGTCTGTCTGGTAACGATAAGGGTTCGCCACCAAGATATGATAACCAATGTGTTGGACCTCTAATACCACATAAGTGGGATAAATCGCTGTAATAATTCCTTGAAAATATTCAAACACAATAAAACCTCACTTAAACCGTCTAGATTGATGGGGATCTTGAATTCTCTTAAACATCTTTTGGATTTCCGCATCACTAAAATGAATTAGTGTCGGCCGCCCATGCGGACAATTATACGGATTTTGGGCTTGTGCTAATTGATCCAAAATTGCCTGGGCCTGAGGTCGATCCAAATGATGATTAGCCTTAATAGATAATTTACAGCTCATAGTAATCGCTGTTTGTTCTCGAAAACGGGCTATATTAATTTTACCGTCTTGCAAAATATAATCAATCATTTCTCGAATCGTCTTTTCTTCTTGCTCAACGCCAATCCAAGTAGGATGGCTAGTTACCACAAAACTATTTTGTCCAAACGGAGCAATCTCCACCCCCACCTGACGTAATAAATCTAAGTGTGCACTTAAAGTAATCGCCTCTGAATTAGCGTAATCCAAAATTAACGGTACCAATAATTTTTGTTGATCGCTACTAACTTGACCAATTGCTTGACTAAATTGCTCATACTTCACCCGTTCTTGGGCAGCATGTTGGTCAACCAGATAAAAACCATCACCACTTTGAGCTACTAAATAAGTTTCATGAATTTGTGTCAGGAATTGTAATTGGGGAAAAGCTGATTTGGATAACGACTGTTGTGCCACTGACTTGACTTTGGGTGTAGCATCCGACGCTTTTGGTGGTAATTGCGTCAGAGTGGCATCTTGTTGAGCAATTTGCTGCATTTTTTGATCCCATTGTTGTAGATGCTGAGGATCTTGAAAGATTTCTTGTAAATGCACTGCTCCTGGTTGAATCCAATTAGTCGTTGGCGTGGTCTTGGTAACAGATGGTTCACGTAAAAAAGATGTTGCCGCATTAAATGACTCATCAGTTTGCACAAAAGGCGGTCTTGGTTTGGAGGGAGTTGTTTTTAAAGCATCCGGAATTAAATTTAATTGCCCCAATGCTTGTGCAACGCTTTGTTCAATTAAATTAGCTAATTGTTGTTCTTTACTCAAGCGAACTTCACGCTTGGTTGGATGAACATTAACATCAACTAATAACGGATCAGTCGTAATTTCTAGAACACCTATAGGATAGCGCCCAACCATTAGCTTTGAACCATACCCCGCCAAAAAAGCTTTACTTAATTGATAATTATGAATATAGCGTTGATTAATTAACAGTGCGATATAATTGCGGTTAGCTCTCGTTTGTTCTGGCAAAGATAAATAGCCTTGAACCTGAAAATCAGCATCAACACCTTGACAAGCAATTAAGTCAGCTGCTACTTTGCGGCCATAGATCCCCGCAATAGTTTGTTTGAGATCGCCGTTACCAGAAGTTCGCACTAAGGTTTTCTTTTCATTGTTTAATCTCAACGCAATCTGGGGGTGACCTAAGGCTAGATGATTTACAACCTCAACTACTTTTTTTAACTCAGTATTTAAAGTTTTGATATATTTTAACCGCACGGGTGTATTGTAAAATAAATCGGTCACCACCACTGTGGTCCCCTTTTTAGCCGCGGTCACCTGTGGCGTTTGGAATTGTCCACCTGCTACTTGCAACAGCGTGCCACTGGCTCCATCAGTACTAGTAGTAAGCACGACCTTGGCAACTGCAGCAATACTAGCCAAAGCCTCACCCCGAAACCCTAAAGTCTGTACATTAAATAAGTCCTGGGTTGAACTGATTTTACTAGTGGCATGCGGTTGAAACGCTAGCTGAACTTGATCTCTAGCAATACCATCACCGTTATCAACAACCTTAATTTGCGAAATACCCGCATCTTGCACTTGAATTTCAATTTGTGTTGCGTGTGCGTCAATTGCATTTTCTACTAATTCTTTGACCACGGATGCTGGCCGTTCTACCACTTCGCCTGCGGCAATTTGATTACTTAAAGTACTTGGTAATTCATGAATTTCTGCCATTGAATATCCCTACTCTAATCTAATTTACAGCTAATGTTTACTAACACAATTGGCTTGCAAAACTTCTCAGCAGTTAGTATTGCTACTACTTAATTTTTGAACAACTTTGATGCAGAAAATTAATGTAATTTGGCTTGTAATTGATACAAGAAATTTAACGCCTCTAATGGCGTCATATTCAACACATTAGCTTGCTGCAATTCTTGTAATAATTCTTGATGAGTAGCATCACTTTCTGAAAATAAAGATAATTGTTGCTCCACTGGGGCTTCTTGTACCTGATTAACGACGGGTTGGACTGCTTGGGAAACTGGTGTTTTTTGTAAATTAGTCGGTTTGTGTTCCAGATTATCTAAAATCTCTTGTGCCCGCTGTAATAGATCAGTCGGCAAACCTGCCAATTTTGCAACATGAATTCCGTACGACTTATCAGCGGGACCTGCTAAAACCTTATGCAAAAAGACTAATTGCCCATTTTCTTGAGTTGCATCCACGTGTACATTCGTTACCGTGGTTAAATCTTGAGCTAATTGGGTTAATTCATGATAGTGTGTGGAAAACAGCGTTTTGGCATGAACTGTTTGATCTAAATACTCAATAATTGCCTGTGCCAAAGCCATTCCATCATAAGTCGCCGTTCCCCGCCCAATTTCATCAAAAATAATCAAAGAATTACTCGTCGCGTGCTGCAAGGCATCATTGGCTTCCATCATTTCGACCATAAAGGTGGAATTGCCCGCAATTAAATCATCAGCGGCACCAATCCGCGTAAAAATCTGATCAAAAATCGGCAGCGTAGCCGCATCGGCGGGAACAAAACATCCAATCTGCGCCATAATGACAATTAACGCCGTTTGCCGCATATATGTGCTTTTACCAGACATATTAGGACCTGTAATTAATAAAATATCAGTTTGATCGTTCATCTTCACATCGTTAGGAATATAACTATCACTACCTAATACTTTTTCAACCACCGGATGACGACCATTAACAATTTTAATTTCATGATTGTGCGTAAATTGTGGGCGAACATAATGCTGATCCTCACTAATTACCGCAAAACTTTGTAAAACATCCAACTGGGCTAAAATTTGAGCTAAAGCTTGAATTTGCTCAATTTGTTCTTTAATTTGTTGCCGAACTTGTTTGAATAATTGGTGTTCTAGTAACGTCGATTTTTCTTCTGCTTCCAAAATCAAACGTTCTTTGTCTTTTAATTCCGGCGTAATATAGCGTTCTGAATTAGTTAATGTCTGCTTGCGTTCATAGCGATCCGTGGGCACCTGGGCTTTATTCGCATTAGTTACTTCAATATAGTAACCAAACACCCGGTTAAAACCAATTTTTAAGTTCTTAATGCCTGTAGCTTGTTGTTCATCTGCTTGTAGTTGAGCAATCCAAGCCTTCCCATTCGTCATCGCACTACGGTATTGATCGAGTTGTTGATCGTAATGATCCCGAATTAAGTTACCTTCCGTCACAGAAATTGGCGGATCGTCAACAATCGCTTGTTGAATCAATTGCACAACTTCCTGACATTCTGGCATTTTGGTTAACAAATCATCTAGTAACGGATCATGTAAATCTAACAAAGTTTCCTTAATTAAAGGAACTTGCTGTAAAGAAGTTGCCAATTGAATCAAATCGCGCCCATTAACATTGCCAAACGCAATTCGCCCGGCTAAACGTTCCAGATCATAAACCTTCGTTAAATAATCTTGTAAATTGCCCCGTTGAAAAAAATTATCCAATAAAATTTGAACTAAATCTTGACGCTTTTGAAGAAGAGCTGCATCTAGTAATGGGCGTTGCAGCCATTGCTTTAACAAACGGCTACCCATCGCAGTCTTAGTTTTGTCTAATAGCCAAGCTAATGTCCCTGACTTTTCTCCGGTCCTTAGGGAACGAAATAATTCTAAGTTACTTTGAACATTGTGATCCATTTGTAAATATTTACTAGTTTGGTAAACTTGGGCGATCTGCAAGTGCGCCAAAGAACGTTTTTGAGTTTCAATTAAATAAGAAATTAAATAAGTAATCGCCTGACGTTGGAGCTCAGACTGGACTTTTTGCGTCACAAAAGCTACTTCGGCGTAAGCTTGCTGGGGTTGCTCACTGGATACCAAAATTCCCATCTTTTTTAGTTGGTCCTGTTGGTCTTGATCTAGAGTGGCCGCAATCACAACTTCCTTAGAGCGTAAATTTAATAATTCATTTTGAACTTGCTGCCAATTATGAAACGCAGTTACCCGCACTTCACCGGTGGACAAGTCCGTATAGGCAAAACCATATTCTTGATCTTGAAAAATTACGGCCGCCAAATAATTATTCTCTCGGCTTTGATTCGGCTTATCTTCCAAACTAGTTCCTGGCGTGACTAATTTGATAATCCCGCGCTTGACCATCCCCTTAGCTTCTTTGGGATCTTCTAATTGCTCACAAATAGCAACTTTATACCCTTTATCTACCAAAACATCAATATAACTTTGCACGGCATGGTGGGGCACCCCACACATGGGAATCGGATCAGCGGCATTTTTATTACGGGCTGTCAAGGTTAATTCTAGTATTTGTGCCCCTTTGATTGCATCATCGTAAAACATTTCATAGAAATCACCAATCCGATAAAACAAAAAAGCATCTGGATAATCCTTTTTAATTTTTAAATATTGTTGCATCATTGGTGTATCTTTAGTAGTTTGTGGCATACAAAACTCCTCTAGGCTAGGATCTTATTGATCAGATTAATTCAAAAAACAACAACTTTTATTCAACAAACGGACGATCCGGATTAATTTGATACGCATGAATTTTATTTTTCGTTTCTAGATCAATTACGCAATAATTAATTTGGGGACGACCATGTTCCGTTAATTCATAACGAGTTGGTCTCTGTGTTAAAAAGCGGCGAATACTACTCTGGGCTTGAACGCCAATAATTCCGTCATAATCCCCCGTCATGCCCACATCTGTCAAAAATGCTGTCCCTTTCGGCAGAACTCGGGCATCATTGGTTTGCACATGTGTATGTGTCCCGACAACTGCCGCCACTCGACCATCTAAATAGTAAGCCAATGCCGCTTTTTCACTAGTTGTTTCTGCATGAAAGTCAATAAAAATTTGCGCTTGATCCGGAATTTGCGCCAATAATTGATCAGCTATTTGAAAAGGGTCGTCAATTGCATTCATTAAAGCGCGCCCCTGTAAATTAATTACTGCTAATTGCTCCTGATTGACTTGTTTAATTGTCATTCCTGCTCCCGGAACTGCCCCAGGGTAATTAGCAGGTCGCACCAAATTATCATTCTGTTCCAGTAAATCATTCACTTCTGACTGATCAAAAGCATGATTTCCCAGTGTAATCACATCTGCTCCCGCTTTTAAAATCTTTTTAAATTGTTGTTCCTTAATGCCTCGTCCTTTAGCAGCATTTTCACCGTTAACAATCGTCACTTGGGGGCGAAAATGTGCCTTGATTTGTGGAAGATATGTTTGCAAAGCTTGCAGTCCCAAATCTCCCATGACATCACCCACAAAAATAATTCGCATAAATACTTTCCTTATCTATTATTTAGCTACTTAAGACTTAATGATACCACTAAAACTTCTGCTAATTAATCTCATTAGTGCCGAAGTGTTTGAGAATTAATAATTGACGCAAAAAATCCGTGTGATTAAAAAAAAGACATTTCCGAAGAAATGTCTTTTTGATTAACAATCAATATTAATTACATCATACCGCCCATACCAGCATTAGGGTCAGCTGGTGCTGCAGGAGCAGCAGGTTCAGGCTTATCAGCAACAACAGCCTCTGTTGTTAAAATCAAAGCCGAAACGCTGGCTGCATTTTGTAAAGCAGAGCGAGTTACTTTAGTTGGGTCAATAATTCCGGCCTCAACCATATTTTCCCACTTGTCAGTTGCAGCATTATAACCAACTTCATTATCTTGTGCCTTCAAATGTTCAACAATAACAGAGCCTTCTTTGCCGGCATTTTCTGCAATTTGCCGAACTGGTGCTTCTAAAGCCCGCTTAACAATGTTAATACCAGTTTGCACATCGCCAGTTTCGCTTTCAGCTAATTTGGCAACAGCTGGAATGACATTCATCAAAGCTGTACCACCACCAGCAACGTAGCCTTCTTCAACAGCGGCCCGCGTAGCATTCAAAGCATCTTCAATCCGATATTTGCGTTCTTTTAATTCGGTTTCAGTAGCGGCACCAACTTTAATCACACCAACGCCACCAGCTAATTTAGCTAAACGTTCTTGTAACTTTTCACGGTCAAAGTCAGAAGTTGTTTCGCTAACTTGCTTCTTAATTAAATCAACCCGTTCATCAATCGCATCTTTAGAACCAGAACCTTGGACAATTGTTGTGTTGTCTTTAGTAACAGTTACACGACCTGCTTGACCTAATTGATCAATGGTTGTGTCTTTTAATTCTAAGCCTAAATCAGCTGTAATGACAGTACCACCAGTCAAGATCGCAATATCTTCTAACTGTTCCTTACGACGATCGCCAAAACCAGGTGCTTTAACAGCTACAACATTGAACGTGCCCCGAACCTTGTTCAAAACCAATGTTGGTAAAGCTTCACCATCAACATCATCAGCAATAATCAATAAAGCTTTGCCTTGTTGCACGATTGATTGTAATAATGGCAAAATATCTTGAATGTTGGAAATCTTCTTGTCAGTAATTAAAATGTATGGATTATCTAAATCGGCTTCCATTTTATCGTTATCAGTTACCATGTATTGTGATAAGTAACCACGATCAAATTGCATACCTTCAACAACATCAGAAGTTGTTTCAATACCCTTTGATTCTTCAATGGTAATTACACCATCATGGCCAACTTTTTCCATCGCATCGGCAATTAATTCACCAACTTGTTGATTGGAAGAAGAAACTGCGGCAACTTGAGCAATTTGATCACGGCCACTAACTTCGTGAGAAATCTTCCGCAATTCATCAACAGCAGTAGCAGTAGCCTTCTCAATTCCCGTCCGAATACCAACAGGGTTCGCACCAGCAGTTACATTCTTCATGCCTTCTTGAATAATTGCTTGAGCTAAAACTGTCGCAGTGGTTGTACCGTCACCGGCAATATCATTAGTCTTTGAAGCAACTTCAGAAACTAATTTAGCACCCATATTTTCAAAATGATCTTCTAATTCAATATCTTTGGCAATAGTTACACCATCGTTGGTAATATTTGGAGAACCATAGGATTGTTCCAAAACAACGTTACGACCTTTAGGTCCAATTGTTGTTTTTACTGTATCTGCTAATTTATTAACGCCTTCAAGCATCTTAGCCCGTGCGTCTTCTGAAAATTTAATTTCTTTTGTCATTTTTCAGCCACCTCAATTATTATTTAATACTTTATGTTCTTAATTTCTAATTAATTACAAAAATTAGTCAACAATTGCCATGACATCTTTTTCATGCATTACGAGATATTTTTGGCCGTCATACTTAACTTCTGAACCAGCGTATTTATCAAATAAGACTTTATCGCCTTTTTGAATGCTTAATTCAATTGTTTTACCTTCTGGTGTCCGTTCACCGGCGCCAACAGCAATAACTTCACCAACTTGTGGCTTTTCTTTAGCATTATTGGCTAGAACAATTCCACCAACTGTTTGTTCCTTTTCTTCATCAACTTGTACCAGAATACGATCACCTAATGGCTTTAACAAAGTAATCCCTCCAAATAAAAACATTTTTAGCACTCTTAGCACTCATCTTTATATAGTGCTAATACAAGTTCTATAATAACATGTTCCTTTCCAGATGCAAGTATTTCCGTTTAAAAATATTCGGAAAACTTACTTTTTTACAGTAGCACAGATCGCTTTGAAAGCACATTAATTGGCTCAAAATCTAGTAATCTTCCTTTACTTTTTTTAATCAAAAAGTCGCCCGTAATGGACGACTCACTTGATTTATCAAATTTGGAGCATAAATAGCTTTCAAGCCACGTATGCAATTATTAGATAATTAATTTTGCAAAATAGTTTTCAAATTGTTGACCCGATTCAGCTATGACTAGCGGGGAATTTGAAACATACCATCCTTTTTAGCGTAAGCTTTACCATAAGTCATATCATATTCTAATAACCGATAATCTTTATAAACTCGTGATTGATCCCACTTAGCATTTTTAGGGCCGTGAACATTTTTAGCAGTTAACGCATACGTATCGTTGCTTACTTTGGTTCGATTCTGTTGGCCCGTACCAGAAATTTGTAGTGGTTTGGTCAAAACTGGAACTTGCTGTTGTAATTGTTCCAATAATTGATAAAACGGAGTTTGCGGATAGTTAAGTTGTTGCAATAACTGTAAGGACATATAGTTGGGTGAGAAGTAATTATAATGATGCGTCTGTAAAGGAAAATTAGCCGCCATCACAAACGGCGTTGCATGAGAATACAAGGTATTCTGATTGAAGAGATCATCATAAATACCATCACCAGGATAATGATCGCCATACATGACAATTAACGTTTTTTGCTTAGCGTGTTGATAATGTTGCACTAATTGCTTAAACGCTTGATCCGAATCGTGAACTTCTTGAAGATAAGCTTCTAATTTTTTAGTCTTATCAGCATCTCCGGCTACTTTATTCTGGAGTTGATAAGAACTTTTGGGACCTATTTCTGCTTGATAAGGCATATGGTTTTGCATCGTCAACATCAAACTAAATTGGCGACTAGACTTTTTTTGTTGTGCATAAAAGTTCGGATAGGCGGAGGCATCTGTATCATACAAACCATGTGGTGACTTCTTTAAATGCTGTAATTTCGATTGATCTTGGAATTTATGGATACCGATCGCTGGATAAGCTTGATTTCTACGATACATAGTGCCGGCATAAGGATGGTAGGCCTGTGAATTATAGCCAGCATCATTTAAATAATGCATGACACTCGGAAAATATTTTTTATTAGGTAAAATATCCTGATAGGGCGTATTGTTTAAAAAGTAATTGGAGAAACCTGTATTGGCTTCAAATTCAATATTAGCCGTACCCCCACCAAAACCAGGAGACACCATATAGCCCCCAGCTTGTTGGACCGTTGGATTCGTAATCATCTTAGAAATATAAGGCATCGGATTTTTATTGCCAACAAGGGGATACCATTTCTGTGTCCGTAAAGGATTGGTTAAAGATTCATTTAAAATATAAATAATGTTAACTTTCCCAACTTTTTTCCCTTGATTGGCTTTAACCAAACCTTTTTGATAACGTTTAGTAATTTGCTTCATAGTCGCCGCGCTATAATTAGCAGGCTTAATCATTGGCGTAGAATGGGCATTAAAGACAAAACCAATTAAAGTACCCCGATTACGATAATTGGCCAATTGTGAACGATCAACATTAGTAATATTATGCTTCGCCAATTGTTTAGAAGCAAAAGAGCGCGTATTTCCTGCTTGTGAGAACAAGCTTAAAGCTATTATTGCTAACACCAAAAAGCCAATTCTCAACGGCCACAGCACCCGATGATTTTTTAACCACAAGCCTTTGGTAACTTTGTGTAACAGGTAGGCCGCTACAAGTAGTAATACAATGCCAATGGCTAAAAGTAATAATGATTGCCAACTGACCATTTTAATTAAACCACCAGCTTGACCAGCCATGTTTAAATCATTAGGTAACAATGGTTCAGAACGTGAAATAATTTTATTAAAGTCCACATATAAAATAATACTAAAAATAATGACGCTCAGGGATATTCCCCACCAATAATCACCTAACAGCGCAATTAGCATCGTTATAATAACTACTAGGCAAAACCAGTTGATTCGCGTGACGACAGGATTATTCTTAATTTCCCAGAACATCTCATGATAGCCGTGTGTCAAACTACCGGTTAAAGCTAGTTGAAATTCAAAATAAAATCCGTAAGCAATTAAACACACTAAAAGTACTTGCAGTAAAAAATACATAAAGCGTTTGACAGTTAGATTATGCACAATAAATCCTCTTTCGACTTAAATTAATACAGTTTTAAATTTTAGCACAATCTAATTTAGATAGGTATATTACTAGCATAATTTGCCGATAAGTCAAAAGCAGTTAAAATGCGGTATTACAAAAAATATTAAATTAAATATTTAAAAATGAGGTTGTAACTAGCAGCTAAATTGCTTTTGTCACAACCTCATATTAAGTATTAAAAAGTCGGAACAAAAAAATTTCGTAAATCAAACAAACCTTCTCCGCTGATAGTGACTTCAAAAGTCAAAAATCTGTGTTTAACTTCTCAAAACTTTTTGTCCCGACTCTTTTTTGAATATTAATCGACCTTGTCAATTGCTTCGGAAGCAATTATTTGAAGATTTTCCCCTTGAAATTGCCAAGCAGTAATTGGCGCCGGAATAATAAAGTGATCACCTAACTGTAACTCGTAGGTTTTCCCAGCAATCACTAGCTGTCCCGTTCCGGAAATCACGGAACATAAGGTGTAAGCACCCAACTGATGTTGCAAACTTAAAGCATCATTTTGCACTTGTAAGCCCCACACTGCAAAGTATGGCGAAACAGGTGGTTTCACATAAGTGGTGATGGAACTAGCACCAAATTGCTGGACCGCTTGATTAAGTTTTGGTGTTTGGAAAGGAACAGTAATCGTATCTAGAGCCTGTTTTAAATGCAGTTGGCGTTTTTGACCGGTAGCTTGTTCAATACGATCATAATCATACAAACGATAAGTAGTATCACTACTTTGTTGTGTTTCTAAGGCAATAATTCCTTGATTTAACGCATGAACACACCCACTAGGCACAAAAACAAAATCTCCTGTTTTGACTGGCATTTTTTTGAGCAAATGTTCCCAGTCTCCCGAGTCAATCAGTGCTTGTAATTCTGCCTTAGTTTGCGCATTATGTCCATAAATCAAATAGGCACCAGGCTGGGCATCAATAATATACCAACACTCCGTTTTGCCTAGCTCACCTTCATGTGCTTTGGCATAAGCATTATCTGGATGCACCTGAACTGATAAACTAGCTTCCGCATCTAAAATCTTAGTCAATAAAGGGAAAACTTTTCCTTGCGGGTAACCAAACAGCTCTGGTTGTTTTTGCCATAGTTGGGCTAAATCTTGCCCAGCAAAAGGTCCATTTTTAACAGTTGATAAACCATGAGGATGAGCAGAGATGGCCCAACATTCTCCCACTTGACCATCAGGTATGCGATAACCAAAACGTTCTTGTAGCTTACGCCCACCCCAAATTTTTTTTTGGAAAGCGGGTTGTAAAAACAATGGTTCCATCTAATACCTCCTAATAAAAGCAGCCGTAATCAACCAAAATTACTACTAACTTACCGCAAAATTCTCGCCTTACAAGCTAAACGGTGAATCAAAAGTTAAACATTTAGTTTAACTATAGTTATCTAAGAAATAAATTAATGTTTGTAATTCATTCGCTAAATCAACATTGTGTACGCGCACAGAATTAGGAGTTGCCAATCTTAACGGCGTAAAGTTCAAAATGCCCTTGACGTTGGCTGCTACCAGTTCATCAGCGACCTTTTGTGCACTGATGACTGGTACTGACAAAATCACAACATCAATCTGTTCATCTGCTAAACGTTGTTCTAAAGAATCGACATCATAAACTTGCACACCATTGACAGTTTGACCGATTAATTCCGGATTCTGATCAAAAGCGGCTGTAATCTTAATATTGTTCGTCTGTGAAAAATTATAGTTTAATAATGCACTACCTAAGTTACCTACTCCGACCAACGCTACTTTCGTCGTTTGACTTTGGTTAAGTAACTTTTTAAAAAATTCCAGCATTGGTTCAACTTCGTAGCCGTAACCCCGCTTACCTAAAGAACCAAAGTAAGAAAAATCACGCCGAATCGTCGCACTATCCACTTGAACAGCTTTAGCTAATTCTGTTGAGGAAATCTTTTTAGTATTGGAATCATTTAAAAATTGAAAGTAACGATGATACAACGGTAAGCGCTTAATAGTAGCATTTGGTATTTTGTATTTTGTCATGGTTAATATCCCCTTGTGAACAAGTATAATTGATACTTTCAGTATCTACCTTTTAATATCACAATGTCAAGTAAATAAAATCACAAAGTTATTACCTTGAAAATTAACCATTAATTTTGATAAAAGTTGCCATCTCATACGGTGCCAGTTGTTGCGCGTCTGCTTGTAAAGACTGAACTTCTTCTAACGCATTGGTTCGTTGAAAACCCGCCGCTAAGAATTCCGTTAAAGCAACCGTTTTATTCGCTTGATTACTCAATCTAACCACAATCGCATTCTGAATTGTATAAGCACAGTAGAGAGCCGTAATCGTTACATCCGGATCCAACCGTAAGAAAGTCGCTTGGCGTGGTAACTGAGGTAATGATTTATCAAATTCAACATCCCAAATTTTATTGTCTAACCGATTGACAAATAAATTCAGTTTTTGTAACTGGTAATTAACATTGGGGGCCAACCAATTTTCAGCAGTCCGTGCTAACTGATTCTCGTCTAAGTCCGCAACTGCCACTAATCCAAACGCAAAATGATTTAAGCCGATTTCTTCAGCTAGTGGTGTTGGCGTCATCTGATGACCGACACTAGTAGTGTCGCCCGAAGCTCGCCCGGGACGCCACAATAAATTGGGTTTTCCTAATTGACCCGTAGTGGCTAGTAAAGTGACGGCAAAGCTTTGATTCAATAATTCGTATTCTTTCATGCCGCCACTTAACAAAAACAAACCTTGCTTGGGCTCATACATGCCCACAACTTTATCAAAGTTGTAAAGATTGACCGGTTTTTCAACAAACTCGTCTTGCCAATTATCCGCAATAGGCAAATTAGTAGTGGTTCGAAAACCGCCTTGAATTTGCGCCCACGCCTGTGAACTTTTGATACCCGTGTTAATCTTTAATCTCAAGCGATGATCTAAAGCTTGGTTGTCAATAATTAATTGACCATCTAACACCGAAGAACTTGTTGCTAAACTTAAAATAATTTTGAAGTTCACGTCAATTAATTGCGGATGGTCCTTTTGCCTTTCAGCTAAAGATTTAGGTAACTGCCAAGTACCTTGAACCGTCATAGTTTGTAAATTAGGAGCAGTCTGCACTTGACATTGTCCAGTTAACGGCAAGCTGACTTCTTGTTCCTGCGGTAAAGGCGAATAATCATACGTATCACCATCATTACCCGAATCTAAAATTTCTAACAGCTGTGGATAAACGTGACCTTGCGTTTGAGCAGTAAAGCTTGTTCCTGTGTATTGAACTTGCCACTTTTGATTGTTAATGGACACAGATGAACTATCTTCTAAAGTTGCTAGCTCCGTTGGAGCTACTTGATAAGAAACCACCTGATAGCCTAATCCCTCGTAGTGCATCTTTAACCGAACTGTCAATCGATAATAGCCCGGTTCATCTTTAAATTCAAAACCTTTGGCGGTTTGTTGCATAATGTGCTCACGCTTAGGGACATAAGTTGCACGAACTAGAACAGCCTGATATTGCTCAGCAAATTTCACTTTTTTATTAGTCGTTAAAAATTCTACTTCTTGATAACCATCAAATACCCGTGGTGAAGTATTAAATAGTAACAATTGATTACTATCCAGATTTAAACGTTGTGCTAAGCGCTTCTTAATATAATTTTCAATTCCGGCAGCGATTTCGAAACCTTCTTTGAAACGTTGCTGAACATCAACAGCAACATTATCCGTGATACTACCGCCTAATGTATCATGCGGTTGACACTTTAATAACTTTTTCCAAAGTTTTAAAACTAATCCGTTGGACACTTTGATTCCACAAGCTTGGGCAATAACCAGCATCGGTTCAACTCGGCGTAAAATTTGTTGTTCTAACTTGAAATTTTGACGTTTAAGCTGCGAGCGCACTGACCCAATCGTCCGATGCACCCGTGAATAGGTAGGATAACGTAATTCGCCTTGATACTGAGGCAAATCTTGGTGGCGCAATTGTTGCATAAATTGGGGATAACTGCTCAACACTATTTGGTGTTTACTATATTGATTTAATTGTTGAATTACCTGGGAAATATTATGAATAATATTCATCTGATCAATCCCCGAAGGAATTAAAACGGGATCATTATGACCATGTTTAGCTTCTAGGTCAATCCCTGGGTCTAATCTTTGCTCGACAAACTCTTGTAAATGCTGCTTCGAATTTAAATCAATTTGCCCCGTATAATAACCTAAGGGAAAGTTAGCTGCATAAACTTGGTTATTTCCCAAGCCCTGCCACTTAAAGTAAACTGAATCGACTTGTCGAGCAAAATTAGTACCCCGCCAACATATAAAATCTTGAATGCCGACTTGATTTAATAGCATCGGTAATTGTGCATTAAAACCAAAGGTATCCGGTAAATAGCCAATCATCATGGCCTGCCCAAAGAGTTGGCGACTGCCGATAATGCCAATCACTAAATTACGAATAATGGATTCACTATCTGGTATTAACGCGTCTGTTTGGGTATACCAAGGACCAATAAATAATTGCTTGCGCGAAACCAATTGCTTAATTCTCTGTCGATCTTCTGGATGAATCGTTAAATATTCCTCCACAATCGATAATTGCCCATCGAAAGTAAAGTTAGCCTCTGGATGTTGCTCTAACTCTGTTAAAACCTCACCGAATAATTGATCACTGAGAACCTGAGCATCTTGAGTTGTAAAATACCATTCGCGATCCCAATGAGTATGATTAACAAAATGTGCCGTTACCATATATTATTTACTCCCATATTTTTATTCAAATTCAATCTCAATATCTTCTTCGTCTGCTTCACCATCAACATCTGGCGTATCATTTTGGTTAAAATCAACGGCTAACGGCGCCAATATTCCAATAATCAAAGCACAAGCAAAGAGTCCAATTAGATATGCCCACCAGTTAGTTACTGTTACTGCACCATAAATACCACCAACTGGTGGAATCTTAGCTTGAGCACCTAATAAAATCGCAAGTGCGGGGCCCACTGCTCCAGCAAGCATATTAATGGGAATCAATTTTAACGGACTAACTAACGTAAACGGAATGGCCCCTTCAGTAATACCAATAAAACCCATGAACCAATCACTACGTCCAGCATCCAATAATTCATTAGAAAAACGTTTTTTATAAAACAAAGTAGCAAACGCATAGCCTAAGGGAATACCAGCAATAGCAATATTTACAATCATTGCCGGAGTATAAACTTTTTCTGCCAATAGCACATTACCAGCCATCCAAGCCGCTTTATTAATTGGACCACCTAAATCAGATCCAATCATCGCTCCCATAATGATCGCTAGAGTCATCGCGCTGACCCCGCTGTTACTCATTGCTTTAATCCAAGCGACTAAAGAACTATTAATCCAAGCCAATGGTTGCTTCAATAAGACACCCATTAATAACGCCACGACCATGGTCGATAAAAGTGGTACTACTACTAATGGCATAATGGATTCATATTTAGCACTGACATGGATCTTGTCATGGCACCATTTAGCAGTATAACCTGCTGCAAAACCAGCAACCAATGCTCCTAAAAATCCCATGTTGGAGCTAGAAGCTAAGGAACCACCAATAAAACCGGCAGCTAAAGCTGGCTTATCACCAATGGCATAAGCAATATAACCCGCCAAGACAAGATTAACTAAGCCGACACCAATCCAACCAACAGCCTCAATTTGACCCATGTAAAACCAAAAACCCGTTTTATAATGATCAAAACTTGTAATGCCAAATAATAAACCAATTAATTTAGGCACAGCCACGACTAGCGAACCACCAATAACTACGGGTAACATGTAAGAAATCCCCGACATTAAGTAGCCTTTCCACTGTGATAATAACTTTTTCATAATTTTCACCTCTGAAGCGTCACTAAGCTTTTTTCTGAGCCACTGCTTTCATCACTTTGTTAATTACTGCCTTCGGTTTTTTAATGCACATATTGATATCCACGCGAACGGTGGGAATCCCCTTAAAACGATCCATTTTTTCAATTTTTTGGTCAGAACCAATTAACAAGAACTTCGCACTTTGAGCTTCTTGTTCCGTGATTTCATTTTTGAGACCCATAGCTCCTTGTTGTTCAACCTTGGCTGAAAGCTGCAGTTCTTGGGCGGCTTTCTCTAATGCTTTAGCAGCCATAGGGGTATGGGCTAAACCTGCGGGGCAAGAGGTAATTGCTACAAAATCCATAATTTTACTTCCTTTTCGCTTTAATTATTAGTTAAAATTTGATAAACATCTTGAACGCTTTGACTAGCAACCAGTGCTTGGCGCTTTGGGGCATCAATTAATGAAGTGGCCAGATTGGCTAATAATTGTAAATGCTCCTGCGCACCATCTGGAGGAGCTAACATCACAATGATTTGTTGAACTGGTTGATCATCAATCGTTTGCCACTCTGATAACGGACTTTGGGTCCGAATAAACAAAATTGCTGATTGCTTAATCGCCTGAGAAAGCGTGTGGGGGATCGCAATCCCATCCTGCAATCCTGTTGAAGCCTGTTGTTCACGCTCCTGTAGCGATTCATAAATTGCTTGTTCGTCGTCACCTACGCCTAAACTAACTGCTTTTTGGGCAATAAAATGAAACACCTCAGTTTGCGAACATAGCGGTTGATTTAAAAAAATTTGGTTCTTCGTCAAAATCTTATCCATCCTTATCCATCCTTTATTTCTGTTGAATATTGCAAACATTCAACGACCGTTTCGACATCTTGCGCATTTCTCAACTGCTTCATTTGCTTAGCATTTTGTGTTAAATCGTAGAAATAATCATAAATATCATCTAAACTGTCTTCGACTGTATCGTTAAACGCCATAAAGAAAACTACATAAACCGTTTCCTTACCCCACAAAATTCCATTTTGAGAAGTTAAAATACCAATGACCGGTTTTAAAACATGTTTGGCAGCCCCATGGGGAATAGCGTAAGTTCCTAAAGCTGTGGAAGCTAATTGTTCTCGTTTCCAAGCTGACTCTTGCATCGTATCTTTCACGTAATGATTAGCCACTAAAGCTTGCGTAATTTCTTGAATAGCAATTTGAGGGCTTGGTGCTGTTGAATCAACAATGATTGCTGGTTTAGCCACCAAATCCAAAAAAGTTGCTTTCAAATATTTATCGTGCCAAATCTTTTGGCTTAATTGGCGTAACAACTGCAGTTCTTGCTGATTTAACAGTGGACTAACTTGAATGACTACTTGTTGTGTCTGTAATTTAAGCGGAATCGTTGTTAAGATAATGTCAGCACTCACAGGTTTTCGTAATAGCTCAGTCACCGATAAAGTCCCAATTACATTGAGTTTCGGTAACTTATCCTGAATTTTTTGCCGAATTAATTCAGCAGTTCCGTAACCGGTACTGCAAACGATCACGACACTAACTTCACGGAATTCTTTTTGCCGCCGCTCGCGAAATGATTCCAAATGTAAACACAAATAGGCCACTTCATCCTCGGGAAAGCGAACTTGATATTTTTGAAAAATAGCATCTGCTAAAGTCAGAGCTTGATCAAAGGCTTGGGGAAAATTAACTTTCACTTGATGACGATATGGATTGTCAATTTTGATGCCATTTTTGATGCGTACCAAAGCCGGTTGTAAATGCAAAGTCAAGTTTTGAATTAATAAGTCATCATAGTTAACCAAAACTTGCTGTAACCAAGTCACTAACTCTTGATTAGAATTTTCACTCGCTGGACTAGGCAGATAGCCTTCTTCAATCGCTACAATATGCACATTTAAATTATTAATTTCTACTGTTGATAACTGGCAGTGAAATTCTTGTTCCACTAACGCAACCAAACGTTGGGTATTAGTAGATATTGCAAATGAAGCTACTGTTTTGGTAGCTGGTGGTGCTTTTTGAGATTGAATTTTTTGAATCGCTAACGCTAAATGAATCAATAAAGATTCATACTGGTATTCACTAATATTACCGGGTAATTTTTGTAAAAATTGATTTAAAACCTTTTGCGTTCGATCCAAAATTTTTTTGTCAACTAGCTGGCTCAAAGCTGGAGGGACTTGAAAATTGCGGGTGAGCCGACCAGTACTTTGATTTTGCTTAATCTCTTCGCCCCAATACATTTGAATAATTTGTGTCTGAAAATGGCGTAATTCAGCTTCAGAATTATTGAGCCTAATGCCTTGTTGAGAAGTACTAAACTGTAAATGATAATTTTGTTTCAGAGAACTCAAATCACGCTCTAAGGTACTGCGACTGACAAAAAAATGGGCGGACAAGTCATCTAACAAAACTGGTTGCTGGGCTTTAACCAAGAACGAGACTAAATTAATTTGCCGTTCCACGGCATCATTGTTAGGATTCATTGGTGGAAATAAATTTAACAAGTCTTTGGTAGAACCTGTAAAGTAAATGCCATAGCCTTTTTTGCGAACTAATTTAACGCCGTATGGTTGGACAAATTGCTCAACTTGCTTCAAATATTTAGCTACCGTTTTGCGCGATAGGCCTGTGTATTCCATTAAATCTTGATAATGGACAACTGGTTTTGACAAAATAAATTGAATAATACTTTTTGTAATAGTTTTTGGTGAATGCTTTGGCGCCAAACGGATCACTCCTTAACTTTTACATTTTCATCATAATGTAACCGGCTTCAAAAATTAACTTCAAAAAAGTACACTTACCTTAGGTGTACTTTGTCGCTGATTGTTTCAGAAAAAATAACTTCAAATATTGATTAAGATGACAATTTAAGCTGGTTTCAACATTAGCTACCGTTTCAACGAACATTATTGACTAACGCCGTGTTAAAATAAGATTAACTAGAATTCGATTAGCCAAAATTATGTTTCCACAAACTTTTCACACAGTGATACTAATCTATAATATCAAGCAATAATTGGTGCATAATTTTAACAACGGATAACATCATCCGCCCCAAGATTCGAATGTAATTTAAACTTTAGGAGCTTAAAATTGTTAATTGTACAAGGACAAAATATTGAACGTCGTTTCGGCAGCGATGTTTTATTCAACCATTTAAATTTTCAAATTGCCGAGCAAGCCCGAATTGGTTTAGTCGGACCTAACGGAGCTGGTAAATCAACTTTATTAAAAATCATCAATCAAGAACAAGACGCTGACGCCGGACATATGATTTATCAAAATAATTTAAGTATCGGTTACTTAGCACAGAATCCCACCTTTCAATCCGGGAATACTATTTATGAAGAAATGGAACGGATATTTGAAAAAGTGCAGCAAGATGAACGTCAATTACGTTCTTTGGAACAGCAAATTGCACAACAGAGTAGCCAAGGCGCTACTCCTGCTTATCAAAAATTATTACAACAATACGACCAGTTACAAGTTAAATTTAAAGATGAAAATGGTTACGGCTTCCGGTCTGAAATTCGTTCGGTCCTAACCGGTTTTGGTTTTAGTGCTGAGCGCTTTGATGAACCAGCTTTACACTTATCTGGTGGTGAACAGTCCCGCCTAGCTTTTGCCAAAATGTTATTGGAACAACATGATTTATTAATTTTAGATGAACCCACTAATCATTTGGACATTGATACTTTAAATTGGCTCGAAAAATATTTACAAAGTTATCGCGGAGCACTGTTAATCGTGTCTCATGATCAATATTTTTTAGACCATACGGTCAAGGAAATTTATGCGCTAGAAAATGGTACTTTAAAACATTACACGGGTAATTATTCACGTTATTTAAAATTACGAGCTGACGATTTGGACTTAGCATGGAAAGCATATAACAAACAACAAGAAGAAATTAAAAAAACGGAAGACTTTATTCAAAAAAACATCGTTCGAGCTTCCACCACCAAACGTGCCCAAAGCCGCCGCAAGCAATTAGAAAAATTAGAGCGGCTACCTCGCCCACAAGGAACACCAAACAATGTCCATTTTCAATTTACCGTGCATAAAGATAGCGGCAATGACGTCTTACAGGTCAAAGATTTACAAACCGGATATCCGGATAAACAATTAAATCAGGCAATTACCTTTAAGCTCAAAAAAGGTGAGCGCTTGGGAATTATTGGTCCTAACGGTGTCGGCAAATCAACCTTAATTAAAACGTTAATTAAGCAATTATCACCGCTTGCAGGTAGTATCGAATGGGGCACTAACGTCCAAGTTGGCTATTATGATCAGACTTTAAACCAATTAGATTCTACGAAAGATGTCTTGCATGAGATTTGGGATGCTAATCCGACTATGGATGAAAAAGATATTCGAACAGTTTTAGGATCATTTTTATTTCAGGCAGACAGTGTCTTTAGTACCGTTCAAGATCTATCTGGTGGTGAAAAAGCACGGTTAACTTTATGTAAATTGGCCTTGGAGCACAATAATTTATTAATTATGGATGAACCAACTAACCATTTAGACATCCAAAGTAAAGAGATCCTTGAAAAAGCCTTAAAAAATTTCGCTGGCACAGTCTTATTCGTTTCTCACGATCGCTACCTATTAAATGAAATTTCGACCAAATTACTCGAATTGCAACCGGCAGAAAGTACCATCTATCTAGGTAATTACGATTATTATTTAGCCAAAAAAGAAGAAAATTTAGCCCTTCAAGAACAGCAAACTGGCGCCCAGAATGCGGAACATTCAACAACCAGTCAAGGTCAACAGGATTATCAACAATCCAAAGCCCAGCAACGCGCCCAACGCAAAAAAGACCGAGAATTAGCAGCCTTGGAAGCTCAAATTGATCAATTGGATCAACAAATTGACCAAATTAACCAAGAAATGTTACTCCCTGAAAATTTGAGTAGTTACACTAAATTACAAGATTTACAAGAACAATTAACTACATTGACTGACCAAAAAGAAACAGCCGAAAATCAATGGGAAGCACTACTAGATTAACGGCAAAGAGGTTAATGCCAAAATTTTCAGTCTTGACTAAAAAAATCCTAGCTGATGTTCGTTTAAGAACAATCATCGCTAGGATTTTTTGTTAAAAATAACTTTTGGATGCACTAAAAAATGAGACTTAATTACCAACTGTTCGTAATTTGGAGCTGATTACCAGCCAATATGTTGATCACCACTAGGTAATTCCACTTTACCAGCAGCTACATCTTGACAAGCTTGGTCAATGATCTGAAAAGCCTGTTGTAATTGCTCTTCAGTAATTACTAGCGGTGGCTGAAAACGCAAAATATTTCCGCGTAAACTAATCATAACCGCTCCTAAATCAAAAATTCGCGTAATTAGCTTCGTTGTCAATTCAACATCAGGCTGCTGGGTTTGGGGATTAATAATATCAATCCCTCCATTTAAACCATACATCCGTACTTCTCCAATAAAGTCATATTTGGCTTGCTCTTCTTGGAAAAATTGCTCCGCAATTTTACCTAAATTGTGCGAACGTTCAACTAAATGTTCCTGTTCAATCACATCAATTGTTGCGTTGGCAGCAGCAGTCACCACTGGATTACCAGCTGTTGTATAAACATTAGCCGGAGCCGCTAGGGATTCCATGATTTCTTTTCGACCTAAAACAGCACTTAATGGCATGCCTGAAGCCAACGACTTGCCCATGGACATTAAATCGGGTTCAATCCCAAAATGTTGAATTGACCACCACTTACCCGTTCGTCCCATGCCTTGGTTAACTTCATCAATTGCTAATAAAATTCCATTATCATGCGCAAATTGGGCCACTAATTCTAAATATTGCTGGGGGGCTTTTACAATCCCACCATCACCTTGAATTGGTTCAATCAAAATAGCGGCTACCTCTTCAGCAGGTAAATAAGTATTGAACGGTAATTGAAATTCGTGAAACATCCGTTGCACAAAATCTGCTTCACTTTCGCCAGCTAACTTTTCGTGGCTGTCAGGATAAGGTACTCGAATGATATCTGGCAATAATGGTCCCATTTTCCGGGCCATGTTTAAACTAACACTTGAAACACTCATTGAACCGTAAGTAGAGCCATGATAAGCACCCGTAAAGCAGACAATATATGGCCTTTTAGTATACGCGCGCGCAAACTTAATAATTGCATCGTTAGCATCTGAACCAGAGTTACCCCAAGCAACTTCTGCCGGTCCACTCATCGGCGCTAATTTAACCAAGCGTTGGGCTAGTCGAGCGGTAGTGGGATTGGCAAAATAAGCTGGCGTATATTCAATAAGATTTTGGGCTTGTTCACAAATAGCTTGCACAATGTGCGGATGCGCATGCCCCGTATTTGTAGCCGATGCACTGGCTAATAGATCAATATACTGGTGGCCATTTTCATCTGTTAAAATAGCCCCTTCTCCTTTTTTAATTACTAAATTAAAATATTGAATTCGTGAAGCTGTGGCTAAGGCCTGACTTTCTGCTTGCAAAATTTGTTGATTACGATCAGTCATTTCTAATCATCTCTTCTTAATAATTAAATTTAAATTAGTTTATCATTAAAAATAAATTTTAGCAATCACTGATTTTCCCACAAAGTTTGCTCCAACTAAAATAACAGCTAACAGTTATGTCATCATAGCTGTTAACTGTTAAAAAACAATCATTTTAAATAAAATTTAAGCAATTAATTATTCGCCAACGTAACTAAAATCTAATCCTGGATCAGCATTCAGTGTTAAAGGACTAAAATCTTGCTTTCGATATTTAACATCCGCAAAGGCACCAATCATTGCCGCATTATCGCCACATAAGCGCAATGGTGGAAAAATTAACTCAATTTTGGGATCAATTTCAGTCTGCAAACGTTCGCGCAAACCGGAATTAGCTGCTACCCCGCCAGCAACAATTAATTGCTGCGTCGGATATTTTTGTAACGCGCGCTGAGTTTTAGTAACCAAAATATCCAAGACATCTGCTTGAAAACTAGCAGCAATATCTTTTTTATTAATCTGTTCACCGATTTGATCGGCATGATGAATCGTATTAATCACGGCACTCTTAATACCACTAAAACTAAAGTCTAGATTATCTTCGCTCAGCATTGCCCGCGGAAATTGATAAGTAAGTTTGCCTTCGTGAGCCCATTGATCAATGGTTTTACCAGCTGGATAATTAACCCCCAACATTCGACCAACCTTATCATAAGCCTCACCAACGGCATCATCACGAGTGTCGCCCAAAATCTGAAAATCTCCTGGTGCAGTTAAATAAACTAATTCTGTGTGCCCGCCAGAAACCACTAAAGCTAACGCTGGATACTTAATTTCACTCACTAAATTGGCTGCATAGATATGTCCTGCCAAATGATTAACACCAATTAATGGTAAATTATGTGCCCAGCTAATCGTTTTAGCCGCCATCAAGCCCACTAATAAAGAGCCCACTAATCCTGGACCATAGGTCACAGCTACCGCCGACAAATCCTTATAATCTACTTTAGCTTGTGCTAAAGCCAACTTTGTACAATGAATAATTTGTTCAACATGATGGCGACTAGCAACCTCGGGAACCACGCCACCAAAACGCTGATGACTTTTAATCTGTGTTGCAATCACATTGGATAAAATTTCCCGGCCATTTTTAATAATTGCAACACTCGTTTCGTCGCAACTACTTTCAAATGCCAAAATCAATACGTCTTGATCCATCATTAACCTCTTCTCAAATACTGCAACCAGTAGCGATAAGAAGTTGAGTATAGCCTAGAATAAGGCCATAAGTTTTGGTTTTTAAACTTGAGGACTTATTCGTAGCTAGACGCAGGCTTCTGCTGCTGGGTGCGCTATATCAAACACTGCAACAAAAGCCGCTTAAAAGCTGAGGATTAACCTAAACTAAGGTCTTAAGTCGGTCTTTTGACTTGAGGGCTTAGTTGTAGTTAAGCGCAAGCTTTTGGCTTTTGGTGCGCTATATCAAACACTGCAACAAAAGCCGGTTAAAAGCTGAGGATTAACCTAAACTAAGGTCTTAAGTCGGTCTTTGACTTGAGGGCTTAGTTGTAGTTAAGCGCAAGCTTTTGGCTTTTGGTGCGCTATATCAAACACTGCAACAAAAGCCGGTTAAAAGCTGAGGATTAACCTAAACTAAGATCTTAAGTCGGTCTTTGACTTGAGGGCTTAGTTGTAGTTAAGCGCAAGCTTTTGGCTTTTGGTGCGCTATATCAAACACTGCAACAAAAGCCGGTTAAAAGCTGAGGATTAACCTAAACTAAGATCTTAAGTCGGTCTTTGACTTGAGGGCTTAGTTGTAGTTAAACGCAAGCTTTTGGCTTTTGGTGCGCTATATCAAACACTGCAGCAAAAGCCGGTTTAGAATTGCCAACACTCCGGTCACTTGCTTACAGATATTTTTGATTTTTTATTATATTTTTAAACATCTTGTACATAATCTTGCTGATGCTGAGCCAAATCAGGATGATCTTTCCGCCAGACTAATTCGGCTTGCGTTTGACGCAGATAATTCGGAACAAAACTATCTAAATCTGAAACCGGTGATTGAGCCAATCCCAAATCAACTAATGATTGTGCTTGTGGAAAGCCATCATTTTTAATTTGTGCCTGTGGTAGTTGCTCATTAATTAACCCGACCATTTCATTAGTCAACTGGCCCACAATCATAATCGGTTGTTTTAATGTCTTTAAGTTACTTAACAAATCTATTAAGCGCATATGACTTTCCTGCACTAACGCTTGAAGTTTTCCAGATTGCTGCTGATAAACACCCGCAAAAACATTTAAATTACGTGCATCCATTAAAGCAACAATAACTCCTTGAAAATCAGACACATTTTGTGCTAAAACCTGCAGACCAGAAATGCCGACTAAATCCTTCTTTAAGGTCCAAGCTAACATCTTAGCAGTTGTTACAGCAATGCGAAGCCCTGTAAATGAGCCAGGCCCTTGTGCTACAACAATTCGATCTAAATCTTGAGGTTGCCAACCGGCTGTTTTCACTACTTGATCAATAGCTGGTAATAATTTAATACTATGTGACTTTAAATTCGTTTCACTGACCTGTGCTAAGACTTGATGATCTAAAGCACTGGCCACACTTAAAGGTTGATTAGAAGTATCAATGGCTAAAATCTTCATTACAAAATTACATCCTTATAATTATTCTAAATTCACTATACTTCAAATTTAGTCTTAATGAACGGTAAAATTACGGTTTTGTAACCATTTGAATAATAAAACTAAAATAATTGTTTGAATTGGAATAAAAACAATTTCTTTTATTCCTCGAATCCATAACATTTGACCAAAATTTAAATTTCCCAAAACGCAAACCCAAAGAGTATTTAACAGCCAATTAACAATGAGCGTCACTTCAATTGTGGTCATTAATAAGCGTTGACTAGTGGGCTGATTATGATACAAATTGATTCCATATAAAAAGCCAGTGACTACAGCTGACAACGTAAAGCCCCAAAAAAATCCACCTTGTGGTGGAAAGATAGTATTAGCGATAATATCGGCAATCAGGGCAGCTAACGTTGACTTAGCGGGACCAAAATAATAACCAATTAAGGCAGTAATCACAAAACCAAAACCGACTTTTAAAAAACTTGGCCCTAAGTGAATGCGACCGACAATGACTTGCAAAGCCGTTAACATCGCTAACCAAGTGATATTAAAGGTCCGATTGTTTAACTGTAATTTATTCATTTTAAGCATCTCCTAAAGGAGCTGCCACTGTGATCGTGGCGAATGCGAGAATAAAACCGCAAGCTATCGCTTTTCGTCCAGCGTTCACATTCCGTTCCGCCAGCACTTAACGCTTTATTCCCTACTCCAAGATTTTTAACTTCTTAACCATATCATAGATTCGAACAAACATGTTAAAATTACTATAATAATTGTAAAAAGAGGCTTAAACCGTGAATAAAAAAATTTTAGTTTTACACACTGGTGGGACTATTTCCATGTCAGAAGACGAGCAAGGTAATATTAAACCCAACGCCCAAAATCCGTTAGCTAATTTAGAACTGCCTAATTCTGATCAACTACAAATTATTTCCGAGGAAATTTTTAATTTACCATCACCACATATGACACCCAAACAAATGTTAATGTTAACCAAGCGTTTACGCCAAGCAGCACAAGAAGGCTTTTTTGGTGCAGTCGTCACTCACGGTACCGATACTTTAGAAGAAACGGCCTTTTTCTTAGATTTAACTTTAGATAATGACATGCCGGTCGTGGTCACCGGTGCAATGCGTTCATCCAATGAAATTGGTAGTGACGGACTGTATAACTTTCGTTCGGCGATTCAAGTAGCCAGTTCAAAAGCATCAATTGGTCAAGGCGTTTTAGTCGTCATGAACGATGAAATACATTCAGCCCGTTACGTCACTAAAACTCACACTACTAACGTCGCCACTTTTCGGACTCCAACTTTTGGTCCCATTGGGATTATCTCTGAGGGTCACGTCAATTATTTTCAAGAAATTGTTCCACATCAACACTTGCCAATTACCAACATTGTCGATCATGTTTATTTAATCAAAGCTTACGCTGGCATGACTGGCGAACTTTTTGAAGCCTTAGATCAAGAACAAACACAAGGCGTCGTCATTGAAGCCCTAGGTGCTGGCAATTTACCTCCAGCTACTTTAACCGCAGTTCATAACTTGTTGGACCATCATATTCCGGTAATTCTAGTATCACGTTGCTTTAACGGTATCGCTGAACCGGTTTATGATTATGAAGGTGGTGGTGTCAATTTGGAAAAAATGGGTATTACTTTTTGTCGTGGCCTCAATGGTCAAAAAGCTCGCATCAAATTATTAGTGGGAGTTAGTGCGGGATTAAATAATCAAGAATTACATCATTATATTAATAATTAACACTGCAACAAAAGCTGGTTAAAAGCTGATGATTAACCTAAACTAAGGTCTTAAGTCGGTCTTTGACTTGAGGGCTTAGTTGTAGTTAAACGCAAGCTTTTGACTTTTGGTGCGCTATATCAAATACTGTAACAAAAGCCGCTTAAAAGCTGAGGATTAACCTAAACTAAGGCCTTAAGTCGGTCTTTGACTTGAGAGCTTAGTTGTAGTTAAACGCAAGCTTTTGACTTTTGGTGCGCTATATCAAATACTGTAACAAAAGCCGCTTAAAAGCTGAGGATTAACCTAAACTAAGGTCTTAAGTCGGTCTTTGACTTGAGGGCTTAGTTGTAGTTAAACGCAAGCTTTTGGCTTTTGGTGCGCTATATCAAATGCTGCAACAAAAGCTGGTTAAAAACTTCAAGTTAAAAGGCAAGACAATCATGGAAAAAATTCCAGATTATCTTGCCCTTTTATTTAGTGGTTAACTTTTGCTGCAACCACTTTTATTTTCACTAAGCTTTGCCAGGACGCTTAGCTTTTTCAACTTTTTGCCCCATGACCATTTCGTCATTGTAGCCCCAGAACCAAGTGACAAGAAAGGCAACTACAATCGTGACAGCGCTAGCCAATAAGAATGCGTAAAAACTATGCAAGTCACCAGGATTTTTCGGGTTGAAGAAACTAGAAAAACCAATTAATCCACCTGTAAAGCCAAACATTGTTCCGTGCATTAAACCAGTAACTAAGCCACCAAAAGCGGCACCAATAGATCCAGAAATAAAGACTTTCTTATAGCGTAAGTTAACACCATAAATTGCCGGTTCAGTGACCCCACAAAAGGCACTAATCATGGCTGCAAAACCTAATTCTTTAATATCTGACTTCTTAGATTTAATCGCTACTGCTAACACTGCCGCTCCTTGAGCAATCATTGTTGAACAAACAATCGCATTGATGGCACTTTGTCCGGTACTAGCAATCTGTTGTGCCACCAATGGGACCACGCCCCAGTGAAAGCCAAAGATAACCAAAACTTGATACAAACCACCAATAATAAAGCCGCCGAGCCAGCCAGAAACAGAAACTAACCAGTTGATTAAGACTGCTAAACCATTCGCAATCGTTTGAATAATTGGTCCAGTAATTACTAAAGTAATCGTAGCGACTATTAAAATCGTAATTAACGGGACAAAAATCATTTGTAGATAGGTTGGCAAAACTCGTTTTAACCATTTTTCACATTTCATTGCCAGCCAAGCTGCTAGAATCATTGGAAAAATTGAGTAAGTATAATTTAGAAATTGAAATTTCAACCCACCCAAACTAAACATTACTTTACCAGCTTTACCCCATGTCACTAATTGTGGATATGCTAAGACTCCACCAATCACTGCGGCAATAATGGGATCACTCCCCAAACGTTTAGCTGCACTAAAACCAACTAAAACTGGTAGGAAGAAGAAAGCTGAATCTGCCATTGCACTGACCGTAATATAAATGGCACTCTTCGTACTTAATAAAGAGCCCAATTGCGGTAAAGTTAACAATGCCAATAAACCTTTAATAATACCCGAGGCTGCAATAACACCAATGACGGGACTCATAGATCCCGTAATAAAACCAATTAAGTTACCAATTGCCCGAGAAAATGGATTACCACCCGTTTGTGGCGTTGTTGCTGTGGTGGCATCGTCATCATCAGTCTTCGCTAACTCTGGAAAACGCTTTAAGATGGCATCAAAAGCGTTCGCTACCCCGTCGCCAATGACTACTTGATACTGGCCAGAAGCATGCATGACGTTTAAAATGCCACGTTGATTTTTCAAGATATCATCATTAGCCTGAGATTCATCTTTTAAATAAAATCGTAAGCGGGTGATACAGTGAATGACACTTTTAATATTGTCCACGCCACCAACGTTTTTAATAATAAAAGTTGCTAATTCATCATAAGATAATTTTTTATCAGCAGTAGCCGTGGTAGCTTTTGCTTTGAAGTAAGCCTTAGCTACCGGTTGACCTGATTGAACTGTAGCTTCAGTTAAATCTAAACCGTCTAAATAGTCATTGGAATTAGTAATGACCACAATAATTGTAGATTGTAAATCATGTTGCTTAATTGCGGCTAAATCCATTTTGACCAGTGGCGCACCAGCTTTAATTTTTTGACCGGTTTGAACTGCCACTTCAAAGGCTGAACCTTTAAGATTGACCGTATCAATTCCCATGTGAATTAAAACTTCTAAGCCACTAGCTGTCGTAATACCAATTGCGTGCTTAGTTTCCGCAACCATCGTAATTTGACCACCAACTGGTGCTACCAGTTGACCATCAGTTGGCTCTAAGCCAAAACCTTGGCCCATGGTTCCCTGACTAAAAACAGGATCGTTTACTTTACTTAAAGCAATGGTTTGACCATTGGCCGGAGCTAAAAGCTGCTCCTCTTGATTAATAGCCATAATTTTCCCTCCCATGAAACGCTTACAGGGCATATTTTAAACTTGTATAGACAAGTTGTCAATTACTTAATTACAGCCAACTACTTTAACAGCAGTCAAAAGCTTTTTTAGCAATAAATTCAAGCAAGTAATTCCAGATCAAGTTAATTTTTTTCTTTTTATTCTTGGTTTCTTTACTTGTCTAGACAAAAATAGCTATAATATAATTAATTATTGAAAGGACTTCAAAATGACAGAATCAAAAGCCGTGCTCATTGCCAAAGATTTGGCTTCTAAAATTCAACATCAGCAATTTCCCGCCGGAACTTTTTTACCGACTGAAAACCAATTAGCTACTCTATACGGAACTGCCCGCGAAACAATTCGCAAAGCTTTAGCGCAACTCAACGACTTGGGATTGATTCAAAAGATTCGAGGGAAAGGTTCCGTCGTTTTAAATCTCGAAAAATATTCTTTCCCGATCTCTGGAATTACCAGTTTTGCTGAATTAAATAACTCTTTAAAAATGCACGCTCAGACTCAGGTCTTAACTCTAAAAAAGATGGCCACAGCACCTAAAATGTTTCAAGCAAAATTTGCGAATGAGTCTGCCCAAAAGGGTATCTACTTAGAACGTTTACGCTTGATCAACGATGAACCGGCAGTACTAGATTGTGACTTTTTATTTACTCCTCCAATTAATGACTTACCGATGTCCGCCGCTCAAACTTCCATTTACCACTATTTAGAACAAGAATTGGGTCTGGAAGTCTCTTACGCCACCAAAACCATTACAGTCGAACAGGTCACGCCACAACTTCAAGCAAAATTGCACCTTAATAACAACTTAGTCGTGTTAGTGGCCAGTCACAGCTTTTTAAGCGACACTACTTCTTTTCAGTTAACATTATCCTTTCATAATCCTAGTAAATTTAAATTTGTGGATTTTGCTCGAAGAAAAAAAATTAAACTTTAGGAGACAATTATGACTAATTTAGGTAAAAAAGTGATTTACCAAATTTATCCCAAATCGTTTTACGATTCCAATAATGACGGTATCGGCGACCTGCGGGGAATTATTCAAAAAATTGATTATCTTAAAAAATTAAACGTCGATATGATTTGGTTTAATCCATTCTTTGTCTCACCCCAAAAAGATAACGGCTATGATATTGCCAATTATTACCAAATTGACCCGCTGTTTGGTACTATGGCCGATTTTGAAGAGTTAGTTGCTAAACTCAAGCAAATTAATGTTGATGTCATGCTAGACATGGTCTTTAATCATTGTTCCATTGAAAACGAGTGGTTTCAAAAAGCCCTTGCTGGCGATCAAGAATACCAAAAATTCTTTTACTTACGTAAAGCTAAGCCCAATGGTCAACTACCCACTAATTGGCAAAGTAAATTTGGCGGTCCCGCTTGGTCCCGCTTTGGACAAACGGATTATTACTACTTACATCTCTATGATCCCACTCAAGCGGACTTAGATTGGCATAATCCACAAGTTCGCCAAGCCGTTTATCAAGTGACTAATTTCTGGCGCAATAAGGGGGTCAAGGGGTTTCGCTTTGATGTCATTAATGTCACCGGCAAAGCTGCTGTCTTAGTAGATTCCAGTAATCCACTGCAAGAAAAAAGCTTATATACGGATACACCGATCGTGCACCAATACCTCAAAGAAATGAACCAAAATAGTTTTGGACAAGATCCCGAAGCCATTACGGTTGGTGAAATGTCGTCCACAACTATTCCAAATTCGATTGCTTATTCGAACCCTGATAGTCATGAATTATCAATGGTTTTTAATTTTCATCACCTAAAAGTTGATTATTTAAATGGTGAAAAATGGTCCAAAATGCCGTTTGATTTTATGCAATTAAAATCTTTGTTGACTCAATGGCAAGAACAAATGGATCAAGGCCATGGTTGGAATGCTTTATTTTGGAACAATCATGATCAACCAATGGCACTCAATCGCTTTGGCGATCCGGGCAAATATCGGATTAAGTCAGCGCAAATGTTAGCTACTGCGATGCATTTACTGCGGGGAACACCTTATATCTACATGGGCGAAGAAATTGGCATGATTAACCCTTCGTATTCGTCGATGGACGATTATGTCGATATTGAAAGTAAAAATGCTTACGCAAAACTAATTAATCAGGGTTTAACTACCAAAGAAGCCTTAACTATTATACAAACTAAATCGCGTGACAATTCCCGCACGCCTATGCATTGGGACGACAGCCAGTATGCTGGCTTTAGTCAAGTCCAACCGTGGTTGTTGCCCACTGATCAACAAACTATCAATGTCCAAGCCGAATTAGCACACGGAGCAATCTTTGATTATTATCAACAATTAATTCATTTACGCAAAACGGAACCACTAATCTCAGATGGGCACATTCAAATGTTCTTAAAAAATGATCCGCAAGTTTTTGCCTACCGCCGTTACCTTGACAACCAATCACAGCAATTATTAGTTTGGACTAACTTTTATGGTCAAGACACCACTGTTGTTTTACCTAAAAATTTACAAAATAAACCGTGTCAGGTAACAATCAGTAATTACCAAGTCCAATTAGAACAACTGCCCCCGACACTGAAATTACAACCCTATGAAGCACTAGCCGTTAAAATTAATTTATAAACATTAAAAATACCAGCCGGTTTTTGTAATTAACAAAACTGACTGGTATTTTAATAATTGCCGAACTTGGGGTCAAAAGATAACTTGTATTGGAGACAAAGATTTTGCTCCACAAGCTAGAAGTTTATTTTTACCACCAATCAATCGGCAAAAGTTTTTTAACTAAATTGCTACATTATTAAACTACTTCAACGTGTAACTGACCATCTTTCACTAATTTAACTTTCAACATGAGTTTGTAAATCACTAATGAAAGCACTGCCGGCACTACCACACCCATAATCAAGTAAACTACCAAGGCTTTCGGATTACTTGAGGCGAGATTAATTGGCACAATCAATGAATTCAGACCTAAACCTGCCAAAGTATAACTAACTTTAAAATGAAACACGATCGTCGCAATCGGTGCGGCAACCACCGCCGAAATAAATGACGGTACAGCTAACATCGGATTGATTAACAAATTAGGAAATTGAATTTTTGGTGTAATAAAACCTTGCGCAATATTGGCACCTAAATTATTTTGCCGCCAAGAAATCGCTAAAAAGCCGACAAATTGTGCAGTTGTACCAATTAAGGCCGCCCCTGACGAGAGTGGATCTAACATGACTGCCACTGCTAAGGCTGCTGAAGAAGCTGGCGTCATTAAAAATAGCGACCAAGCAAATGAGACACAAATAGAACCTAAGAGTGGATTAACCTGCATTGATTGAGCAATGAATTGACTCAACCAATTTAAGGCCGGTGTCGTAACACTTGCCAAACCTAAACCGGAAATCGTCCCCACTAACGTTGCACTTAATGGAACCAAGATCATATCTAATGGTGTTTTACCGGTTAAGTATTTACCAACCAAAGCGGCAATCAATCCGGCAGCAACCGCGCTAATCGGTTGTCCTGAAGTAAAAATTCCCGAATGGGCCGCTTCCACCAACATATTGCCAGTGGGCGTCACCCCTTTCATAGCACTACTTGTGAAATAAACCGCATTCGCACCAATTGTCGATGAAATCATCGAACTAAACATTACTAACGAGTTCGTTCTTAATTGAGTTGCAATAACCGCCCCAAAAGCGGGAGCTAACATCCACTGCGCAATGGCTCCAACTTGGTAGAGGGCGTGCCAGTGTACAAAATTAGCAATGGATTGAATCAACAAGCCCACACCTAACATTACTAAGACCGCATTCGATACCCCTGCAGATACTGTATAGACATAATCTTTAACAGTCATCTTATGTTCTTGTTGCACTGTTTCTTCCATAACTAAACACTCCCCATCTCTTCAATATCAACTTGCATCCATCGACTAAATTAAAAATTATTAATGATAACATTCAAATCTTCCTGCGCAGTTTTTACCAAGAGTCAAAAAAAGCCCTTTTAAAGAGTAAATGCTCTTTAAAAGGGCGTCAGTTCACGCGGTACCACCTTTTACTAAACTTATCCGAACTAACCAACTTGATCAGAGTCAACTAATTCGCGGCAGTGATAACGGCTGCTTTCCGGTAAAACTTAATTAATTTTCAGTTAACAACTAAGAAGTGAGATTCACATAAGACCTTTCACCTGCTTGCACCTAACCAGGCTCGCTAATAAAGATGTTTATGCTGTTTGTCTTCCTTAACGTTTTTTAATTTTTAATTTAATTGTTTTTAATGATAACCAGAGATGTGGTGCTTGTCAACCCTAAAATTAATTTTTTGTAACTTTATTTAATAATTATCTAAGCAAGTCCTGATTTGCTTCATATCTGCTGGCGTGGTACGACAACAACCGCCTAACACTCCCGCCCCTAATTCTAGCCACTGCGGCACTAAATCTTTAAATTGCAAAGCATCAGCCGTTTTTTGCCAAGTTTTAGTCAGCGGATCATACGTATCTCCATTATTCGGATAAACAATAACTGGTTTAGTGGTGTTTTGTGTAACTGCTGGTAATAATTGCGCCACATTGTCTAAGGCGGTGCAATTAAAGCCTAAAGCTACTATTTGAGGATGATCAGCAAAATACTGCACTGCCGTAGCCAATTTGGTTCCGTCACACAAACTATCTTGACCATCCACACTAAATGATAACCAAGCACCAAATTGGGGAAATTCCGTTTCTAATAACTCTACCAAGGCTTGGGTTTCTGCAAAATTTGGCATCGTCTCAAAGGCGAACAAATCAACGCCCGCTTCAGCCAAAATTTGCAGCCGTGGTCGATGAAAGGCTTGGTACTGTGCTTTGGTTAGCTGATAATCACCACGATATTCACTGCCATCCGCTAAATAAGCACCGTAAGGCCCAATGTCACCCGCAATTAAAACGGGACGTTGTGCAGATTGTTGGCGAACTTCTTTAGCCAATTGGCCAGAGCGTGCAATCAAATCCTGCGCCGTTTGTTCACTGTAACCAGCCTGCACAAAAGCTGGAATATTTGCTTGGTAACTATTCGTCGTCAAGACTTCACAACCAGCTTCTAAATAACTTTGATGAACCTGCTTAATCGCCGTGGGATTAGTAATTAACGCTTCCGCAGACCATAAATTATTATCAGTATCAACGCCATTTTTCTCTAGTTCACCCGCCATTGAACCATCAATTAAACGGACTTTTTCTTGGAAAAATTGGCGGACTTCCTTTAATTTCATTGCCATTTCACTCCTCATTGCTATCAATTATACTTTAATGATATTATAATCTGTGCAAATTTAATACACAGAATAAGGTGTAAAATGTGAAAAAAACTCAAACTGATCTCAAAAGAACTATGAACCAGTATCAACTATTCATGATTTCGTTAGGCGGGGTCATTGGTACCGGACTTTTTTTAAGTTCTGGTTATACCATTCATCAAGCTGGCCCCATTGGCACTATTTTGGCTTATGCTTTAGGAGCGGTGATTGTTTATTTAGTTATGTTGTGTCTAGGTGAATTATCCGTAGCTATGCCAGAAACTGGATCATTTCATGTTTATGCAACTAAATTCATTGGACCAGCAACTGGATTTACCGTCGCCATTTTATATTGGTTAACCTGGACAGTCGCCCTAGGTTCCGAGTTTACCGCTGCAGGCATCATTATGAAGCAATGGTTCCCCCATTCCCCCACTTGGATCTGGAGTCTGTTGTTTATGACTTTAATTTTTGTTTCCAATGCTTATTCCACTAAGTTCTTCGCGAATACCGAATTTTTATTTTCGAGCATTAAAGTCATTGCAATTGTGGTGTTCATTCTTTTAGGAGCTGCGGCTATCTTCGGGATTATTCCGATGAAAGGTTATACTCACGCACCACTCTTTCATAATTTATTTAAAGATGGACTCTTTCCCAACGGTTTTAAAGCAGTCTTTACAACCATGTTAACTGTTAATTTTGCCTTTTCCGGTACCGAATTAATTGGCGTCACTGCCGGTGAAACTAAAGACCCGGCTGTGGCTTTACCCAAGGCTATTCACACTACCTTATTTCGGCTAGTCCTCTTTTTTATTGGAAGTATCATTGTCATGTCCGCCTTAATTCCATGGCAAAAAGCCGGCGTTAATCAAAGTCCGTTTGTCCTTGTTTTCAACAAAATGGGCTTACCGTTTGCTGGCGATATCATGAACTTTGTCGTCTTAACTGCCATTTTATCAGCCGCTAATTCGGGATTATATGCTTCAACGCGTATGTTGTGGTCACTGGCTCACGAAAAAATGATTCCTTTAAAGTGCGCACAAACCAATTCCCGTGGTGTTCCCATGATCGCTTTGTGCTTGAGCATGGTGGGCGGCGTTTTGGCGTTGATCTCTAGTGTTTATGCAGCTTCAACCGTGTATTTAGTACTCGTGTCCATTTCTGGCTTAGCCGTCGTCATTGTCTGGATGGCCATTGCTTTATCCGAAATTAATTTTCGCAAGCAGTGGATCAAAGCTGGTCACACTGTCGATGAATTACAATACAAAACTCCTTGGTATCCTGTGGTACCGTGGGCTGCATTTATTGCAAGTTTATTATCATGTGTCTTGATTGTTTTTGACCCAACCCAACGGCCCGCATTATTTTATATGATTCCCTTTCTCGTTTTGTGTTATGCTGTTTATTATCTTAAAGAATGGCTGGTCAAACGCCAAACTAAACATTAACTAGTAATACTTTTCAAATATCAAAATAACCAATTAAATTGCTTAACAAAAAAAGTAATGCCCACTTGCATTACTTTTTTTATATTTATAATATTAAAACTTTATCTTTATTTTCTGATTAAACTAAATTTACTTACTTAATAATGAAGCCGCCGCTTGATCTAGTAAGATTACGACATCTGAATGCCGTTGCAACACACTGGCAGGCACGTCCTCAGTCACCGGTCCTTCAATCATTTGTTGCACCGCTTGGGCTTTGTCCGCGCCAAAAGCTTCTAAAATGATCTGCTTGGATTGCATAATCGATGCAATCCCCATCGAGTAGGCTTTCTTTGGCACCTCTTCAATGTTCTTAAAGAAACGCGCATTGGCATCAATCGTAGATTGCGTCAAGTCAGCTACATGTGTCGTTAAAGCAAACGAGGTCCCCGGTTCATTAAAACCAATATGCCCGTTACGCCCAATTCCTAAAAGTTGTAAATCAATTGGATTTTGCGCAATTATTTGGTCATACCGTTGAACTTCTTGGTTTGGATCTGTTGCTAAACCGTCAGGTAAATAAGATTGAGCAAACGGTTTTTGCTTAAACAAATGTTCTTGCATAAAATAATGATAACTTTGATCATTAGCAGGACTAATCCCCAGATATTCATCTAAATTAATGGACACACATTGTGAAAAATCCAAATTACTTTGGACAAGATTTTGATAGGTCATAATAGGAGTTGACCCAGTGGCCAAACCAAAAGTCTGAGCTCCCTGCGTTAAACTAGCCGCAAACATTTGTGCTGCCTGTTGACTAGCAACCACTTGATCCTTAGAAATAATAACTTGCATAGTTGATCCTCGTTCCTCTAAATAATGGTCTAGTCCAATTATAATTAATCTAAACCATTAGTCAAGTTGCAAGCTTGCACTACTGTTTATAATAACTTCAAAAAGATCGTCGCAATCACCACTGAGGCCAAAGAAACTGTCGCAAAGCCCCCCACCAACATCTTGGGTAACATTTGATCTAACAAGTATTCATGCTGTTGCGGATCCTGCGTTAAACTATCCACTACTTCGTTGGTCAAAATGTAATCCATTGGAAAGCCGAATAAAGCAGTTAGTGAACAAGCAAAGGCCATTTGCCACGACATTTTTAAAGGTTTGGACAAAATAAACGAGATAATAAACATTCCCAATAAACCTAAAACAATTAACGTAAAAATCTGCACAATTAAGCCCAACACTTCCTGTGGTTTAATTAAACCCAATTGTGAAAATCCGTAAGCCAAAATTCCGTACATTAACCAATTATAAACGCCCGCTTGATTTAAAATTTCATCTTCTAAAAAGCCAATTTGATGAAAGATAACACCTAAAACCAAGCACCAGATACTAGAATTAATACTTCCGTGCATCAATTGTGACAACCCATTACCTAACAAAGCCACCAGTGCCACTTTAGCTAATAAAAAAGCCGATGTTTGATAAGATTTTGGTAGTCGCAAACGTTGTACCTTCTCGGCACGCTGATCGTTAGTTGCATTATCAATTTCAGGTTTCGACGAGAAAGTTTTTAACAGTCGGTGACCTTCTTGTTTTAAAACCAATGAAGTCAAAGGATAACCGACCAAAGAATGCATTACCATCATCGCAATCGGTAACGCTGATAAGGCAATAATTCCTTTTTGCTTGAGACCTTCGGTCATCAATAACGCGGCCACAATTCCACCAGTTAATGGAGGGATCGCCGCTATCACAGTATGCCAGTTAAATAATAACGTTCCAATCGTTAACGTTAATAATAAAGTTCCTAATACCCCACTAATTGCAATCAAAACCGCTTTCCATTGTTGTAACAACTTCTTTAAACTCATCATCGTTCCCAAATGGACTAAGATGAAGGACATAAACATATTAACCGCCGTATTCGTATATGACGCATTAGCTGCTAAATTTTTTGGAAAAAACGTCCAATAGCCAATTAAAAATAAAATAGCCGTAACAAAAATTGAGGGCAAGTAAGCATGAGTCTTAGTTGAAACCCACTCCCCCACAAACATACAACACATTACTGCCAAAAATGATCCAATAATCATTAGCACTTGACTCACCCTCTTCTTTCAATAAAAAATTAGTTTAATTTAATATTATTTAATAATATTTGTCAACGCTTTTTTATTTTCTGACAACTAAGTAGGATAAATCGCAAACTTTTCCAAATCATTTTTTAATAATTATTCAAATTAAAATCTTCAAAAAATCATCTTTCCTCTAAAAAATTTTAACGGTTATTCTTTTTCTTAAGCCATTTAATTCTCTGAAGACTAAAAAGTTTCCATCAAAATATTCTCCTCATTTCTTAAATTTGAACCAAAATAAAAAAATACCCGTCTAATTGCGGAGTATTTTTTTAAAAGTATTCTTAGAACCAAACTTATTATTTTACCAAACGAATAATCCAACTGTTGCTGCCGACAAAAGTGAAACTAAAATTCCAGACAGTAACAAATAACTAATATTTTTAGCGATATAATTGTTTTTCTCACGATCAATCAAATCTTTAAATGCCCCAATAATCATGCCAATCGTTGAAAAGTTAGCAAAGGAAGTTAAAAAGACGGTTAAGATGGCTTGATAATGTGGCGCCAAATCATGAATTGTTTTTGTAACTTTACCCATGACCACAAATTCGTTCGTCACTAACTTAGTTCCCATGTATTGAGCAAATTGAAAGGCATCGTGGACATTGAGCCCCATCAACCAAGCAAACGGGAACATGACAATTCCCAACAAGTGTTCCAAACTTAACCACGGATTGATAATTCCTAACAATTTATCAATCAAAGCTGCTAAGGCCACAAAGGCCACAACATTAGCCGTAATAATTAACACTAATTTACCAGCAGCTAAAATCGAATCACCTAAAAATGAGAAAAACGGTTCTTTTTCATTGCTACCAGCTTCTTGGTCAGCGTCATTAGCTTGACCACCAACAGTGGCAATTGTATCCTCACTCGGAGTAACTGTTACCGGGTTTAAAACACTAGTAACAATAATGGCATTAATGATATTCACAGGAATCGCGGTCAACACGTATTGTCCGGGCACCATTTTGGTATAAGCACCAATAATCGAAGCCGTCACACAACTCATCGACATCATCGCAATGGTTAAATTACGTTCCTTACTCATTTGCCGTAACTGAAGACCTGAGACTGCTAAGGCTTCAGTATTACCTAAAAACATCATTTCTACAGAAAAGAATGATTCAAAGCGGGGTTGACCAGTAACTTTAGCTAAACCTTTGCCAATCCATTTAATGACCCACGGTAGAAAACCAATATAAGTCAAAATATCAAACAGTGGAACAATCAACAAAATTGGCATCAAAACACTAATCACAAAGTCCATGTTTTTGACATGCACCATGCTTGGCAACGCGAACGCAATTCCGGTATAAGCTACTTGAACAAGTTGATTAAAACCTTCCGCAGCTCCGGAAACAATGTCCCGCCCAATGGCAAAACTAGTTAAGAACCAGGCAATCACTAAATTGATGATTACCATGATAATTACTGACCGCCAATTAATTGCCTTTTTGTTTTTCGAAAACAAAAAAGCTACTCCAATAAAGACCAGTAAACCAATTGCATTAACAATTAAGTACATCGCTCCTTCACTCTCCTATATTATCAGTCTAAATATATCATTACATTTTTTTTCGACGGTGGCAACGGAACTTTACTACAATTTATACATTAGATTTTACTAATTTAACCAAAATATCAAATTTAAACTATTTATTTTTTAATCATGCCGCTACTGTTTTCTCATTCTGATCTGACTTCACTTAAATGAGAAAAATCTTGGATTAGCTCAAAAATTCGCCATAAAAAAATTTTTCAACAATAACTTTTGATATAAAAAATTAAAGCCATTTCCTATAACTAATAAATTGTCATGCTATAATGGCTGTGAATTTTTGCCGTATCAATTGGAATAATATATGGAGGTCTGCATGCAATTAACCCAGATTAAGCGATTTGCTAAAAATAATTTAAAAAACGATGTTAGTGGTCACGACTACTGGCATTTACAACGTGTTGCTAATTTAGCCATTACACTTTATCAGACTGATCACCAGTTAGACTCTACGACCAAAGATTTGCTCACGACGGCCAGTTTCTTACACGAAACGACTGACGAAAAACTGGTCAAAAATCTGCAGCAACAACAACAAACAGTGCAAACATTACTAATCACAGCCGGTTTTGATCATTTGCAACAACAAGAAATTCTGCAAACAATTAATAATTTATCTTTCGCTCATAATCTCGCACACCACCAAAAATTGCCCGCTTGGGGATATTATGTACAAGACGCAGATCGCTTGGATGCTTTAGGGGCAATTGGAATTGCCCGGGCTTTTGCCTATGGTGGTAGTCACGAACAGGCCATTTACGAGCCGAATATTCAACCTATTCAGCTCACCAGCCAACAAACTTATCGCCAACATCCGACGACGACCATTAATCATTTTTATGAAAAATTATTGCACTTAAAAGATTTAATGCAAACCGCTGCCGGACAAGCCATTGCCCAACAACGAACACAAATCTTACAAAATTTTTTAACTGAATTTTTTGCTGAATGGTCTGGGCAAAAATAGCCAAAAAAGCTGAGATAAAAAGAAAATACCTTTCTTCTTGTCTCAGCTTCTTTATTGAGTTTGCAGCAAACTCTTATAGATATTGTCTGGAAACAAACTGCTCTAAAATTTTTGAAAACTATTTACCACAAGAACTGACCAATCTCTGATCCGATCACTGCTGGCTTTGAAGCCGTTAATTCTTGATACTGTTGTACTCGTGGTTTCAAAATTGTTTCGAGCGAATGTGCCGTTAAATCAGTAGTTTGCTGTTGAATATTTAAGACCCGCACGTTACCTTTCAGGTGATGCCGCTGGTGCCAAAAATAATCTAAATCTTGAGCTGGAATTTTGGCAGTAGTGATATTAACTTGCCGTTGTAATTGTGGCAAAGTTGTTTGTTTAGCTGCTTGTACCTGGTAAGCTAACGTTACTGTGTTGCCTGCGTCTTGAGCAACTACATTATATTCTTTAATGCGGTATTGTTGTTGTAATTGCAGTAAGACTTGTTTGAAATTACGACTCATTTGGCGGTAACTGAGTGTTTGGGCCTTTTGCATCGTAACTTTAATCAAAGGATGGTGCACCTTCGTTTGCCAATTACCATGCCAGGTAACTTTACCTTGCGGTGAAACCACCGCCCTTAATACAGTCTGCGCCTGGTTATGCTTGTTAGCGTATTTCATTAACGATCTTTTAGACTGCTTAGCTTCTTGCACATAAAGTGTAGGAATACTTTGGGCTTGATTGACACTGTGCGGTTGAGTCGAACGCCATGATAAGACTGCCAGCAAAATAAAAATAACTACTAGCGCCAAACCTAATCCTAAATTGCGCCCCCGCAACTGCGCATGCTCTTGCTTCATTGATCAACCTCATCTCTTGAGCGTTTTTGCCAGACAGCTTGTGCTTGTGCATTGACACCAATTGCTGTTTTAATCAAATGGTGGGTTGTTAATTGCTCTTGTTGGACAAAGCTCTGTACCATTTCCCCATAAGGAACTTCACGTTCATATTTAATATCAAATTGTCGCAAACGATATTTTAATAAAAACTCACGCCCTAATGCATCCATCATCCAGTCTAAATAAATCGAATTATTCACATGACCATTAACATCAATATCCGCAAAACGTGTCCGATAAATAACGGGTTCATTAACATATTCAATTAAATCTATCCGCGGAAACCGCCAAATTTCATTGGAGTAAGGACAAGCCAAGCGCTCCATAATTTGGGGGTCAATCGCTAACATCTTACGTGTTTGAATATCTAACATCACCCAATTACTGGTTAATTTAACTAACTGTTCACCAGCCATATTTTGCACAGTAAAAGTCCGATAACAAAAGAACTTATTATAACTGTTGGCTTGCGTGGTAATTTTGATTTGTTCATTCAGTTGCGGTAAATGGGCAATTTCTAGGTGATACTTAGTGACCACCCAGCCTAAACCTTGCTGCACCATTTGTTGGGAATCAATCTGAACTTGATGTAATTGATGCTCAGATACTAGTAAAATTTCATTAAATAAACTGGATAAATTCATTTCACCAGTGGAATTAATATCGTAGAACGGAACCTTGATTTGTTCCGCAAAGATTTGTGAATTCATACTTTCGGCTCCAATCTGTGATAACTGTTATAAACTTGTTGACGTGATAACTGCTGTTGGTGAGCTACTTGCTTAATAGCGGCATTGGGCTTTAAGCCTGTATCAATTTGTTGTTGCACTAAGGTGCGCACTTGCTCACTAGATAATGCTTCATGACTAACTGGCTCTACAGTTCTCCCAGCAACAATGATAACATACTCACCACGCGGCTGATGGGTTGTGAAATAGTCCTGTACTTGTGCTAAACTGCCACGTAAAAAGGCTTCGTGAATCTTCGTTAATTCCCGCGCTAACACGACTTGGCGTTGTTTGCCTAACGTCGCAATCAAGGCCGCCACGGTCTTGACTACCCGATACGGTGATTCATACAAAATAAAAGTCGCGGACAGTTGCGCTAATTTAGCTAACTCCGCTTGCATTTGGGACGCTTTCCGCGGTAAAAAGCCATAAAAATAAAATGGTTGCGGTAATAATCCCGAAGCAATGAGTGCTGTTAAAGCGGCGTTGGGACCAGGCAAGGGAACCACTGGAATTTGAGCTTTAATACAAGCTGCGACCAGTTCTTTACCAGGATCACTAATTGACGGCATTCCGGCATCACTAACCTGCGCAATCTTGAAGCCTGCTTGTAATTTAGCTATGAGCTCGGGCAAACGTTGCTGGGTATTATGTTCGTGAAAACTAATTTGAGGTGTCGTAATTTGAAAATGATTGAGCAATTTTTGTGTATTTCTGGTATCTTCTGCGGCAATCAAATCTACGTCCTTGAGTGTTTGAATCGCTCGTTCACTCATATCTTGTAAATTACCAATCGGTGTGGGTACCAAATATAAGCAACCCGTAGCTGCCGCTTGAAAACTAGCTACTTCTTGAATCATTTTATTTTGGCCCCCGATCACCATAAATTACGTCTAAACAAAAAGCGCATTCTTCATTGTTCTCACGGTGGGCACCATACATAACGGTACAAACATGAAAACCTTCTTCATAAAGTTTTTCTAAAGTCCGCCGCGCATGTGGTAATTCAGGTTCTTTTTTGGGATCCATCTCTGCCAGACGATTACGTAAATGTTCATTTTCAATTTTCAGCTCTGCATTTTCCTCTAAAACGCGTGAAACATCATCTTTCATGGTTGCCAAGGCAGTAGTTAAATCCTGAGCCACTTGTTGTAGTTCTGCAAACTTTGCATAATAATCTGTTTGTTTCATAATCAACTTCCTTTAATGGGCGTTGTTGCTTGTAAAGCTAAAAGTTCCAAACAATTTTCAAAACTAACATTAGCATGCCATAACTTTTGCGAATGTAACAGCTGCACAGTCAAATGCGTAATCCTTTGCAAGCGGGGCGCATCGGCCACACTAGCTTGTAACTGTTTGGTTAACATAGCTTCAATCAAGCCCCAAAATAGCGCTTGTTGGGAATGATTTTCAATTAACGGCACCACTTTTGCCGCCACATTCACAAAAGCTTGCCACGGCTTGGTTTCTAACAATTGGACCCAAGTTTGACTAGTTTGCTTTAATTTCGCAAATTGTTCGCCAGTCAAATCATCCGTGATTAAGCTTTCTAAATGAAAAGCCGTAATCATTTTTTGATCTGGTTGACTAAAAGAACGTGCTTGTAAAGTCTGTGCCAAAGTCAAATCTTCATGTTCCTGCAGATTAAAAACTTGAACCCGTGACAAAATTGTCGGCAACATGGTCGTTGCACTATCAGTTACCAAGATCGTTGTCACTCGACCACTGGGATCTTCTAAAAATTTCAATAAGCTGTTAGCCGCTGCCGCCGTTAGTTTTTGTGCCTGTTCAATCAGTAACAAGCGGCGCGTACTTTCAACCGCACTTTGCTCTAATTGCTGCTTAGCTCCGCGGATTTCATCGACGCCTAAACTTGCTTTAGTGGTCGATAAACGCAAAACATCTGGAAAATCCCAGTGTGCAATCCGGCGACAATGATCACACTGTAAGCAGGGAAAACCGGCTGCAGTATCTAAGCAATAAATGGCTTGCACAAACCAAACACTTAAAGCTTGCGCCTGCAAAAAATTATTGCCCGCTATTAAATAAGCATGAGAAATATGTTGCTGATCAACCTGTTGGGCTAATTGTTTCGTTAAGGCTGGTTGTTCTTGAATAATCGGTGCAGTCATTAAAAATGAACCAGCTTTTCTATCGGTAAAATAAAGACCGTAGCGCCCCCAACAGTCACTTCTACTGGTTGTTCCGGAATTTCACCGAGCATATTCGTCGCAATGGCTGTAGAAACGTATTCTTGGCGTGTCTTAGAATTATCATGAATTAAAGTTAACAATTCGTCCACCCGTTCATCCGCAATTCCAATTAAAAACGTTGAATTACCATTGCGCAAAAAATTTCCGGTCGTTGATAAACGCGTTGACTGAATTTGAGCCTGATTCAGTGCCTTACTTAATTTAGCATGGTCTTTATCTTGAACGATTACAATTACTAGTTTCATAATTAGCCCTCTTTTGTGAAAACCGTGGTGATTTCTTGGAGACAAGCTGCTACTACTGCGGCTGGTGTTTGAGTCGCATCAATTTTTTTAATCCGTTGCGGATTTTGTTGCCATAATTTTAAATACGCTTGGTGCACCCGTTGATGAAAAGCCAACGTCTCTTGCTCCAAACGATCAGTCGCCGTCGCTCGCTGGCGTTTAATCCGTGCTAAACCCACTTCGGGCGCCACATCAAAGTATAAAGTCAGCTGAGGCATCACGTTTTGCGTGGCAAACTGATTAATTTGCCAAATTTCATCCGTACCTAACTGTCGTCCAGCACCCTGATAAGCAATCGAACTATCTACATAACGATCACTCAAAACTATCTGACCTTGAGCTAAAGCAGGTTCAATAACATCCACTAAGTGCTGGCGCCTTTGCGCAGCATATAATAAAGCTTCCGTACGCGCATCCATTTGTGTGTTATCAACATCTAAAATCAATTGGCGAATCTTTTCAGAAATACTACTACCGCCTGGCTCACGTGTCAAAAGCACTGGCTGGTGCAACAACTGGGGCAATTGCTTTGCGAGTTGCTGAGCCGCAGTTGATTTACCAGAACCATCTGGTCCTTCTAAGGAAATAAAAATTTTCGGCACAGCAATTACCTACTTTCTTAGTTTATAGTTTTATTGTACAAAAGAAGTCCGTGAACGAGAAGTTTTTTCTTAAAGTTGTTGACGACCTTCGACTGCCCGCCGCAACGTCATTTGATCAGCATATTCAATATCGGCGCCGACAGCTAAGCCATGCGCCAAGCGGGTTACCTTAATGCCCGCTGGTTTAATCAATTTAGCTAAATACATTGCAGTGGCTTCACCTTCTGGTGTGGCATTAGTTGCGACAATCACTTCTTGAAATTGCTGATTTTGCTTTAAACGCTCTAATAAATGTTTGATTTGTAAATCTTCGGGACCTACACCATTGACTGGCGACAAGACGCCGCCCAAGACTTGATATAGTCCATTATAACTTTGCATATTCTCCATCGCCATAATATCTTTGGGTTGTTCAACGACTAATAACTGGCTGTGATCCCGACTAGTACTACTACAAATTTCACAAGGTTCTACATCAGTAATGTTGCCACAGATTTGACAATAGTGTAGCTCGGTTTTGACAGCCGTCAAACTTTGCGCAAATTCACTGACATCTTCTTGATCCATTCCAATTGTAAAAAAGGCCAACCGCGTAGCCGTTTTCTCACCAATTCCTGGTAATTTCATATATGAATCAATTAATTTCGTCACTGGACGAGGATATTGCACGTTCACAACTTCCTTTCTTAATCATGATCAACTTCCACTAAATCATCGCCAAATAAGTCTTGGGCCTTTTTGACTAAATCGACAGTTTCCGATTTTTTTTCCGCATGAGTGGCACGGACATCATGCCCCTTTAAAAAATCTTGCCGAATTTGGGGCCAATCTTCTGCCGCTACTAAGACCACATCGGCATCATTTTTCAACAACTTATCCAAATTATCTTTCAATAACGCTAACATTTCTTGATTACTCATCACGCGCTCAAACCAAAGCGCATAATCAAACGAAACAACCACTCCTTCGGCACTGGCGGCCACGGGTTTGGAAACTTTCATCACGGCTTTTTGGGTCACATTTAACATACTCATTAAATCTGGCCAAATATCTTGGACTTGAGTTAAAGCTTGGCGTGTGGCTGATTGTAAAATTTGATTAATTTTAGCTTGATCAACATGAACTGCTGCTTTGGGCTTGGCTGTTTGGGGCCTAGTTTGAACTTTACTGTTTTGCGCGGTAGTCGCTGACGGCTCAGTTGTTGGCTTTACTTGTTGTAATTGTTGCACTTGTGTTTGTAAACTTTGCACTTGTGCTTGTAACTGCTGTAATTGGGGAAGTTCAGCGCCTGGGGCCGGAGTTTTCGGTTGTTGTAATTGTTCAATTAATTTAATAGTCAAGACTTCTAAATAAATCGACGGTCGATCAGCTGCGCGTAACTCCTGTTGTGTTTGAGAAACTAACTCAATCAACTGATACAATTGATCAGTGGTAAATTGATCCTTTAAGGTTAATAACTGTTCCGACACCAGTGAGCGATCTAAGTCCGATAATAAATCAACATCCGTTTTAGCCAATAATAAATCCCGGGCTGTTGACATTAAAGCGTCCGTCAAGCGCTTGGCGGAACGTCCACTAGCCATAATTTCGTGCAGGCTAGTCAAAGCTTGGGCGACGTCGGTGGCAGCCAAAGACTTAAAATAGGTTTCTAATTGTTGATTATCTAAAGCCCCCGTGACTTCTAGCGCATTCTCTAACTGCAATTGTCCTTGCCCCAGCGATAAGGCTTGATCCAAAATACTTAAAGCATCCCGCATCCCACCTTCAGCTGCTTGAGCAATTAAGTCTAATCCTTGCTCGTCATATGGCACTTGCTTCTCTTGCAAAATTAATTTCATGCGCGCCAACAAATCCCTGGCACCAATCCGGCGAAAATCAAACCGCTGTGTCCGCGAAATAATGGTTGCAGGCACTTTTTGTGGTTCGGTAGTTGCCAGAATAAAAATCACTTTGGCCGGCGGTTCTTCTAAAGTTTTTAACAAAGCATTAAAAGCGCCTGTCGATAACATGTGTACTTCATCGATAATATAAACCTTATATTCCGCCTGCGTTGGGGCATACTTAACTTTATCGCGAATATCACGGATTTGCTCCACACCGTTGTTAGAAGCCGCATCAATTTCTAAAACATCATTCAGGCTGCCATTAGTAATGGCCTGACAAATTTCGCATTGATTGCAGGGCTCACCATTATCTTGATGCGGACAATTGACCGCTTTCGCCAAGATTTTGGCACACGAAGTTTTACCAGTACCCCGCGGTCCTGTAAACAAATACGCATGACTAACTTGTTGTTCACTAACGGCATTCTTTAGTGTTGTAGTAATCACTTCTTGACCGACAACATCGCTAAACTTTTGTGGACGCCACTGCCGATATAACGCCTGATAAACCATTGAATACCTCCCCAATTAATTATGTTGCTTACTTTTAGAATTGCTAATTTAATATTACGTCAAACTTCTATTAATTCTCACATTGATTCAGTACTGGTCATATTTCATTATAATAAAAAAACCCTTAGCTAAACAGCTAAGAGCGTTAATAATCATATCAAAAGGCACATGACCGCACTTACTTAGTGCTGCTTTCTCTCGAACCTGACACGATTCATAAGCCAATCATTGCCTCTGGCCTTACGGCAAAAATAATTATAGCTTACTTTGCAATAATTGACAAGGAAAATTAGTATCTAAATTTTTACAGACATTTTTATACCGGCTTTAACTTGGTTTCCTATGGATCACTTACGGATTTCACGAAAAAAATTCGTTAATAATTGCGCACATTCCGACTGCAAAACCCCGCCCTGATAATGAGGACGATGATTATACGGTTGCTCAAATAAGTTCACTAACGAGCCGACCGACCCCGCTTTAGGATCCCAAGCGCCAAAAATCACATTATTAATGCGACTATTAATAATCGCGCCAGCGCACATCGCACACGGCTCTAGCGTCACAAATAACGAGCACTGTTCTAAGCGCCAGCTTTGTCTTTTTTGACAAGCGGCATCAATTGCCAGTAATTCGGCATGGGCCAAAGCATCTTGCTTAACTTCGCGCTGATTAAAGCCCGTCGCCAGAACTTGGTGTTGAACTTCATCGACAATCACAGCACCAATGGGCACTTCCGCTAATTGGCGCGCTTGATTGGCTGCGGCAATGGCCTGTTGCATATAAGCTGTTAATTGCGTTGGTGTATATAATTCCTCAATCGTGGGTCTTAAGACTTTCAATAATATAATATCCTTTATCTCGTTGAATAATCGTGGCATTACCAAATGTTTGTTGCATTAATTTTTGGTAAGTCTTGGCTCCTTGCTTTTTTTGGCCAACAAACCAGAACTGGCCTTGATTTTGCAAATGTTCACTGGCCTGAGTAATCATTGTACTAACCACCTGTTTGCCGGCACGAAACGGCGGATTCGTATAGATGGCTGCATAATCAGTTTTGCTCACTTGGCGATAACTATCTGAAGCGAAAATTCGCACATTATTAATGGCATTGAGCTGTGCATTCTTACGCGCCAAATCCAGTGCTCGTTCATTTAAGTCGACTAAGTCCACCAACCGACCTGTTTCCTGAGCTAACGTGAGCCCAATCGGGCCATAGCCACATCCCAAATCTAATAAATCCCCCGTTGGCAAATTTTGCAAATTAATGGCCGCGAGTAATGCGCGTGTGCCATAATCAATCGTTTGCTTGGAAAAAACTCCGCTATCCGTTTGAAATTGCAGTGTTTGCTGGCGTAATTGAAACTTAAATTCTTGATAATCATGCGCTGATGTGGGCTGATTGGTAAAATATTGTTCCGCCAAATCATTGACCTCCTGTTAATCATTACATATTTAGTATAACTAAAATTCGCTACTAGGGAAATTTGAAATTAATTTTGCCCAAAATTGGGACCACTTTTTCAACTCCAACTATGACTTTTTAATTTTGTTACTGCTGGAAAATAACCGCAAAATTGTTCTTAATTATTCCAATCTACTAAATTTTAAAAAAATTTATCAGCCAGAACTAAAATTAAGAACTAAAAAACAAGCAACTACCTCTTAATCATCGTCGTTGAATGACCTTGCTCACTCTTGAACAGCTTAACGCAACTAACTATCAGAATCAGCATTCTGAGCCTAAATTAATTACGATCAATCAATTCTACATGTGCTTTTAATAGCATTAACAAAATTTTACCTATTATTTATCCCAAAAAGTTTTTGGGTTAAGTTTTGCTTCTACAAAATACTATTTGTCAAATTCATAATATTTTTTACTATAAAATGCGCCGTTGACGGGTCATTAACTAATGGTTATGGTTATTATAATTAATTTATAAATAATATTTAGATTAATGATCCTCAGGAGCCAAGCTATCTATATGTCAATCAAAATCAACCACACTCGTGGGAATTTCATAATCAGCCTTCTTTATTTTAATTTCTGTTACTCTGGCGCCTTACACATAGCCTCCTGTGCTAGGCCACCGTTAAACCAAATCATTCCTATAAAAGGTTTTCCTATTAGTTCAGCAACCCACCTAATCTCCTATAATCTTATCTGCAATGCTCACTTGCCGGTATTCGAACATGCAACTAAGCGCTAATTTAATAATTACGCTTAGCTTTTTCTTTGCTCAATTCCAAAACAATTAAGCAAAATGGACGATAACTTTTTAAAAATTATGAAAAACATCAACAAAATAAAATTTATTTGAGGAGTGTCTAAAATGAAAAATCACCAAAAATTTCAATTGGTTATTTATGTATACACCATTATTATTAGTTTGTTCTGTACCACCACGCTCCACGCTGAAGACAATGATCATTCAAGTGAAGAATCTGCCATGGCCGAAATTATTCACAATCAAGGGTTGCCTAATAGCTTTGTGAATGATTTGATTAACAGTCCCCCGACCGCGAGTACCTTTGCTGGCGATATTAACGATCCTGACTTTCAAGAGATGCTAGATCTGCAAGCTAACTCGGACACTGACCTCCAAAACAAACTCATGTATAAAACCACTCACCACCCCGCAACTACAGCGGCTGGTACTGTCAGTGTCAGTACTTGGAATGATTTTTGTACCCAAGTGAAAAATCCCAAAGTCCAAACAATTATTCTGACCAATAACCTCGTGGCTAGCACCCAATCTGCGCATGTTACTTCAGATAAGACCATTGATTTTAATAATTACCAAATTAATACCACTGATTGTACAATTTCATTAGACCAAGGTACCACAACAGTGAAAGACGCTTATGTCACAGCCACAACTACCGCTGCCAAAATGTACTATAGTTTCACGGCTACTGGCGGTAATTTAATCGTTCAAGACACGCCAATCAATAATGCTACAACGCCTGCGGACATCAATAATGCTACTACCAATAGCACAATTAGCAATGGTGGCTTTTATAGTTCCGAAGCCGCAACTGCTCCTGTATCCATCACTTTTGATCATGCCAATGTTTCTCAACAAATGCCCGCCAATTTAACTACCTCTAGCGCCACTAATACTTCTGTGTACGCAATCGTCTTAAACAGTAGTGTCGGTAGTCAGTTAAATATTAATAGTAGTAAGATGCAAGTTAAAGCTAATAATTATCTGATGTTCCCCGGAATGAGCAAGAATTTAACTGTTGATAAAAGTATTAGCATTAACAACTCCACGATTAATGCAGTACAAGCATCCGCCAGTTACACCAATTACGACAACTTTTTTATTAATGGTGACAATAAAAATACGTATACTGGACTTAATTTGAACATTATAGATCACTCCCAAATTAAAGTTAATTATAGCAATAATAATGATCTGAATTCGTCCGGAGTCATTCGTTTGTATGGTACGGGTTCCCTGCTTAAAATGGCTAGTGGTTCTAGCCTCGATATTAAAAATATTAATGGTCCGGCCGTCAGCATTTCTGGCACCGATAGTAAATTCGAGGTAACGGGAACACCAGACGACAAAACAACCAGTCTTAATATCACACGAGGTACAGGTACTGGGGGCGTCAGCCTCAATCCCGCCATTCGCTTCATCTTGACTGGGGGAATGCTCTTTGATATGCAGGGCAACGTTAAAGTTAACGTTTATCAAAATACTCAAAGTTCGAATGCGCCAGGTATTCGCATGTATGGTACCGGCAACCAAGTTTCCGTTTCGCAAGGTGCTGAATTTAATTTACACAATAATTCCACTGCTGGTTCTCCCGGAACTGGTGATGTTGGTGGTGAAGGTATTTTATACACTGGTAGCACTGGGGGCGCCACGTCTAATTCCTTTACTTTGCGCGATCCAGATTCTCAAGTGCTTGTCGACGCTAATAATGGACCTGCCATTGCCTCGCCTTCACTACCATTAAAGATTGATGCCGGCGTTTCCAGTAATGATTCGATTTCGTTTGTAGCGCGCGGCAATTATCCTAAAAATGCTATTTTCTCTGCGAATAGTAATGACCTCAACTTCAATATGCCGTATCCACGTTATTTTGATTTTCAAAACCGCGCTCCGAGTGGTAGTAATAGCTATTTATTTAACGGTGCGAAGACGAGTCTGTTCAACCATAAAGCTCTGCCGCTACAAGTTTGGGATAGTAATAGTGACGTTAACGGTAATCCTTCCGGTAATTGGGCCCACGTGGGCGCTACTTACCAATCATCTTCGGCTTCTTCGACCTTTGACACCGTAGTTCCCAGTAGTGACAGTGACCCAAGTGACGCTAGTAATTTTAAACAGTATTTAGACACGCCCCTAGGATCTGCAAAGGGCTTAACTAAGATTATCCGCATGACTGCTAATGTCACCCCCGGCAAAGTTAGCTGGTTGCAAGATCAAAATAATCAGTTTATCCATCCAGCTAATACGGATAAATATATTTGGTTACAAGCTCAAGTTCCTGCGGAAAACAGTGCCTTCCGCCCTGCATTGGATAATGAAATTCATGCGGACTTACAAGTCACTTTACCTGATGGCACTGTCCAAGAATTACATGGCCTGTCCAGCACTCAAGAAACTTATTATGACAATACCAATCTCAAAGGTGCTATTAAAGTGGCTGCTCCTGGCTTAAATTTACTGCCTACGGGTACCAAAATTAAAATTTTGCGCGTCTGGCGAAATGGAACCTACGAAAATGGCAAATATAGCTCCAGTGCGATTGTCTCTGAACCCCAAAAAGATTTTGATGACAGTGAAAAAATCGTCATTAATAAAACTCCCCCTGCCCCCGCTAAAGTCTTTCATGCGCAGTCGACTTTAACCGATCATCATTCAACTACTGCTCTGAACACCATTGTTCCGTCAACTACCAGCTTATCCGGAACTGGTGCTGCTAACATGCAAGTTTCCTGGCGCGTTTTAAATGCGGATGGTAGCATTCATTATGAGTCAACTCCTGCTGAAAATACTACAGTTGATAGTGCCGGGCAATGGTCTTTAACCAAAATTCACGGGCTCAGTTCCGGACAAAAATTACAAGTTGTTCTCACTGACGCTGACCAGAACTCCAATCCGCAAGTTACCACGGTTTATCATGATACGACTTTCCCAGCAGCGACCACTTTAACTATCAAAGGGGATCTGACTATGCAAGTTCCGAGTAGCTTAGATTTTGGCACCCATATGTCGGCTGATCGCAAAAATTTGCCTATGAAAACTATTACTGGTAATTTAGCGGTCACTGACACAGATCATCAAGAAGCTAACTGGACGGTCGCTGTCCAACTAGCTAACCAATTAGATGATGATTTAGGAACGGGGAATTTACCACTATATTATGGTAATAATGGTCTGAGTACTCAAATAACAGCGACGCCAACAATGGTCTTTCAAAAAATCGCTCCTGATCCCAATGATAACATCTTAGATATCTCACAAACTTGGACGACCAGCGCTAACTCAAGTGCTGCAACTCCTCAAGGACCATTCTTAAAAAATACCAGTGCAACACCTACGCTGCCAAATACCAATCATCATGGTCATTTAACTTGGACCTTGACCAATAGCTTAACTTAAATACAAAAAGCTTGAACACCGTGTTTAACAACTTTAAACGCAGCGCTTCAAGCTTTTTTACATGCTAATTATTGTAATAATTGTTCAATATCTAAAACTTTACTAATCCACGAACTATCATAAAAATCCGTTTCGTGCGTTATCAAAATGACTGTCCCCGGATAATTAACTAAAGCTTGGCGCAAGGCTAACTTACTATCATCATCCAAATGATTAGTCGGTTCATCTAAAAACAATACGTTGGCAGGTTGGAGCATCAATGCGGCCAACTTAACTTTGACCTGTTCACCACCCGATAGTGTTTTGACTGCCGAACTAGCTTGTTGACTCGTCAAGCCCGTCTGCGCCAAAGTTCGTCGAATAATCCGCGGTGGCTGTTCACTAAAGCGCTGTTCTAAAATTGCTAACGGACTCGCTAGCGGCGTGGACCAATATAAACTTTGCTCATAATAAGCACTAGTAATCGTTGCTGCTAACTCTACTTCTCCACCTAACGCCGGAATTAAACCTTGAATGGTTTTTAATAGTGTGGTTTTACCAATACCGTTAAAGCCTTTAATAACAACTTTTTCACCCATAGCCACCGAAAAATTCAATGGTTGTGCTAATAATGGTTGTTGATAACCAATCACTAGATTATTGGCTTCCAGAATGACGTTGGCTTTACTAGTGACATATGGAAAATTAAATTGGGCAATTTGCCGATTAGCTGGTGGCGTTAACTTATCCATTCGCGCTAATTGCTTTTCACGACTGCGGGCACTTTTCGAGCGCGAACCGGCTTTATTTTTTTGAATATAAGCTTGTGTCTTCGCAATTTTCTTTTGTTGGCTGGCGTAAGCTTTTAAATAAGTCCGTTGATCAGCGGCTTTTTGACGTAAAGCTTGCTTTAACGTTCCCGTATAAGTTTTAATTTGCCCTAATTCAACGTCGCAGACTTTATTGACAATCTGATCCAAGAATTGATAATCATGTGAAACGACCACAAAAGCGCCGGCAAAATTTTGCAAATATTCAGCCAGCCAAGCAATATGTTGTTGATCCAAATAATTAGTCGGTTCATCTAATAATAAAATGTCGGGTTGTTCTAGCAACAATTTTGCTAAAATTAACTTCGAACGTTGCCCCCCACTTAATTCAGCAACGTCATGGTCATAACCTAAGGCATCTAAACCCAGCCCCTGCGCTACTTGCTCAACTTTCAAATCAATATCGTAATAGCCATTGGCTTCTAAAGCGGTTTGTAATTGACCAGCTAATTCCAAATCATCGGCACTCGGCGTTGATTGTTGATAGATTAATTCTAATTTTTGAGCTTGATCTAACAATGGTTGAAAAGCCGTCGTTAAAAATTCCCGCAAGGTTTGGCTCGGTTTTAGATTAGCATACTGATCCAAATAACCAACCTGAATTTTTTTCTTCCAAGTAATTGTGCCATTGTCTGGCGTTAAAGCCCCCGTTAAAATATTAATTAGGGTACTTTTACCAACGCCATTTTGTCCAATAATCCCCAAATGATCTTGTTCATTGACTTGAAAACTCGCATCGGTATATAAAGTTTTATCTAAAAATTGTTGACTCAAATGTTCAACACGTACAATACTCAAATTCTGCTCCTTTAAAAAGTTATTTTAAGCAAAAAAGCTACCGAATAAAAATTCGGTAGCTTTTTCGATATAACAATGACTATTTCAAAGTTACAGTAGCGCCAACTTCTTCAAGTTTAGCTTTCATATCATCAGCATCAGCTTGAGCTACGCCTTCTTTGATAACTGAAGGAGCTTTGTCAACTAAGTCCTTGGAATCCTTCAAGCCTAAGCCTGTGATTTCACGAACAGCCTTGATAACCTTAACTTTTTCTTGACCAGCTTCAGTTAATTCAACATCGAATTCATCTTTAGCGGCAGCAGCATCGCCACCAGCAGCACCAGCAACTGCAACTGGAGCAGCAGCTGAAACATCAAATTCTTCTTCGATTGCCTTTACTAAGTCGTTTAAATCGGAAATACTTGCTTCTTTTAAGGAAGCGATAATTGAGTCTTTATCGAAAGCCATTTTTATTCCTCCAATGGATTATAAATTTAATTAAGCAGCGTCGCCGTCTTCATTTTCTTTATCAGCGATTGCTTTAACAGCATAAGCAACTTTGCGAATTGGATCTTGCAACATTGAAGCAAGAGTAGCCAACAATTCGTCGTGACTTGGCATATGAGCATATTCATCAATTTTGGCTAAGCTTTGAACTTCACCTTCGATGATACCACCCTTGATTTCCAAGACATCAGCAGTTTCCGCAAATTTAGAAATAGTCTTAGCAGCAATAATTGGATCTTCATAAGAAAATGCTACCGCTGTAGGACCTGTGAAGGCTTCATCTAAACCTTCAAAGCCAGCTTTATCAGCAGCCCGCCGTAACACAGAGTTCTTAATAACTCGCATCTCTACGTCTTCAGCACTTAATTGGCGCCGTAATTCTGTTACTTGCGCAACATCTAAGCCTAAATAGTCAACAACAATAACTGATTCAGAACGCTTGATCTTATCAGCGACTTCATCAACTAATTCTTGTTTAGCCTTTAAAACAGCATCTTTCACGTGATTTCACCTCCATAATTATTTCTACCTAAAATTAAAGGACACCTCAGCAAAGCAAGATGTCCTAACGAATGCATCTAGCCTCGGCAGGATATTAAGGCATACTGCCACCTGAGTCTTAGGTAGTTTCTGTTTAGTAATTTAACATTAATTAATTAATTAGTCAACGTTAACTTTGATACCAGGGCCAAAGGTCGAAGTTAAGTAAACAGAGTTTACATATTGACCTTTAACTGTTGCTGGACGAGCTTTAACAATCACATCGTTTAAAGCATTAAAGTTAGCAACTAATTTATCAGTATCAAATGAAATCTTACCTAACGGAGCATGAATCAAACCTTGAGAATCAGCCCGGTAAGTTACTTGACCAGCTTTGATATCATTAACAGCTTTAGTAACGTCCATGGTAACTGTACCAGTCTTTGGGTTTGGCATTAAACCTTTCGGTCCTAAAATTCGACCCAAACGACCAACTTTAGCCATCATCTTTGGTGTTGCAACAACAACATCGAAGTCTAACCAGCCATCAGTAATTTTGTCAACTAAATCATCATCACCAACATAGTCAGCACCAGCTGCTTGCGCATCTTTAGCTTGTTGACCATCAGCAAATACAACGACCCGTTGAGTCTTACCAGTACCATTTGGCAAAACCATTGCGCCCCGAATTTGTTGGTCAGCTTGTTTAGTATCTAAGTTCAAATTATAAGAAACTTCAATTGTTGCATCAAAGTTTGCATAGTTAACTTTCTTTAATAAGTCCATTGCTGCTTGTGCATCGTAAGCTTTGTTTTTATCAACTTGCTTAGCAGCTTCTAAATATTTCTTTCCATGTTTAGCCACGTTCGAGTTCCTCCTTGTGATTGTGGTCAAGTGGGTTTTACCCCTCCCACTGTGACAAGCTCTTGATTGATTAAAGTTAGTGAAGATTAACCTTCAACTGTAAAGCCCATACTCCGTGCTGTTCCTTCGATCATCCGCATAGCGGCTTCGACATCATTAGCATTCAAGTCTTTCAGCTTTGTTTCAGCAATTTCACGTACTTGATCTTTAGTAACTTTCGCTACCTTTTCGTCACGAGGATTACCGGAACCCTTCTTGACACCAGCTGCTTGCATCAATAATACAGCTGCTGGTGGCGTCTTGGTAACAAAATCAAACGAACGATCTTCATAAACTGTGATCACTACAGGAATAATCATCCCTTTTTGATCAGCGGTCCGTGCATTAAAATCTTTCGTAAATTCAACGATATTAATTCCGGCTTGTCCTAAAGCTGGACCAACTGGAGGAGCTGGTGTTGCTGCTCCACCTGGAATTTGCAATTTAACAACATTTGCAACTTTTTTAGCCACGGTACATACCTCCTTAAGTCCGTGATGTGGTCAAAAATGGGAATTGAAATTTTCCCTCCCACAGAAATGTCTAAGACATTCTTAGACAGAATAACATAAATTTCAATGATATACAAATTACTGCGACAAAGAACGGTTTTTAACTGAGCACTAACCTAAACTAAGTCCTTAAGTGGTATTTTAACTTGAGAACTTAGTTGTAGTTAGGCGCAAATTTTTGTTCTTTGAAGTGGCTTATGTCAATTACTGCGACAAAGAGCGCTTAAAAGCCGGAAATTAACCTATGATAATGGCTTAAGCAACCTTTATGCTTGAGTTATTCTCCATAGTTAAATATAAACTTTTGCTCCTTGGAACATTAAGCAATATCACCTTGTCCTCAAGCCTTGGTGATACTTTGATAATCAATTTCCGCTTCGGTCATTCGTTCAAACATATTAATTTCAACTTTGACCTTACCATGTTCATTATCAATTTCGGTAATCGTCCCTTCCATTCCTGAGAACGCACCACCGTCTTGAATCTTAACCACTTCTCCTACTTCAAAATCAATATCATATGGCGTTTGATCTTGCTGCATCGTATTTAAGATTGCATCAACTTCTTCAGGCAAGAGTGGCGCTGGCTTGCTTCCAGCACCGTGGCTTCCAACAAATCCTGTAACACCGGGAGTATTTCGTACCACAAACCAAGACTGATCAGACATTACCATCTCGACTAATACGTAGCCAGGGAAAGTTTTTTTCATTTCCGTTTTTGTCTTACCATTTTTGGTTTCTGTTTCTTGTTCTTCAGGAACAACTGCTTGAAAAATATAGTCTTCCATGCCCATTGATTGCGCCCGTGATTGCAAATTTTCTTTAACACGATTTTCATATCCGGAATAGGTATGTAAAACATACCACATTTTTTGATCTTGTTCTGCCATTAATCTAACCTTCCTTAGTATTCAATCAAACAAAAAAAACCTCGTTTCAACGAAGTTTTTATTAAGCACTGTTTATAGCATAGCAAATTATGGAATAAACTACAAATTATTCAAAAAGTTTCAACTGTAATCTAACCGGTCTTGGTAATTAGTGAGAAACAAACAAAGTAACAAGCGTTTGGAACAACCAATCACAAGCGCCCAAGAAGAGTGCAAAGAAAATAGAAGTTAAGATCACCGTCATCGTATCATGACGATTTTCTTTAGCTGTGGGCCATTGAACTAATTTCATTTCTTGCATAACACTTTTTAAAAATTTCATTAACAATCCCTCTATCTAGTTTCCTGATGAATCGTGTGCTGATTACAATGGTTACAAAATTTTTTAATGGTAAAGCGCTGCTTACGGTCAGTCGCTACTAAAGTGTGATAATTGTGTGCACCACACACGCTACATTCCAAAACAACTTTAACTCGTTTCATTATATCACCTACGTCAATTTTTAACTATACTGACTCTAAGATGGAGTGTCAATACCTAAGCGCTGGTAAAACGCCAAAAACTTTAAGCGACTTCGCTGACTAGCTTGGAGAATCTGCGTTTTCGAATAAGCGGAGTGTCGTGTGACTTGCTCTAAGTCAGTCCCTAATAAAAAGCGCAAGCCTTGTAACTCCACTAACGACAATTGTTGCAGCATGTGGGGAAACTCTGTTGACAAAAACTCTACTTCATTTTTGAACGTCGTCAATTGCCAACACAAATCATTTTCCAATTCTGGATTAGCCTGTGCTAAAGCTTCCATTGACACAGCATTAACGTTTGTTTGCCGCTTTAATGCCAATTGCTGACGCACTAAATTAGTCCAATGATTTTGTAAACGCAACTTATAAAAACTCCCAAAACGTGATCCTTGACGCTCATCAAAGATTTGACAGGTTTCTAAACATACAATACGCGCCTCTTGCCGCCAATCATCTCGATCAAATAGACGTAAACGATATTTTTGACTGGTACTTTCAATCAAAGGTAAATATTTTTGCACTAAACATTCTAATGCCTGCGAATTATTGTGTTCACGTACCAATTTAATCCATGCCAATTCTTGTTGAAGCGCCTGCTTAGCTATCATAATATTATTTAATTTTTAAAGAATTCATGGATAATATAGCAAATTTAATTTCATTTGATAAGCGAACGAACGTTTAAAAATTTGATAAATAAATAACTTTTTGTGAGTTAATAACTTTTTTTGCAGTAATTTTAGGATTTTTTTGCATAACATTTGCATGATAAGCATCTTGTAGCACTGGTTTAGGCTGACTAGTTGTCCATAAAAATTGCTTCTGAGAGCCAGACCAATGCCTAATTGCGACTTTTTGTAGTTGCAAATGCGCTTGAACAAAATTCAAGATCGCCGTGGCTTGACTAAAGCGCGCGGCATCACTATTTGCATGTAAAATCACCAAAATTACTCGTCGCTGGTGTAACTTAGCGGTGGCCACTAAACCAGCACCAGCTAAATTACCAGTACCGGTTTTTAAGCCATCAACTACATAACCTTTAGTAGCAAATTTACCGCCAGGTACTAACTGGTTAGTATTGGCTAATTCGTGTTGACCTAATTGCATTTGCTTTGGCTTCGTTAAGTTTAAAATTTGTGGATCAACTTGTAACAATTTTTGTGTGATTTTAGCTACTGCCACTGCTGATAATTCATTTTCAGTGGCAGTTGTTTGTGGATTATTATTGACCGCTGGATCCATGGATCTAGGCAGACCGTTAGCATTAACAATTTGATATTTGGTTAAATGTAACTTCTGCGCTTGTTGTAACATTTTTTGCACAAATCGTGCTTGACTACCGTACAGATTTTGACCAATCACCATAATTGCATCATTAGCGCTAGCTAGCATCGCTGCCTGTAATAATTGCTGCACAGTATAACGTGCTCCCACCTGCAAATGAGCACTACTTAAATTAGGCTTTTTTTCCAAACCAGCAATCACCGAGGAAGCTACCATAGGCGTTTGCAAAGATAAATGGCGCTTCTTTAGCGTGTACTCAACAGTTAAAACGGCTAATAATTTAGATATTGAAGCAACAGGCTGGCTCACGTGCGCATTTTTTTGCCACAAAATTTGTCCCGTCGTTTGATCCACCAAAATTCCTGCCATCACATTCTGAAACGCAGGACTGACAACATGATAGTTATCTTTGGGCAATGGTACCGCCGTAGCCGTAATTTGCTGACTTAGCTGTTGCAAACGCTGGGCTGTCTTTTTGATCTTCGGCAAAGTTTTAGCCGTGGTTAATTGCTTAGTGGTCGCCGTCAATTGATCCCACTTTTGCTGATTAAATTGTTTTTGGGCGGTAGTTAATAACCGAATTTGGTGCAAATAATCTTTGGCAAGTGTGGAATCACTTTGCCGTAAGACAGTTTGTGCAACTTGATAGTGGCCATTTTGTACTAATTGCTTAGCGGCTAGCAAATTCATCTGCTGCCGTTGTGTGGAACAGCCCACTAATAATAAAATCAGACAAAAAGTTAAGAATTGGAAGATAATTGGTCGCGTAAATGTTCGAGTTCTTTTAATTGATCTTCCCTCCATGGACTATTGCGCTGAATGTCCCGGTCAAAACGTTCGCGACTTTCTTGGTGTAATTGTTGGCGCATTTCTTTAATTCGTTTATATAATTCATACGATGGAATCCGAATCGCCCCCCGCGAAAAAATCGTCCATTGGACTGCTTGATCCGAAGTAACGACCGTGACTTGATTGGTTAATATATTGAGTTCGTTACTCAAGTTTTGAATATAGGTATCGGCGGTCACATCTTCCGGTGTAAAAATTACATCAAGATCCCATTTGGTAAATTGTTCTTTTAAACCAGGAACATACATCGCATCAAACACCACAATAATTTGCCCTTCAAAAAACTTGCGATAATCCGCCAATGTTGCCAATAATTGATCACGCGCATCTGCCAGTAAATCCTGCTGCTTTAATTTTTTCAATTGTGGCCAACTGCCAATAACATTATAGCCATCTACAATTAAGATATTCTTTTTCATATACTACTGACTTTCCCGGTTGCTAAAAGCTTGATACAACAAGACGCCGGTTGCTACACTAGCATTCAAACTTTGTACGTGACCAATCATTGGAATCGTCAACATCTGGTCAACTTGCTTTTTAACTAATGGCGATAAACCTTTACCTTCATTACCAATAACTAGTGCAATCGCCCCCTTAGCATTCCAAGTCCGATAATCACTGCCATGCATATCTGTTCCAAAGATCCAAATCCCTTGTTCTTTTAAATCTTGAATTGTGCGGACTAAATTAGTCACCCGAACAATGGGTAAATGTTCAATCGCCCCTGTGGATGTTTTAGCTACCACCGAAGTTACCCCGACGGAGCGGCGTTTAGGAATAATAATACCATTGACGCCCACCGCATCCGCTGTTCGTAAAATTGAACCAAAGTTGTGCGGATCGTTTAAATTATCCAAGATTAAAAAGAACGGTTCTTCTTGACGTTGCTTCAACTGCGCTAACAAATCCGCTAATGGCGTATACAAAAAAGGTGTCACGGTTAAAACAATGCCCTGATGATTTCCATTTTGGGACAATTCATCTAATTTTTGTTTGGGCGCATCTTGCGTTACCAGATGTTTTTCCCGGGCAATTTTAACAGCGGCTTTAATACCGTCATTGTGTAAGCCACGTTGTAAAAAAATCTTGTTAACTTTTTGTGGAGCATCCTCAGCTTGTAATGCCGCCAAGGCAGCATGATGTCCGAAAATTATTTCTGCTTGATTAGCTTGACTATTGGAAGTTGAATTCATCACTATGACCTGCCTCTACTTGTTCAATGCACCATTGTGCTAATTGTTGGACCCGCTCCAATTGTCCACTAATTTGTAAATATCCAAAAATTGCTTCAAAACCAGTCGAAATATTATAGGTTTGGACAGAAGTATTTTTGGCGTGCGTATAACTCTTAGCGTTACGGCCGCGTTTAAAAACTGCCACTTCTGTAGGGGTTAAAATCTCTTGTTGTTGCATTAAAGCAATTAACGCCGCCTGTGATTTAGCTGACACAAAATGCGTCGCCCGCTTTTGGAGCCGGTTAACTTTGGTTAGACCTTGCTCTAATAAGTGTTGGCGGACAATAGTTTCCCAGACTGCATCACCTAGGTAAGCCAAAGTTACACCATTTAATTGTTGATAATCAATCATTGTTTATGCCACCGTGTTCCTTGAGGAGTGTCTTCTAAAATAATTCCTTGTGCTTGTAGTTGATCCCGAATTGCATCACTGGTTGCAAAATCTTTGGCTGCTCGCGCTTGGTCTCTTTGCGTAATTAATTGTTGAATTTGCGCATCAACACTAGAAGTCTGCTCAAACACTAAACCAAAGATTCCAGCCAACTGAGAATAAGTCGCTTTTAATTGGGCCAAGTTTTGCGCATTGACTGCTGTTTGATCAACATATGAATTAATTAAGCGCATCACTTCAAACAGGTCACTTAACCCATTTTGCACATTAAAATCATCGTCCATATGTGCCTGAAATTGTTGTTCTAATTGACTGAGCTGATGAGCTAGTTCGGCATCAAAAGCCGTGGTTTGGACTAAGTTATCCTGACGGAAAATTAAATTTTGCCAAGTTGTTTGTAAATGTTGCAAATTGTTCGCTGCAGTTCGTAAATTAGTAGCTGAATATTGGATTGGGCGGCGATATTGTGTACTAGCAATAAACAACCGTAATACCTGGGGATCAACCGTTTTGAGTAATTCATGAACCGTCACAAAGTTGCCCAAGGATTTACTCATCTTTTCATTATCTTCACCCACCGTCACAAAACCATTATGCAACCAATAATTGGCGAATTTTTGTCCAGTATGCACCTGACTCTGGGCAATTTCATTTTCATGATGTGGAAAAATTAAATCTTCCCCACCTGCATGAATGTCAATGGTTGCTCCTAAATATTTGGTGGCCATAACTGAGCATTCAATATGCCAACCTGGACGCCCTTTGCTCCACGGTGAAGACCAAGATAATTCTCCAGCAGGTGCTTTTTTCCATAAAGCAAAATCTAGAGGATCAGCTTTTTTGGCTGTTTCTTGTGCTGTAATTCGTTGACTGGCGCCCTGTTCTAAATCGTCAACTGCTTGATGTGATAATTGCCCATACGCTGAAAACTTACGAGTTCGATAATACACATCACCAGCGCTCTCATAAGCATAACCTTTTGTAATTAAGTCTTGAATAAAGGCAATAATCTCGGGAATATTCTGCGTCGCTTGGGGATTACGTGTGGCCGGCAAAACATTCAAAGCATCCCGATCTTCATTAAAAGCGGCGATATACTTACTAGTTAATTGCTGTGGTGTAATTTGCTGTTGCCGAGCCGCCTTAATAATCTTATCGTCAACGTCCGTAAAATTAGAGACATAATTAACTTGAAAACCACGATACTCCAAATACCGACGAATCGTATCAAACGCGACTAATGAGCGCGCGTTACCGATGTGGATATAGTTATACACCGTCGGGCCACAAACATACATCCGAATTTTATTAGCTTCTAACGGTACTAATTCTTCTTTGGTTCTCGTTAACGTATTATAAATTTTAATCATCAGTTCACCTCTTACGAAAAAAACAGCCGATGATTATTCACACTTATCATACGCTGTTTTTTAATAACTAGTCTGCTAGTTGCTTTAACGTCTCAGCTAAATGCTTTTGTGAGCGTTCTAAGCCTAACAATTCAATTGATTCACCAATTCCCGGGCCATGCATGGAGCGAGTAGTTGCAATACGAATTGGCATATACAATTTACGTCCCTTAACGCCTACTTCATCACGAACAGCAAAAATAGCTTGCATAATCTGAGTTGCTGTAAACCGCGGTAATTGAGCAATTTTCGCTTGAAAGGCTTCTAAAGTTTTCAAAGCATCATCCTTTTGCAATTCTGCCATCGCTTGCTCGTCTAATTGATCAGGATCTTTAAAGAAAATTTGAGATAATTCCACAATTTGACTCGTGTAACTCATCTGATCCTTAAATAAGGCGACTAACGCCCGCGCCCACTCAATGGTCTTGGTATCCAATTGTTGCGGCAACAAGCCGGCTTCTTGTAAATTAACAATTGACAAATCAGTAATTTTACTTAAATCGGCTGCCTTAACGTATTGGTTATTAACCCATTCCAGCTTTTTTTGATCAAAAGCGGCGGGTGACTTACTTAAACGCTTGGGATCAAATTGTTTAATAAACTGTTTGCGCGTAAAAATTTCATCTTCACCAACTGGCGACCAGCCTAATAAGGTAATGAAGTTAAACATTGCTTCTGGTAAATAACCACGTTCTTTATATTGTTCAATAAATTGCAAGACACTTTCATCACGCTTGCTGAGTTTTTTACCCGTAGCACTATTGATAATTAAAGTCATATGACCAAACTTCGGTGGTTGCCAACCCAAATAATCATAAATCATTAATTGCTTGGGCGTATTAGCTACGTGATCATCACCGCGTAAGACATGCGAAATTTCCATTAAGTGATCATCAATCACGACAGCAAAGTTGTAAGTTGGCATGCCATCACGTTTTTGAATCACCCAATCGCCACCAATGGTATTAGCGTCAAACTTAACTTTGCCCTTAACCATATCGTCCCATTCATAGACTTTATCTTTAGGAACTTTAATCCGAATAACAGGCTTAATGCCTTGTGCTTTCGCTTCCGCAATCTTGGCTTGTTTTTGTTCCTCAGTCATACCAGCAAATTCATATTCATAATGAGGCATAATTTTGGCAGCCTTTTGAATTTCCCGATCGTGTTCCAATTCTGCTTCCGTTTTATATGACTCGTAAGCTACACCGGCATCAATCAGTTGTTGAATGTACTTGTGGTAAATCGCTTGACGTTCTGATTGCCGATATGGACCGTAATCACCGCCTACGTCAGGACCTTCATCCCAATCCATTCCGAGCCATTTCAGATTTTCTAATTGACTTTGCTCGCCACCTTCAACATTACGCTTAGTATCTGTGTCTTCAATCCGAATCACAAATGTTCCTTTATTGTGACGAGCAAATAAATAATTAAATAACGCTGTCCGCGCATTACCAATGTGTAAATGTCCTGTAGGACTGGGTGCATAACGAACCCGAATTTTATTATCAGTCAAAACTAACTCCTCTTTCTTGACAAGACTTTCTATTATATAGCTTACTTACTTTTACTTAAAAGTCAAAACTTCCAAGCAGGATTCTTCGATTTAATTCGAATTTCATCCACAAATATGAGGTGCAAAAAAGAAAATGCTCGTCCTAATTGAAGCGAACATTTTCTTTTTTATCGTACTCAATTTTAAACATCTTGGTATCAATATCATTTAATTAATTAAATTTATTGCTTGCGCTTATAACCAAACTTCGCTAACAAAACATCAGCTGCGGCGAGTAATCCGCCCGCAACTTGCCAAGAAGTTGCAGAATCATTCCCCGTTTGCGGGTAACTTTCTTGATTACTCTGCGATTTTTGCTGTGGGTCAGCTGTCAAGCTGGTCATTGGTGGCCGTTGTGTAGTCAATGGCGTCGTCGCCCCAGCATTCTGGAAAATCGGCTTAGGTTGCGTCGCCAATGGCTTAGTCGTGGTTATTGTTTGATTTGGCGGTGTTGTAGCACTTGGTTGATTAAGAGCATCCGTCACTTTAACGATCGCCGTATTTTGATACAACTTTCCGTCAGTTGCTCGATAATAATACGTCACAGAATAATTACCCGTTTTTTGAGTATTAACCTGGCCGGAATAGTATAAACCAACCGAAGCAGGCACATGATCTTGATCACTAACATGCTCAATATTATTCGTATTCACACTAATTTGGTAACCATTTTTATCTGTTAATCCTGAAAAACTAGCTTGTGGTGTCCAGTTACTACCAACTGGTAAATTAATATCCGTCACATGAACAACATAATTGGGCGTACTAGGAGTCGGAGCAGGCGTTGCTGGAACATTATTATTGTTAGTCTCAGAACCACTTGGTGGTGCAGGATTATTATTCGTTCCCGAATTGTTAGGATTACTATCTTTAGCTGTTACTTTGACATTAGAAGTACTTTGATATAACTGACCATTAGAAGCCCGATAGTAGTAAATCACCGTATAATCGCCGGCTTTGGTCGAATCCACTGTTCCCGAATAATATAATCCTACAGTTAGCGGCACATGATCTTGATCACTAACTTGCGAAATCTTGGTCGAATCCACTGTGACGGGTTGACCAACTTCATCAGTAATGCCGGCGAAGGTCGTTTGCGGTGTCCAAATCTGCCCCGTTCCCAACTGCAAACTAAAATTAGTGACATGAACGGTATAGTTATTTTTACCCGCTATTTTGACATGCGCAACACTTTGATATAACTGTCCTTCCACCGAACGGTAATAATAAGTGACAAAGTAATCTCCCGCTTCGTTAACATTGACATTACCAGAATAATAGAGTCCAGCAGTGGTTGGGACATGATCAGCATCAGCGACTTGCTGGATATTATCGGTATCCACCGCAATGGAATGTCCCTCCCTGTCAGTAATACCCGCAAAAGTCGTCTTGGGCGTCCAAACTCGACCGTCACCCACTAGTGAACTAAAGTTCGTCACATGCACTGCATAATTGGGTTTAACATCCTGACCTGCTACTTGAATGTGGGCAATGCTTTGATACAGCTGACCATTGGCAGCGCGATAATAATAAGTGACATAGTAATCGCCTACTTTATCAATGTTCACATTACCGGAATAGTATAATCCTGTCTCAGCAGGCACTTGTTTTTCATCAGCCACTTGTGGAATTTTTTGTGTATCAACAGAAACTGGTTGCCCAGCTGCATCAGTAATACCCGCAAAAGTCGTTTGTGTTGTCCAAACTCGCCCATCACCTAGTTGTACATGAAAATCAGTGACATGAACCGTATAACTTGAAGCTTCTCCTGGTTTATTTGGATTTGTTGGATTAGTGCCTGGATTAGTATCTGGCTGATGATTATCTCCAGGATTCGTGCCCGGCAATTCTCCTGGTTTATTCGGATCTGTTGGATTGGTGCCTGGATTAGTATCTGGCTGATGATTATCTCCAGGATTCGTGCCTGGCAATTCTCCTGGTTTATTCGGATCTGTTGGATTGGTGCCTGGATTAATATCCGGATTTTGACCATCGCTAGGATCCGTTGGAACTTCGCCTGTGTCTGTAGCTTTAGCCTTCACAGTCACCACGGCATCTTGTTGAGCCCAAGTATTTCCTTCACTGTCCACATAAGCATAATGAATCGTATAAGTTCCCGGAGTTGTCACATCGACACTACCAGTAACCTTAATTTGATCCTTATTTAACGGATTACCCTTCTCATCAGTACAATGTTGAAGATCCAAGTTGAGCATTGGATCCCAATAAGCATCCGCACCAGCTGTAATTGTACTTGAATGCGTAATAATTTGCGCTTTACTTGCTTGAACGGTAATCAAAATACTATCCGTCACAGTTTTCGCTGCACCATCAGTATAACTATAATTAATCTGATATTCTCCTGGAGTACTAGGATCGACTTTGCCGTGAGGATAACTTATAACCACTTGACTAGGATCAAGCACTTTACCGTCTGAATCTAATAAACTATTACCATGCTCATCGACTAAACTAGTGATCAAAGCCAAGGACTGTTCATCACTCCATTGCGCATTAGGTTTAGCAATCAAAGTAGTGGCTTGTGCTTTAATCTCTGATACATCGGCGACTACAGTAATCGTCGAATCTGCCGGGACTTGATTGCCAGCCAAATCAGTGTAAACATAATGCACTACATACTTTCCAGGTGTTGTTAGATCTACTTGATCACCAGAAATAGTTAAGCGACTTGGGTCAATAGCGCTCGGTTGCACCAGATTGCCTTGCTCATCCACCAAGTGATCTAATCCAGTTACTGGATCCCAATGGACACTAGTGCCAGCAACTACCGTTTGATCTTTACCAACTAATGCCACTTGACTTAAGACGACATGGACTGTAACTGCTGTTGCTTGATGATTACCATCTTGATCGGTATATTCATAGGTGACAACATAATCGCCTGGTACTTGTGGATTAACTTGATCTGCTCCCGTAACTTGCAGTTGCTCAATATTTAAAGAATTACCATTCTCATCAGTCGCACTAGTCAGATTATCTTGAGCCTTCCAAGAAGCTTGTGGGCCGGCAATAATAGTTGAATCATGCGCCTTGATCTCTATTGGGCTCAAAACTTGGATATCAGCATCAGCTTGGGCTTGATTGCCCGCTAAATCGGTATAAATATAATGAACTTGATAATTGCCTGGTTTTGTAGGATCCACTTCATCCCCATTAATACTCAACCGACTTGTGTCAATATTATCAGGCTGAATGATATTACCATATTCATCAACCAGATGATCTAATCCAGATATTGGTTGCCATTTAGCGTCAGCAGCAGCAACGATTGTCTGATTTTTACCGGTTAAGGCAACTTGAGTGTTAGCGACCTGAACTGTTGCCGAAGCTGTAATATCATTCCCCAAATCATCAGTATAGTGATAAATAACGCTTTGATCACCTGCTTGCGTCACATCAATTGACCCATCAACATGATAATTAGGATTAGTGACTACTTGACCTTGACTATCTGTTACTTGATCAAAGTTATCGGCTGGCTGCCAAGCTGGTGTATTCGGACCAATAATTACTAACGTATTGTGAACCATAATCTTTGAAGCGGGAACAACTGTCACTGTTCCGATAGCTGTTACTGTTTTACCAGCGTGATCAGTGTAGCTATAAACAATTTCATAATTACCCGGTTTCGTCACGTCGACCGGACCATTAGGATAGCTAATTGTTACTTGAGAGGGATCAATTACCTTGCCGTTACTATCCAGTAAACTACTGCCATTTTCATCAACTAATTGGGTGATTAAGGCTAAGGATTGATTATCAGTCCAAGCAGCGTGTTCGTCAGTGCTTTGGGTGATGGTCTGATCTTGCGTTTGCATTTGAGCTTGATCGGCCTTCACAGTAACGATAGCTGTTGTGGTCACTGTCTTACCTGCATGGTCGGTATAACTGTAGTCAATTTGGTATTGTCCGGGCGTGGTCACATCCACATTACCCTGGGGATAACTAATCGTCACTAAATTAGGATCAATTTTGCCGTCGCGCCCAATTAACGTATTACCACTCTCACTGACAAAACGACTAATTAAAGCCAAAGATTTATTATCATTCCAGCTATTAGCTGGTTGGGAGCTTTGCGTTACCGTCGTATTTTGGGCCGTAATGCTAGCAATATCGGGGGCCACCATCACGGTTGCTTGGGCGGTTACGGTTTTACCAGCATGATCGGTATAACTATAATTAATTTCATAATAGCCTGGTGTAGTCACATCAACATTATCGACATCGGTATACTGGTTACCGTCTTTTTTCTGATAACTAATTGTCACCAAATTAGGATTAATTTTGCCATCGCGACCGATTAGCGTATTACCACTCTCACTGACAAAACGACTGATTAAAGCCAAAGATTTATTATCATTCCACGCATTAGTTGCTTTGTTACTTTGCGTCACCGTTGTATCTTGCACTGTAATGCTAGCAATATCGGGGGCGACCATCACAGTGGCTTTGGCGGTTACGGTTTTGCCAGCATGATCGGTATAACTATAATTAATTTCATAATAACCCGGTGTGGTCACATCAACATTATCGACATTAATGTACTGATCACCGTCTTTTTTCTGATAACTAATTGTCACTAAATTAGGATTAATCGTCCCATCACGACCAATCAACGTATTACCACTTTCATTCACCAAGCGATTGATTAAAGCTAATGACTTGGACTTATTCCACGCATTAGTTGCTTGATTACTCTGCGTCACCGTTGTATCTTGCGCTGTAATATCGGCAATATCGGGCGCGACCATCACAGTAGCTTGACTGGTGACCGTCTTCCCTGCACCATCGGTATAACTATAATTAATTTCATAATAGCCCGGAGTCGTCACATCAACATTATCGACATCAATGTACTGGTCACCGTCTTTTTTCTGATAACTAATTGTCACTAAACCAGGAGCAATCGTCCCATCGCGACTAATTAACGTATTGCCACTTTCGTTCACCAAGCGATTGATCAAGGCTAACGACTTCGACTTATTCCACGCATTGGCAGCTTTGTTACTTTGAGTGACCGTTGTATTTTGGGCTGTGATGTTGGCGATATCAGGGGCCACCATGACCATTGCTTTACCGGTTACTGTCTTGCCCACACCATCGGTATAACTGTAATTAATTTCATAATAACCAGGCGTCGTCACATCAACATTATCAACATTGATATACTGATCACCGTCTTTTTTCTGATAACTAATTGTCACTAAACCAGGAGCAATTGTCCCATCGCGACCGATTAACGTATTACCACTTTCATTCACCAAACGATTGATCAAGGCTAACGATTTTGAATCATTCCACGCATTAGCAGCTTGATTACTTTGGGTGATCGTCGTATCTTGCGCTGTAATGTCAGCAATATCGGAAGCAACCACCACAGTGGATTGACTAGTTACCGTCTTACCTGCATTATCCGTATAACTATAATTGATTTCATAATGACCAGGAGTCGTAACATCAACTTTTCCATTAGGATAGGTAATTTTCACTTTAGTAGGATCAATTACTTGACCCTTGCTATCTAGTAAGCTATTACCCTTTTCATCAACTAATTGGGTGATGAGGGCCAAGGATTGATCCTCAGTCCAGCTAGCATTAGCCTTAGAGCTTTGTGAGACAGTAGTGCCTTGCGTTGCAAGGTTTGCAACATCTGGATTAACAGTAACTTTGGCTGTAGCCGTCACGGTCTTACCCGCATTGTCAGTGTAGCTATAATTAATCGGGTATTGTCCCGGCGTGGTTACATCAACATCGCCTTGCGGATAACTAATCGTCACTAAGTTCGGATTAATCGTGCCATCGCGACCAATTAACGTATTCCCATTCTCGCTCACAAAATGATTAATCAAAGCTAACGATTTCGAATCATTCCACGCATTGGACGCTTTGTTACTTTGGGTCACCGTTGTGTCTTGTGCCGTAATGTTAGCAATGTCGGGCGCAACCATCACGGTCGCCTTGCTGGTCACCGTCTTACCCACACCGTCGGTATAGCTATAATCAATTTCATAATAACCGGGTGTGGTCACATCAACATTATCGGCATCGGTGTACTGGTCACCGTCTTTTTTCTGATAACTAATTGTTACTAAATTGGGCTTAATCGTGCCGTCACGACCAATTAACGTGTTGCCGCGTTCGTTAACCAAGCGATTAATCAAGGCCAACGACTTCGAATCATTCCATGCATTAGTAGCTTTGTTACTTTGGGTCACCGTAATATCTTGCACTGTCATGTCGGCAATATCCGGGGCCACCATCACTATCGCCTTGCTAGTCGAAGTCTTGCCTGCATGATCGGTATAACTATAATCAATTTCATAATAGCCCGGAGTGGTCACGTCAACATTATTAACAGGCGTGTAATTTTGACCCTCTTTTTTTTGATAACTAATCGTGACTAAATCCGGATCAATCGTGCCGTTGCGACCAATCAACGTACTTCCGTGTTCATCCAAAAAACGATTAATTAAAGCTAATGATTGATTCTTAGTCCAAGCCTTGGCTGGTTGGTTACTTTGGGTGACGGTTGTACCTTGGGCTTCAATAGCCGAAATATCAGGGACAACTATTACCTGGCAATCAGTCTCCGCTTGATTGCCAACGGAATCAATATAAACATAATGAACGTTATAAACACCTGGATTGTGTGGATCCACATTGTCCCCACTAACTGTTAAATTAGCTGCGTTGAGATCACTTGGTTGAACTTTATTGCCAGTTTCATCAGTTAAATAAGCTAACCCCTCAATCGGATTCCAAGTGGTGTTAGGTCCAGCAACTAAAGTCAAATTTTGACCAACTAAGGCGACTTGACTTCTAACTAAATGAATTGTTTCTGGCGACGTAATATCATTACCATATTCATCTGTATAGTGATAATTAACCTTTTGCTCACCAGCTTGCGTAACATCTACTGGCTGATCGGTACTAAATTGTGGGTTGTCAACTTTCTGACCATTACTATCAAAAATTGCATCTAAATTATCGGCTGGCTGCCAAACTGGCGTATTCGGTCCCATAACAATCGTAGAACCATGCGTTACAACTTTAGCAGTGGGTGCACTAACCGTGACCTGCGTTGTTGCCTGATGCTGATGATTATTACCATCAGTATAGGTATAAGTTGTTTCATACAAGCCAGCCGTCGTGACATCAACATTGCCGCTCGTCTCAACCTTATCTGCTGGCGTAATTGTAATGCCATTTTCATCTGAGCCCAAATCGTAGCCGTCTGCAGCCTGCCATTGATCGGTTGCTAATTGACTTTGAGGAATAGTTTGATCAGCTTGAGCCTGTACGTGAGCATAGTTCGGCATCACTTGAACCGTTACTGGTACACTAATCACCTGACCCGAAAGAGCGGTAAATTGATAAGTTAAAGTCACTGTTTTGGTTGGCACACTAAAATCAGTAAAATGGGTCTTATCAGTGCAGGTATCATAATTCATCTCTGGATCATTAACCGCCGCCATTAATTCGTCCCAACCTAAAACTGCTACTTGGTTGTCAGCATCGGCTACTGCTTGACCATCACTATCGATCACATCCGCAAAATCCCATTTACTAGGATATTCGTGATTGGTTTCATTGCCAGCATAAACAGAGCGCTTCTTACCATCGGTTTTTACTGCTGCCTGATCTCGATTAACCACAATATTTCTTGAAAAATTAGTCGTCTTACTGCCGTCGCTAACACTGTACGACACTTTATAACTTTTATTAACGGTTAAATGCTGGGGATCAAACCCCGCATTATCAACCACTTGAATTTGATGGGTCAAATCCCCATTAACACCGGCCGCCAATCCAGCATCAATGTCAATGTTCGTTTGATCCGGATAAACTACTAAATCATGAGCAACATATGGAATTTCTGCTCCGACACTTGCTTGGCTTTTGGACTGAGCAGGTTGCACGTTGACCACCCTCTTCTGATCTCCAGTAGCCTCAATATTATTAGCTGAGTTCCTTGATGAGGACACAGGTTGAGTAGTTGTTGGTAAGTTAGTTGTTACATGATTATTAACTTGTGGAACATCATTTGTAGACTCAGGACTAACCGGAGTACTATCATTAACCACAGCTGCGTCAGCATTAGCCTGACTGCTAGCTGCACTATTTTGTGTCGATGGCGTTGCCATTGGTCCTGCTGACTGTGAAGTTGATATCTGCTCTGAACTAGTCGAAGCTGTTTGATCAGTAGCTGCCGCCAGATTCGGATTACTATCCGCTGAATTGAGATCAGTGTCTAGTTTGCTATCTTGAACATCCGCATGAACTGTTTGGCTGGATTTATTAACCCCATCAAAGCCAAACTAGTTACCGTCATCGTCGCCATAACCCCAATTTTTTTAGGCTTTTTGTTAAGTCCCCTAATATCGTGCTTCATGTAGTTCTCCCCCAAAGAACGCAACCTTAATTATTCCCCAATAATAAAATTGCAAAATTAAAACCGTCTAATCTTTTGTAATCGTAACACACCGATTTTCTGATAGCAATCACTTTTTAGTGAAAAATTATACAATTATAAAAATACTTTTTTGATAGTCTCATTTAAGGTGTGCACCGCAACAATTTGAATGTCTGGATAATCCCCTCGTACTAACTCATTGTTAGCAGGGACATAAATCGTTTGAAAGCCTAACTTTTCAGCTTCCTTGACCCGTTGGTCAATCAGATTAACACGGCGAATTTCGCCCGTGAGGCCAATTTCCCCGACGAAACAAACGTCACTCGCTAAACTCCGATTTTTGCAACAAGAAACAATCGCCATTGCCATCGCCAAATCAATGGCTGGTTCATCTAAACGCACGCCCCCTGTTGCTTTGAGATAGGCATCCTGATTTTGGAGTAAAATATTGGCTCGCTTTTCTAAAACTGCCAAAATCACCGCCACGCGATTATGATCCAAGCCTGTAGTCGTACGTTTGGCATTACCATACAAAGTGGGCGATGTTAACGCCTGAATTTCTACCAAAATAGGCCGTGTCCCTTCCATAGAAACTACCACCGCAGAACCCGTTGCATTATTCAACCGTTCGGCCAAAAAAATTTCCGATGGATTTTGGACTTCACGTAATCCCGTATTGACCATTTCAAACATGCCAATTTCATTGGTCGAGCCAAAGCGGTTTTTGACCGAACGCAAAATCCGATAATTATGGTGTAAATCGCCTTCAAAGTATAAGACCGTATCTACCATATGTTCTAAAATTTTGGGTCCCGCAATAGCACCACCTTTAGTCACATGCCCAACAACAAACACAGTGACGCCTTGTTGTTTAGCAATATTCATTAATTCGGCTGTTACTTCTCTGATCTGGGCGACACTGCCAATAGCTGAAGCTAATTCGGGTTCATTCATTGTTTGTACGGAATCAATCACTAAATAATCTGGCTTTTGTTCATTAATTGCATTGCGAATAGCTCCCATGTCCGTTTCTGGATAGAGATATAAGTTGTCACCTTGAATTTGCAAGCGATTAGCGCGTAATTTAATTTGGGCTGCACTTTCTTCGCCGGAAACGTATAAAACTCGGCCCCCCGTTTGCTCCAGTTGTCCGGAAACCTGCAATAATAAGGTCGATTTCCCAATTCCTGGATCACCGCCAATTAACACCAATGACCCCGGCACTACTCCGCCACCTAAAACTCGATCTAATTCCGTCAAGCCTGTTTGCACCCGTTTTTGTTCATCAAAACTGACCTGATTTAATTTAACTGGTTGACTCGTTGTCGAACTAACGCGACTAGGAGTAGCTTTTGTATTAACCGGCCGCTGAACTTCTTCCACTAATTGATTCCAGGCCCCACAATTTGGACACCTTCCTAACATTTGGGGCGCAATATAACCACAGTTTTGACATACATAACGCGTTTTGGCTTTGGCCAATGTACTTCATCTCCTATTATTAATTTCTACTTACCTGAAGAACCAAAGCCGCCTTGCCGCGGTGTTGTACTAATTTGGTCATCAGCTGTCCGTAAATACTTTATAAAAATGCCTTGGCAAATGCGTTCACCCTTTTTAATTAGATAATCAGTTGGATAATAATTTAACATTTGCACAAAAATTTCGCCTTCATTTTTGGCATTATTATAGTAATCTGCATCAATCACCCCGATGGAATTAGGCAACATCAAGCCCCGCTTCAACGGACCACTAGAGCGATTAACTAACAACAACACTTCATCTGCAGGTAAACTGACTTTTAAACCAGTTGGTACTAAAACTGGTTGTAAAACTTTCTGGGCCCACTGAGCCCAGCGAGTAGTTTCTTGATAGCGACTTTGCCGCCAAATCAGTTGGGCCAAGGGATGTTTCCAAATAGAAGGTACAACAAAATCTTCGGCGGCCGCTAAGTCATATCCTGCGGCGGCTGGCGTTTGCCTTTTGGGCAAAATCAAGCCTTGATTTTGGTACCGAGTGACAAATTCAAATTTACGCTCTACCATAACTTTAATTTTCTTCTTTCAATTTTTTCTTATTATGAATAATTTAGATTATACTTAATTTAACCAGACGATACATTAAGGAGTTGAACAACTTTGGCTTTTGAGCACAAGGACCAAGAATTTTTCCAAACCAATCCCCAAGGTGAGACCATGGTACAATTACACTATACGTTATTACCGCACAAACAGGCGATTAGCATTGATCAAATTTTTGTCCAACCAGAATATCGCAACCAAGGTTTAGCCGGAAAAATTTTATTAGCGACGCTTGATTGGGTACAACAACAAAACTTAACAGTTGTACCAGTCTGTCCGTTTGCGCGCCAATTTTTTCAGCGTGAACCCAAGTTTCAATCGTTATTAGCAATCAATTCAGACAAGGGAGATAATACTGATGAATCAAGATGAATTAAAAAAGATGGCGGCTATTAAAGCCGTAGATTTTGTTCAATCAGATATGATTTTAGGTTTAGGTACTGGCTCCACCGCTTTTTATATGGTTGAAGAACTAGCTCGCCGCGTCAAAGAAGAGCATTTACAAGTTGATTGTGTCTCCACTTCTCAAAGGACCTATCAACAGGCCCAAAATCTGGGAATTAAGATGCACCCACTAGCAGACATCGAGCAGGCCGATTTAACTATTGATGGCGCCGACGAAGTCGATGCCCAATTTCAAGGTATCAAAGGTGGCGGTGCCGCTTTAACTTATGAAAAAACCGTAGCAATTAATTCCAAACGCAATTTATGGATCGTTGATCAATCTAAAATGGTGCAACAATTAGGTCAATTTCCACTGCCTTTAGAAGTTAATCCCTTTGGTGCCCAACAATTAATTGCACGTTTAACTCAGGAACAACTTCACCCCCAATTACGGTATGAAAAACCACAACAGTTAGTCAAAACCGATATGAATAACTATATTGTGGACTTACATTTAAACCAGATTGAACATCCGCACTTATTAGCTGACTGGTTAGACCACCAAACCGGAATTATTGAGCATGGTCTTTTCTTAGACTTAGTCAATACCGTGGTCATCGGTCGCCCTGAAGGTCCCCAAGTTATCGACAATATTCGTTAAAGTACTAGTCAAACGTCCAACTTTCCGCTATATTTAGCTTAAGCTTTTTTAATTTAATGGAGGATTTTTTATGACAAAAGCAATCAGTCAAGCTGATTTACAACAATTTCAAGCAGATTTTGACCAAATGCCCGCGGCACAAGTCATCAAAAACAGTGTTGCCAATAATGGTATTTATCAATCTAGCGAAACTTTACAATCACAAATCGCGATGGATCCGACTTTTTCCATTGATTTAACTACTGGAAAAGTTGCCGATCAAAAACAATCCGGTCTTTGCTGGGTTTTTGCAGCGTTAAATACCTTGCGCCATCCCATGCAAAGCAAATTTAAAATTAAAGACTTTGAGTTATCTCAAGGCTATGTCTTTTTCTGGGACAAACTCGAAAAAGCCAATTATTTCTACGAAAATGTCATTAAAACTGCTGATTTGCCCATTGGTGATCGCAAAGTCGACTTTTTAATGACCACTCCGCAACAAGATGGTGGACAATGGGACATGGTTTGTGCCCTCTTTGAAAAATATGGTGTTGTGCCGAAAAGCGTGATGCCCGATACTGCTAGTCGAACTAATTCTTCAGAGTTAAACAGCGTTTTAAACACTAAATTACGCAAAGATGCTGTTGCTTTACGCCAATGGCTCAAAGACGGTGTTCCCGACGCCACGGTTGAAGAACGTAAAGAAAAGATGTTATCCGAAGTTTACCGGTTATTAGCTTATGCTTTAGGTGAACCACCCGTACAATTTGATTGGTCTTATCGCGATGATGACAATCAATTTCATTGTGAAAAAGCCATTACGCCACAAGAATTTTATAAAAAATATATTGATTTAGACTTACCAGATTATATTTCCACCATTAATGCTCCAACTGACGACAAGCCTTATAATCATGTTTACACTGTCGAATTATTAGGAAATGTCGTCGCTGGCCGCAATGTTCGGCATTTAAACTTAGAATTAGCAGATTTTAAAGCCAGTGCCGTCAAACAACTTCAATCCGGCGAAGCCGTGTGGTTTGGTAGTGATGTCTCCGCCATGTCCGACCGCAAAAAGGGAATTTTAGATACTAAAATCTATAACTTAGCTGACTTATTTAATATCGATTTTTCGATGACTAAAGCGCAACGGTTAGATTATGGCGAAAGCTTAATGAACCACGCCATGGTCTTAACTGGAGTTGACTTAGACGATCAAGGCCAACCAACCAAGTGGAAAGTTGAAAACTCTTGGGGTGAAAAAGTGGGAACTAAAGGATACTTTGTGATGAGTGATGCTTGGTTCGATCAATTTGTTTACCAATTAGTTATCAACAAAAAATACCTGCCACAAAAAGCGCAAGCAGCTTATGATGCTGAATGTGACGATCCAAAAGTTTTGGCGCCTTGGGATCCAATGGGTGCTTTAGCTTAAAGTTAAGTACTAACTGTATTCAATAACAAAGTTCAAACTTTACTTTCAAATTGAATGTCATTCAACACCAACTACTGCTTTGGGCAGTAACCGAAAAAGAAAATGTTCGCCTCAAGACGAGCATTTTCTTTTTTTATCCTTATTTTATTGACACTAACTTTGAAATTACCGACCACTGAGTCCGGCACAAAAAGTTATCCACAACTACTTACTGTTGCTTACATTGTGATTTGACCTTTTTTATAAACTTTGAACTTGCGTTAAGATTTGAGCCATAACTTGTGTTGGCAACAATGTGTCCGTTTGCACAACAATGTCTGCTACCTGTTGATAACTTGCTTGTCGTCTTGCCTTTAATTGCCGTAGCTGTTGCATATTTTGGGCTAGCGGTCTGGAAGTATCATTTTTAATTCGGTGCCAAATAACAGGAATGTGTGCATCTAACCAGATGATCGGTACGGGGGAATGTTTTAAAATTTGCACATTGTCAGTATTTTCCAACGTACCTCCACCTAATGCTAACACTCCTGGTTGCGTTAATACTTGTGCTAACGCCTGCTGTTCCAATTTGCGAAAATACGCTTCACCCTCAACAGCAAAAATCGTGTTCACGCTTTGACCACTGGCTTGTTCAATCCACTGATCTAAATCCCAGAGCGGTAATGCCAATTGCTGTGCTAACAGTTGCCCCACTGTAGTTTTACCTGTTCCCATAAATCCCGTCAAAATAATATCCATGACTTAAACTCCAATAACCTTATCTAAATCCCGCCAAAACTCAGGATAAGAAATTGCCACACATTGTTCGTTATTTAATGTGAGTGCCGCCGGAACAGTTAATGCCGCAATCGCTAACATCATAGCCAAACGGTGATCACCATGACTATCCAATTTAACGTTGTGCTGCTGCCACTGCGTTGGACCTTCAATCTGCCAACCATCAGTTCGCGCTTGAATCTTCACACCTAATTTTTGTAATTCTTGGGCCACTGTTTGAACGCGATCAGTTTCTTTATAATGCAATTCTTGCGCGCCTTCAATCACGCTAGTTCCATGTGCATTGGCCGCTAGTAAAGCTACCAACGGCAACTCATCAATGATGCTAGGAATTTGTGGAGCAGTTAAGTGAATCGCGCTTAAACGACTGGTCCTGATTTCTAAATGCCCCCATAATTCCCCGGTCGTCGTTTGGGGACTAATTTGGATTTGGGCACCCATTTGCTGCAGGACTTGCAAAAAGCCACTCCGCGTAGGATTTAACCCCACATGCTTAATTTTTAAATGGGAATTAGGGACTAAGGTCGCCGCCGTTAACCAAAAGGCCGCCGCCGACAGGTCCCCGGGAATGGTTAATTCCTGACCATTGAATTGAGTAGTTGGTAAAACTGTAATCGTCCTTTGATCCGTTGCGGTGACAACTGGTACCCCAAACTGACGTAACATTACTTCTGTATGATTGCGTGTCGGCAATTTTTCCACAATTGTTGTGGGTTGCGTGGCTTGTAAGGCAGCCAAAATAACCGCACTTTTAACTTGTGCACTCGCCACGGCTAATTCAATTTGCGTACCGTCTAACTTTTGTCCCGTGACGATAACCGGCAAATGTTCGTTAGTGGTCCTAATATTGGCTCCTAACTGCTGCAAGGGAACACTTACCCGAGCCATCGGCCGTTTAGTTAACGAAGCGTCCCCCACTAAGGTTAAGCGCCACCAGCCCCCTGCTAACAGTCCCATTAATAAGCGCACGGACGTTCCCGAATTATTAAAATTAAGCGTTGTTTGAGTGGGACGCCAAAATTTCAAGGGCCGACCACTAATTTTAATTGTCGTGTGCCAGCGTTGGATCGGAATTTGAAAGCTTTGTAACACTGCTAATGTCGTCAAACAATCTTGTCCCAAACTTGCTTGGTGTAAAAGCGTCGGGGTCGAAGCTAACGCTCCCAAAATTAACCCCCGATGCGTAATACTCTTATCACCCGGTAAGGTTAACGTTCCGTGTAAACCTTGCGGCGCATATCGTAAATCTTTCATTCTCTTGATCCTTAATTCTTAAAAATTAATTCCACAGTCAAGTTCGCACTGGAAACTTCTACAACTGTGCAGTCCCTTTAGTTTCAAGCTCAGCTGGTTAATATTCATCCAGTTCTTGACGGTAAGCCGAAACTTGCTCTTGTAAACGTCCCAAGTTGGAACCATCAAAAGTCGTAGTAATTTGTTTGACTAATTCAATGGCCACAACACTTTGAATCACTAACGAGGCGGGGACAATGGCCGTAGTATCTGAGCGCTCAACATTGGCCTTTTGCTCAACTTTCGTATCAATATTCACTGACGGCAAGGCATGATACAGCGTCGGTAATGGCTTCATCGCTGCATTAATAATCAAAGGCATGCCATTAGTCATACCACCTTCAAATCCACCTAAATGATTACTAGAACGCTGCCAGTGCTGATCTTGATAAGTGATGGCATCCATTGCTTGGCTGCCCAAATGCTCACTATTCAAAAAGCCAGCGCCAAAACTAACTCCTTTAATTGCGTTGACGCCCATTACGCTAGCAGCAATTTGGGCATCAAATTTGCTATCCCAACTAGTATAGCTGCCTAAACCAGCAGGCACGTTTTCCACAATAACTTGCACAACGCCGCCTAAAGTATCACCTGCCCGTTTAGTTTGATCAATGAGTTCCTTAATGATCGGTTCTTGTTGATTACTCAAAATTCGTAAATCATTAGTTTGAATTTGCTGTTGAATGGCCTTCACCCCCAAATTCTGAGGATTGCCAACGACCTGCGGTCCAACTTGATAAACATAACCGACTAATTGAATATCTAACTGGTTCAATAATTGCTCACATAAATTGCCAATAGCCACCCGCATTGCGGTTTCGCGCGCTGACGAGCGTTCCAACACATTCCGTAAATCCCGATGACGATACTTCATTCCTCCAACTAAATCTGCATGTCCTGGACGCGGCCGTTTAACTTGCCGCAAGTTAGCCCGCTTGGACGTGGTAGCTAACGGATTCATAACATCTTGCCAATGACTAAAATCACGATTGGTAATTGTTAGGGCAATGGGAGAACCTAAAGTGACTTGTTGGCGAAGACCACCAGTAACTTGCACTTGATCATGCTCAATTTTTTGCCGATTGCCACGACCATAACCACCTTGTCGTTTTGCTAAGGCATTATTAATTTGCTCCAAATCTACTGCCATTCCGGCGGGAAAACCTTCAATAATACCAGTTAATTGCGGGCCATGTGATTCGCCAGCTGTTAAATAAGTAAACATCTTTTAACCTCATTTGTTCATTAATTCATAAAATTGCTTAGCCAATAAAATAAAATTAGTAGCGTTCGCGTTATGCCGATTACTAAATAAAATTACGGCAGTTTTTGCATCATCACTCATCAAAACCACACTATCAAAGCCTTGTTGCACCCCGTGCGCATAAAAATAATGTTGCCGCACATCATGATAAACACCGCCATTATATAGACCATTAGCTGTTGGCGTTCGTAATTTACGTAAATCGCTTTTCGTAATAATTTTACCTTGAATAATCGCTTTTTGCAGCCGATAAAACTCAGCGGGATTCGAGTATAGTTGGCCGGCACCTCGTTCAAAGTGAATTTGTGACCATTGCCAAGTTAACGGTATTTGATAATTCACCGTTTGATCCTTAACTGCATAGGCAGTTACATGGTACGGGTTAGCTAAATAATCCGCTGTCACATTAGTATTGTGCAGCCGCAATGGTTTTTTAAAAAAACGATTAAATAAATGGCTAAAAGATTGATGGTAAACTCGCTGTAAAATTTGTGCCAACAAAATATAATTAACATCACTGTAATGCCACCGATTAATATATTTTTTATCCACTTTGACATGCATCTTTAAATAATGCTGCAGGTGTTGCGTTGTGACATTAGGATTTTCTGGATCCATCACTAATCCCGACTGCATTGTTAATAAATGCCACAAAGTCAAGTTGGCACTATACGGAATTTGGGGAAAATATTTACTTAACGGATCTGATAAATGCAATTTGCTCTGCTCTTGGGCCTTCATTAATAGTGTTGCTGTAATCGCCTTTTCCAATGAAGCTAATTGATACGTTGAGTGCTGTGTCAACGGCTGTTTTTGTTGATAATTACTATATCCTTGTGTTGTGCGGTAATAAGTTTTACCATGCTTAATTAACAAGACACTGCCGCTAAATTCATTTTGTTGCAGTAATTGTTGATAAGCTTGGTACCGCGCTTTAGTAGCCTGCGCTTGAATTGGTTGCACAGCAAATACCAAACTAAAAATAAATAACCAACTCAGTAACACTGGGAAAACAACGAACTTTTTCATAAGACACCTTCAAAATTTAATCTGTCTAATCATATCATTTACCTTTCTGTTAGAAAAGCTCTTCAGTTGTTCGCAATTTTTTCTGTTATAATCAACTATGATTAAAGAGCACTTCAAGTTTTAAAAGCAGCAATTTAGCAGTCAGCTTAAAAGTTACATGAAAAATTAAATCTAAGTTTTACGAGGTAACCAGAAAGAGCACAATAATGTAATATTGACACCTTACCAAAAACTAAACAGTGCTGCTAACAAGCGGCATTAAAAATGCTTTTGGCTGAATCTGTTTTGTGTTAATACTCTAGCTTTTTTTGAGTTTTCCTTGATTATCTTTAGATTAAATAAGGACAAGCGATTAACTATGAAATTTCAGAATACAATTCAGCAAAAGAAAAATTTGCAAAATAAACTATCCATGGGTGGTATTTTAGTTGCTTTAGGTGTGGTTTATGGTGATATTGGTACTTCACCAATGTATACCATGTCGTCTTTAATTCATGGCAATGGTGGTTTGAGTCATATTTCAACAGATTTTATTTTGGGAACCGTTTCGTTAATTTTTTGGACTTTAACTATTATCACGACCACTAAATATGTTTTAATTGCTTTACGAGCTGACAATAATGGCGAAGGTGGTATCTTTGCTTTATACACTTTGGTTCGCAAAAAAGCTAAGTGGTTGATTATTCCAGCAATGATTGGTGGCGCCACTTTTCTGGCTGATGGCATGATGACGCCCGCGGTCACCGTCACAACGGCTATTGAAGGCTTAAAAGGTGTCCAAATTTTGCATCATATTCCCATTACAACGCAAGGAACAGTCATTTTAACCACAATCATTATCTTATCGTGCTTATTTTTTATTCAGCGCTTCGGTACGGAAGCCATTGGTAAAGCTTTTGGTCCGATTATGATGCTTTGGTTTACGTGTTTAGGAGTAATCGGCCTGTATCGCTTAGCCGGTGATTGGAGTTTTCTGCGCGCTTTAAATCCCTATTACGCTTTTAAAGTGCTCGTGAGTCCACAAAATAAAAACGGGCTCTTTATTCTTGGGAGTATTTTTCTGGCAACTACTGGTGCTGAAGCTTTGTATTCGGATATGGGGCACGTCGGCCGCAATAACATTTATGGTAGCTGGCCTTACGTTAAATTGTGCCTCTTAATTAATTACTTGGGTCAAGCGGTTTGGATTAACCAAGTTAAGGGCCAAGCAGCTTATCAAAAACTGACCGATCTTAATCCCTTTTTCTTAATGGTTCCGCAACGCTACCGCTTAGCGATGACTTTGTTAGCTACTTTAGCAGCGATTATCGCTTCGCAAGCGTTAATTTCGGGTTCCTTTACGCTGGTTTCGGAAGCCACGAAGTTAAAAATTTTACCGCGTTTACGCATGAATTATCCGACCAATTTCAAAGGTCAATTGTATATTCCGGCTGTGAATAACATTATCTGGGTTATTTGTTCTTTTATTGTTATTTTCTTCCAAACTTCAGCTAAAATGTCCGCCGCTTACGGCTTAGAAATTACCATTACTATGTTGATGACTACTTTATTATTAAACGCCTGGTTATCAACTACCAAAGTTAATCGCTGGTTAACGCGTCTTGTCATTGCCTTTTTCTTAATGATTGAAACGGTCTTTTTAATTACCAATAGCGTCAAGTTCTTACATGGTGGCTATATTACTTTAGGAATTGCGCTTTTATTAATCATCATCATGGTGATCTGGCGGTATGGTGAATTATTGAAAAATGATAATACCTTCCACCGTGAATATGTGTCTTTACTAGCTTATAAAAATCAATTACGCAAATTAAGTCAGGACCAAAGCTTACCCATGTATACCACTAATTTGGTTTATCTAGCCAAAGTTAAAGATGGTTATAAAATCAAAAAAGACATTCTGTATTCTATTTTAGATAAACGTCCTAAACGGGCTCAAGTTTATTGGTTTGTGACCGTGAATGTTACTGATAAACCGTACACGACTGCTTATAGTGTGGACACTTACGGCACTGATTATATGGTCAATGTACAGTTATATTTAGGTTTTCGTATGGAACAAAAAGTTAATTTCTTCTTGCGCCAAATCGTGAACGAAATGATGATTAAAAAAGAACTTCCGCGTCAACCACAACGTTATACTACGATTCCGGATCGTAGTGTGGGGGATTTTTCCTTCGTTTTGATTCGCGAGGTTTTATCACCAGATACGCAACTAAACAATTGGAAAAAGAATTTAATCCAAAGTCGTCTCTGGCTTCAAAAGTATACCGTGACGCCGGCAATTTGGTACGGCTTATCCTACTCCGATGTGGTCACAGAATATGTTCCTTTAACCTTGGGTCAGGTGCGATCTGACCGGTTACAGCTCATTCAACGTGATCCCAAGATTAAATATAATTCGGAAGAGCTGGATGATGAAGACGACGATGAAGATGAATACTAATTAATTGGAATCATAAAAATAGAGGTTAAGATCATTAACACAACGAACCTGCTGGGTGGGGTGGAATGATCATTAACCTCTATTTTTTATGCAATAACCTAATTAAGAGTATTACTTTGTTAAAACTACTTTACTTATAATCTGTAATTGAGCGTCTAATTGGTAAACAATAGGTTCACAATTTCCCACTTCGACGCCATCAATTGCCTGGTCAGAAATCTGTTCCAAATATTTGATTAATGCTCGTAATGTACTGCCATGCGCAACAATCAATTGATTATGCCCCGCTTTTAATTTAGGACCAATCACCTCTTGAAAATATGGTACCGTCCGTTCTAGGGCCATTTTTAAGCTTTCCGCGCGCGGCAAAATGTCTTGCGGCCACCCTTGATACACACGCTGACTAGTATCTACCGCTGGTAACAACGGCGGCACACTATCAAAGCTCCGCCGCCATAAGGCTACCTGTTGCGCACCAAACTTTTGCCGGGTAAAATCTTTATTCAACCCGCGTAGCGCGCCATAATGACGTTCATTTAAGCGCCAAGATTTATTAATCGGGGTCGCTAATGCTGCACACTGCTCCTGAATTAGATACGCTGTCAAAATCGCTCGTTTTAAGACTGAAGTGTGTACTTGGGCAAAAGTCAATTGATGTTGCTTTAATAATTGACCAGCATGTTGTGCTTGCCGTCTCCCCTTTGCGGTCAAATTCACATCTGACCAACCTGTATACTCATTATGTTCATTAGCCACGCTTTGTCCGTGCCGCACTAAAATCAACTTAACCATGAATCTTCCTCTATCAAAAACTAATTGTCACTACATTCATTAAAATGGGCACCATCACCAAACTAAAAATCGTAGTCGCAGTAACCATCACAGCTGCATAATCGGAATCTGCACCGTACAACTTCGCTACTACCGGGGCATTCGTCATCACTGGCATCGCTGCTTGTAAAACAAAAACTTGTTTCATTAAAACTGGGACGGCTGCCGACTTAACTAAGATAAACATTAAGGCTGGTGCTAAGATAAACCGTCCTAAAAAAATGCCCAACATATCTTTACTTAAGCGAATATTCTTTAAGCCCACCTGGGCTAATTTCATCCCAATAAAAAACATAGAGAGCGGAATAGTTAAATTACCAATATATTTAAAATCTGAATTCAAAAAAGTGGGCACTGAAATATGACATAAAACCAAAATCACACCAATTAAAAAACCGAGTAATGGCGGCGAAAAAATCTTTTTGAGCATCTCTGACCATTTTAGTTTTTCATTATTCGAACCATCCAAGCGAATCAGATACACGCCTAACGTCCAAAAAAACGTCGTATTAGCCATGTAATAAATTAAAACATATGGCAGACTGGCTTTACCAAACAGCGCCATATTCACTGGTAAACCCACAAAGACCGTATTCGAATTGGAAAACATAGATTTAAACAAGCCTCGATGTTTAGAATCAATCCGTAAAACAGACTGCATCACCCAGGAAATTATGAATAATAACATCATTGATAAAATTGGAAATTTTAAATCAGGAAAAATCCGAAAAAGTTCTCCTCTAGAAAACTTAGACGTGATAGTATTAATCATGTAACACGGTAAGGCTATCTGCGTTACTAATTTAGAAACAATCTGACTAAAATTTTCATCAAACCATTGTCTGACTGTCAACCAATAGCCAACTACAATCATTCCTAAAATGATTAACACACCACTAATACTATGCAATAACATAACTTCATCTCACTATCTTACTTAGCCTATCTATTCTATGTTAGCATGATCCCTTCAGATTTTCAGAAGAGATTGACACGGTGGGAATTAAAAAATAAAGGCGGCTTCCGTATGAAGATACAGCTTCACTGGGATTGGAAACAATTTTGGCACAAAAATCACTTATTTATCATCATTTTAGGCGGCTTTATCATTACTGTCGCTTTATTTTCTTATCTTTTATTTAATGTTGTTTGGATTAATGGCACCGTACATGGTCAATCCATGCAGCCCAACTTTTACGCTAACGACCGCGTTTTAGTTAAACCCAATGCTCAGATTCACCGCGGTGATATCGTCTTATTAGATCCCCCCGGATCCACTGAGAACAAACTTTTTGTCAAGCGGGTGATTGGCATTCCGCATGATCAAATCACTTCTAAAAACGATACCACTTACATCAATCACCAAGCTATTAACGAACCTTACCTCGATCCTTACAAAGCCAAATTAGCTCCGGGAAAGTTACTCACCAAGAATTTTAAATTAAAAAATCTGTTTGGTATTTCTCATGTTCCCGCAGATAATTATTTTGTAATGGGCGATAACCGCCGCAAGTCGGCTGATAGTCGTAGTTTTGGCCCCGTCAAAAAAGACCAAATTTTAGGGGTTGTCAAAGTTCGTTATTGGCCCTTAAATCGCATCAAATTCTATTAATCATGCTGTTTTTGATGGACTATTTGCTCCTGTAAACCATGCTTAAATTCTGGTTGTAGCGTGACGTGTTCTATGCCATACTCTTTGAGAATTTGAGCAATTTTTTGATAGAGTTGTTCTAACTGGGAAGTCGGTTCATCCTCCTGAACATTAATATGTGCATCAAAAGCAATCAATTGTTCATCAATGCGCCAAACATGCACATGATGTACCCGCACCACCTCAGGCAAGGCTTGAATCTGTTGACAAACTGCTTGTAAATCGATTTGCGGACTAGCTTCCATCAAAATTGCGACCGTTTGTTTAACCACTTCCAGTGATTCTTTTAAAATCCAAACGGCAGTGATTAACGTAATTACGGGATCCGCCCAATACCAATTAAACAGTTGCACCAGGATTGCGGCTAAGATGACGCCAAAAGATGACAAGGCATCCGCCGCCATATGTAAAAAAGTTGCTTTAATATTTAAATTATGTTGTGAACCCTGCATCATGATCAGAGCGGAAATCAGATTAGCTACAAAACCAATCACCGCTACAATTAACATCAGATGACCATTAACTTTTTGTGGATGAAAGAGCCGCTTTAGACCTTCCACTGCTAAAAAAATTGTAATTGCAATTAAAATAGCTGAATTGACAAAAGCGGCTAAGATTTCAGCGCGCTGATAACCAAAAGTCTGCCGTTCATCATTGGCCTTTTTACCAATTAAATGAGCAATAAATGACAAAACGACTGACAAAGTATCTTCCATATTATGAAAACCATCAGATACCAACCCTAAACTGCCCGCAACCAAACCGCCAACCAGCTCAGCTCCTGTAATTGTGGCATTTAAAAGCGTTACTAGCGAAAATTTCACAGTCGACATTTCTTTATGCTTTTCAGTCATTTAATATTACTCCTTTGAACTTTATTTTAAGTTAAATGACCAAAATGTTCAATCCGAATTCTAGAACTTATTCCAATGTACAAAAAAAGATTGACGCTAACTATTGCTTCAATCTTGACTACATAATTTTAATTGCTCAGTACCACTCTCGGTAAATTGCTTTAAACTTTTTACTTCAAAAATCAGAAATTTGGTCTGAAGAAGTTAGACTAGTTAGTACCCAATGACTAAATTCAGTCGTCAAAACTGTAATTAATGATTAACTTTCACATTAACCTTAATGGGTTGGTGGACGTCCAGATTGTCAGAATAATTCGTTTGTACCCAATTTTTCATTCGTTGAATAGCTTCCCGCCGTGATACATTATGACAAACTCTTTTAGCAACCACGCGCTCACCATTAACTGTATTAAACACACAAACTACTTCGTAATCACATACCTGACGATTGAAAACAAACATAATCATTCCTCCATCAGAACCCTCACTCTTTTAGCAACCAGAATGTTATATCATTTTTGGTTCAAAAATTCAAGGGGCTTGCTGTATTTTTCTGATTATTGGCGCCTAATTGAAAAAAATTTTTCCTTACCAAACGTTTATTTTTTAAGATTTAGTTGAGTTTTCATCAGAACAGTTTAATTTGAGGGCCAGATTGTATAAGATGTTGTAGAGGAGGCTGATGTATATGCCGAAACAAAGATCGAAACATCAATTTAAAACCAATCAAAACAACAATTTAACTAATAACAATCCCGTGCCACAACAACCCAGCGCTCCCAGAGCACCTGAGCCTGTGGCGCCTAATTTTTCTGAACAACCAAAAGCTCCTTTAAACACTAATCTCCCCCCCAAACCGGATTATCCGCATAATCAAACACCAAATTATCAAATGCCACCGACTAATACCCAACCAAGTAATGATAGCAATAATCATGGCAAACATAATAAGGCTTGGTATAAACAACCAATTTTTTGGATTATTGCAGTGCTCATTATTGTAGTAGCTGCAATCTTACTAGTTTTCTTACTTTTACATCCGACTAAACAAGCACCGAAAACCACTGATCATCCTAAAAGTGAACAGACAACTTCTAAGCAACTACCGTTAAAGAAGCACCCGAAGACTACGAAAGTCACGCCCGCTTTAAAGAAAGATACTGCAGCCAAAGATGTCCAACATAGTGAAGCTAATGAACGCCAATGGAAAAATCCGGGTTCCTATGACAATATGAAATATGAGACTGATGATTTTACATTAGAGCTGAATAATTCGGCTGACGGCGTTAAATTGATTTCTGACGCTAATAATAAACCAGCTTTATATATTGAATACACAATTACTAATAATTCTAAACAAGATTTGAAACCAGCAGATATTGTTAGTCAAGATTTGCAATTAAAACAGGACAATCAAATTTTAAATGCTAATAACGATATTGGTGATAACCAAGATATGAAAGATCGTTTGAATACCGCTCAACAAGCAGTGGCTGCCGGTCAAAAAGCCCAAGCAGCAATGCTTTATTCCGTGAATAACACTAAGGATCAAATTTCCATGTTCTTTATGAACTTAAAAACTAAACAGCCTATTGCTACAACGCAGCCGTTTAAGTTATAACACAACAGCAATTTCAAATTGATCATACTGATAATTGATTTAATTTATAATGTGGCTCCCGAAGTTAGAACAACTTCGGGGGCCTTTTTGTGTCTAATTATCTAAGTAAAATAAGATTGATCTTTTCTCTTTATGGAAAGATGATAATATACTTCTTTTTTATTGGCATAATTCTACTTTAGGTGTTCTTTTAATGCTCACTGAAACTCAACTAATCAATGGCTATTAAAACTAGCAACTAGCTACCTAATATTTAATTGAACAAATAAAAAAACACTTTCGTAATCGAAAGTGTTAGTAGAAATATCTTAACGTTTGGAAAATTGTGAAGCCTTACGAGCCTTCTTCAAACCTGGCTTCTTACGTTCTTTCATTCGTGGATCACGAGTTAACATGCCTGCACGTTTCAAAGGTGCCCGAAAATCAGGATCTACTTCCAATAAAGCCCGCGCAATTCCATGACGGATTGCACCAGCTTGACCAGAAAAACCGCCTCCATGAACATTAACCAAGACATCATAACTATCAGCAGTTTCAGTGATATCCAACGGTTGTTTTAAATCTTTGATCAAACTTGCAGAAGGAATGTAATCTTCTGCAGCACGTTTATTAATTGTTACTTGACCCTTACCAGGGACCAAGCGTACACGAGCAACTGAGTCTTTACGACGTCCAGTTCCAGCATAAGATACTTGTGCCAAATTATTCTCCTCCTTAAATCAACTTATTAACATCTAAAACTTCAGGTTGTTGAGCTGCATGTTTATGTTCTGAACCTGCATAGACATAAAGCTTCTTAAATTGTTGACGACCAAGGGAATTCTTTGGCAACATGCCGCGAACTGAAGTTTCAATCAACCGTTCAGGCTTTTCAGCCAACATTTTACCTGCAGAAGTAGTCTTCAACCCACCAGGATGATTACTATGATGATAGTACATCTTCTTAGTAGCTTTCTTGCCGGTCAACTTCACTTTGTCGGCGTTAATAATAATTACATTATCACCAGTATCAACGTTCGGGGTAAATGTTGGTTTATTCTTGCCACGTAAAATTGTAGCGACAGCTGATGATAAACGACCTAAGACGACATCAGTTGCATCAATCAGATACCATTTACGTTCAACTTCGCTTGGTTTAGCTAATGGTGTTGTACGCATTTGTTTTCCTCCAATATCTGTGTTTGTTCACACACTCAATAAGTTTCCGGGGCTCATCGTGGGGTAAACAATACCATTTATCAGTATAATCGTTAATTTTATTGAAGTCAATGATAAGTCACTGTTGTTTTCAACACTCACGTTTTAACTTAATAGAACACTTGCTTTAAAAATAAACCACTCGCAGGCGCTGTTACCCGGGCTTGTTGTCGATCTTTGACTTCATATAATCGCATAAAATCATGCACATCACGCCGACCGTTGCCAATTTCCAAAAGTGTTGCGACCATAATGCGCACCATATTATACAAAAAACCATTACCGTGAAAAATAAATTTCAATTGTCGTGGATAGTCACTTAAATCGAGCTGAGCTTGATAAATTTCGCGTACTTTATTTTTAATAACGCCGCCACTGGCAGCAAAGCTAGTAAAATCATGAACACCAACAATATCTTGTAGCGCTATCTGTAAGCGTGAAACTTCCAGCGGATAAGGGTAATGACCCGTATATAATCGTAAAAAAGGATCCGTATAACGCCCCAAAGCCACCCGATATTCATATATCTTACTAACCGTATCAAAACGGGCATTAAAATTTTCCGGGACAATTTGGGAATTTGTAAAGAGGATATCTAGCGGCATGAGACTATTTAACGCCTTTAACATTTGCTCCGCTGGAATATTTCCCGGGTAATTAAACGAAATAACTTGTCCTAAAGCGTGCACTCCTGCATCCGTGCGTCCCGAACCAATTATTTCAACTAATTGACCCTTCGTCATCTTAGCTAAGGCCTGTTCAATAGTACCTTGAATTGTTGCTAATTGTGGCTGTTTTTGAAAGCCATGATATTTAGTGCCATCATACGCCACAGTCATTTTATAAGTCGTCATTTAATAACTCCGTAAAATTAAAAGTAAAATTGTCAGTAATCCAAATGTCATTAACATGATGGTATCTTTTTTTTGCCAGTGCAACTGACGATATTTACTTCTACCAGCACTACCTTGATAGCCCCGTGATTCCATCGCCACTGACAAGTCATAAGCAATATTAAAACTACTAACAAATAACGGAATTAAAATCGGAACAATCGCTTTGATTTGTTTAATAATATTTCCTTCGCCAAAGTCCACGCCCCGCGCCCGCTGAGCATTCATAATCTTAGTAGTTTCATCAGATAACAAAGGAATAAATTGTAAAGCAATTGACAACATCAAAGCTACTTCGTCAACCGGAAAATGAACATATCGCAACGGTTTTAATAATGATTCAATCGCGTCAGACATTTGTAACGGAGTAGTGGTAATTGTTAATAAAGTTGAAATGAAAATAATTAAAATAAAGCGAAAAAAAATGTATGCTCCATTAGTCAAACTCAAACTTGATAATGATAAAAAGCCCCAGTGCCAAAAAGGATGCCCCCCAGGTGTCAAAAAGACTTGCAAAGCAACCGTAAATAAAATAAGAATTAACATCGGGCGAATACCACGCAAAAAGAAACTCAGCGAGATTTGCGACAAATAAACCGCCCCAATAACAAATGCCAACAAAGTGGCGTAGGTTAACCAATTATTAGCTAAAAAAACAATAATAACAAATAAAAAAGTGGCCGTAAATTTAGCTCGCGGATCCAACTGATGAATGAATGAATTGCCAGGTAAATAACGCCCAATAATGATTTTACCCATCGTTCTCTCCTCTCAATTGTGGAACTAACTGTGCGACTAGCTCTGGCATCGTAATCGGCAATGATGCAAATTTAAAGCCTCTTTGTAGCAACTTTTGTGCAAATTGCGTACTTTCTGGTTGTAACAAATGATGCTGAGTTAAAAATTCTTGATCATTAAAAATCACTTGTGGACTAGCAGCACGAACCAATTGTGCATGGTCCATCACTAAAACTTGGTCACTGTATAATGCCACATCTTCCATTTGATGAGAAATCAACACAATCGTAGTACCAGTTTGATTCAATTGGGCAAATAACTGCATTAATTCCTGATGTCCTTGGGGATCTAAACCTGCTGTTGGTTCATCCAAAATCAATACTTGTGGCTGCGATGCTAAAACACCCGCAATGGCCACCCGCCGCATTTGCCCACCAGATAAATCAAAGGGTGACTTATCAGCTAAACTTTGTGGTAAGCCAACCAAATCTAACATTTTTAAAGCTAAGTTATTAGCTTCACTCGCATCTACACCAAAGTTTTTCGGACCAAAACTAATATCTTCTTGGATCGTTTCTGCAAATAATTGCTGTTCTGGAAATTGAAAAACCATCCCTACTTGCTGACGCAACGGCTTTAAATGCTTATTTTTTGTCTCTGCAGTAATTTTGTGCTGACCAATTGTTACCGTGCCACTGGTCGGCTTTAAGAGCGCATTCATATGCTGCACTAAAGTTGACTTTCCACTGCCAGTCTGACCAATAATCGAGGTAAAACTGCCATCAGCAATTTCAAAGCTGACGTCCTTTAAGCCAGTATACGCTAATGGTCCATCAGCTTGATAAGTATGTGTTACCTGTTCAAATGTAATTGCCATAATTTTTCAACCAATTCCTGCTTTGTTAAATATTGATTATCAATTGCAATTTTTTGTTCCTGTAATAATAATTGCAAACTTTGCGTAAACGGTGGTTGCAAACCAAAATCGGTTAGTTGTCGCGGATTTTGAAAAATATCTTTCACAGCACCTGTTTTTAAAACATGCCCCGCTTTTAAAACCACTACCTGATCTGCTTGAACGATTTCTGTTAGATCATGGGTAATTGATAAAACCGTCATGCCTAATTCTTGTTGTAAAGCTTTAATTAATTGAATAATATCGCGACGACCTTGCGGATCCAACATACTCGTGGCCTCATCCATCACAATAATTTTAGGTTTTAATGCAATAATACCAGCAATTGCAACTCGTTGCTTTTGCCCACCAGACAGTAACTGTGGCGACTTTTGCGCATAATCTGTCATTTGTACACGCTCTAAAGCCCAAGCCACTCGTTGGACCATCTGTTCTCGGGGCATCCCCTGATTCTCTAGGCCAAAAGCGACATCATCTTCAACAGTAGCACCCACAAACTGATGATCTGGATTTTGAAAAATAATCCTCAACTGTTCCCGAATCGTCCAAAGTGTTTCATCGGATAATACTTGCCCAGCAACCTTAACTTGTCCTGATTGTGGTTGTAATAATCCATTTAAAATTCGGGCCAAGGTACTTTTACCACTACCATTACGACCAATAATAGCGACCCATTGCTTGGGTTTAACTTGTAAACTAACCTGATCCAATGCTGGTGTTACTGCTTCTTCATAAGTGTACGTGACATGGTCTAATTGAATAATATTTTCCATGCTGTCACCTCATCTCAATAGTGCTTTTAATCAATATCATACCATAGACTTTCTTAAATATAATCAAAACCACAAAAAAATCATTCCCGAAAAGTAGCGCTAAAGCATTAGAGCTAGACTTAGCTTTCACCAACATCATTACGCTCACTACTAATCGAAAGAATGATCATTTAAATAGCTATTTAAAAAAATCTATAAATTAAACTAATTCAATAATTGCCATGGGTGCTGCATCACCACGACGAGGGGCAGTCTTTAAAATACGAGTATAGCCGCCTTGACGATCTTGATAACGTGGAGCAATATCACTAAATAATTTTTGCAAAGTTGATTGAATAACTACTGCATCTTCTTCTTCAGTAATACTTGCTACTTCGTTACGCAAATAACTAGCTGCCAAACGCCGAGAATGTAAATCGCCACGTTTAGCTAACGTAATCATCTTTTCAGCTGTTTTTCTAACTTCCTTAGCGCGTGCTTCAGTAGTAACAATATGTTCGTTAATAAACAAATCTGTTGTTAAATCACGTAACATTGCCTTACGTTTATCTGATGCTCGACCTAATTTACGATAACTCATCTGTTTACCTCCTTTTCATCTTAATCATCTAGACGCAGTGACAATCCTAAATTGGCCAACTTCTCTTTAACTTCTTCTAGAGACTTACGCCCTAAATTGCGCACTTTCATCATATCTGATTCAGATTTATCGGTTAATTCTTGGACAGTATTAATCCCCGCCCGCTTCAAACAATTGTATGAACGAACTGAAAGATCAAGTTCTTCGATGGTCATTTCAAGTTTCTTCTCTTTACGAGTTTCTTCCTTTTCAACCATCATCTCAGCGTCTTTAGCTTCATCGGTTAATTCAACAAAAACGCTCAAGTGCTCTGTCAAAACTTTAGCAGCTAAGCTAATTGATTCCCGCGGACCAATTGAACCATTAGTCCAAATATCCAAAGTTAACTTATCAAAGTCATTTCGCTTACCCACACGAGTATGCTCTACTTGATAATTAACCCGAGAAACAGGGGTAAAAATCGAATCCACAGGTAAAACGCCAATTGGTGTTTCATCAGTTTTATTTTGATCTGCCGGAATATAACCGCGACCAGTTTTAACAGACAATTGCATGTGCAACTGTCCACCTTCAGCTACGGTACAGATATATTGATCAGGATCCAAAATTTCTAAATCAGCATCCGTTTCAATGTCAGCAGCCGTAACTTGTTTGGGGCCTTCAACATTAATTTCAACTTTTTTCTCGTCGGAATGTAATTTTAAAGACAATTTTTTGATATTTAAAACAATCTCAGTTACATCTTCTAAGACACCATCAATTGTTGAAAATTCATGTAAAACTCCATCAATTTGAATGTCAGAAACTGCTGTTCCTGGTAAAGAAGCCAATAAAACTCGCCGTAAAGAATTACCTAATGTAGTCCCATAACCGCGTTCCAATGGCTCAATTACATATTTACCGTAATTATCTGTTTCATCAATTTTTGTGATAACAGGTTTTTCAAATTCAATCATTATTTATGTTTTGCCCCTTTCACAACACTGTTTAACAACAAAAGTTTAACACTAATGCTTGGGTCAAAACTAAACACGACGGCGTTTTGGTGGACGTGAACCGTTGTGAGGAACTGGTGTGACATCACGAATTGCAGTCACTTCTAGACCGGTAGTCTGTAATGAGCGAATCGCAGCTTCACGACCAGAACCAGGACCTTTAACAGCTACTTCAACTGATTTCATACCATGTTCCATGGATTCTTTAGCAGCAGCTTCACCAGCCATTTGCGCAGCAAATGGTGTTGATTTACGACTACCCTTAAATCCTAATGCACCTGCAGAAGACCAAGAAACAGCATTACCATGAGTATCGGTAATCATCACGATCGTATTATTAAATGTTGAATGGATATGTGCTACACCAGATTCAATATTTTTCTTTACACGACGCTTACGTGAAGTCTTTGCTTTCTTGTTTGCCATTAATCATTACCTCCTTTATTATTATTTTTTCTTGCCAGCAATAGCCATCTTTTTGCCCTTACGAGTCCGAGCATTATTTTTCGTGTTTTGACCACGAACGGGCAAACCACGACGATGACGCATACCACGATAAGAACCAATTTCTTGTAGACGTTTAATGTTCATGCTGACTTCACGACGTAAGTCACCTTCAACCTTAATGCCATCTACTTGCGCACGGATTTTTTCCTCTTGTTCAGGAGTCAAATCACGCGTTCTGATATCTTCAGAAACACCGGCAGCAGCCAACACCTTTTGAGCGGTTGTATTACCGATCCCATAGATGTAGGTTAATGCGACAACAATACGTTTATCACGTGGTAAGTCAATACCTGCAATACGTGCCATATGTTGTTAACCTCCTTTTTAACCTTGTCTTTGTTTATGCTTTGGGTCAGCAGAACAAATAATCATGACGCGACCCTTCCGCTTAATCACTTTACAATGCTCACACATTGGTTTCACTGATGGTCTAACTTTCATAAACTAAATCCTCCCATCTGAACTGACGGACAACTTTGACTCACACTATTTACCGGAAACGATAGGTAATACGTCCCTTAGTTAAATCATAAGGTGAAAGTTCAACCGTAACTTTATCACCAGGTAAAATCCGAATATAATGCATCCGAATTTTACCAGAAACATGAGCCAACACAGTAGCACCATTTTCCAACTTAACTTTGAACATTGCATTTGGCAAAGTATCGGAAATAGTTCCTTCAACTTCGATTACGTCATCTTTAGCCAAAAAAGTATCCTCCTCGTTTCTTTTAAACACAAAAATAGTGAGAGCTTGGCACTCACTAGACGATACACGCGCTTAGTGTACCATATAAATGAAGTGATTGCCACCAATTAATTAATCTGTTTTAAAACTTGATCAATTTCTGCAAAAACTTGATCAATTTCTTGCGCACCATTAACTTTATGCAAGATACCTGCATTTTGATAATAATCAATTAACGGTGTATTCATTTTAATATTAACATCCAAACGATTTTTAACCGTTTCAGGCTTATCATCATCACGCTGATAAAAATCATGACCACCACAACGGTCACAAGTTCCATCAACTTTCGGTGGATTATATAACTTATGATAAGTGGAACCACAATCCCGGCAGATAAAGCGTCCTGATAAACGATCAACCAACAAATCAGTTGGCACATCAATATCAATCACGGCATCCAGTTTTAAACTTAATTCATCATCAATCTGATCTAAAGCTTTCGCTTGATCCAAATTTCTTGGAAAACCGTCTAGCATATAACCAGCTTGAAAGACATCACTTTGAGCTAAACGTTCCTTAACAATTTCATTAGTAACACTATCAGGAACTAAATTTCCCTGATCAATATAAGACTTAGCTTTCAAACCCACTGGTGTTTCTTGAGCCATAGCCTCGCGAAACATATCACCAGTTGAAATATGAATGACATGATATTGATCAACAATTTTTTCAGCTTGTGTTCCTTTACCAGCCCCTGGTAAACCCATTAACATTAAATTCATCAAACTTCCTCCAAGCTTTTAACGAATAAAACCAACATATTCACGCTTCATCAACAATCCTTCTAATTGCCGATTAGCTTCAATCGCTACCCCAACAACAATTAACAAACTTGTTCCACCTAAGCCAATCGATTGTGGTAGGCCAAACAAATTAGTTGCTAACTGAGGTAGTAAAGCAATTAAACCTAAAAAGACAGAACCAACAGTTGATAGACGCATTAATAAACCAGAAATATATTTAATTGTCGCATTTCCTGGCCAAATACCCGGAATATAAGCTCCTTGCTTTTGCAAGTTCTCCGCTAATTTTTCAGGGTTAACCTGAACAAAGGCGTAGAAGAAAGTAAACAGAACAATTAATACAGTATACACAATAGAACCAGTTGTTGTTTGTAAGCTAAAAATATTTTGTAAGACTTGATACCAAGTATCACCGCCATGAGAATTTTGAAAGGCCATCAAAATCGTCGACGGAGTAACAATTAGTGAACTAGCAAAAATAACTGGGATAACTCCCGCTACATTCACTTTCAATGGTAAATAACTTTCAGAACCACCACTAATTGCTCGCCGAGTATATTGAATCGGCACTTTACGATTAGCTTGTTGAACATAAGTTGTAAACTGTGTTACTAACAAAACAGCAACTAAAATCAAAACTAAGAATAAAATGTTCAACCAAAGATCCGAACCAGTCGAACTAATAATTTTATCCTTTACTAATTGATAAGTTCCGTGTGGCAAGCGAGCAACAATACCAGCAAAGATAATCATGGAAACACCATTACCAATACCCTTATCAGTAATTTGCTCACCCATCCAAGTTAAAAGCATTGAACCACCTGTCATGACAACCCCTAAAACTACAAAGGTTTGCCAATCAGGTTTAGGAACTAACTTCAAACCCTTCATTGAACTCAAAGCATTAAAACCAGCGGTTATTCCGACTGATTGTACAAAGGCTAAGAAAATCGTCAAATAACGAGTTACTTGATTTAATTTACGTCGACCAACTTCACCTTGCTTACTCCATTCAACAAACTTAGGAACAATATCCATTTGCAACAGCTGAATTACAATTTGGGCAGTAATATAAGGCGAAACACCTAACGAGAAAATCGAATAGTTAGATAAACCACCGCCACTAACTGTATCCAGCAAAGGAATTAATCCGGTAGAACCAACCTTTTCCATTGCTGCAGCGTTAATACCTGGAACTGTAATTTGTGCTCCCAAACGATACACTGCCAAAATAAACAATGTGAAAAAAATCTTTTTACGAATTTCTTTAACTTTAAGAGCATTCTTAAGTGTTCCTAGCATTAAATCACCTCGATTGAACCACCTGCTGCTTCAACCGCTTCTTTAGCAGCTTTAGATACTTTATTGACTTTAATGGTTAATTTCTTAGTTAATTCACCATTAGCTAATAATTTAACGCCAGCTAATTCTTTCTTGATGATTCCAGCTTTTTTCAAAGCTTGTGCATCTACAACACTACCAGCACGAAATTGGTTCAATTGATCTAAATTAACAACCGCATATTCTTTACGATTAATATTATTAAAACCACGCTTAGGCATCCGCCGGAATAAAGGCATTTGACCACCTTCAAAACCTAGACGAGTCTTACCACCACTACGTGCTAATTGACCTTTTTGTCCGCGTCCGGAAGTTTTTCCAAAACCCGAAGAAGTTCCGCGACCTACACGCTTGCGTGTATGACGTGAACCTGCACTCGTTTGTATTTCATGTAACTTCACGATTAAGGCACCTCCTTAAAATTTAATGATTAAGCTTCTTCAACTTCAACTAAATGAGCAATCTTTAAAACTGCTCCGCGCATTGCAGCATTATCAGGCTTGATTACTGAACTGTTAATGCGTCCAAGGCCCAATTCTTTAACAACTTTACGTTGTTCTGGAATCCGATGTGCCACACTACGCTTCAAAGTAATTTTAATTTTATTAGCCATTGTGTGCTCTCCTAACCTTGTAATTCTTCAGTTGAAATACCACGTAAATTAGCAACTTCTTGCGCAGTCTTCAACTTCTTTAGGGCATCCATCGTAGCACGAATCATATTAATTGGTGTGTTACGACCCAGTGACTTACTAGTAATATCATCGATACCAGCCAATTCCATAACGGCACGAACAGAACCACCAGCAGCAATTCCAGAACCAGCAACAGCTGGCTTCAAGAGAACTCGACCAGCGCCAAATTCACCGATGATTTCATGAGGAATGGTTGTTCCAACTTTTGGTACTTCTACCAAGTTTTTACGTGCATCGTCAACAGCCTTACGAATAGCTTCTGGAACTTCTTGAGCTTTACCTGTTCCTAAGCCAACGTGACCATTCTTATCGCCAACCACAACAATTGCAGCAAACCGTAAACGACGACCACCCTTAACAACTTTAGTAATCCGATTGATAGAAACTAAGCGATCTTCTAATTCTAATTGAGATGGATCAACAAAAGCCATAAATCTTATTCCTCCTTTCTAAAACTTTAAACCATTTTCACGTGCGGCTTCAGCCAATGCTTGAACCCGACCTTGGTATAAGTAACCGCCACGATCAAAGACAACATCTGACTTACCAGCTTTGACAGCACGTTCAGCAATTAATTTACCAACAGCACTTGCTTGTTCGGTTTTGTTAGCTGCTGCTACTTCAGAGTCTAAAGTTGAGGCACTTGCTAGCGTTACACCCGCTACGTCATCAATTAATTGAGCGTAGATGTTTTTATTGGAACGAAAAACGTTTAAGCGTGGGCGCTCAGCAGTACCAGAGATTTTAGCACGAACTCGACGATGACGCTTAGCGCGAGTCTTGTTTTTATCTGGTTTAGTAATCACAATTTTCACCTCATAAATTATTCAGAATAAACTGGTTAACTATTTACCAGTCTTACCTTCTTTACGACGAATATGTTCATCAGCATATTTAATACCTTTACCCTTGTATGGTTCAGGTGGACGAACATCACGAATTTCAGCCGCAAATTGACCAACTTTTTGTTTACTTATACCACTAACATTGATTTGAGTATTTGACGGAACATCGATTGTTAAACCTTCAGGTGTTGTCATTTCAACGGGGTTAGAATAACCAACATTTAAAACTAAGTCATTACCCTTCTTTTGAGCACGATAACCAACACCAACCAATTCCAAATTCTTTTGGAATCCGTCTGTAACACCGAGTACCATGTTATTCACGTTAGCTCTAGTTGTTCCGTGAATAGCTTTGTCACTTTCATTGTGACGTTCAAATTTTAATTGATTGTCTGTTTGTGTAACTGTAATCTTCGGGCTAATATCACGAGTCAATTCACCCTTAGGTCCCTTAACAGTAATAGCATTTTGATCATTATCAATTGCTACTGTTACGCCTTCTGGAAGATCAATTACTTTATTTCCAATACGACTCACGCTAAGCGCACCTCCTTGTTATTGATTTTACCAAACGTAGGCAATAACTTCGCCGCCGATGTCTTTAGCCCGAGCTTCTTTGTCTGTGATAACTCCTTCAGATGTTGAAAGAATAGCTATACCTAAACCATTAAGAACCTTGGGAACTGCATCAGCTTTAACGTAGCTACGTAAACCTGGCTTTGAAATCTTCTTCAAGCCAGTAATGACGCGTTCATTATCTTTACTATATTTCAAGTAAACCTTGATAATACCTTGTTTATGATCATCAATTACTTCATAATCGCGAATAAAACCTTCACGTTTAAGAATTTCAGAAATACTTTTCTTCATATTAGAAGCTGGTACTTCTACTGAAGCATGACGAACCATGTTCGCATTACGAATCCGTGTTAAGTAATCCGCAATTGGATCTGTCATAGACATGTGCTGACCTCCTAAGTTTTATTTTTTTACCAACTAGCTTTACGCATACCTGGAATTTGTCCATCATGAGCTAATTCACGAAGGCAAATACGGCAGAGCTTAAATTTACGATATACAGAATGTGGACGACCACAGCGTTCGCAACGTGTATAAGCTTGTGATGAAAACTTTGCTGGACGATGATTCCGAACAATTTGTGACTTCTTAGCCAATAGTTTGACCTCCTAATTTACTACTTTGCAAATGGCATTCCAATTTGCGTTAATAACTCTTTAGCTTCTTCATCAGATTGAGCTGTTGTAACAATTACAACGTCTAATCCGCGGACTTTGCTAACTTTATCATAGTCAATTTCTGGGAAAATTAATTGTTCCTTAATTCCTAAGGTATAATTTCCACGACCGTCAAATGAACGACCGTTGATACCATGGAAATCACGCACACGTGGTAATGAAATATTAATCAACTTATCTAAAAAGTCGTACATTCTTTCACCACGTAAAGTAACTTTAGCTCCAATTGCCATGCCTTCACGTAAACGAAAACCAGCAATGGATTTTTTAGCTTTAGTAATTAAAGGTTTTTGTCCAGAAATTAAGCTTAATTCTTCAACTGCATTATCCAAGTTTTTAGAATTAGAAACAGCGTCACCAACACCCATGTTTAAGACAATCTTATCAATCTTTGGGACTTGCATAACAGAACTGTAATTAAATTTCTTTACTAAACTAGGAGTAATTTCTTCAACATATTTTTTATGCAAAGCATTTTCCATCTTAGACAAAATCCTCCTTCCTTAATTATTTATCTTTCTTTTTGTCGGACTTTTTAGCAGGTTCTTGAGCTGCTGTCACAACTTTAACATTTGATGCATCAAGCGGAGCTTCAACGTCTTTGATTCCACCGTTAGGTTCTGTTTGAGATGGTTTTTGATGTTTCTTTACCATATTGATTCCCTTAACAGTTACCTTATTGGTCTTAGGAAAAGCCTTAATGACTGTACCAGTCTTACCTTTATCTTTTCCCGCAATGACTTTGACATTATCGCCGGTTTTTACAAACACTGGTCAAGCACCTCCTTATGAATTCCAGATTTTACAAAACTTCGGGAGCTAATGAAACGATCTTCATAAAGTTGTTATCACGTAACTCACGTGCAACTGGTCCAAAAATACGAGTTCCCTTAGGGGTCTTATCAGCGTTAATAATAACAGCAGCATTTTCATCAAAACTGATGTAAGAACCGTCTGGACGATGAGAACTAGATACTGTTCGAACAATAACAGCCTTCACTACGTCACCTTTTTTGACAACGCCACCTGGTGTTGCTTGTTTAACAGTTGCAACAATGACGTCACCAACACCGGCAACTTTGCGACCAGAGCCGCCTAACACTTTAATAGTTAACAATTCACGTGCACCAGAGTTATCAGCAACACGTAACCGCGTTTCTTGTTGAATCAAATTAGGATCCTCCTCTCATGGACTTATCTCAATATCAAATTAAATTTTAACAGCTTTTTCTACAACGTTTAATAAACGGAAACGTTTCAACCGTGACAAGGGACGAGTTTCCATGATACGAACAACGTCGCCAACTTTTGCTTCATTATTGTCGTCTTGGGCATAGAATTTCTTAGAATATCTAAATCGTTTGCCATAGACTGGGTGAGTTTTGTAAGTTTCCACAACGACAGTAATTGTTTTATCCATTTTATCAGAAACTACACGTCCTTGATAAACTTTACGATGGTTACGAGAATTTTCTGTTTCGCTCAATTAATTCCACTCCTTCCTACTTGTCTTCTAATTCTTGTTGACGTAACACTGTCTTAATCCGTGCAATATTTTTACGCACTTGCTTAAGACGTGCTGTGTTTTCTAATTGACCAGTTGCTTGTTGAAAATGCAAATTAAATAGTTCTTCTTTATATTGCTTTTCTTTATCATGCATTTGCGCAGTGGTTAATTGTCTAATTTCACTAGTTTTCATCAGATTCGCCACCTACTTCCTCACGCTTAACAAACTTAGTTTTAATTGGGAGTTTGTTAGATGCAAGCCGCAAAGCTTCACGAGCAACTTCTTCGGAAACACCACCGATTTCAAACATGATCTTTTCACGTTTTACTACTGCTACCCAGCCAGCCGGTGCACCTTTACCAGATCCCATCCGGACACCAACACCTTTTGCAGTGTATGATTTATGAGGGAAGATCTTAATCCAAACTTTACCGCCACGTTTCATGTAACGAGTCATCGCAATACGGGCTGCTTCAATTTGACGGTTAGTAATCCAATGTGATTCTAAGGCTTGTAAGCCATATTCACCAAAAGTTACCTCACGACCGCCTTTAGCAGCACCACGCATTTTACCACGAAATTCACGACGGTGTTTTACACGCTTAGGTACTAACATCGATTAGTTTCCTCCTTTCGCTCCATTATGATCAGTACGATTATTCGTTCTTGGCTTATCTGGTAAAATTTCGCCACGATAAATCCAAGTTTTAACACCCAAATTACCATAGGTGGTTGATGCTTCAACCCAAGCATAATCAATATCAGCTCGTAAAGTATGCAAAGGAACAGTTCCTTCTGTATGCCATTCTGTCCGTGACATATCAGCACCATTTAACCGACCAGAAATTTGAGTTTTGATACCTTTAGCACCAGCACGACGAGTCCGTTGTGTAGCTTGGCGTTGTGCCCGACGAAAAGCAATACGTGCTTCCAATTGGCGAGCAATACTTTCACCAACTAATTTGGCATCCAAATCAGGCTTTTTGATTTCCACAATGTTAATGTGAATATTTTTGCCTGTTAAAGCATTTAATTCTTTACGAAGTTTTTCAACTTCGGATCCACCTTTACCAATAACCATACCTGGTTTTGCAGTATGAATGGAAACATTGATTTTCTTTGCTGCACGTTCAATTTCAATACGTGAAACTGAAGCACTAGCTAACTTCTTTTCAATAAACTTACGAATTTTTAAATCTTCAAGCAAGTATTTAGAAAAGTCTTTTTTATCAGCATACCATCTTGAATCCCAGTCACGGATAACACCAACACGGAATCCAATTGGATTAATCTTTTGACCCACGTTTTTTCCTCCTTATTGGATTATTCGACTTCAGAAACAACAACCGTGATATGGCTAGTCCGCTTGTTAATTGGAGATGCGGAACCTTTAGCCCGTGGACGGAATCGTTTCAAAGTTGGTCCTTCATTTACATAAGCTTCACTAACAACTAAGTTTTGAGCATCCAAATCATAGTTATGTTCAGCATTAGCAATTGCGGATTTTAATACTTTAGCCACAATTGGTGAACCTGCACGTGGAGTGAATTGTAAAATTGCCAAAGCTTCAGCAGCACTTTTACCTTTAATCAACTCTACAACCAAGCGCGCTTTTCTTGGAGCGATGCGAACTGTTTTAGCGGTTGCCGTTGCAGTAGTAATTTGTTCTTCTGCCATCGTATAACCTCTCCTTTCTATGCGCCAGTTTTCTTGTCATCTTTGCTATGACCATGGAATGTCCGTGTTGGTACGAATTCACCAAGCTTATGACCAACCATGTCTTCAGAAATATAAACTGGGACGTGCTTTCTTCCATTGTAAACAGCGATTGTATATCCTACAAAACTAGGAAAAATAGTAGAACGACGTGACCAAGTCTTAATAACAGACTTCTTTTCTTGATCTGCTTGAGCTTCAACTTTTTTTAACAAGTGAGCATCCGCAAATGGTCCTTTTTTTAAACTACGGCTCATTAGACAACCTCCCTTAACGTTATCGTGATCAAACTAAATTATTTTCTCTTATTCTTACGGTGACGTACAATAAACTTCTCAGATTGTGCACGTTTAGAACGTGTCTTCTTACCAAGAGTTTTCTTACCCCAAGGAGAAAGAGGAGATGGATGTCCAACGGGAGCCTTACCTTCACCACCACCATGAGGGTGATCGTTAGGGTTCATAACAGAACCACGAACTGTTGGGCGAATACCCATCCAACGTTTACGACCGGCTTTACCGATATTAATCAATTCGTGTTGTTCATTACCAACAGCCCCGATTGTTGCCCGACATGCAGAAAGGATCATCCGCACTTCACCAGAAGCTAAACGAATTAAGGTATATTTACCATCACGACCCAAAACTTGAGCTGAAGTTCCTGCAGAACGAACTAATTGTCCACCCTTACCAGGCTTTAATTCAATGTTATGAATAACTGTACCAACTGGGATGTTAGCTAATGGTAGTGCATTACCAACTTTGATATCAGCTTGTGCACCAGATTGTAACTTTTGACCAACTTCCAAACCTTTAGGTGCCAAAATATAGGATTTAACACCATCATCATAATGTAATAAAGCAATGTTGGCAGAACGATTTGGATCGTATTCAATAGCCTTAACAGTTGCTGTTACATCATCTTTGGTCCGTTTAAAGTCAATAATACGGTACTTTTGCTTATGACCACCGCCACGATGACGAACGGTAATTTGACCGTATGAGTTACGACCAGCAGTATGACTTTGAGATTCTAATAAAGTCTTTTCTGGCTTCGTCTTCGTGATTTCAGCAAAATCAGAGCCAGTCATGTTCCGGCGACCATTAGTTGTCGGTTTGTATTTAATAATACCCATGCTCATTACCTCCTATTTTACTTGTTTTCAAAAATTTTAATTTCTTTAGAATCAGCAGTCAACTTAACAATGGCTTTCCGCCGACGATTAGTTTTACCAAGATAACGACCAACGCGTTTCTTCTTGGGTTTTACATTCATAATGTTCACTTGAGCAACTTTTACATCAAAGATTTCTTCAATGGCTTGACGTACTTGAATTTTGTTAGCAGTAACTGCAACATCAAAAACGTACTTTTTGTCGTCCATATCAGCCATGGAAGATTCTGTAATTACAGGACGTAAAATGATATCTTGTGCTGCCATTATCCAAGTGCCTCCTCAATTGTTGATAAAGCTGATTGCGTCACAACAATTTGGTTGTTATTTAAAACATCCAAAACGTTAATTCCATCAGCCTTGATTACTTTAACTTTATCAATGTTACGTGCAGATAAGATCGCATTTTCATTGTCAGATTCAACAATCACTAATGTCCGACCTTGAGCATTTAATTGATCTAAAGTTTTCTTAAATTCTTTGGTACTTGGTTTAGTAAAGTTCAAAGAATCCACAACGATCATTTCTTGGTCAGCAACCTTTTGTGAAAGTGCTGACTTAATTGCCAAACGTGCAACTTTACGTGGCAACTTATAAGCATATGATCTTGGTGTTGGTCCAAAGACAACACCACCACCACGCCATTGTGGAGAACGGATAGAGCCTTGACGAGCACGGCCTGTTCCTTTTTGACGCCAAGGTTTACGACCACCACCACGAACTGCAGAACGGTTCTTGACGGCATGATTTCCTTGACGTAATGATGCTTGTTGCATGATAACAGCATCAGCTAAAACATGATTATTAGGTTCAATACCAAAGACTTCATCTTTAATATCTGTAGAACCATTTTTAGAGCCTGTTTGTTTAAAGACATCAATTTGTGCCATTAATAGTTTCCTCCTTTCCTTTCCAATTATTCTTCGTTAGAAGTAGCTTCTTCATCAGAAATCAAAGCACCAATATTCTTTTGGCCTTTAATTCCCTTAATAGTTGATTGAATCTTAACTAATGATTTATTAGCACCAGGAACGTTACCTTTGATCATTAATAAGTTATTCTCAACATCTACTTTGGCAATTACCAAATTTTGTGTTGTAACTTGGTTACCGCCCATCCGTCCAGGTAACATCTTACCCTTAAAGACGCGATTAATGATTGAACCCATTGAACCAGGGATTCGGTGATACCGAGAACCGTGGGTTTCTGGTCCACGTGATTGACCAAAACGTTTGATATTTCCTTGGAAACCATGTCCCTTAGTAATACCAGTAACATCAATCACATCGCCACTAACAAATGTGTCAACTTTAACTTCATCGCCAACTTTGTAATCATCCAAATTTACATCGCGAAATTCACGGATATAATGCTTGGGAGTTGTGTTGGCTTTTTTAGCATGGCCTTGTTGCGGTTTGTTACTTAAAATTTCACGCCGGTCTTCTAAGCCTAATTGAACAGCTTCATAACCATCATTTTCATTGGTCTTAAGTTGCATAACAACATTCGGTGTTGCTTGAATAACTGTTACTGGAATTAATTCGCCTTTATCAGTAAAAAGCTGAGTCATTCCGACTTTTTTACCAAGAATTCCTTTTCTGGTCATGATTACACCTCCATTAATTGATTTATTTTTTAAAGATAAAATTATAATTTAATTTCGATATAGACACCACTTGGAAGATCAAGCTTCATTAAAGAATCAACTGTCTTCGGTGATGGGTTAACAATATCGATTAAGCGCTTGTGTGTGCGCATTTCGAATTGTTCACGTGAGTCTTTAAACTTATGTGGTGAACGAATAACCGTATATACTGTACGTTCTGTTGGTAAAGGAATTGGGCCAGAAATTTGTGCACCAGTTCTCTTTGCGGTTTCAACAATCTTATCAGCTGATTGATCGATAATCCGATGTTCATAAGCTTTAAGACGAATACGAATCTTTTGACTTGCCATGGATTTCCCTCCTTTTTGTATCTTTCAGACACCGGCTCTGTGAAAATTACCGATAGCCCTGCCGTGGCAAAGCGTCCGGGCGTGTCGCAACCTCTCACATCAATGCCGTAGCCACCAATCCAAGTTTTAAGCATAATTATCCCTTGAATCAGCACTCTTACTATATTACACTGATGAATGCCTAATTTCAAGGATTTAGTTGCATTTTATTAGCTATATTTGAAATTGATTATGCTAAAATCAAGAGGAAAGGAAGTAAGCAAAATGTCTAACGAAGCACTATTAATTATTGACTATACAAATGACTTTGTGGCTGATCAAGGCGCGCTAACTGCGGGCAAACCAGCTCAGCAATTGGAATCAGCTATTGTTGATTTAGCTAATCAATTTCTAGATGAGAAGAAGTGGGTTATTTTACCAACCGATCTCCATCAAAAAAATGATCCCTATCATCCTGAATCGAAACTATTTCCCCCACATAATTTAGCGAATACCTGGGGGCGCGAATTTTATGGACAATTACAAACTTGGTACAAACAAAACCAAACTAACTCCTTAGTTTATAATTTTGCTAAGAATCGTTATTCCGCTTTTGCTAATACTAATTTAGATAATTTTTTACGGGAGCGGAAAATTGATACGCTTCATTTAACTGGTGTCTGCACCGATATCTGTGTTTTACACACAGCTATGGATGCTTATAACCGGGATTATCAACTCGTGATCCATGAAAATGGCGTAGCCACTTTTAATCCACAAGGACAGACTTGGGCCCTAGATCATTTTAAAAACAGTTTAGGCGCCACTATTGTTTCATAAGTTAATCATTTCTTTACTGAACACAAAAAAAGCTGGGAAAATTCCCAGCTTTTTTTGATTCAGCAATTAACCAGCGTTACCGCCATTTTTCTTAATAATATCTTCTTGAATACTCTTTGGAGTCTTTTCATAATGATCAAAAGTCATCGTGAAAGTACCACGTCCTTGAGTTGCAGAACGCAAAGTAGTAGCATAACCAAACATTTCAGATAATGGCACAAATGCATTAATCAATTGCGCATTACCACGTTCTTCCATACCTTCGATCCGACCACGACGAGCTGTAACTTGTCCCATAACATCACCTAAGTAATCTTCTGGAGTTACAATTTCAACTTTCATGATTGGTTCCAAGATTACGGCACCAGCATTCTTCACTGCATTATGCAAGGCCATTGAAGCAGCAACTTTAAAGGCAGCTTCAGAAGAATCGACTTCATGGTAAGAACCATCGTATAACTTAGCTTTAATATCAATCAAAGGATAACCAGCTAAGACACCATTAGCCATTGAATCTTTCAAACCATCTTCAACTGATGGAATGTATTCACGTGGAACAACCCCACCAACAATAGCATCTTCAAATTCAAAGCCTTTGCCTTCTTCATTTGGTGTAAATTCAATCCAAACATCACCGTATTGACCTTTACCACCAGACTGACGAACAAACTTACCTTCAGCAGAGGCTTGTTTCGTGAAGGTTTCACGATAGGCAACTTGCGGTTCACCAACTTGAGCATCAACCTTGAATTCACGCCGCATCCGATCAACCATGATATCCAAGTGCAATTCACCCATACCAGCGATTAAAGTTTCACCAGTTTCCGGATTCGTTTCAGCACGGAAAGTTGGATCTTCTTCAGCTAATTTTTGAATAGCAACATCTAATTTATCACGGTCTTCTTTAGACTTCGGTTCAATAGAAACTTGGATCACAGGATCAGGAATTTCCATTGATTCCAAAATCAAAGGATGATCAGGATCAGTCAAAGAATCACCAGTTGTCGTATTCTTCAAGCCAATTGCGGCAGCAATATCGCCAGAGAACACTTCTGGAATTTCCATTCGGTGATTAGAATGCATCTGTAATAAACGACCAACACGTTCCCGCTTATCTTTGGTAGCATTCAAGACATAAGAACCAGCTTCCAAAGTACCAGTATAAACCCGCAAGTAAGTTAAACGACCAACAAATGGGTCCGTAGCAATCTTGAAAGCTAAACCAGCAAATGGCTTAGTATCATCAGCTACTAATTCAACATCATCACCAGTTTCTGGATCTTTGGCATTATATGGACGAACATCCAATGGTGATGGCAAATAATCAACCACGGCATCCATCAACATTTGCACACCTTTATTCTTAAAGGCAGAACCAGCTAAAACAGGGAACAATTCCAAGTCAATAGTAGCTTTACGAATAGCTGTCCGAATTTCATCATTACTGATTTCAGCACCGTCAAGGTATTTCTCCATGATTTCATCATCAACATCAGCTAACTCTTCAATCATTTGTGCCCGACGTTTTTCAGCTTCTTCTTTATATTCATCAGGAACATCAATGGTATCCCATTTAGAACCTAATTCATCTTCGTCATAAAGATCAGCTTTCATTTCGATTAAGTCAATAACACCTTCAAAAGCATCCTCGGCACCAATTGGCATTTGAATTGCTAATGGTTTAGCATCCAAACGATCTTTGATCGTTTGAACAGAATAATCGAAATCGGCTCCTAATTTATCCATTTTGTTAACAAAAACGATTCTAGGAACATGGTAAGTGGTAGCTTGACGCCAAACATTTTCTGTTTGTGGTTCAACACCAGATTGACCATCCAAAACTGTAATTGCACCATCTAACACACGTAAAGAACGTTCAACTTCAATCGTGAAGTCCACGTGTCCTGGGGTATCGATAATGTTAATCCGATGATCCTTCCATTGAGCAGTTGTCGCAGCTGAAGTAATAGTAATACCACGTTCCTGTTCTTGTTCCATCCAGTCCATTTGGGAAGCTCCATCATGAGTTTCACCAATTTTATGAATTTTACCAGTGTAATAAAGGATCCGTTCTGTTGTTGTTGTTTTACCGGCATCAATATGTGCCATGATCCCGATATTACGTGTTTTCTCTAAAGGAAATTCACGTTTATTAGCCATAAGACTAGTACTCCTCTCAATAAATCGGTTTTAAATTACCAACGATAATGTGCAAAAGCCCGGTTGGCATCAGCCATCTTATGAGTATCTTCACGTCTTTTGACAGCTGCACCAGTATTGTTAGCAGCATCCATAATTTCTTGAGCTAAACGTTCATCCATTGTGTGTTCACCACGTAAACGTGCGTAGCTAACAATCCAACGTAAGCCTAAAGTTGTCCGCCGTTCTGGACGTACTTCGATCGGAACTTGATAGTTAGAACCACCAATCCGGCGAGCTTTAACTTCCAAAACTGGCATAACATTTTTCATTGCTTCGTTAAAAACTTCAACTGGATCGTTACCAGTTTTATCTTTAATAATATCAAATGCATCATACAAAATAGTTGAAGCTTTACCACGTTTACCATCGATCATTAAGTGATTAATTAAACGAGTAACAAGCTTTGAATTATAAATTGGATCTGGCAAAACATCGCGCTTTGCAACTGTACCTTTTCTTGGCATTGGAAATCCTCCTAAATAGATCTCTTAGAATTTTGATTGCTTATTTTTTAGGCTTCTTTGCGCCATACTTGGAACGGCCTTGCATCCGACCATCAACACCAGCAGTATCTAACGCACCACGAACAATATGGTAACGAACACCAGGTAAATCTTTCACACGGCCGCCACGAATCAAAACAACACTATGTTCCTGCAAATTATGACCAATTCCTGGAATATAAGCAGTAACTTCGATTAAGTTTGATAAACGAACACGAGCATATTTACGTAAAGCAGAGTTTGGTTTCTTTGGTGTCATAGTACCGACACGAGTTGCAACTCCCCGTTTTTGTGGAGCAGGATTATCAGTAGCAATTTTCTTCATACTGTTATAGCCGAAGTTCAAAGCTGGAGAATCAGACTTTGAAGTTCTTGATTTACGACCTTTACGTACCAATTGGTTAATTGTTGGCATTAAAAGTTCCTCCTTAAAATTTTAAGTACACACATCCAGGTGGTTCTTTTTTGATTAAATAAAAAGACCACACGTGTGGTTTACTAAGCTAATTATGGCACACTAAACCTCTAAAAAGCACAACTATCATGGTAGCATTGAATCAACTTAATGTCAAATTAAATTCCACGCCAATTGCTAACGACCGTCAAAAAATTAATCTCTCTACGATCTTAACATTTACACTCTGGTATCCAATTTTTTTACACTTTATTCAAAAAAATCACCGCAATTTACGTAGTGTGAATTGAGGTGAAAATATGATTATTTTTAAATTATGCTTGAGTATCTGTCTGGCATCTTTCTGTGGCTTAGTTGCCTTACGTTTACCATTAGGATATTCCATTGTCCGCGGACGTTCCCGTTGTGACGTCTGTGCCAAACCACTGAAGTGGTATCATGAAATTCCTATTATCAGCTACCTATTACTACGTGGTCGTTGTGCCTATTGCCACCGCAGAATCTATCCGGGCATTTTTTGGATTGAAGTAATTGGACTAGTTATTGGGCTAGAGGCTAGCTTGCAACATACTGTCAATTCTTATTTATTAATCTTAGTTGGCTTAACTATCGCTCTAAGTGCCATGACCGATTACATCTTTTTGAGTATTTGGCCAGTAACTTTAGTTCCTGCTTATCTCGCTTGCATTATCTTCAACTTCCCCAACTGGCACCAATTGATTTTCATTGGACTTTTTAGTCTATTTATCATTGGTTTTTATTTCTGTTGTCGTCCACGCTTCGGTTTAGGCGATTGCGAAATACTGATTTTAATGAGCCTTTTAACTCCTAATCAGATAACATTACAAATCGTCCTCATTGCATGCGGATTAGCATTAATTGGATTTTTGATTTTATATCATAAACAACATCGTCGAGTTTTAATGCCCTTTATTCCGTTTATTCTCATAGCTTTCATTTTACGCTTTTTATTTTGACCAATGCTCCTTTAAAAACTGTTCTCGCCCACCAGCTTCTTCTAATTGATAACGTGCAGGATTTTTTTTATAAAAAGCTTGATGATAGTCTTCCGCCGGATAAAAAGTTTGTGCCGGTTCAATTTTGGTCACAATTGGTCGATCAAAATGGCCACTTTGAATCAAACTTTGTTTTGAGGCTTCAGCAATCTTTCGTTGTTGTTCATCTTTCACAAAAATAACCGGTCGATAGTTGTCTCCGCGGTCTTGAAATTGACCCATTGCATCTGTAGGATCCGTTTGCTGCCAGTAAATATTAACTAAATCTTGATAAGAAATAATTGCTGGATCAAATACAATTTTGACTGCTTCAGTATGACCAGTTTGGTGACTGGCCACTTGTTCATACGTCGGATTGGGGACGTGACCACCAGTATAACCAGAAATGACTTGTTTAATGCCCGGCATTGTATCAAATGGTTTAACCATGCACCAAAAACAACCGCCCGCAAAAATTGCAGTTTCTTCCATAATTGAAAACCTCCTTTTTATTATTAACTAAGAATAGCACGATTTTAACTAAGATTGGCATAATTGAATTAATGGACAGTTGCAATTGTATAACCCAAAAGTTATAATTCTTATTCGATGTTAAATATAGCAGGAGGATTCCCATGAATCTCAAACTAACTAATTTTAAAAAAGGGTTAACCACTTTTGATTTAAAAATTTTAGGTATTATTCTCATGGTCGTTGACCACATTCATCAAATGTTTTTGCCATTTGGCGCTCCCAATTGGTTAGACTGGTTTGGTCGCCCCGTAGCGACGATTTTCTTTTTTACTTGTGTTATTGGTTTTAGTTACACACATAGCAAAAAGAATTATATGTGGCGCTTATATTTCAGTATGGTCTGTATGTCCCTATTAACCTTTGGTGTAGAACACTGGGTTAAATATGACAAAGTCGTTTTATCAAATAACATTTTTCGAGACTTATTCATCGGTACTATTTTTATGTTAGCTATTGATTATTTTCAAAAGGCGCGCCAACAACAACGTGGCAAAAATATTATTATTGGTCTCTTATTATTTAGCTTACCTTTTGTTGCTTCATTATTAATTTTACCGTTAACTAAAGCTCCTGTACCATTAATGGTCATTGGTACTAGTCTCTTACCAGCTTTGTTATTAGCCGAAAATAATTTTATGGTTTTGCTGATTCCTTTACTTTATCTTTTTAAAGACAATCGCAAAATCCAATGTCTCATTATTGCTTTAGTCGCCCTGATTTACGCTTTATTACGAATGGATCAATGGTTGATGGTTCTGGCGATTATTCCTATTCTATTTTATAACAATCAAAAAGGGCCCGGAATGAAGTACTTCTTTTATATTTTCTATCCAGCGCATATTATTATTTTATATTTAATTTCAGCTTTCATTTATATGCACTAGTTCCATGAACTTGGCAAATTAACGCCAGCAAAAAAACCTTACGAAAAATTTCGTAAGGTTTTTTCTTTACATTAATCACGATTCATTTCAGCTTCAATATCGGATAAGTTAGTATGATCAGTGGTATCGCCTAACACTGCGCCCACCTTTTGTGGTTGCATGTGCCGATACTTAGCCATACCGGTACCAGCTGGAATAATCTTACCAATCATGACATTTTCTTTTAAGCCGACCAATGGATCGCTCTTACCACGAATCGAGGCATCAGTTAGAACTCTCGTAGTTTCCTGGAAGGAAGCGGCTGACAAGAAACTATTGGTTTCTAATGAAGCTTTGGTAATTCCTAATAAGACTGGCGAACCAGTTGCTGGCAATTTACCCTTAATTAAAGCATCGGTATTCGTGTCAGTAAAGTCACCAATATCTAATAAGGAACCCGGTAAGACTTCAGTATCTCCAGGATCTAAGACCCGGATCTTACGTAGCATCTTACGGACCATAACTTCAATATGCTTATCACTGATATCAACACCTTGCATCCGATAAACTTTTTGCACTTCAGATAGCAAATAGTTTTCGGTAGTTTGGACATCAGTAACTTTAATTAATTGCTTAGGATCAATTGAACCAGAAGTTAATTTATCACCCCGCTGAATCACATCGCCTTCACTCACAGCAACACTCGCTGTGTAAGGAACACTGTAGGTGCGGTTATCAATTTTACCTTCAACAGTGATTTCACGAGTATGTTCTGCAGGATTTTCATCAATAGCAGTAACTGTCCCATCAACTTCAGAAATATAAGCTAGACCTTTAGGATTCCGGGCTTCAAAAATTTCTTCAACCCGCGGCAATCCTTGCGTAATATCTTCGCCACCAGCAACACCACCGGTATGGAAGTTTCTCATGGTTAACTGGGTACCGGGTTCACCGATGGATTGTGCAGCAACAACCCCGACAGCTTCACCAACTTCAACTTCTTCACCAGTTGCCAAGTTGCGACCGTAACATTTTTGGCAAACACCATGCAATGTGTTGCAGGTGAAAGCAGAACGAATCGTTACTTTGGTTACACCAGCATCCAAAACTAACTTGGTTAATTCTTCATCCAATAAAACGTTACGTCCAACTAATTCTTCACCAGTTGCGGGATCTAAAATTTCCTTTTGCGTGTAACGACCTAATAAACGATCGGCCAAAGGTTCAATAATTTCATTACCTTCAGTAATGGCCGAGACCTCTAAGCCCCGATCAGTACCACAATCTTCTTCTCTGACAATCACGTCTTGGGCAACATCAACCAAACGTCTAGTCAAGTAACCAGAGTTAGCCGTCTTCAAAGCCGTATCAGTCATACCCTTCCGGGCACCGTGAGTGGACATAAACATTTCCAAAACAGATAAGCCTTCACGGAAGTTCGAAGTAACAGGAACTTCCATCATTCCGCCGTTAGGAGCGGCCATTAAGCCCCGCATTCCTGCTAACTGCGTAAAGTTAGAAATATTACCCCGGGCTCCAGAATCAGACATCATGGAAATTGGGTTCTTCGGATCAAAACTATCAACCAATTGTTGTTGAATCTCGTCTTTAGCATCATTCCAAATGCTAATAACCCGATTATGCCGTTCTTCATCAGTAATTAAACCACGCCGGAATTGCTTAGCTACAGTAGCTACTTGTTTATGTGCTTCATTAACAATATCTTGCTTATCAGACAATTGTGGTACGTCAGAAACCCCAACGGTTAAACCAGATAAAGTACAGATCGTATAACCCAATTCTTTCATATCATCTAGCAATTCGGAAGTGCGTTGAACTTTATAAATCTTAAAGACTTGTGCAATGATATCACTTAAATAACCTTTTTTAAATGGATCAATTAACGGCATATCCGTTAAGCGTTGGTGAATATCTTCACCTTCATTTAAGAAGTATTGATCAGCAACGCCATCAGTTAAGTTAGCCGCAGTTGGTTCATTAATATATGGCATTCCTTCTGGTAAAATCCGATTAAAAATCACTTTACCAACACTAGTTATCATAATCCGATCTTTTTGATCTTCTTTGAAGGCAAAATTAGTCAAAGACTTAGTTGACAAACCAATTCTTGTATGCCAATGAACGACCCCATTTTGAAAGGCCATCTCCACTTCGTCCATGTCTTTAAAGATCATGCCTTCGCCTTCACGACCACGTTCTTCTAGCGTTAGATAATAGTTACCCAACACAACGTCCTGTGAAGGAGTAACGATTGGTTTACCATCTTTCGGAGCTAAAATATGGTGAGCAGCTAACATTAACATCCGCGCTTCTGCTTGTGCTTCATCAGATAAAGGAACGTGAACAGCCATCTGATCGCCATCAAAATCGGCATTATAAGCTTCACAAGCCAATGGATGCAATCGAATGGACTTACCATCAACTAAGACGGGCTCAAAAGCTTGAATACCTAACCGGTGTAAAGTTGGTGCCCGGTTTAACAACACTGGACGTTCTTTAATCACATCTTCGAGGACGTCCCACACCACATCATCTTGCCGTTCAATTTTGCGTTTAGCATTTTTAATATTGGAAGCTAATTCCCGTTCAACCAATTCGTGCATTACAAATGGCTTAAATAATTCCAAGGCCATTTCCCGTGGCAAACCACATTGATAAAACTTCAACGTTGGTCCAACATCAATAACCGAACGCCCAGAATAATCAACACGCTTACCTAATAAGTTTTGACGGAAACGTCCCTGCTTACCTTTAAGCATATGCGATAAGGATTTTAATGGTCGATTTCCTGGGCCAGTTACTGGACGACCCCGTCGGCCATTATCAATCAAAGCATCGACTGCTTCTTGTAACATCCGTTTTTCATTTTGCACAATGATATTTGGCGCATTTAAATCTAATAACCGCTTCAAACGATTATTACGATTAATGACCCGCCGATATAAATCATTCAAATCAGATGTGGCAAAACGCCCACCTTCTAATTGCACCATTGGCCGTAAATCTGGCGGAATAACTGGGATACAGTCCATAACCATCCATTCGGGACGATTACCGGAATCCCGAAAAGCATTTAAAATATCTAAGCGCCGAATTGCCCGCGTCCGCTTTTGACCAGTAGCAGTTTTTAAGAGTTCTTTCAAACCGGCAACTTCTTTATCTAAATCTACGGCCTGTAATAACTCTTTAATACCCTCGGCACCCATTTTGGCATCGAAAGCTTTACCATACTGCTCCCGTTTTTTACGATACTCAGTTTCGGTTAATAATTGCTTATCTTCCAGATCAGTATCACCGGACTTGATAACAACATATGCGGCAAAATAAATAATTTCTTCCAATGCTCTAGGACTCATATCTAACACTAAGCCCATCCGACTCGGAATTCCTTTAAAATACCAAATATGCGTTACAGGAGCTGCTAATTCAATATGCCCCATCCGTTCACGACGAACTTTTGAGCGCGTTACTTCCACACCACAGCGATCGCAAACAATTCCTTTATAACGGATGCGCTTATATTTACCACAAGCACATTCCCAATCTTTGGTGGGTCCAAAAATTCGTTCATCGAACAAACCATCACGTTCTGGTTTTAAAGTCCGATAATTGATAGTTTCTGGCTTCTTAACTTCGCCGTAAGACCAACTTCTAATCTTATCTGGTGAAGCCAGACCAATTTGCATACTTTCAAACTTATTGACGTCTATCAATTGGCAACCTCCTATTATTTATCAGTTGTATCGCCATCATCCGCGTTTAAACTATTAATTTTATCCATTAAATTATCTAAATTAGGTTGTAATTGTGCTTCTTGTTCTTTATTCTTATCAGCCATTTCTTGCAGTTTCCTTTGTTCCTGCTCTTGTGCTAATTTGGATAAAGCATCAACACTCTTAGACGTAGTATCTTCATCCATATCACGTAAACCAATTTCTTGATGTTCATGATCTAGAATCTTCATATCTAAGCCCAATGATTCCAATTCTTTAATTAAAACTCTGAAGGATTCTGGAACCCCAGGTTTAGGAATTGTCTCACCTTTAACAATAGCTTCGTAGGTGTTGACCCGACCAGTTACATCGTCGGACTTATAAGTCAAAATTTCTTGTAAGGTATAAGCTGCACCATAAGCTTCTAAGGCCCAAACTTCCATTTCACCAAAACGCTGACCACCAAATTGTGCTTTACCACCTAATGGCTGTTGCGTAACTAATGAGTAAGGTCCGATGGAACGCGCATGGATTTTATCATCAACCATATGCGCTAATTTCATATAATACATAACCCCGACAGCTACCCGGTTATGGAAAGGTTCACCTGTCCGGCCATCGTACAAAATAGTCTTAGCGTCAGAAGCCATATTAGCTTCTTTAACAGCTTCCCACAAATCATCATCACTGGCCCCATCAAACACAGGAGTAGCCACGTGAATACCTAAATTCCGAGCAGCCATACCTAAGTGTAATTCCAAAACCTGCCCAATATTCATACGGGAAGGAACGCCCATAGGATTTAACAAGATATCAATTGGGGTACCATCTGGCATATATGGCATATCTTCTTCAGGAACCACAATGGAAACTGTTCCTTTGTTACCATGACGTCCGGCCATCTTATCACCCACTTGAATCTTCCGCTTTTGAGCAATATAAACCCGAACCATCGTATTAACACCAGGGCTTAATTCATCGCCGGCTTCGCGAGTAAAGACTTTCACGTCTTGCACAATTCCGCCGCCACCATGAGGCACCCGTAAGGAAGTATCACGTACTTCACGAGCTTTTTCACCAAAAATGGCGTGAAGTAAACGTTCTTCAGCTGATAATTCGGTCATACCTTTTGGTGTCACCTTACCAACTAAGATATCACCATCACGAACTTCGGCCCCAATCCGGACAATTCCGGTTTCATCCAAATCTTTTAACGCATCTTCACCAACATTCGGAATTTCACGTGTAATTTCCTCTGGTCCTAATTTGGTATCCCGAGATTCTGACTCATATTCTTCAATATGAATTGAGGTATAAACGTCATCTTTGACCAAACGTTCAGATAAAACAACCGCATCTTCGTAGTTGTACATGTTCCAAGTCATAAAAGCAATCAGTGGGTTTTGACCTAAAGCCAATTCCCCTTCTTGCATCGCTGGACCATCGGCAATAATTTCACTCTTATCAACATGGTTGCCCTTTTCCACAATTGGTCGTTGATTGTAACATTTACCCGCATTAGAACGCCGATATTTCATCAAATGATAAGTGTCAATCACATCTTCATCGTCACGTTTAACCTTGACAATCTTAGCATCAACATATTGCACTACTCCGGCATGATGGGCTAATAAAGCTGTTCCCGAGTCATGGGCAGCGACATATTCCATGCTGGTTCCCACCAATGGAGAATGTGGCTTTAATAATGGAACCGCCTGCCGTTGCATGTTAGCACCCATCAATGCCCGGTTGGAGTCATCGTTTTCCAAGAATGGAATACAAGAAGTCGCTACCGACACAACTTGACGCGGTGAAACATCCATATAATCGACTTTATCGGCGGTCGTTTCAATATTATCATCTTTATGCCGGGCCAAAATCCGTTCTTCAGCAAATGAACCATCATCATTCAAAGGCGTGTTAGCCTGGGCTACCACATAGTTATCTTCTTCATCGGCAGTCAAATAGTCAATCTTATCAGTAACTTTATGCGTATCCCAAGAAACACGACGGTAAGGAGTTTCAATAAAGCCATACTTATTAACAACCCCATAAGTGGCCAAGTTATTGATCAAGCCAATGTTCGGTCCTTCAGGTGTTTCAATCGGACACATCCGTCCATAATGCGTATAGTGCACGTCCCGAACGGCATATCCAGCTCGATCACGAGTTAAACCACCCGGTCCTAAAGCTGATAAACGTCTCTTATGCGTTAATTCACCCAAAGGATTGTTTTGATCCATGAACTGGGACAATTGTGAAGAACCAAAGAATTCCTTAATAGCTGCTACCACAGGCCGAATATTAATCAATTGCTGCGGCGTTACAGTTGCTGTGTCTTGAATGGACATCCGTTCCCGAACAACCCGTTCCATCCGGGATAAACCTAAACGAAATTGGTTTTGCAACAATTCACCAACAGACCGAATCCGCCGGTTACCCAAGTGGTCAATATCATCAGTGGTGCCAATACCCTCTTGTAAATTCAAGAAGTAATTAATTTCAGCTAAAATATCAGCTGGGGTAATATGCTTGATTTTTTCATCGATATTACCATTGCCAATGATATTAACAATCCGATCTTCATCAGTTTGTGAATAGACTTTAATAATCTGTAATTTAACTGGATCGCCCAAAATTCCTTCATCAGCTGGTTGGAAAGTAACCGCCTTAAAGTCGGGATTTTTGAGATATGGAGCTAATTTGCTCATCGCTTCCCGGTCAATTTTGGTATCTTTAGCTAAGATAACTTCACCAGTTTCTGGATCGGCTAAAGTTTCGGCGAGTGTTAAACCTAACAAACGTGTTTTTAAATTTAATTTTTTGTTTACCTTATAACGTCCCACTGGCGCTGTATCGTAACGCTTTGGATCAAAGAAGCGCGCGTACAATAAGGACCGTGAACTTTCAGCAGTCTTAGGTTCACCAGGGCGTAACCGTTCATAAATATCTTTTAGAGCTTCGGCAACCCGCGAATCACTGGTATCCTTGTGGACATCTTTTTCTAAAGATAAGTTCAAGGAATCACTGTTACTGCCAAAAATTTCCGTAATTTCTTGATCAGAACCAAAACCAATGGCCCGAATCAATTCAGTAATCGGTAATTTTCGTGTTCGATCAATTCGAACATAACTAATATTTTTCGCATCGTTATCGAATTCTAACCAAGCTCCCCGATTGGGAATCACCGTTGTGCCGTAAATCATGCGGCCATTTTTGTCAGCTTCGGCAGTGTAATAAACGCCCGGTGAACGTACTAATTGGGAAACAATTACCCGTTCGGCACCATTAATGATAAAAGTTCCTTGCTCAGTCATTAAGGGAAAATCACCAAAGAAAACATCTTGGGTCTTGATTTCGCCTGTGTCATGATTAGTCAAACGCAAAGTAACGTGTAGTGGTGCAGAATAGTTGGCATCATGATCACGTGCTTCTTCAACCGTATATTTAGGCTTTAATAGTTTATAACCAACATAATCCAAAGATAATGTTCCTGCAAAATCATTAATTGGCATAATATCTTGGAACATTTCTTTTAAACCTTCATCCAAGAACCAATTATAAGAATTAGTTTGAATGTCAATTAAATTTGGTAATGGTAAAACTTCCTTAATCCGCGCATAACTCCGCCGCGTCCGGTGTTTTCCATAATTGACATTGTGGTAACGTACTGTGTCTTGCGTCAAACTATTCACCCTTTCAAATCAAATAAATTACCAGTCAAATATTACAATTTCATTACAAATTAGCATTTAACAATTCGAAAGCAAAAAAAAACCAAAAATAGTTCAAACTATTTTTGCTTTTTTATAATTCCGGCTCGGACAAGATTTCGAGGGAATACGCCCACTGCACCACGCTAATTAATTATAATTAGAATAAAACAAATTCACCTAAGTGTCAAGTTCTAGACTTGAACTTTTTGAGCATGACGAATGTTAAATGATAACTGGCCTTTAGCTACCCCTACCGACAAACGATCACCTGCAACTAATTGCCGCGACAATAATAAATCACTAATTTGATCTTCGACTTGGCTTTGAATCGTCCGGCGTAACGGCCTTGCGCCCATTTGGGGATTGAAGCCTTTCTCCACTAACCAATTTAAAGCTCGCGTTGTAATCGTCAATTTGATTTGCCGTTGTGTCAAACGCTGAACTAAATCTTTCGTCAAAATCTTGACCACTGCTTGTAAATCAGTTTTAGTCAACTCATGGAAAATCAAGATTTCATCAATTCGATTTAAAAATTCGGGCCGGAAAAACTCTTTAGTTGCCGCTAAAATATGATTCTTCATGGTCTGATAATCGTGAGCTGTCGTTTGGTTAAAGCCCACATTATGTTCTTCATTGAGGCTATCAACGCCTAAATTAGAAGTCATAATAATGATTGTATTGCGAAAATCAACTTTGCGACCCTTAGAGTCTGTCAAAAAACCATCATCCAAAACTTGGAGTAATAAATTAAACACATCGCGATGAGCCTTTTCAATCTCATCTAATAAAATCACAGAATAGGGATGATTGCGGACTTGTTCAGTTAGTTGTCCGCCTTCATCGTAGCCCACATAACCAGGAGCTGCTCCTACTAAGCGTGAAGTACTAAATTTTTCCATATACTCAGACATATCAATACGAATAATTTCGTCTTCGCTGCCAAAAACACTTTGTGCTAAAGCTTTGGCTAGCTCAGTTTTCCCAACGCCAGTAGGTCCTAAAAACATGAAAGAACCAATGGGGCGTTTCGGATCTTTTAAGCCACTACGCGCACGACGAATAGCTTTGGCAATGGCTGTCACAGCTTCATCCTGGCCAACAATCCGTTGATGTAATTCATCTTCTAAATGTAGTAATTGTTTGGATTCTTGTTGAGTAATCTTCGTTACCGGAACATTCGTCCATTGCGAAATGATTGTTGCAATATCATCACTAGTTACTTGAGATTGATCATCTGTTGGCTGTGCGCTGCTTTGTTCACTTTCGGCAAGTTCTTGTTGCAGTTTTAATTCCTGCTTCCGTAAAACTGCCGCTTTTTCAAAATCTTGTTGGGCAATAGCCTGATCTTTTTGCATCCCCACATTACTCAACTTTTGCTCCAGGGCCTGCCATTTTTGCGGTTGTTGCTGTGCAGACTGATTAATGTGCACCCGCGCAGCGGCCTCATCAACTAAATCAATCGCTTTATCGGGCAAGAAACGATCTGTCAAATAACGTTTGGATAAATCAACTGCAGCCTGTAAAGCCGCATCGGTAATTTTTAAATGGTGATGTTGTTCATATTCTGGGCGCAAGCCTTTCAAAATCTCATAAGTTTGTTCGGTAGTTGGTTCTTCCACCACAATCTTCGCAAATCGACGAGCAAAAGCCGCATCTTTTTCAATATATTTTTGGTATTCATCTAAAGTAGTGGCACCAATCATTTGGAGCTCACCGCGTGATAGTGGTGGCTTTAAGATGTTCGAGGCATCAATGGCCCCTTCAGCTCCACCTGCACCGATTAAAGTATGCAACTCATCAACAAATAAAATAACATTTTGATCTTGGTTAATTTCATTAATTATCTTTTTCAGACGATCTTCAAATTCACCACGATATTTGGTGCCAGCCACTAGTGAACCCATATCCAACATCATTACCCGTTTATTGAGTAATTCTAACGGAACCTCTTGCTTAATAATTTTTTGAGCAAGACCTTCAACAATTGCCGTTTTACCGACTCCTGGTTCACCAATTAAAACTGGATTATTCTTGGTGCGACGGCTTAAAATCTGGATCATTCGTTCAATTTCTTTGTCTCGACCAATGACCGGATCTAAGTGTTTTTGTTTGGCTGAAATAGTTAAGTCACGGGCTAAAGAATCCAGTGTTGGTGTCGCACTTTGTGAACCATTCATACTCTTTTTTTGGTTAGCCCGATCAACTCGTTCAGAAATGCCCATATTTTTTAATAATAAGCGCTTGGTCTTAACAATACTTAAGCCCAAACTAGTTAAAATCCGTGAAGATAAAATTGTCTGATCATGTAATAAAGCCAATAAAAGATGGCCGGTTCCAACTTGATTAGCACCTAACAATTTGGCTTGTTGACTAGCTTGTTCTAGAACTTGCCCCGTTCTAGGTGAATACGGTAGATAGAGTTGATCTTGGCGCTCATCCGTATTATCGCCATAGCCTGTGAGGGCTTCAATTTCGTCTTTAATATCCTCAGAAGTGACTGTCATTTCAGTAATTGTTTGAGCTGCAACTCCAGAACCCTGTTCTACTAAACCATAGAGTAAATGTTCTGTACCTACAGCTTGATGACGAAAAGCCATTGCGATCTTTTGTGCCAAACTTAGAGCAGTTTTGGCACTATCAGTAAATAATTCGCTCATAACAATCTCTCTTTCTTTTACTTCAATTGAATATTCTTAAAACATTACGTTGTTTGACTATTTTACCGCAGATTAACAAGAGTACCAATGAAAAGTCATCGTAATGAATTAAATTATTAATTTTAGTTTATCGTCAAACACTTATCTGAACAATGATTAAGAATTAGAACCAAAAGCTTCAAACTATTGAAAGTGTGGCTTTTGCCCATAGCAACTCTTGTTCAGTAACATAACATCTTAAAAGCATATAGGTTTAAACAGCATTAATTACGTGACCTCCCTTACTGAACTTTTTAATATACAAAAAGATACGATAAATAATATCGTATCTTCAACCATCATATGTAACTGGACTTATCGGGAAAACAAGATTCGAACTTGCGACCCCTACGTCCCTAACGTAGTGCTCTACCAAGCTGAGCTATTTCCCGAAATCGGGAAAACAAGATTCGAACTTGCGACCTCTACGTCCCGAACGTAGCGCTCTACCAAGCTGAGCTATTTCCCGATGAAAAAAGCGGAAGACGGGATTCGAACCCGCGACCCCCACCATGGCAAGGTGATGTTCTACCACTGAACTACTTCCGCAATCAAATTCACAAATATAAATGTACAATCGTACAATGCACCCAGTAGGAGTCGAACCTACAACCTTCTGATTCGTAGTCAGACACTCTATCCAATTGCGCTATGGGTGCTCATTATAATGCCGAGGACCGGAATCGAACCGGTACGGTAATCACTTACCGCAGGATTTTAAGTCCTGTGCGTCTGCCAGTTCCGCCACCCCGGCGTGATTATAATGAAAGCGGAAGACGGGATTCGAACCCGCGACCCCCACCATGGCAAGGTGATGTTCTACCACTGAACTACTTCCGCAATTAAAACTATCTTCAACGATAGTATGAGTCGCGTGGGGCTCGGACCCACGACCCACGGCTTAAAAGGCCGTTGCTCTACCAACTGAGCTAGCGACTCAATACAATCATCAGCTAACCCAATGACTGTATTAGTATAACAATTTTAATTTCAAAATGCAACTCTCTCAAACAAAAATTTACTTATTTTGTTCACCTGGCCGTAATGTTGGGAATAAAATGACATCACGAATGGATGGCGCATCGGTTAACAACATGACCAAACGGTCAATTCCAATGCCTAAACCACCAGTTGGTGGCATCCCATATTCCAAAGCTTCCACGAAATCTTCATCAATTGGTTCAGCTTCATCATTACCAGCTTCACGTTCTTTAGCCTGAGCTTCAAAGCGTTCCCGTTGATCAATTGGATCATTTAATTCAGTAAAGGCATTGGCATATTCATTACCTAAAATAAACAATTCAAAGCGATCAACAAAACGGGGATCGCGTTCACTCTTTTTAGCTAACGGTGAAATTTCAATTGGATGACCATAGATAAAAGTTGGTTCAGTAATGGTTTCTTCAACAAATTCTTCAAAGAAAGCATTAATAATATGACCAACTTGCCAATAATCTTCGTAATGAACCTGATGTTCATCTGCAAGCTTACGAGCTTGTTCAATGGACATTTCAGGCCAAAAATCAACTCCGGTCCGTTCCTTAATGGCATCAACCATGTGTTGGCGTTTAAACGGTTTACTTAAGTCAACAACATGACCTTGATAAGTCACTTGCTGGGTACCTAAAGCTTTTTTGGCGGCATAGCGAAAAATACCTTCAGTTTCGTCCATCACATCTTCAAAGTTAAAGTAAGCAGCATAACTTTCTAATTCAGTAAACTCAGGATTATGCTTGGTATCAATCCCTTCATTTCGAAAGACCCGACCAATTTCGTAAACCCGTTCCATGCCACCAACGATCAAACGTTTTAGTGGTAGTTCCAAGGCAATGCGCATATACAAATCAATATCCAAGGCATTATGGTGTGTCAAAAATGGTCGTGCCGATGCGCCACCGGCTTGACTATGCAAAACGGGCGTTTCCACTTCTAAGAAGCCATTTTGGTCCAAATATTCTCTAATTGCTGAAATAATTTTGGTGCGTTTCACAAAACGATCGAAACTTTCTTGGTTGGTAATCAAATCCAAGTACCGTTGCCGATAAATTTGTTCCACATTGGTTAAGCCGTGATACTTATCTGGCAATGGTCTTAAGGCCTTCGTTAATAAAGTAACATGATCAGCCCGCACAGTTAATTCACCCATGTCGGTCTTCATCACCGTTCCTTCAATGCCAAACAAATCCCCTAAGTCCGCTTTTTTAAAAATCTGATAATTTTCTTCGCCGACAACATCTTTACGCACATAAAGTTGAATCTTACCCGTCCGATCTTTTAAATCAGCAAAACCAACTTTACCCTTGCCACGTTTGGTCATCATCCGACCAGCAACTTGCACTTTAACTGGCTCAATTGCATCTTTATCTAAAGCGTCATATTGCTCATGCAATTCTTGGGCAGTTGCTGTTGGTTGATAACGATGACCAAACGGGTCAATCCCAGCATCACGTAAGTCTTGCATCTTTTGTCGCCGAACACGTAATTGATCATTCATTTCATTTTCTGCCATATTACTAACCCCTATCTTTGTAATTGTCGTTGCATTGCTTGCTGGGCAAATTGATCCAGCAAGTCATCAACTTCTTGTTGCGTATTCACTTCATTAATGGCCGCTTTCGTGCGGGCTGAACGAGGAATCCCTTTTAAATAGTAAGCGGCCTGCTGCCGAAATTCTGGAACACCAATTCGCTCGCCTTTTAATTCCACTAACCGCGCTAATTGTTCTTTCGCAATTTGAATTTTTTCAGCCGGTGTTGGTTCTGGCAATAATTTACCGGTGTCTAAATAAGTGACCATGGCTTTCAGTGCCCAAGGATTACCAATCGCGCCCCGCGCTACCATCACTGCATCGGCTCCGACTTCATCAATCATTACTTTAGCATCTTGGGGAGTTTTCACATCACCGTTACCCATAAACGGAATGGTTAAATGTTGTGCCACTTCATGTAATAATTCCCAATCCGCATGCCCCGTATACATTTGTGCTTTAGTCCGTCCGTGCATGGCAATGGCATCGGCGCCGCCTTCTTGAGCTGCTAAGGCATTCTCTACAGCCAAAATATGATCGCTATCAAACCCTGTGCGCATTTTCACAGTCAAAGGCTTTGAGATTTCTTGTTTGACCGCTTTCACTAAATCATAAATACTATCCGGATCCAATAACCAATGTGAACCAGCCCCGGTTTTAGTAACCTTTTTCACGGGACAGCCCATATTAATATCGATAATGTCCGCCGCTGTATTTTCGGCCACATATTTAATCGCCGGAACTAACGTTTCCTTCGAACCACCAAAAACTTGAATGCTAATCGGATGTTCGTTAGGATTCACATACAACATTTCATGGGTCTTTTGATTATTGTATAAAATACCGCGATCACTAACCATTTCGCAAACTACCAATCCTGCCCCAAATTCTTTGGCCGTCATGCGAAATGAATAATTAGAAATTCCCGCCATTGGGGCGACCACAACTTGATTGGGGATCGTAACATCCCCTATTTTCCACTCCATACTCTCTTCTTCTTTCTTTTAAAATCAAACCTCAGCCTGTTAAAATTAGCGTCTAGCGTTAATCAATGAATTGGTTAGTTTTAATTTTTTCAGATAACTATCATTTACATGATAGCAAAGTCAATACCCTACTGGCAATTATTTCTGTGAAATCATTTGTTGAATTTCAGTCGGTGTAAAATGATACTTTTGTCCACAAAATTTGCAAACCACTTCTACTGGTTGATTTTCTTGTTCCATAGCCTGCAATTCAGTTAATGGCAAAGCTTGAATCGTTTTTGCAAAGCGTTGTTTGGAACAATCACAAGTAAAACTCACTGGTATTTTCTCTAAAATTTTATTTCCCGTGGCAAATAATAACGTTAAGATTTCTTCGGGACTTTTTTCTTGCAGTAATTCATGCAATGGTGGTAATTGCTGAATCTTGGTGGTTAACGCCGTTAACTCTTGTTCCGTAGCCTGCGGCATGGCTTGCACCATAAATCCACCAGCACAACTCACATGATTATCACTTTCTACGTAAACAGACAGTCCCACTGCTGCGGGAATCTGTTCTGACTGTACTAAATAATACGCATAATCTTCGGCTAATTCACCCGAAATTAATGGAACCTTGCCCGTAAAAGGTTGAGCTAAATGCTGATCTTTGGTAACCGCTAAATAACCATCTTGTCCCACGGCTTTAGCCACATCAATTTTGCCCTTTTGATTCAGCGGCAAACTAATATGTGGATTTTGAACATAGCCTTTCACTTGGCCCTGCGCATTACCGTCCGCAACAATTAACCCGACTGGTCCGCCACCAGCAATCCGCGTAGTTAATAATTCATCATTTTTTAACATGGAAGTACTTAATAATAATGTTCCGATTAAACTACGCCCTAAACTAGCCGTGGAAGCACTCCATGTATCATGATTGACTTGCGCCGTCGCCACTAAGTTAGTGGCCCGTACGACATAAATTCGAAAATGACTATTTTGATTTAAAGCTTTAATTAAATAATCTTGCATCGCAAATTCTCCTTCAAAATTCAGTTGTATCATTTGAAACTCGTTATTAAATCTCCAAAAGCAAGTAAGCACAGACCACTACAGTCTGTGCTTACCAACTTGATTTTGTTATTCTTCAGTTTGATCATCATCACTATCAGCAGGATCTGCAGTGATAGTTTCTTCATGATGTTGTGCAACCTCATGCGCTTGTTTGGCTTCATCACGGCGTTGCGCAGCTTGTTTAGCTTCTTCAAAAGTCGAAGCCTTTTCTGATGGAAATTCATCTTGATTAGTTTCTGGCATATGACCAGTATTATATAAACTCAAAATTTGTTTTTCATCTAAAGTTTCATACTTTAATAGTGCTTGTGCAATCGCCTTATGTTGTTCACGATGGCTTTGGATAACTTCCACCGCCGTTTGATGACCTTCATCTAAAATCTTGCGAATTTCTTCATCAATGGCAGTTGCTGTTTCTTGAGAATAGTTAGGTTGACCGTAGGCCCCAACTGGAGCACCACCTTTTTCAAGTTGGACCATCCCTAAGCGCTCCGACATTCCGTATTCAGTGACCATGGACCGCGCAATTTGCGTTGCTTGTTCAAAGTCATTGGAAGCACCAGATGATTGTACCCCAAAGATAATTTCTTCAGCAGTGCGACCACCCATTAAGCCAGCAACTTGCTCCATTAAATCTTTCTTAGTCAGCAAGTTCTGATCTTCTTTAGGCAACATAATCGCATAACCACCCGCACGACCACGCGGAATAATCGTAACTTTGCGGACAACGCGGGAATCACTCAAAACCACACCAATGATCGCATGTCCTGCTTCATGGTAAGCCACGGTTTCACGTTCTTTAGCAGAAATAACCCGATCCTTTTTAGCGGGACCCGCAATTACACGATCTTCAGCCTCATCAATATCGGCCGCATCAATTTTAGTTTTATTACGTTCAGCCGCTACTAAAGCTGCTTCGTTTAAGACATTTTCCAAGTCGGCTCCGACAAACCCAGGGGTTTGTTGGGCAATAACTTTCAAGTCAACATCATCAGCCAAGGGTTTATTCTTGGCATGGACTTTCAAGATGGCTTCGCGCCCTTTGACATCCGGTTGACCAACTAAAATCTTTCGATCAAACCGACCTGGCCGCAATAAGGCAGGATCTAACACATCCGAACGGTTAGTAGCCGCCATCACGATTAAACCTTCTTTACCGGTAAAGCCGTCCATTTCTACCAATAATTGATTTAAAGTTTGTTCGCGTTCATCATTGCCACCACCAGTTTTACCGTTACCACGTTGGCGACCAATGGCATCAATTTCATCAATAAAGATAATGGCGGGGGCATTCTTTTTAGCACTACTAAACAAATCACGCACTCTGGAAGCACCAACACCAACAAACATTTCCACAAAATCTGAACCAGAAATAGAATAGAATGGCACGGCTGCTTCACCAGCAACGGCACGAGCTAATAATGTTTTACCAGTTCCGGGAGGTCCCTCTAATAAAACACCTGATGGTATCCGCGCACCTAAAGCTAGATATTTCCGCGGATCCTTTAAGAAATCAACTACTTCAACTAATTCTTGTTTTTCTTCTTCAGCACCAGCAACGTCAGAAAAACGAACCTTATTTTTCTTAGGATCAACTGGCTTGGTTTGCGACTTGCCAAAACTCATGATCTTGCCAGCACCGCCACCTTGACCAGCTTGACCCATCATAGAATACAATAAGAATGCGAAGAATAAAAACGGAATTACCGTTAAGGCAATATTAAGCCACATTCCATTCTGTGATTCCTCACGCGTACTCATTTTTGTTTGCGACTTCTGTGCCGCGCGATTAATTTCTTGCAACGTTGAATTATTCGGCAAAACGGTAGCCGTAAAATTCTTTGCCTTAGTTACAGTCGCTGCTGAGTGTGAAAATAAATTAACATTTGACTGACTGCCTTTACTAGTTTCAGACTTTTTTAAAGTTCCTGAAACTTTATAAACACCATTAGACGGTTGAAGCGAAAAATGTTTAATTTTATTAGCTTTTAATTTGGACACAAATTCACTCGAAGAAAGGTTTTCAACTTGTGATGATCCTTGTCCTCCAACAAACCAACTAGTAGCCAAAATTAACAACACGAAAATAATGATATAAAATAGACTATTATTTCGTAGTCCATTTCGATTATTTTTCAATCTATTTTTCCTCCACAAGAATAAACTTGCTTTTCATGCTAACACAATCTCGCATGAGCCGCTAGCCTTGATTAAGATATAACTATGTGAAACAAATGCTTACCACTTAAGCCCTTAACAGCTTTCAGCTACTCAGCAATTAAAACCAGTATATCATATTGTTTTGATTCCACTTGAATTAGAATTAACTTAATTTTGCGTGTAAACTTCTGGCTTTAAAACACCGATATATGGCAAATTACGATAACGTTCTTGATAATCCATACCATAGCCTACAACAAATTCATCTGGACACTGTAACCCCACGTAGTCCACATGCACATTTTGTTGCCGGTTAGCTGGCTTATCAAGCAGGGTCACAATTTTAATGGACTTAGCATGACGAGACTTAAACAAATTCGTTAATTCTTTTAAGGTAATGCCTGTATCAATAATATCTTCGATAAAAACGACATCGCGACCCGTCACTGATACGTCTAAGTCTTTGAGAATTCGAACCTGACCAGACGTTGCGGTTTGACCGTTATAACTTGAAACATCCATAAATTCAATTTCGGCACTTTGAGGTAGTTGCCGCATTAAATCTGTTAAAAAGACAATTGCTCCTTTTAAAATACAAACAAACAGTGGGTCCTTATCTTTATAATCAGCTGCTAACTGTTGTCCTAACTTTTTGTTAGCTTGTGCGATTTCTTCCGCAGAAAAAAGCACTTTCTGCATGTCCTGATCCATTTCCATAATTAATCTCCAATCTTAATTTCAAATAAATATTGTGTAGGGGAAATTTGATAACGATAAATATCTTTAATCCAAACAATTTCTTCATCAAAAGTGACTACCCACAATTGATCTCGCAATAAGCGGGGCAACTTCAAGTTAATCAAACGATCTTTTAGCTTTTGATGCTGCCCGTTCATTAAACGCACACGATCTCCTGGCTGGCGTGTCCGAATCCGAATTCTTTGTGGCAAACGATTAAAATAAAAAGTATTGCGATTGATTTTTGAAGACTGTTTAATTGTAAACTTTTGTCCATCATTTGCAAGACAGGGCTGATTCAACTTGAGCGCAAGCGCGAACGTCTTTTTCGATTGTGACTTCTGAAGCAAACTTAATTTTTGATAAGCTTTCACCAGTAACCAATTTTGTCCAATATCCATCTGGGCGTTAGCCTGTGGTAATAAGCGTTTAACTTGTTGCAATTGGCGGTTAGTTAAATCTAAGTTTAACTGGTGATGGCATACATACTGAATAAATAAAACTGTTTGCTCTGCATTTAAAGAATTAATCGCCGTTAAATCCATATCTAATGCTCGCGCGCCAACACTAATACTAAGCGTTTGTAATTGTTCAAACATTGCTGTCGTTAATTGCACTGACTGTTGTAACTGGGTAGCAAAATTAGTTACGTGCTGGGAAAATTGCGGATTTAATGCTTGCAGTTGGGGAATGATTTGATTGCGCAATTGATTGCGCCACGTAATATCTTCAAAGTTAGTTGCATCAACTGCAAAGCTAATGTGCTGGCGTTGTAAGTAAGCCACTAATTCTTGCTTAGAAAAATTGAGCAACGGTCGTATTAATTGTCCAGAAGCAAAAGCCCGACACCGCTGCATTGCCGGCACTTCCCACAAACTACCACTTCGGATCAATTTCATTAAGATTGTTTCCACTTGATCATCTTGCTGATGCGCAACTAATAATTGTTCTAAATCAAATTGCTTCATTAATTGTGCAAAGTACTGATAACGAAATTGGCGGGCTTGATTTTCTAAATCCGTCACTACCGATTCATGCTGCCAAGTAATCGTATGAAAAGCAATCTGGTGCTGTTGACAAAACTGCTGCACTAAAACCACTTCTGACACACTTTGCGCTCGCAACTGAAAATCAACAGTTGCCACATGAATCACAGGGCGCCAAGCTTGAGGTAATTGTAACACCAAGTTTAACAATGCCAGGGAATCACTACCGCCAGAAACCGCAATTAACACACGCGTTTTAGCAGTCCAATCTTGATAAGTACGCACTTCTTGAACAAATTTAGCTTCTGTCACATCCATAATTTATACTAAAAAAGTCCGGGCTAAACTTGCTCGCACTTAACCACGACGACCACCACGGCCGCCTCTTTTCCCTTCAGTGTTCTTTTTAATCGTTGCCAAACGATCCTGACTTTCTTTCATAAAACCAGCTAATAAGTCATCAAAATCCTCCGATTTATGTGTAGCAACATGACCATGATTATTATGTCCACCATGACGTTTATAACTAGGTTTGGGTTCAGCTTTTTTCATTGATAAAGCAATTTTACCATTATCAACGCTCACCACAATAGCGGTAACTTCATCACCAATACTCAACTTATCATGAATATCTTTGACATAATCATTAGAAATCTGGCTAATATGTACCAGACCACTCTGGCCATTACCAATATCAACAAAAGCTCCAAAATTTTTAATGCCAACCACTTTACCCGTTACTTTTGTTCCTACCGATACGGTCATTTTCTTTCCTTACTCCTTAAAAATTTAAATTTTTATTTGATTCATTAGGAATATTATAAATGATTTCCCCATTTTTAGAATAGTTGAATCGATAACGAATTAAATTGTCGAGATATTCTGGTCGATGTAATTGCTGAATTTCGTTTTGTAAATCGGCGTTTTTATTTTTTGCCGCTGTCAACTTCTGTTGCTGTTGAAAGACACTTTGCTTGGTTACGGCTTGCGTTTTATTAGCTTGATAAATGCGTCCACCAAATAACAGACTAATCAAGGCTAATACACCTAGTAATACCGTTACCCGGCGCCGATGAACTGCTTGAACATGCCGTTTAAATTGACGTTCAGCTGACCGATCTTCATTATCAATGTTAATTGGACTCACGTTATTAGTCCTCGGCTGATTAGACAAAATAATCCCTCCGTTTAGCTATCCTATTTTGAGTATAACAACATTAATATTATATTGTCTATTATTTAATCAGTCTAATCTTTGATACATCTTCGCTGCATCTTCTTTTTTAACAATTTGCGGTGTTGCCACTACGCGTACTTGCACTTGACGATTACCATAGTGAATTGTAATTTGATCACCAATTTCTACATCACTAGCGGATTTAGCAACTCGCTCATTGACTTCTACTCGTCCTTTGTCAGCCAACTCTTTAGCTAATGGCCGTCGTTTCACTAATCGCGACAACTTCAAATATTTATCTAAGCGCATGTTTGACTCCTTTTTTTCACAGAAATTTTGCCCCCGGTAATAACTGCCATTCTGCTTTTGACCACAGATGGCTATAATAACTACCTCCTAAGACTAAGATCACTCCCAAACCAGCTTCGAACAGTGTTTCAATGGCAGCATGGAAACGATCTAGTGGCCAAATAAATTGCCAGCACCAACTAGTAGCTCCAACAATTAATCCCATTGTACCAACAATAACAATAACTTTTAAGCAGAAATTTTCTTTCCAGATAATTTTTTGTAAGAAAGCACCTGAATAATGATAAATCAGTGCGGCCATGACTAAACTAGCTAATAAAGTAGCCCAACTAGCCCCTTGAATTCCCAAAATGGGCATCAAGCCCAAATTAGCTAATAACTTGACCACAATACCAACGACTAACACCCGCCAATTTTTTTGTTGTTGATGAAAAGCATGCATAATCGTATTGATAATGGTGACATAAGAAATAAAGATGAGCGATAAAACATAAATTGCTAAACTCAGACTTTGCTGAGCATTGGTAAAAAGTAAGGTATTGATTTGTGGCATTAAAACGGCCAACCCCACTGCACAAGCACTCGCTAACACCAAGGAAACATGTAAAGTAGCCGCCACCAACTGTTGAGCCTTGGGTCCACGTTGTGCGCTAATTTGTGGTAGTAAAGTTGTCGCAAAAGAAACAGCAATCACAATGCCTAATTGGGCTAGTGGTTGCCCGCGATCATAAATGCCCTTTACTACTTGCGGATGTGCTACGTGGATCTGGCGTAATAACTTCAAGACCGTGACGGAATCAACTAATTGTAACAAAATTAAAATGCTACCAAATAAACTAAGGGCTAAGCCTTCGGTCAAAAAGCGGTGTCTTAGTTGCTGCCAAACAACTGGTTGCGAATTGTCTGTTACTTGCTGTAGGTGAATTTGTGTCCAAAAATACCCTAATACTAATAAACCAACTATGGCTCCTACAATGGCCCCTGCGTGTGCTAAACTTCCCATTAAATATAACGACCAATGAAATTGTTTAAAACCCAGCGCAACGAACACAATCACTAGCACGCGTGCAATTTGTTCACTCACCTGCGCTAAAGCCGTAGGCAACATCAAGAGCTTTCCTTGAAAAATCCCACGAAATAAGGCCGCCAGTGGCGCTAATAGATAAAAGCCTGCTACCGTTTGAATCAAATAACTTAACTTTCGATCGCCCATCAACCGTGCCAAATCTGGCGCAACTAACCACAAAGTTACTGCTGAAATAATCGCTAGTAACACTAACCAATTACGCAAATGCTGATAATTACTTTGTTGGTGATCAGGATCCTCCACCATTATTTGCGAAATAAACATTGGCAAACCGGTTAACGTAATCGCTGTCCAAAGTCCGTAAATTGGATAAACCTGCTGGTAAACAAAAAAGCCGCGATCACCAACAATATTTTGTAATGGGATGCGGTATAAAGCACTCAAAATTTTAGTAATTAGTGCTGATAATGACAGAATCCACGTACTTTGCCACCAAAAATGTAATTGCTTTTTTTTCATTGTTTTAACTTGTCTTTTCTAATTTGGCCTGCGCCTGTTTAGCAAATGGCGTTAAAAGTTGTTTTAAACCAGCTAATAAATCATCAGTTGGTTTTAACTGTAATTTTATCACAAAATAATGGTGCTCATTAGCCACGCGGGCCTTAAAATCAACAGTTGCCAAATTAGCGAAAAGTTGTTTCCCTGTTAAATAACGATTAGCCGCTGGATCAAACGTTATTTCGACTTGTGTCTCTAGTTGCACAATCTTCTTAACCAATGCTTGATCGGCTAAAATCTTTATGGCACTAATCTGCAATAAATTAGTTACTTCTTGTGGAAAACGGCCAAAACGTTCCTGAAGTTCCTGTCCTAATTGGGTAATCTGCTCTAGGGACTTGGCTTCACGTAGCCGCTTATAAATTTCAATTTTTTGACTTTCATCACTGATATACTCATGTGGTAAATAAGCTTCGACATTTAACCGTAATTGAGCATCGGTTAACGGCGTTTGTGCTTGTTGATTGCGCTTTTTGGCAACTGCTTCATTGAGCATTTGCGTATACAAGTCATAGCCCACAGAGTCAATAAAACCATGCTGTTGCTGGCCTAATAAATTACCAGCACCTCGAATAGCTAAATCGCGCATTGCAATTTTGAAACCGGAACCTAACTCTGTAAAATTCTTAACAGCTTCCAAGCGCTTTTCGCCAACTTCTGTCAAAGTTTTATTAGGTTGATACATAAAATAAGCATACGCCACGCGACTGGAACGCCCAACCCGCCCACGTAATTGGTACAACTGAGATAAGCCATAATGATCTGCGTTCTCAACAATTAGCGTATTGGCATTGGCAATATCGACACCGGTTTCAATAATTGTGGTGGTCACCAACACGTCATATTCACCATTTAAAAAACTAGTAATCACACTCTCTAACTGGTTTTCGGACATTTGACCATTAGCAATCCCGACTCGAACATCCGGAATCAGATCCTCCAAGATACTAACGGTTTGCTCCATATCTTCAACCCGATTGTGTAGATAAAATACTTGTCCACCACGCTGGATTTCGCGTTCAATCGCGTTACGAATCACTTCATAATTTTGTTCCATAACAAATGTTTGAATCGGATAGCGGTTAGGAGGAGCCGTCTCAATCACCGACAAATCCCGAACCCCCATCATCGACATGTTCAAAGTTCGTGGAATTGGGGTGGCAGTCATGGATAAAACATCAATTTGTGATTTGAGTTGTTTTAAGCGTTCTTTATGCTTTACACCAAAACGTTGCTCTTCGTCAATAATCAATAGACCTAAATCTTTAAACTGGATATCCTTCGACAACAAGCGATGGGTGCCGACAACAATATCCACGCTGCCATCAATTAAGCCTTGCTTAGTTTGCCGCTGCTGTGCTGTGGTTTGAAACCGTGACATAATCGCAATCTGTACCGGAAAATCCGCAAAACGCTCCAACATCGTCTGGTAATGCTGCTGTGCCAAGATAGTTGTTGGTACCAAAAAGGCCACTTGCTTATTATCATTGACTGCTTTAAAAGCTGCGCGTAAAGCGACTTCTGTCTTACCAAACCCCACATCACCCACTAATAGCCGTTCCATGGGATGGGGTTTTTCCATATCCGCTTTCACTTCCGCAATACTGCGCAATTGATCTGGTGTTTCAATATAAGCAAATTGTTCGTCAAACTTTGTTTGCAAATCATCATCTGGGGAAAAAGCAAAACCCGGTTCTGATTCTCGCTGAGCATATAATTTTACCAAATCATCAGCAATATCTTCGATGTTTTTTTGAACTTTTTGCTTAGTCTTATGCCATTCACTACCACCTAACTTATTTAACTTCGGTGATTTGCCTTCAGCAGACACATATTTTTGGACCATGTTCAATTGCGTAACGGGAATAAACAACTTGCCATCATCACGATACTCAATGGTCATATAGTCCTGGTGCTTACCGTCCACTTCTAATGTCTGCGTACCCAAGAATTTACCAATACCATGATTAACATGGACTACGTAATCTCCCGGTTTCAAATCCGTATAACTTTTTAATCGTTGCGCATTACTAATCGTTGAACGGACACGTTTGCGTTGCGGCTGGCGATTGAATAACTCCTTATCAGTAATAATAACCACTTTTTCTTGGGGCAGATCAACGCCAGCATGAAAACCGCCAGCTACTAATTGAGTCTGACCTTTTTGTAAAGTGGTAAGCGTTGCGGTTTTGGCTGTGATCTCAAAATCGGCTAAAGTTCGTTGTAATTTTTGTAAATTACTTTGATTACTGATTAATAAAACAATCGTGTATCCTTGCTTTTGCCACCGGTTGATCTCCGTCTTTAATAACGGTAAATTACTAAAAAATTGTTGAACACTGCGGCTATTTACATGCAGCAATTGCTGTAAGCGAAAAGTATAACTACTTCTTTGAAATAATGATAGATAAATTTGCGGCTGCTGGATTTTAGTCGTCACTTGATTAAATGTTTGCCGCAATTGTTGTTGTGGCAATAACTTCCCTGTTTCCAATTGTCCGCTCATCCACGCCGTATTTTCTTCAACATTGGCGCGCTCTTGTTCTTGCAAACGATTATAGTCATCGTAAACCAAAACCCCAGTGGGCGCTAAATAATCAGTTAACGTCGTAGTCGTAGAATATAATAAATCCACATATTGATTTAAATTAGCTGGCAGTTGTGCACGTAACATTTGGTCAATATCAGCTTGAAAATTGGTCCGTAACGCCTTTTTAGTAGCGTCATCTTTAATTTTCTTTAAATCAGCTTGCAAACGTTTTTGTAAGCGTTGACCACTTTGTTTCAAGACTTCTGGCGTGACTAATTGATCTTGCGCTGGCGTAATAGTTATTTGTGATAACTGCGCTTGGCTGCGTTGACTTTGCGGGTCAAATTCATGAATCGTATCAAGCTCATCGCCAAACAATTCTAATCTAACTGGTTGGTTACTGGTTAACGGATAAAAGTCTAAGATATCGCCGCGCAAAGCAAACTCACCAGGATGGGCAACTAAACTATCCCGCCGATATCCCAAAGTCACTAGTTGTTGTAGCAGGTGTTCCACCGTAATTTCTTGGCCGACTTTTAAACTTACTTGCGCTTCAGCAAATTGTTCTGGTGTTGGTAACAAATATTCCAGACCACTAACCGAAGTCACCACAATTCCCGGACGTTTCGTCTGTAAAAAATTCAAAGCTAAAATCCGTTGCCGTAAAGCCTGCGGTGAGCTAGTTGCTACTTGCGTCGCAATTAAGGCTTCCACTGAAAAGTTATACAGTTGCTGTGCTGGTAGCAATTGGTGTAAATCATCACATAACAAATCTGCATGGTAATTATTATCAGTAACGAGCAACACTGGTTGTTGTGTTTGCTCAACTAAAGTGGCTAAAAATAATGCTTTAGCCGATCCACTAAGACCCGTCAATAATTGTTTTGATTGCGGTTGTAATTGCGCAATAAATTTTTTCAAATCATGATTTTGTTTTAAAAAATCAACTAGTTGCACTATCTTTCTCCTAATTAAAATCATTCATTGTTTGTTGAAAATTATCCGTAGTAATCCATTGTTCAATCGCTTCAGCTGCCCGCTGGATGCCAGCTTGCGCCTGGGGCGCATCAGCCTCAGAAAATGGATCTAACACCCAATTAATCACTTGTGAACGTTTAGGATGCCCAATTCCAATCTTAACCCGCTTGAATTCTTTGGTTCCGACCGCAGAGATAATACTTTTTATACCATTATGTCCACCAGCTGAGCCTTGTTGACGTAAACGGACCTTCCCAATTGGCATATCTAAATCATCTTGAATCACTAAAATTTCTTCCGGACGAATTTGATAATAATCCATGAGCATTCGTACCGCATTACCTGAAGTATTCATAAATGTTAAGGGCTTAACTAAATAAATTGCTTCGCCCTGTAATTTAAAACGCACATCTAGTGCGGAACATTCTTTTTTGTTTAATTCCACTTGATAATACTGGGCCAATTGATCAATTGTCATAAACCCCATATTATGTTTTGTCTGATCATATTGTACGCCCGGATTGCCTAATCCAAAAATTGCCTTCATAATTTTTCACCTAGTTTTCAAGTTTTAATTACATAATTTATTAACTAATATTGCTTAATTTTTCCAATTCAATCTTTCTCTAAAAAATTTAAGTCCCTTCGACTTAAAATGCTAGTGTTTAGGTTATCACTAATAATTAATGTTCGTTGTGGTTGAAAACAAAGCCCAGCAATTAATATTAATAGCTCGTAATTTTTGATTTCAACATAATTTTAACAAGCATTGCTGCTTGATTATAACATTTATCTTGAAAAAATATCCGTCATAGTAATGGAACTCAAATAGCTTTCTCAGGCTATTTTAGTCTAATTTAATAGTGTCAAATTACACAAACCACTTTTTTTTCAGAAACTTGCGTGGTAAAATCAAGTCGTGCAGTTATTAACAAAGTAAAAAAAGGGGTAGAATTCATGACAAGTATTACAGATAAAAACCATACTAAAATTTTATTAGTTGGTGATGGTGCTGTTGGTTCAACATTTGCTTACGCAATGACTTTACAAGGTATTGCTAACGAAATTGGCATTACTGATATTGCTAAAGATAAGACCAAAGGTGACGCATTGGACCTTGCTGATGCCACACCTTTAAGTTATCCAACTAAACTTTATTCTGCTGAATATAGTGACGCCAAAGATGCTGATATCGTTGTCATTACTGCTGGTGCTCCACAAAAGCCCGGTGAGACGAGATTAGATTTAGTTAATAAGAATTTAAAGATTCTACAAACGATCATTAAACCAATCGTTGATTCTGGATTTAATGGAATCTTTTTAGTTGCTGCTAACCCAGTAGATATTTTAACTTATGGTACTTGGAAGATTTCTGGTTTCCCAAGAGAACGGGTTATCGGTACTGGTACTTCACTAGATACTGCTCGTTTACGGAAATTTGTTGGTCAAGAATTAAATGTTGACCCTCGTTCAGTTCACGGCTATATCTTGGGTGAACACGGTGATAGTGAATTTGCTGCCTGGTCTCATGTAACAGTTGGGGGCTTAACAATGGCTGAATTGCGTGCTACTCATCCAGAATTAACCGAAGAAAAATTAGCTGAACTCAATGATACCATCGTTAATGCTGCTTACGACATTATTAATACTAAAGGTGCTACCTTCTATGGTATTGGTACTGCTTTAGCACGAATCTGCCAAGCTTTGTTACGTGATGAAAATACTGTTTTACCATTATCCGTTGGGATGAACGGTCAATACGGTGTCCAAGATCTATACATCAGTTCACCAACTGTGATTAACCGCAATGGTGTCCAAAAGATTTTGGAAATTCCTTTAACTGATGCCGAAAAAGCTAAAATGGACAATTCTGCAGCGCAATTACGGAAAGTTGCTGAAGATAGCTTTAAAGAAGTTGGCATTAAATAATTTAATTAAACAAAAGACTGAATCAGAGATTGGAGCAATCAGAGTAACAATCACTTCAGTCTTTTTTTATGGCCAAATTAATCGTCATTAATTTGTCAAACCCGGAACTTGGCTTTACAATAAAAGATAATAGATAATGATTGGAGGTTCATCAATGAAGAAGTTCATGATTATTTTATTAGTCTTATGTGTGTTATGCGTTTTAGGTGGCATTGCTTTAGAAAATTGGTGGTTAGGTATTGTACCTTTGTTTGTTGCCTTTTGGCCAGCAGCTTATTTTGCTTCCAGCGATGAGTAGTAAAGGAGACAATCATGCTGATTAAATCACTTGTTTTAAAAAAACAATTTTTAACTACGGTTCAAGAATCAGTTACTTTAGCTGAAGCTTTACAAATTTTAGAAGATACTGGTTTTCGGTGTGTCCCGATTTTAGATGAAACGGGAACAATCTTTCGGGGCAATATTTATAAAATGCACATTTACCGTCACAAATCACGTGGGGGTGATATGAACTTACCAGTTACCTATCTAATCAAGAATGCAACCAAAACCATTCCCGTGAACGCTCCCTTTTTTAAAGTCTTTTTTAATATTAAGGATTTACCTTACATTGCTGTTTTAGACGAGAACAACCATTTTTACGGAATTTTAACACATACTAAATTATTAAATATGTTATCTGAAGCCTGGAATATTAATACTGGTAGTTACGTCTTAACGGTAATTTCCTCGGGACAAAGCGGCGAATTAGCAGCTATGTCTTCAATTATTAGTCGCTATGCTAATATTGCTGGTTGCTTAACCTTGGATGCCCGCAAAACAGCTCTCGTACGGCGGAATTTATTTACGTTACAATCGGGACTGACACCAGCTACGCTAGCAAAAATTGTTCATGAACTAGAAGAAAACAACTTTCGCGTAGCCGAAATTGATGATTTGCAAAAGGGCACTATTTTAAACGAGCTCCCCCAAGCTTAAAGTCAATTGAAGAATTTTTTTAATACTAAAATGAGGCTCGGACAATTTTGGTCCGAGCCTCATTTTTTATTTTTTAACGAAATAACTTTTGGATCTTTTGAAAGGTAGATAATTTACCCAATTTAATTAATAATAAACAAGATACAATAGAACCCATAATGGCTGCGCCTAAAAAACGGGGCGTATAAACGAATAAATATAAGCCACTAGCTGATCCTGTGAACCAGGCCATTACTGGATAAGATAATAATGAACCAATAATGCCCGTACCAATTATTTCTCCCAGAGCAGCTGACCACGAATGCGGCCAAACTTTGTAAAAGAATGCCGCTAAAAAAGCGCCAAAAACCGCTCCTGTTAAAGCTAATGGCGGAATACCTAAAAATAGCATCCGCATTAACCCACAAATCAAGGCCATCAACGTCGCAGCGAACGGATTCATTAATACCGCCGCAATGATATTGACAACACTCGACATGGGAGCCATGCCCTCGACTCTCAAAATTGGTGATAGGATAAAATCCAACGCAATCATTAATGCTATCACTGTTAATCTTTTGACCTGCAAACTTTGTTTCGTCATCACTGTTTCCTCCAACTATTGAATTAAAGTCGAAGGGGGTTCACAGCCTTAAAAACATCTTGAAGCCAAAATAAGTTCAAGAACTAATCAGCTTCAGCCAGATCTCAAAACAATTCCCTTATCTCAAGATCAGTTATCAACAATTAGCTGCCAGCTTATTTTGTGTCTATTCCTGCGCTAGTATTATCTAGATCAGGTTCACGAGTATGTTCTCAGCTATTTAGCACCCCGTAGACTTTCTAAAATTCATTATAGTAGCTTTTGTTGATTTAGGAACACCCAAATTTATTTTTGACTTAAATATAAATATTGAGCTCGCATTCCCGTAAAAGAACGCAATAATTTTTTAATTGGAACTTTCCGATCTTTTTTCTTGAGTGGGTCATTTACATAAAAATAATGTTGATCAATACCAGTCACAACTACCGAATGAATCAAAGGACTGACGGTCATTGTTCCTGAAGGCGTCTTCCATTTGAGCAAATCATTTTTGGTCACTGGTTGAAAATCTAACGTAGCCAAAATCCAAACTGGTTTCTCATGGTGTATCAAACGTTTTAAATCGGCTGGCTGTAAATTTTCGCCACTGTGAACCTGATATTTGTTACCGACAATTTGCCGACACAACTTACTAATTGGTTCCACGTAAACGCCCATAGCTGCATAACCATCTTTGATATTACCAACAAACCCCTTACGCGGATCACCATGGTGCGTCGCATCTACAAAAAAAGGCTGACGGTCAATCTGAGCTGCCAAGTCATTTTTAGTTTCGTGAAAACCATAGTATCGCAATAACATTGACAATGAAGTCACTTCACAGCCATTTTTTAAAGGATTATCCTCTAGTTGATTTTCGTAAGGTACATCTAATAAAACCTCTTGATGGTAAGTGAACGGATTATGCAGACCATCGGCGGCGATAAACAAATAATAACCTAGACCACCAACTAAGAAGATTGCTAAAAAGAATATGACGAACTTTGTAGTTTTTTTCATATAAATAATTATACTCAGATACTGGCTTTTTTGTACGATAATTATTAATTTCGCTAGTTAAAAAAAGTTAAAACAAAAAATGCCCACAAATTTTTAAAAATTTGCGAACATTTTTGTGAAGACTGCTTTCTCAAATGCTATTTAGTACTTCCACTTACAACGTCTTTTATCGCAATCTTAATTTTATACATGAATACTAATTCTTAAAGCTTTATCAACTGCACTCATTTTTTCTGCTGACAGAGTCGTTACTTTTTCTTTTAAACGTTGCTTATCAATTGTGCGAATTTGTTCAGTTAAAATCACTGAATCTTTACTAAAACCATCTTCCTTAGTAATACCAACATGCGTCGGCATCTTCGGCTTTTCGATTCGCCCAGTAATGGCAACAATAACGGTTGTCGGGCTGTAACGATTACCGACATTATTTTGTACTACTAATACTGGTCGCATTCCACCTTGTTCGGAACCAACCACGGGTGATAAATCGGCGAAAAATACGTCGCCACGTTTAATTGGAATAGCCACTGACTTGCCTATCTACTTCCTGTTCACAAATTGAAAAAGCATTACTTATTTCTTCGTTAATATCTGCCATATTTAAATAACCATCAACTAATTGACCTACCATCCGATCCTCTTGCTGAAAGAAGTTAAACAATGCTTCATCAATAACATAATTAGTATCACAAGCATTTTCAGCGCTATACTTCTGCAATCGATCGACGACATCAGAATCTAATTGAACGGAAAAATTTTTCTGAAATGCGGCCATGGTTATTCTCCCCCCTAATCTTTTACCAATTAAATATCATTGTCAACTACCGGACTCAGTCGCTAGCAACTAATTATCCAAAAATCAGCTAATAACTATTATATCTTGTTTAAAAATTATTCATAGCTAGAGTTCAGTGTTCCAGAAGTCTGTTTTTTTAAACTTAACGTTATTTTAACACAATTAATTTAAAAAACAGGACTGCTTCTGACGTTAATTCAGTTGAGTACCTAATTAATATACGTGCGGGGAATTCGCTCGGATAGAGAACATAAAATTTCATAGTTAATGGTTTGACCATAGCTAGCTACATCATCAACACTAATAGTTTGCTGGTCTTGAGTACCGATCAGCGTCACGGTAGTTCCTAACGCATAACGCTGAGGAACTTTAATCATTAACTGATCCATACAAATGCGCCCCACAATCGGACACTTATGCCCTGCTACTAAGACCGAACCACCACTCAAATTTCGATGCCAGCCGTCAGCATAACCCAGTGGCACCGTGGCAATCCATTCCGACTCAGCTTGCACGGTATACGTTGCTCCATAGCCGACTTTGTCACCGGCATGTAACTGGCGCAAAGCAACAATTTGACTAGTTAAGCTTAAAACGGGTTTTAAAGGTAACGACACATCATTACGCAACTTACCGGCCGGACTTAGTCCGTACAAACCAATCCCGAGCCGCACCAAATTACTGTTGTCCAAAGTTGGCGCCCAAATAGCAGTGGCCGTATTAGCCATATGCACATAGGTAAACTTAAGTGGCAATGCAGTTACCGTCTGTTCAAAAGAGGCCCATTGTTGTTGAAAATAAGCCGAATTTTGTTCATCGGCAGTCGCAAAATGCGTAAAAATTCCTTCCGGAATTAATAACGGTGATTGCTCCAAGATTTGACATGCCGCTAATAAACTTGCCTTATCTGCTGGCATTCGAAAACCAATCCGCCCCATCCCAGTATCCAGGGCTAAATGCACCTTCACTGGGGTTTTAACCTGTTTACTAGCTTGCACTAACCATTCATAGCTATCGACGGTTAGCGAAATGTCATGTTGTGTCGCCAACGGTGCTTGTTCAACCGGAACAACATTTAAGACCAAGATTGGTTCTGTAATATGAGCATGCCGCAATTGTAAGGCTTCGTCAATAGTAGCAACACAAAAACCATCCACTTGGACTTCCTGTAAAGCTTTGGCCACTTCTACCGCACCATGATGATAAGCATCAGCCTTCACAACCGCAAAAACTTGCCGCTGAGGGCCGGCCAATTGCCGAAAAGTCAAATAATTCTGTCTTAGTGCCTGCCGATCAATCGTGATCATTGTCGGACGGTGGATTGAAGGTTGCATCTGAACCACTTCCCTTTTCCAAGATAACTTCGGTCATTACATAAGTTTGAGTATGTGAAATCGAAATCCAAACAGTTCCAGTATATACCTTTTGTTTAACATAAGGTTGTCCATTATCACTATTTAAAATTGTTAAATCTTGAAAACTAACCGGCCCAATACCGGTGCCCAAAGCCTTACTAAAAGCCTCTTTAGCAGAAAAGCGGCCCGCCAAAAACTCTTTTTGACGCTGACCGCGATATTGATGAAATACATTTTGTTCTGCTACCGTTAAAACTTTGGTTAAAAAACGGGGCTGTTTTTGATAAGCCTGCCAAATGCGCTCAATTCCTGCTATGTCAATTCCTAAGCCTTGAATCAACTGAAACTCCTTTACCGACTATTATTAGTCCTAATTGTAAAGTTACGATGATGGTTGTTATTATTGTTGCGTTTTTGCCGGTCATCATGAGAATAATGCCGGCGATCATTATTATTGTACCGCCGACGGTCGTTACCCCGATAACGAGAATGTGACCGGTGATCATTACCACCACGGTAATTACGGTTATGGCGACTCGGCAATGGCCGTTCTGGTGTAATCTTTACCGGAATGGCTTCAGGATCTTTCGTCAAATTCTTCAATAATAATTCAACTAATTGAACATCATCATATTGTTCCAATAACTGTTGTGCCACTGTTTGAAACTTATCCAATTTACCATGGCTAATTTGTTCAGCAATCTTTTTAGTTGCATCTTCTAGCTGTCCAGCTAATGCTTGTTGATCAGTTGGCGGCTTTAAGGGCAACATCCGCACCTTAGTTAATTGCTCAATTGCACGTAAATAACTCATTTCATTTGGTGATACAAACGTGATGGAAATTCCAGAGCGACCGGCACGACCCGTCCGGCCAATTCGATGCACATAACTGTCTGGATCTTGGGGAATATCATAGTTAAATACGTGACTAACACCAGAAATATCTAAGCCCCGCGCAGCAACATCCGTTGCCACTAAATATTCTAATTTTCCCGCTTTAAATTGCTTCAGAACACTCATCCGTTTTTGTTGGGACAAATCACCATGAATACCTTCAGCATTATAGCCCCGCGCTTTTAAACCCCGAGTAATTTCATCAACCCGCCGTTTGGTCCGCCCAAAAATAACGGCCAATTCTGGCTTTTGAACGTCAAATAACCGAGTCATGGTATTAAACTTTTCATATTCCTTAGAACGAATCATATATTGTTCAATTTTATCTGCGGTTAATTCTTTAGACTTAATTTGAACTATTTTGGGATCCTTCATAAACTTCTCGGCAATATTCATAATTGGCCGCGGCATGGTTGCTGAATAAAGTAAGGTTTGATGATCCGCTTGCACATTCTTCAAGATATTTTCAATATCTTCAACAAAGCCCATATCCAACATTTCGTCTGCTTCATCTAACACAACCGTTTGGACATGGTCTAATTTTAAAGTATGGCGCTTAATATGATCCAAAACCCGTCCGGGAGTGCCCACGACAATTTGGGGATGATTACGCAAAGCTTGAATTTGCCGCCGAATATCGGAACCACCATAAACTGCTTGCACTGCTACATGATGATAGCGACCTAAACGATGCAACTCTTCTTGCGTCTGCACAGCTAGTTCTCGAGTTGGTGAAATAACCAAGGCTTGAACATAAGGTGCATGTGTATCCACTGTTTGCAATAATGGCAAACCAAAAGAAGCGGTTTTACCAGTACCGGTTTGTGCTTGACCAATGACGTCCACCCCTGATAAAACTAGCGGAATGGTTTTTTCTTGAATGGGCGTTGTCTCTTCAAAACCCGCTTCCTGTGTTGCTTTTAATAAGTCTTCATTTAAATTAAGTTCACTAAATTTCAAAAAATATCCTCCTAGAATTGTGAAAGTCAATCACAAAACAGGGGCTAGTTTTGTATCAAATCAACTGTCTTGTAATCATTATCATTATTTTTCAGAAACTTTCACTAGCTAACTACTTTACCACGTTTTGAATTGAAGATAAAGAACTTTAACTCAAATCAACTGTGACATGGAGCGTTGAGAAGTTAAGTATGGCTTACTTAAGTTTTGGTTTTTAAACTTAAGAACTTGGCCGTAGCTAGTCGCAAACTGCTGCTTCCGGGAACGTCACACCATTACAATCAGCTGTGAAATTGAGTTTTAAATTAAATACCGGAGCAATTTATTTCAATAGTGCCTGCACAACTTCATCTAAGTGCAAACCATTGCTAGCTTTTAATAAAACTAAATCATTGGCCTGAATCGTTGCTTTTAAATCATTAATTAATTGCTGCTTTTGGTTTAGTTCATAAAAAGCCACTGGAAAATCAGGTGGTAAAGCTTTTTGTAAAGCTGCTATCTGTTGACCATATAAGTAAATTTTATTAATTTTAGAAAAATCAATGGCTTGTGCCACACTGGCATGCAACTGAGCTGACTTTTCTCCCAGCTCTAACATATCACCCAACACTAATAGGCGCCGGCCTGGTTGTGTAATCGGAAATTCCTGAAAATTTTTAATCACATCAATCATCGCCGTCGGATTAGCATTATAGACATCACTTAAAATTTGTGTGCCGGCAGCTGTCCGCAACCACTGGGTCCGGTTTTTAGTAGGTTGAAAATCACGCAATGCTGACTGCATTCGTGTTAATGGCACTTGATAATGTCGACCTACTAACAGGGCTGCTAGAGCGTTATCCACATTATAATCACCCATTAACGGTAAACTAAACTCTAAGTTTTCATCCCAGTTAATTTTAAAATTAGTATGTGTCTGATAAGTCTGAATCATCGTCGGATACACATCTAATTGTGATTGCTGACCGAAAGTTTGTTTAGCCTGCGAAACAGTTTGGGCTCTAGTTTGCAATAGCGGCTCTGAGCCATTGTAAATAAACAAACCCGTTGTTTTTAAAGCCGAAACGATTTCCATCTTAGCATCCGCAATTTTAGCTCGTGTGCCGAAGAATTCAATGTGAGCTTCACCAATCATCGTAATGACTGCCACATCGGGACAAACTAATTTTGATAAAGCGGTCAACTGACCGGGACGATCCATTCCCATTTCTACCACTAAAATTTCCGTATCGGGAGCCATTTGTAAAATGGTTAGCGGTACTCCAATTTCATTATTAAAATTAGCCGGTGTTTTCGCTACGCGATATTTTTGCGCTAAAATCGCCGCTACCATATCTTTCGTCGTTGTTTTGCCATTACTGCCAGTAATGCCCACTACTTGGGGATGAATCTGAGCTAAATAGGTTTGGCTCAACTGTTGCACTGCTTTTAGTGGGTCAGCCACCACTAAATAATTCTCAACATTCGTAGCTGGTAACGGATGATCCGCTTGCCACAAGGTGGCCACAGCTCCTTGGTTCAGTGCTTGTGCAACAAATTCATGACCATCACGTTGATCAATCAAGGGAACGAACAAGGAACCAGGCGTCACTTTACGACTATCAAAAACCACATCACGCACGATGGGATCCTCACTAAAGGTTTGCTTCAATTGCAGCAATTGCGCAATCTGACTTAAATGCATTTTCATAAATGTACTCCTTAATTATTTTTATTGAGAATAATTGCCAGAAATTAACTTTTTGAGTGCTATAATATTTTCATGTAAATGGAAGTGAAATTAATGCAGGAAGATCGATATTGGCAAAGAAACATGTATATCTTAACGTTTGGCAATTTTATTGCCGGCATTGGTTTTAGCATGGTTGTGCCATTTTTATCATTATATATTAACACGTTACAACATTTTAGTAATGCTCAATTATCATTTTGGTCGGGAATTACATATTCCATTACCTTTTTAGTTTCCGCGGCTATTTCTCCGATGTGGGGCAAATTAGCAGACCGAAAAGGACGTAAGACCATTATCTTAAGGGCCTCACTGGGCATGGCTATCGTGATTGGTTGTATGTCTATCGTCACTAATGTGTATGAATTGTTAATTTTACGGGCTCTTCAAGGCATCTTTTCAGGATATATTAGCAATTCTAACACTTTAATTGCTACAACTGCGCCCTCCAAAAATGTAGGTAAAGCTTTGGGAACCTTAACAACCGGAACCGTGACAGGTAATCTATTGGGGCCGTTAATTGGGGGCGTGATCGCACAATCCTTCGGTTACCGCCTACCGTTCTTGATTACCGGTATTTTGTTATTGAGTGCCTTCGTTCTTTGTCTATTTTTCGTCAAAGAAGACTTTACTCCGGTACCTAAAGATCAACAGGCAACCTTTAAAGAAGTGTACCACCAAATTCCTAATCCCAAAATTATTATTGGCATGTGTATCACGACCTTCATTATTCAAACAGCTAATAATTCGATTAACCCTATTATTAGTTTGTACGTACATCAATTAATGCATGGTCAAGGTAAAGTGGCCTTTATTAGTGGTTTAGTTACTGCCATGCCGGGAATTCCATCCGCACTGTTAGCTTCGCGCCTAGGCGCTTTAGGTGACCGCATTGGGACTAAACGAGTCTTAATTGTGGGACTCATTTTTGCAACTATCGTTTATATTCCACAAGCTTTTGTCACTAATGTTTGGCAACTAATGGCTTTACGCTTCTTAGTGGGTATTTCAAACGCTGCCCTACTCCCTCAAGTTCAAACTATTTTAGCCAAAGAAAGTCCGCATGAAATTTCTGGCCGGATCTTCGGCTATAATCAAAGTTTTATGTACATTGGCAATTTTGCCGGTCCTTTATTAGGATCGTTAGTTTCAGGAACCTTAGGTTACGCCATGGTCTTCTTATCTACTGCTTTCTTAGAGCTAATCAATTTAGGTTTTGTTCAACAAGTGACCAAGAAACCTAAATTAAAAGACAATGTTAACCAATAGTCTACTAAGAATAACTTAACTACTAATTCTGAGCCGAAAATATTGGCCAATAAAAAACGTCCTCGTAATTGAGGACGTTTTTTTAGTAAAACAATTATTTTTCTGTCAAGCCATACTTCTTGTTGAAACGATCGATTCGACCATCGGCTTGTGTAAACTTTTGCTTACCAGTGTAGAATGGATGAGAATCAGAAGTAATTTCAACCCGAATCAAAGGATATTCTTTACCCTCATAATCGGTAGTTTCATTTGATTGAACTGTTGAACCAGCTAAAAACTTCTTACCCGTTGCTGAGTCCATAAAAACAACTTCATGGTAATCAGGATGGATTCCTTTTTTCATAATTGACACTCCTTGGCCCTAGACCATTTGCTGATCTAGAGATTAATTTGACTAACAACTTGTTATGATAGCACTAAACAAATAAGGACGCAACCAGCTGACTGTCCGATATTAAAATTCTTGTTTTCCATTATAGGAAACATCAGCGCGCAAATTGCGTAATTTCGTAATGATTCGGTCATAACCCCGCATGATATTTTCAGCTTGATGAATGACTGTCGTGCCTGAAGCCATCAGTCCCGCCACCATCAAACTAGCACCACCACGAATTTCTTCTGCAGTTACTTCAGCGCCAATTAAATCATCAGTATGCGTTACTTCAATTTTGCCTTCGACAACTTTAATATTCGCACCCATTTTGATTAATTCGGGGACGTGGCGTGTCCGCTTCGGATAAAGGGTATCAATAATCGTGCTTTTACTATCGGCACGGAACAATAAAGGAGTCAAGGGTTGTTGTAAATCAGTGGCAAAACCCGGATAAGGACTGGTCTTGATTTCCACCCCACTCAATTGACTGTTTGGATAGACAAAAATACTATCCTCGCGAACATCAATATGGACACCTAACTCTTGAACTTTAGCCAAAAAAGCATCTAAATGTTCCGCAATAATATTTTTGATTAAAATACCGTCACCCATTGACGCTGCAATGGATAAATAAGTTCCGGCTTCAATCCGATCGGGAATAATCGTGTGCGCATTAGTGGCGCGTAAACTTTGCACACCCGTAATACGAATAGTTTGTGTACCCACACCCCGAATTTTGGCACCCATATTATTCAAAAATGTTGCCAAATCAATGATTTCAGGCTCTTTAGCAGCATTTTCAATGATGGTCGTTCCCTGTGCTCTGACAGCAGCCAAAATAATATTAATAGTGGCTCCCACTGAAGCCATATCCAAGAAAATCCGGGCTCCATGTAAACCTTCAGGCGCTTCAACGACAATACAATGATCTTTTTCAGATACTTGCGCACCTAAAGCCTTAAAACCTTTAATATGTTGATCAATCGGCCGCGGACCAATATCATCCCCACCAGGAAAACCAACCACTGCCTTGCCAAATCGTCCTAATAAAGAACCAATAAAATAATAAGATGCACGTAAACTATTAACTTTACTATGTGATAAAGAAATCGGAAAAATCGCAGTTGGATCAACTTTTAAAACTTCATCTTTAAACTGTGATTTAACGCCCATTTCCTGTAATAGATCCATTAAGTTATAAACATCCCTAATTTGCGGTACAGAATCTAAAACGACCGGCGTATCTGACAAAATGGTCGCGGGAATAATTGCTACTGTACTATTTTTAGAGCCACCAATAGTGACTGATCCGGAAAGTCTTTTTCCCCCATGAATAACCATTTCTGCCATAATTTTCAATCCTTCTTTGTTAGTCGTTGCCTCAATAGATTATTATCATTATTTTATAATACACGAAATAGTGATGGTCAGTTATCAATAATAATAAATCCCACTATAAAATAATAATATAAACTGTACGCAAAGTACACCTATTATTGGTCTTTAAAAGTCTATTTCGGACAAGTTGCTAGCAGCTTTCATAAATTCTTTAAAAATTGGTTCTGGACGGTTCGGACGCGACAGAAATTCTGGATGATATTGTGTCCCCACAAAGAATTTATTCTTCGGCAATTCAATAATTTCTACTAAATGATTATCTGGCGAAACCCCAGACATAACTAAACCTTTATCTTGTAATAATTCTCGATAATCATTATTAAATTCATAACGATGACGATGACGTTCTTGAATAACACTTTGGCCGGCATAAGCCTGGGCTGTTAAGGTATTCGGTTTTAACTTGCAAGGATATAAACCTAATCGTAAAGTTCCACCGATATCTTCCACGTCTTTTTGATCCGCCATTAAATCAATGACTTTATGCGGAGCATTTTCGTCAACTTCACCACTAGTAGCATCTTTAACCCCAGCCACATTACGAGCATATTCAATGCTAGCCATTTGCATACCCAAGCAAATTCCCAAAAATGGCAAATCATTTTCACGGGCATACTGGATTGCTTGAATCATTCCTTCCAAACCACGGGTACCAAAACCACCAGGAACAATTAACCCATCGACACCTGCTAATTTTTCAGCAACATTATCTTTGGTTACTTCTTCCGCGCTAATCCGCACGACGTCAATATCGGTGTCAAAACAAAAGCCAGCATGTTTCAAAGCTTCATTAATGGAAATGTAAGCATCCTTTAAACCAACGTATTTACCCACCAAAGCAATTTTAGTCTGATGCTTCAAGTTCAATACCCGCTGTTCTAGCTTCTTCCATTCACTCATATCAGCTTGTGGGACATCTAAATGCAAGTAATCACAGACAATTTGGTCCAGATTTTGTTTTTGTAAATTCAAAGGTACTGAATAAAGTGTTGGTACATCCATTGATTCCACCACGGCTTCAGGATCAACATCGCAAAATGAAGCAATTTTATTGCGCATTCCTTGTGAAATTGGCTTTTCTGTCCGCACAACCAAAATATTAGGCTGAATACCCAAGCCCCGTAATTCCTTGACACTATGCTGTGTCGGCTTAGTTTTCATTTCATCAGCGGCGCGTAAATAAGGAACCAACGTTGTATGAATATAAACTACATTTTCCGAACCTACTTCGGATTTCATTTGGCGTAAAGCTTCTAAATAAGGTAAAGATTCAATATCGCCGACTGTGCCCCCAACCTCTGTAATGATCACATCTGAATCCGTGGTTGTAGCAGCCCGCATAATCTTTTCTTTAATCATATTCGTTACGTGTGGAATCACTTGGACAGTAGCCCCATTGTACTCACCTTTACGTTCTTTGCGTAGAATTTCGGCGTACAATTTTCCAGTTGTGACGTTGGAATATTTGTTCAAATCATTATCAATGAAGCGTTCATAATGACCTAAATCCAAATCAGTTTCCGCACCATCATCTGTGACAAAAACTTCTCCGTGTTGATATGGACTCATCGTTCCTGGATCAACGTTGAGATACGGGTCAAACTTTTGTAAAGTCACCTTCAAGCCACGATTTTTTAGCAAACGTCCCAAAGATGAAGCGACGATCCCTTTGCCTAAAGACGAAACAACACCACCAGTGACAAAAATATATTTGGTCATTCAATTTACTCCTTTGAAAATTAATTGAGGGAAAGATTAATGATTTAAACCTTAAACGAAAGCCAGAAACAAAAGCAGAAGTCTCTTTGTCAATCAGCTTCCATTCAAAACTAAAAAAGCTCCCTATTCTATAAGAACAGAGAGCCTTTATTGCACATTGTAAAGTGCCCAAGCGGTATTTTACAATGAATTAAATATCTTGTCAAATTAGATTTAGGCTATGTTATAATGACTGTGCTTATTCAGCATCAGAATCATCGTCATCGTCTTCATCAGAAAACTCACTCAAATCGCCTTCAATACCATCCTGCAAATCATCAGTCGGATCGTCATCGATGTCACTATCATCCGTATTGCCAAAAGTTAGATCTTGATGTGAAAACTTCGATAAATCTGGCGTGTGATCATTAGAGTCTTCCTCGTCATCATCACCTGTGTCGACGGTATCGTCATCATAGTCAATGACATCATCGTCATCGTCTTCATCATCCAAGAAAGCGTTCACGCGTTTTAACGTCGGTGCTTTAACATTATCTGCATCTTCAGGATGGTTGACTTCTTCATCAACAGAATCATAAGGATACCACGTACGTAGTCCCCAGACATTTTCACCTAAAGAAATAAAGCCGCCGTCATCATTTAAATCTGTATAAAATTGCGGTAACCGTTCACGAATCTCGCTATCACTTTTACCCATGAATTGCTGGATTTCATTCACAATATCCGCAAAGGGGAGCACTGAGCCTTTTTGTTCCAAGATTGCGTGCGCTACTTCGATCATGGACAAATCTTTTTTGTCTTCGCCATCGAATTGTTTGAGTTCTAAAGCCAACTACGTACACGTCCTTTCAACGTGGATGGAACCAAAAGAGGATGTTTATAATTGAGACAATTAAAAACACCGATTGTCAATAACGTTTCAAAAAGTCCTGAACTACCTCTTCATTCCTGCCAATTGCACCAGGAAGGTCCAAAACTTCAAACGACTATCTGTTATAGAATGCTCAACTCGTGAGCAACTTTGGTTCCAACCTCTTTCAACAGTCTAGTTCTAATATTACAGATTACTCAACTAAAAATCAATTGTAACTTGTAATCTCCCACCAAATTAGTTCCTGAATGCAGTGAATAATCTAAGTGCACACTACCCGATAACGGCATTTTCGACACTGCCACTTGCAACTGGTTAGTATGTGATACTAACGGAATTTGACCATACTCTGTCATATAATTAAAAGCTTGATCATTTTGTTGGTCAAACATCATATTCGTGGTTAAGTGTTCACCCGTTTGGCGCTTAATCGTGATTTGATTATTGGTGGCAATTTTAACAATCACCTTAATATTTTCTTGTTCTTTTGGTGATTCCTGGTAACGAATATATAGTTTATCACCCATAATCACCGCTTGTCCGGTTTGATCAACTCGATAATTATGAACTTGCCCTTCTTGTATAACCTGCGTTTTTAATTGCACTTGAATATCTTGAGCAGTTCGTTCCACATTATTCACCTCGTTTTATTTGACTGTACTTATTATAAGCTATTTATTAAATTGTGAGGAAAATTATGCTAGAAAAAAAATTATTAATTTATGATGTCAATTATCAAACACCGACGCAAATTCAAACTATTTTTCCAGAGACTGATTATCTCTTAGATTACTGCCAAACAATTCAGCAGCCCTTGCTCCAATTTTGGCAAACTAGTCCGACAGTGATTTGTGGTTTACGCGATAAACATTTGGATCATTTTGCGAATGGTTTGCGTTACTTAAATCAACAAAATTATCACTTAATCATTCGCAACTCTGGTGGTTTAGCAGTTGTGAGCGATCCTGGTGTCTTAAATATTAGTTTACTATTGCCCAATGCAGAGAAATTCTCAATTGATCAAGGCTATGAATTAATGTTGGACTTAATTCAAGGTTGCTTGCCAAACATCAACCTAACACATTACGAGGTTAAAAATTCTTACTGTCCAGGTAATTTTGATTTAGTCATTAATCATCAAAAATTTGCCGGTATTGCTCAACGGCGCCAACACCAAAGTTTAGCCATTATGGCCTATATTTCAATCAACGGTGACCAGTTCAAGCGTGGGCAAATTATTCAGCAATTTTATCAATTAGCTAATCAAGCACACAACGATGTTTATCCAGATGTTGATCCACAGACAATGAACACATTAGCAGCTTTGACAGCTAACGAGCTGAGTGTCATGCTGTTTAAACACCAATTATTGCAAGTTTGTCAACAACAATTTACAATTTCAGATATTACTCCCGCCCAGCTGCAACAATTGCCAAATTATACTGCTACTATGAATGCCAAATTAGAACAACAACAACGTTTAAATCATATCATCAAGGAGAGTCTACATGAATAAAATTGATTTTTTACCCCGCGAAAAAGTTTTACGCGATCCAGTTCATAACTATATTCACGTCCCCTATCGCATTATTTTAGATTTAATCAATACCCCAGAATTTCAACGCTTGCGCCGTGTCAAACAATTAGGAACCACCTCATTTACTTTTCATGGTGCTGAACATTCACGTTTCACACATTGTGTTGGCGTTTACGAAGTTACGCGTTTAATTTGTGATTCTTTTCAACAAAATTATCCCACCCAACATCCTGGGGATGGTTTATGGGATGATCACGAGCGCCTAGTGGCTTTATGTGCTGCTTTATTGCATGATATCGGACACGGACCTTATTCTCACACATTTGAACATATCTTTCATACTGATCACGAACAATGGACCCAACAGATTATTACTTCGCCACAAACTCAGGTTAATCAAGTCTTGCGTCAAGTTAGTCCGGAATTTCCCGCACAAGTTGCCAGCGTAATTGCCAAAACCTACCCCAACGCTCAGGTGGTCCAAATGATTTCTAGTCAAATTGATGCTGACCGCATGGATTACTTATTGCGGGATGCTTACTTTACTGGTACCCAATATGGCATGTTTGATTTAACGCGCATTATGCGGGTCATTCGTCCTTACCAAAACGGAATTGCCTTTGACATTGGGGGCATGCACGCCATTGAAGATTACATTGTCTCGCGTTTTCAGATGTATCAACAAGTTTATTTTCACCCGGTTTCTCGGGGGATGGAAGTCGTGCTGACTAAATTGTTACACCGAGCTAAATTTCTCTATGAGAATAGCCAACTCGTTGGTTTAGAAACGCCCAGTTTACTCATTCCATTCTTTGAAAATCAGATAAGCGTTCAAGATTATGTGCGCTTAGATGACGATGCTCTCAACACCTACTTTAATTTATGGCGGGAGCACCCGGATGCAATTTTACGGAATTTAGCGCACCACTTTCTCGATCGGATTCCTTTTAAATCAATTACCTTTACCGAACAACAAACACCATTAATTGCCAAAATGCAAGCTCTCGTTGAAGCGGCTGGTTTTGATCCCAACTTTTATACTGCGGTTAACAACAGTTTTGATTTGCCCTATGATTTATATGACCCGTCTTCTAAAGAACCCAAAACTCAGATTGAATTAATGCAGCCTGATGGCACCTTGCAAGAACTCTCAACAGTCAGTCCCATTGTCAAGGCGCTCAGCGGTCGTGTCAGTGGCGATCATCGGTTCTATTTTCCTAAAGAAATGCTCGCTGATCCGCAAAGTTCCACCTTTAAAGCCGCATTAAGCGAATTTCAAAGTCATATTCGTAACAATTCTTTGCAAGATTAGCTATGATTAAGAAGAGGGTTTACTTAACAAAAAGTTGGGATCATAAAGACGGTTTGCTATTCAAAAACCACCTCAATACGCTCATCTCAACTTTGAATTATTAGTTGTGACCCTACTTTTGGCAAAGAGGAGTTTGGTGTTCATGTTAAAAGAATTTAAAGAATTTATTGCACGCGGTAGTGTCGTGGACTTGGCCGTAGGGGTAATTGTGGGCGGAGCTTTCAATAAAATTGTCAGCGCCTTAACTAAATACATCCTGAATCCCTTTATTGGATTGTTTTTAGGAAAAATTGATTTATCGTCTATCAAATTGGGAATGTTTCGCGTGGGTGATTTTTTAAATGCAGTCATTGAATTCTTGATTATTTCCTTTGTCGTTTTTTTAATTGTCAAAGGATTAAACGCGTTAGAAAAACCACACGCTCAAGCAGAACCAGAACAGCCGAGTAATGATGCATTATCAGTCCAGTACTTACAAGAAATTCGTGATCTTTTACAAAAGCAAAATCATTCTTAAACTAAATAAGTGATAACATTTAAAAAGCTATGGCAACAGTTGTTTCTTGAGCAATCAAGAACAAACCGTGGTCATAGCTTTTTTTGTTACCAACATTATGTCAAAAGAACTGGAATTCAGATATTTATTCCAGTTAAACTACTATTCTAGAAAAGTAAAGCACGTAGCTACCTTAATTAATACCTTGTTCACCAGCCCTAGGTTAAGGACTAGTGTCGTTTAAATCTAGTTTTAAATAATGGACTAACTGGCGCATTGTCATAAATCCGCTTAATGGCTTCACCCATCAATGGTGCCACCGAAATTTGAACCATTTTATCAATTTTCTTTTCTTCAGGCAATTGAATAGAGTCCGTTACAATCACTTGCTTAATTGGTGATTCTTCTAAACGACTAATTGCCGGACCTGACAACACTGCATGTGTACAAGAAGCGTAGACTTCCTTCGCACCCGCATTCATTAACGCTTGGGCCGCTAACGAAATCGTTCCGGCCGTATCGATCATATCATCAATAATGATACACCGTTTGTCTTTCACATCACCGATGATATTCATCACTTCGGATACATTTGGTCGCGGACGGCGCTTATCAATAATCGCAATCGGTGCTTTTAAAAATTCGGCTAATTTCCGAGCCCGCACCACGCCACCATGATCGGGTGAAACCACGACAGCATCTTGATCAAGACCCTTTTCTAAGAAATAGTCAGCTAATAATGGTGCCCCCATTAAATGATCAACAGGAATATCAAAAAAGCCTTGAATTTGGACGGCATGTAAATCTAAAGCTAAGATCCGATCAGCCCCCGCAGTTTGTAACATATTAGCCACCAATTTAGAGGTAATTGGTTCTCGCGCCCGCGCTTTGCGATCTTGACGGGCATAGCCATAATAAGGAATGACCACATTAATCATCGCTGCTGAAGCGCGGCGTAAAGCATCAATCATGATTAATAATTCCATCAAATTATCATTGACTGGTGCGGAGGTTGATTGAATAATAAAAATTTCAGAACCTCGGATACTTTCTTCAATATTAATTTGAATTTCTCCATCACTGAAACGTTTGACCGAAGACTTACCTAATGGTACTCCGACTTCTTTAGCAATCTTTTCTGCTAAAGGTTTATTAGAATTCAACGCAAAGATTTTCATGGGACTATTAGCTCTCAGTGTAGACATTATTTTCTCAACTTTCTTTTAATCAATTAATCGTTCCAACTTTGATCATCAGCTACTGGCAAATGCGACCAGTAATTAGCTTTATTAACTTGCCGAGCACGCCCTAAAGCCAAATCGTGATAGGCCACGTCCTTGGTAATCGTGGAACCAGCAGCGATAAACGCATGATCGGCCACCTTTAATGGTGCCACTAAATTCGAATTACTACCAATAAAGGCATGATCGCCTACCTCAGTGGACCATTTCTGGACACCATCATAGTTTACGAAAACCACGCCACAACCAATGTTAACATCACTGCCAACAGTGGCATCGCCTAAATAACTCAGATGCCCCATCTTAGAGCGGGCCCCCAAAGTTGCCTTTTTGACTTCACAAAAATTACCAACATGCGCTTGTTGACCAATATGTGCTTGGGGTCTGAGATGTGAATGTGGTCCAATATCACTCTGATCTGCCATCGTTGCTTCTTGCAAAGTAGAACTAGTAATTGTTACGCCATCACCAATCGTTGAATCAACAATTCTGGAGCCGCTCGTAATATAGCAATCTTGACCAATCTTCGTCTGGCCTTTGATGACTACACCGCCTTCAATGGTCGTATCCGGACCAATTTGGACATCAACATCAATCGCAGTTTGTTCAGGAGCTGTCAGCGTCACTCCCGAACGCATTAATTTTTGGTTAATCCGCAGCTGCATTAACTTAGTAGCTTGGGCCAATGCCACGCGATCATTAACACCTAAAGACTCTGAAAAATCAGCCATCTGGTACGCTAACACCCGCTTGTGATCAGCTTGCATCATCCCAATAACGTCTGGCAAATAATATTCACCTTGAGCATTATCATTATTCACTTGATGCAAATAAGTAAATAATTGTTGGTTATCAAAACAATAAACACCAGTATTAATCTCTTGTACTTTTTGTTCCGTAACCGTTGCATCTTTTTGTTCTACAATCCGTAAAACTTGATCATTTTGATCCCGAATTACCCGACCATAACCAAAAGGATCCGGGGCTTGGGCCGTTAACACTGTGGCCCCAGCTTGATTTTGTTCATGAAAAGCAAACAACTTTTCTAAAGTAGCAGCAGTAAATAAAGGTGTATCACCACTAATAATTAAGGTTGTACCTTTTTTAGTTCCCAATAATTCCTCAGCTTGCAAAACTGCATGAGCAGTGCCTAACTGTTCTTTTTGCAAAGCATAAGATGTACGTTCTTGTAATAGTTCTTGAACTTGTTGAGAACCAAAACCCACGACCGTGACAATCTGGCTGGGATGAATTTGCTCGACTTGTGTTAGCACATGGTCGACCATGGCCCGTCCACAAACTGGATGCAACACTTTATAAAGTTGGGACTTCATTCTTGTGCCCTTACCAGCAGCCAAAATTACCGTAAAACGTTCAGACATGAAAATTCCTTCACTTCACTAAATTTATAAATCTTTACCTATACAATCATACATTATTGTTTTAGAGCACTCAATCTTTTGTTTCAAAGCGACTGAAGTCCGTTCGTTCTAAATAGTTGCCTAACGAAATTTGCACTTGTTGATCTTGATGTGCTAACGGTTGAATTTGGAATAAGGAAGTTGCCTGTGTCTTAACCATGGTTGGTTCTCGAACTTCAACTAAAACAGTTACTCCGATCAACTGACCGGAAAATTCTTGAATCAAATTTTCCATGCCTAACACCGTTCCGCCACCCTTCATAAAATCATCAACCGCCAAGACTTTCGATCCTGCCGCTAAGCTACGTTTTGATAATTCCATTTTCTCCACATAATCGGAGGAACCAGCTGTGTAGTTAACGCTTAAAGTCGGGCCTTCTGTAATCTTGGACTCGCGGCGAACAATCACAAACGGCACATTTAAGTATTCAGCAACACTTTGGGCAATCGGAATGCCCTTGGTGGCCATCGTCATAATGGCATCAATGTCTTGCTTCGCATACTGCGTCGCAATTAATTGACCTATTTTATCCAAAATTGTCGGATTCCCCAAGAGATCTGACAAATATAAATAGCCGCCAGGTAAAATCCGCTGGGCATCAGCTAACTGCTCTTTTAATTCTGTTAAATATTTTTGAGCTGTCGCTTGATCAATTCCGGGTGTAAAAATAACTCCACCACCAGCTCCCGGCACTGTTTCTACTAAGCCGATATGTGCGTGCAAAAAGGCTTGCTTAATAATCGTCATATCTTCGCTCAAGGAAGATTTGGCCGAATGATACCTTTGCGCAAAAAAAGTCAGCGGAACTAACTGATATGGTCGTTGCTCTAAATAATGCGTAATATCAATTAAACGTTCACTACGACGAATTTTCATGAAATATTACCTACTTAAATTCTATTTTTATTAATATTATACCGAGAAACCGAACATTTTGAAACAAAGTACCTTTTAGCAGACATCAATGATTCATCTCTTGATAAGAATTTGGCACAACTTTACCAAATTAATTACCAATAATTATTGCCAAACATCTATAATGGAAAAGGTGGGTGTAACCGATCACAAGCATTGCTAAAGCACCAGCTTGTCATCCCCCACTTCAATCTGATAGTGCTTAGGTACCTGCTCTTTGGCGCAACTTATTAAAATTTTGCCTAGTACTCAATCATCTATCTAATTCAAAAGGAGTAATTTATTATGTCAGTTAAAATTGGAATTATCGGTGATGGTCATGTTGGTGACACTTTAGCGCATCATTTAGTGATTACTGGCTTAGTTAATGATTTAGTCTTAATTGATACCAATGAAACTAAAGTTAACGCGGATAAAATAGATTTTGAAGATTCCATGGCTAACCTTGACCATCATGTGAATATCACGGTTAATGACTATGCCGCTTTAAAAGATGCTCAAATCATTGTCAGCACCTTAGGAAAGATTTCATTGACCGCCAAAGGTGATCGCTTTGCAGAATTAAAGTACAACAAAGAACAATTGCAACCAATCACCGATGCTATTAAAAACAGTGGCTTTGATGGGATTTTAATTGTTATTTCTAATCCTGTTGATGCAGTAACCAGTTTATACCAAGAATTAACCGGTTTGCCTAAAAAGCACGTACTGGGCACCGGCACACTATTAGACACTGCGCGCATGAAAAAAGTCGTTGCCCAAAAGTTCGATGTTGATCCCCGTTCTGTTCAAGGGTTCACCTTAGGTGAGCACGGCAATTCTCAATTTACAGCTTGGTCAACTGTCAAAGTTTTAGAACAACCGATTGTTGACTTAGCTCAAAATGCCCCTTGGAAATTGGCTGACCTCAATGAGACCATTAAATTTGGTGGTGCGACTGTTTTCCAGGGTAAGCATTATACTAACTACGGCGTCACAGCGGCAGCGGTTCGTCTTATTAAAGCCATTTTAAGTGATGCCAAAAGTGAATTACCTATTTCTAGTTATCAAGACAAATATCACACTTACATGTCATATCCGGCGATTGTGGGGCGCGATGGGGTAATCAAAACCATTGAGCTGCAACTTACTCCCCAAGAGCAAGCACAATTAGAAAGTTCAGCAGCAACTATTCGCAAGAAATCACAGGGTGCAAGTTGACCAATAATTCGATCAGATCACAAAATTCACTCAAATAATGTTCGTACAACTGGAAAAAGTTGACAGGCATTTTTTATTTTTTATAACATAAGACCAGTGTTATCGGCAAAAACTGGCATGTATTACTGTAAAAAAAGCATAAAAAAAGATTGTCCTCAAGACAATCTAATCAAATGACAATTCAATTGATTTAGTCAACAAATCAGCATAACTATAAGAAACACGTTCAAATGAATTTTCTGTTGGATCCAAATCAACTACAAAAACAGAATGAAATGTTTCAGCTAACTTGCCGTGGCGGCGAGTAACTTTTTTACGTCCAACTTGGGCAACAACTGTAATTCCTTCGCCCAAGTGATTATCCAATGTACGTTTAATAGAATCAAATGTTATTGGCATTAACTCAACCCCTTTAGCACAAATTTTACCATTAAACAATGAAAAATTCAATTTTTCGGCTAAAAAACAGCACTTTTAGGCAAATTGTTGTTTTAGCTGTTGCGTTAATTGTTCCAATTGTACAATCGTTAACTGTTCGGCTCGCACTTGATGTTGCCAATTCAAGTTGGTAAACACCGTTTCTAGTTTTTGCTTATTAACCGGCGATTTACCCACTAACACTAACAAATTATTCCACAAATTTTTACGTTTTTGCTGAAAAGCTGCTTTCACAACTCGTTCAAACCAAACTTCATCATCAATTTGGTAATCAGGACGTTGTGCTAAGTCCAAACTGACCACAGCGGAATCCACCTTTGGTTGGGGCACAAAAGCTTTTTTATCAACCAGTTGTTCAATTTTCACGGTCGCTTTAGTCTGGACATTAACACTTAATTCACCAAACTCACGGTGTCCTGGAGTCGCAGTAATTCTTTGAGCAACTTCTTTTTGCATCATCAAAACTAAACGCTGCAAAGTCACTGGCGCTTGCAATAATTTCCACAAAATAGGTGTCGTAATATAGTACGGTAAATTAGCAACTACCTTCAAGTTAGCTTGCGTTAAATGTTCGGTTTGCACAAATTTAGCTAAATCAACTTGCAAAAAATCAGCTTGGATAATTGTTAAATTATGATAATCCGCCAAATTTTCCTGCAACAGCGTAATCAAGTCCGCATCTAACTCAAACGCATAAACATGCTGCGCCACTTTCGCCAATTGTTGCGTGAGCGCCCCAATTCCCGGACCAATTTCTAAAACCACATCCCCCGGCTTAATCTGAGCACTGGCCACAATTTGATCAATTACCGTAGGCTCTTGTAAAAAATTTTGTCCTAAACTTTTTTTAGCATGAATTTGATACTGATTTAAAATTGCTTGTGTCCGTAATGGATCAGCAATATCATACTTTTCAACTACCATGAATACTCCCTTGAACCTTTTGCACCGCTTGCGCTAACTGCTGGGGTGTAATTTGTAACATTGTTAACCGCCGTAAAAATTGTTTAGCATTGGCGTAACCAATATGCAACTCATCACCAACTAACTCACGCAAATGTCTGGACTCTTTAGCGCCAATCAAATGCCAATCTAATAAGTCCTGTTGCGTAATTAAATTAGTTGCAGCTTGATCGGTGGTAAAGACGGATTGCAACGCCTGTTTAATAACCTGGGCATTCGCATGTTCCAAGCCTAAACTCCCGTGACGATTAGCAGGGACACTATCTTGCCGGCGTAAAAAAGCTTGCTTGACACCGGGAACTTGTTCCACGATTTTCCGGCGAATACGTTCGCCATTAAAATCGGGATCGGTAATCACGATCACGCCTCGCTTGGCCTGCGCTTGCTGAATCAACTTAATCGTCTCATCATTAATTGCCGAGCCATTGGTTTCAATCGTATCAATCGCGTTACCAAAAACTTGTTGAAGGCGGGCCGTATCGTCACGCCCTTCCACAACAATGACTTCTTTAATTTTTTCCATTTAAATCATAAACCTCATGTGCATTTTGATATGTTTGCGCCGCAATGGTTGCCACACTTTCTTGCCGGCAATTAGCCACGGCTTCAACCACAAAACGACTAAAAGCTGGTTGATTCATTTCTCCACGGTGTGGTTCCGGCGTCAAATACGGTGCATCGGTTTCAACCAAGAGACGCTCTAGCGGTGTTTGTATCGCTGCAGCTCGTACTTCAGGCGCATTCTTAAAGGAAACCACACCACTATAGGAAATATAACACCCCAAAGCCAAAAATTTATCCAACCAAGCTAAACTACCATTGAAGCTATGCATAATCACACCATGTGCGGGCCAATGCTGCTTTAGAATCGCATAAGTGTCCTCCAGCGCGTCCCGCGTATGAATGCTGACTGGCAAGTGTAATTGCTGGGCCAATTGCAATTGTTGAATAAAAACCGCTTGTTGAATTGTCGGAGTGGGATTTTGCTCCCAATGATAATCTAAGCCAATTTCACCAATCGCAATGGCACGTGGGTCTTGCAGCTGCTGTAGTAATTTTTTTTGCGCGGCAGCATCAAAATGAGCACTATCTTCAGGATGCCAGCCAATTACTGCAAAAAGTTGGGGGTAACTTTGGGCCAATTGCAAAGCTCGTGCATTTAGCTGCGTGTTCGAGCCCACAATCGCCATTTCTACCACATCCAAGTCTCGAGCTTGCTGTAAAAAAGCAGGCGTTTGCCCCCAAAAAGGATCATCATTTAGATGCGTATGGGAATCAAATATTTTCAAATTATAACCTCATTATTATTCAACACTGGAACCATTAACTAAGTTAGCTGGAACTGTTACTAACTGTACCTGTCCAGCATGTTCAGCAGACAGAAGCATGCCTTGACTCAGTTCTCCACGCATTTTCCGTGGTTTCAAGTTAGTAATCGCTAAAACCTTCTGATGGACTAATTGTTGTGGTTCTGGATAAAATTCGGCAATTCCTGAAATAATTTGCCGTGTTTGACCACTGCCATCATCCAATTGAAATTGAAGTAAGCGATCAGCACCCTTAACTTTTTGGACAGCCAAAATTTCCACTACTTGGACTTGAACTTTGTTAAAGTCATCAATTTGAATCTCAGATTTAGTTTGGGCTTGTTTCTTCTTAGCGGCAGCAGATTTAGTCACTTTCAACGTCCCACTAGCTTGCGCTTTTTGTTGTTCTTGACGCATTGTATCTTTGATATAAGCAACTTCTTCATCATAATCTAACCGTGGAAAAATTGGGGTTGGTTTAGCCACTACTTGACTCTTCGGCAAATGGCCAAATTCAATCTCATTATCCTGTTTCCAATTAAAGCCCAGTTGTGCAAAGATTTTTTGGGGCGCATGGGTCATTACGGGACTGATTAAAATGGCAATAATCCGTAAAGCTTCAGCTAAATGCGCCATCACATTGTCTAAAGTCGCTTTTTGCGCAGGATCTTTGGCCAAGACCCAAGGCTGGGTTTGATCAATGTACTTATTAGTCCGCGAAATCAAAGTCCAGGTAATATCTAAGGCCGTCGAAAATTCAAATTGATCCATGGCTTGATTATAATCGGCAATAGTTTTAGCTACTACTTGCTCTAAATCTTGATCAACGGCAGTTTGCCCCAGCACTAAATCGGGAATTTGTCCCGCACAATATTTATTAATCATTGACACGGTGCGATTTAATAAATTACCTAAATCGTTAGCCAAATCATAATTAATGCGGTGTACAAAGTCTTCGGGTGTGAACACTCCATCACTACCAAACGGAATGGCGCGCATTAAATAATACCGCAAAGCATCTAAACCATAGCGTTCCACTAACATTTCTGGATAGACGACATTGCCACGAGACTTAGACATCTTGCCATCTTTCATTAATAACCAACCATGACCAAAAACTTGTTTAGGTAATGGTAAGTCCAAAGCCATCAAAATAATTGGCCAATAAATGGTATGAAAACGAACGATTTCTTTACCGACAAAATGCACATCAGCTGGCCAGTAGCGATCAAATAAAGTTTGATCAGCCGTACCGTAGCCTAAAGCTGTAATATAGTTTAAGAGCGCGTCAATCCAGACATAAACCACATGCTTAGGGTCGCTCGGGATCGGTACACCCCAATGAAAACTCGTCCGGGAAATAGCCAAATCTTCTAGCCCGGGCTTAATGAAGTTATTAATCATTTCATTTTTACGGCTATCCGGTTGGATAAAGTCCGGATGATCCTCATAATACTGCAATAAACGATCAGCATACTTACTCATCTTAAAGAAATATGACGGTTCTTTGACTAACTGGACTTCATGACCGCTCGGTGCTTTACCACCAATAACTTGACCCTTTTCATCACGATAGACCTCGGCTAACTGTGATTCAGTAAAATACTCTTCATCATCGACGGAATACCAGCCAATGTATTCACCTAAGTAGACATCGCCACTGTCAATTAATTTTTGAACAATTTGTTGGACTGCAGCCACGTGTTGCTGATCAGTAGTCCGAATAAATTTGTCGTTGGAAATCTCGAGTAATTGCCATAATTTTTTAATACCCACCGCCATTTCGTCCACGTAAGCTTGCGGCTGCATGTGCTTAGCTTCAGCTTTTTGCTCAATCTTGAGCCCGTGTTCGTCGGTGCCAGTTAGAAAGAACACGTCAAAGCCCCGGGAACGTTTATAACGTGCTAAGGTATCCGCGGCAACAGTCGTGTAAGAATTGCCAATCGTTAACTTCCCTGATGGATAATAAATTGGTGTTGTAATATAAAATGTTGGTCGTTGTGCCATTGATCTGCCCCATTTCTTCTAAATGATTACTAAATTGCTTAAATAATTAACATGATTATCTGGATTTAAAAAACGACTGTGAACGTAACGCTCAAACATTGAGATTGACGGATAACTATCCTTTATTGAGAACAAAACGAGCATTAAATCCGTAGTACATTTCAAAAGTTCACCATTGTACTTTCCAGCATTTACTCTGCAAAACCCATTTGACCTTTAAAATGTACTCTGGTTAATACTCTCCTGCTCAACAGTTTGATTTTAATCTTCATGTGGACGTCGTTATTGCTTCCACAATCAGAAGCTTGTCCCAACTTCTTTATTATACCTTATCAAAATGCGGAAAACTTGCGCGCTTCTTAATTTAATTGTGCAAAGATTTGCTGAGCATCTGCGGTAATCATAATTCCATCAGCCCCCACGTCAAGTGGTGTCTTATTAACAGCAACCAATTGTGCTTGAGGCTTGCGATATTGAATTAATCCCGCAAACGGATAAACTTGAAAACTCGTACCCACCACAATTAAAACATCAGCTTGTTGAACAGCCAAAACTGCTTGTTGAACAGCCATTTGGGCAATTGGTTCGCCATATAAGACAATATCTGGGCGAATCACTCCGCCACAATTTTGATGATGGTAGTCTGTTAAATAATCATGCCAGTCAACTTTTTGACCACATTTTAAACAAGTTGTTTGGTATAAGGTTCCGTGAAACTGCACTAATTCGTGATTATCCGCCTTTAAATCTAAATCATCAATATTTTGTGTGACAACCTTGCCCTTTTGATTCGCAATTACTGCCATTTTTTGATGAATGACATTGGGCTTAGCTTGTGGAAAGTACAAACTTTGTTTGACAAATTGCCAAAAATCAGCGGGATGATTCATCAGATAATCGTGACTTAGTAATTCTTCCGGACGCTTGTGACCGGAACCAGAATACAAGCCATTTTTCGACCGATAATCTGGAATTCCCGACGCTGTCGAAACGCCGGCTCCCGTTAAAAACGTAACATAATGAGCTTGATCAATAATTGTTTGTAAATCCTGCATTATATAACCTCCTTAACGCAAATGATAGGCCAAATGCTTTAGCTGAAGAAAAGTTTGTAAAGGTTGTTGATAAACTTGGAGATAAGTTTCAGGCAGCAAGGCTTGACCACTAAAGTCTTTGACAGTACCACAATTTTGTAAATCACGTTGATCAACTAATAACACTGCGGGCTTTTTCGTTTGTAAATCCAAAAAATCGACCCGCTTAAATTGAAAAATTTGCCCCACATTGAGCCGTAATTGCCGCGCACTTAGTAACGGCTCAAAAGTAACAAAATCGCTAAAGGGCAAAGCTTGATAGCCTTGCGCTTGTAAAATAGTATTAAACTCTTGCAAGATGGCGATCTCATTGCGCCGCAAGCCCAGCATCGTAGTTTTAAAATGTTGACTAGCTACTTGCCAAAGTTGTTGTGCCTTTTGATAAGCTTGCGGTAACTGATCCGCATAGGAAGCTAGTTCCTCAGCTAAACCAAAAACCAAACCATCCAGTAACTGTAAAGTTTGATAGATGGGATCACTAATATACTGCAAATGTTGCTGGAGTCCTTTAACAAAAGCAGCTTTTACTGCCGGTGTAATCTCGCCAGCCGCTAGTTGTTGTTTAGTTAAAGCCACATGCTCTACGGCACCAATTAAAGTTCGCGCCGTTAATTGTAATTGGCGATCAAACTCCGGCTCGGTAGTTGTGACTAAAAAATCAACCTGGGGCGCAATGGTCATTTCTAACAAAACGTGCCGCAATTCATGTGCTAAAGTAAAATTTAGATTTTGAGAATGCGCTAGAATAATTTCTAAATTCCCCTGCTGATCCATGCGGTGACCTGATTGATCAAAAGCTAACCAAGCTTCATGGCGTTGACTCAAACGCAACTTGATATTACTTTTAGTTTGAGCTTGGACTTGCTGATATAAAGTTTGTACTGCCGGTTCAAATTCTGTAATTTGCATCATTGTTCTCTTCAATCATCTTAGACTTAGTGATTTAGTTGCTTTCTGCCTTAAAATTGCTACAATTTAAGCAAGAATAATTGTACTTATTATAACATTGTTGCAAAGGAAGTCTTACGCATGAAAATCAGTGTGCCCTTAGTCCAGGGACTATTACCTAAAAAGTATGGCAAATTTGCCCCACTGGATGAATTAATGAATGGTTCGAATCCGATTAAATCTTTTCCAATTACCATTCAAGATGTACCTACGCTTACCAAATCTTTAGCATTAACGTTCCTAGATCCCGATTCTATTCCGGTCTGTGGTTTTGAATGGATTCATTGGAGTGCTGCGAACATTGACCCCCGTGTCACCCAAATTCCAGAAGATGCGAGTCAGCATCCGCTACCACAAATGATTCAAGGCAAAAATTCCTCCGCAGGTTCGCTTTTAGGAGAGACTAACCCCCAGCTCAATCAAACTTATCATGGTCCGACTCCGCCTAGTGGAATTCACCAATACGAATTACGCGTTTATGCGCTAGATCAAGTGTTACCACTCGACAATGGCTTTTGGCTCAACGAGTTATTACACGCTATGGCTGGTCACGTCTTAGCACACCAAAAACTAATTCTGCCATACCGCGGTTAATTTCGGGCGCAATTATGTAACTGACCAGAGAACAAGGCCAAAGTAATTTTTCAAACGTTTTTTGATAATATTTTCTACCCTAGAAGTCTGCCAAAAGCTATTTTAACTTTTCGGCGACTTCTTTTTTTGTTGTAAAAAGTCCACCAGAATCCCATCACGCAAAGCATACGAACAAAAATTGATTTGTTGAATATTAAATTTTTGAATAATCGCTTTTAAAGGCATTAACCCCACTGGCATAAAAGGCGCCCGCGCAAATTCCATATTAGTTAGTGCTGAATTAGCTGCTAAATTATTATGTTGAATCCGCTTAATCCAGCGTAGAATAACACTCGCTGGCTGCCACTGATTGGCCGGTAGTTGCATGACTTCAAACAAGGCGCGGTGAACGCCACCAATAACCACTAATTGTTGTAGCTGTGCACTATGACATTTTTGTAAACACGGATCTAGCAAAGTTTGCAGTTGTTGCTGTTGCAGCACCGTCAAACAATCCGGTTGTCCTAAACGATCGTATAGTTTAACGGCGCCGTAAGGCCAACTATGCGCTTGAGCTAGCTGATGCTTTAACACTGTTCCTAATTCGAAACTGCCGCCCCCCATATCTAAGAATAGAAAGTTAGGCTCATCAACAGCTTTTTGAATGGCTAAAGAATCAAAATATGCTTCTTGATAACCGCTTAACACTTGAATATCGATCTGAGCTTGCTGTTTGACAGCCTGCAAAAAGGCAGCTTGATTCTTGGCTTGCCGAATGGCTTCGGTCGCCGTCGCAATGATTTTTGTAATATGATTTTGATCTAAGATTTGACGAAATTGTTTTAATGTTGCCACCCCCGCTTTAAAATTGGCATCATTAATACAACCATCATTCGTCATCTCTTTGGCCAGTTGCACAAATTCTCGATAACGTTGAATTTCTTGAGATACTTGTTGATTTTTAATTTGATAAATCGCCATCCGAATCGAATTAGAACCAATATCAATCAGTGCTAGTTTTAACATAAAATCCTCCTCAATAATATTAGAATACACAATTTTTTACGGAATTACGACCATTAAAATTATTTTATTAAAAAAACAATCTCACACTTTCGTCTAAGATTGTTTTAATTAGGATTTTGTTAACTTACTGCGTATTGGCTTGACCAGTTGTATAGTTAATAGCTGCACCAGCCTGGGTATTAAACGTCCAAACATTAATCATCAAAGCGTTGGGATCTTTGATCGCTTGTGCCTGAACTTGCACTCCACGTGGCACTAATTCATTACCAACATATTCTGGAATAGCTTTATAAAAGACAACTTCGTCTTGATGATTATATAAGAAATTGCGGACTTTGGTTTCCGCATAAGCCATGCCTCCGGGATCATTATTATTATTCGTTCCTACATTCTGAGCCCGTGTTCCCAGGACAATATTATCACTATCCATCGAACCGCCTAATGACCACGCTAATAAATGACTTTTATTATAAATATAGCCACGATAACCTGATAGCTGCACAATTCGATTATTGGAACGCGTCCCCGACCAGCGCTGTTGTTGTGCATCATAATGACCGTCAGCATATTCACCCGATATTTTAGCAGTCGGACTAAACGATGGGCGTTGCATTACTCGTGAGGAATGTTTGACCACATCTTTATACCGAACAAAACTGCTAACCTCACGTGTCCGGCCCAACGAATCAAAACCGCGATAATTAGTTTCTTGTTGATCATTACCGGCTTGTAAATACTGCAAACGCTCTTGTTGCATCCGCGTAATTTGTTTTTTAGTATTCACCGAAAAATTAGGTTGATTGTTTAATAAGATCGCATAATTTTGGGGATATTTATGGATATTAAATTGTAAGTTAACTAAATTATCATGATTAACAATCTTGATATCTTGGGCGGATTGGCCCGCATTATTGGGTGTCCGACCTTTGCCAAAAATCACCACCGCTACAATAATGATGACAATCAGCCAAAAACTTAAATTAGAACCTCTGCTTTTACTTTTTTTTCGCATAACTTTTCCTTCAAAAATCTTTTCAGTATTGCTTAAGCATACCATGATTCTAAAGTAAACTACGCATTTTTTAATTAAAAAATTTGAGTACTAACTGCAGAATATGAAAATTCCAGCTTTTACTTTAGTGCTGAAAATAGTTAAACACCAACTTCTGACTTTGAAAACAGCGTAAACAATGCGAACATTCCTTGTAGTCTAGGAGCAGTCTTCTTAATCTTTATTAAGATTAAATCTCTTGAGTTTAAAATTCCGGACACAAAAAGAGGCTGGTTCTTTTTGTCCCAGCCTCTTACTTAAAATATTAATTAAAAATCTTTGCAAAGCTAAAAAACAAACCATCTGAAAAATTGCTAAGGCAAAATCATGAAGAAACTCATTAGTTCAAACAAGTTAACCATGAATCCACCTTTCAAAACTTTTCTGGTTGCGTTTAAAAAAGTCGTCTAACCGTAAAACATTTAACCCCAACTAATTTAAGCAATCTTTTATTTCACCAACTGCTTTAGAACAGTCTGTTCCACTAATAGCTAAAAACCATAACAATTTTCCCAACCAATCATATAATAAATTTTGTTCTTCAGGGTACAAAAAAAGCCTTCTAAATATTCCAGAAAGCCTAAGGCTCAAAGATCACTTTCAAAACTGGTAATCACTCCAGCTAATTTAAAAAGTAAACTCATAACCTCATCTCTATCAGTAGTTATTATAACACAGCTAAAAAGCTGATCATTAATAAGAACCAATCACTCTTAAGTAATGATTAGGAGGTGAACCATAGCCTTGTCTCTATAAATTTCTTTACCTTTTGGAATCTTCATACTTGCTTGTATAGCAGTATACAATATTACCAAAAGAAAATGAGCCAAAAGTCCTCGGAAATCAAGGGCTTTTTTCAATGGTACATAACTTTTCATAAAAACCTCTCCTCTTATTTTAGATTTTAAAGCACTAATAAACCGGCATAGGCACCACCTCCTTAATCTGTACCACGATTACATCTCTCAAACACGCTCTTTGTTTTTTATTTTGAACACAAAAAAGGCTCAACACTAGTTGTGTCAAGCCTTTGAACATTTTTATTTTTTTAATTATTAATCACCAGAACTCTGTGCCCCCACAATGATGTCAGTATAAATATGTCCATCATTATACGTATAGCAAACAGCCGCACCCATTTCCTTTGCACTAGGATTCATATAATCATCTGTATAACTACTGCCAGAAACATCGTAAAGATTCATTAATCCATTCGCTACCTTATCAGGAGTATTACATTGTGTTCTATCGTATAGATCATCACCCATCATAAAGTTTAACTCCCGAGCATAACTCCAATCATAATTAACTTCGGATAATACCGACCACCAGCTAGAACCATCAGGTCTTGTAGGCTGAGCTCCATTATCATTTGGAATGGCTTCTTCATTAATTCTAGTAGTTGCTGCTTGTGTTAATTTTGAATTAATAGTTAAAGGTGCTAATCCTTTAGCAGAACGCCTATCATTTATTTTATCTAAAATTGCTTTTTGATATGCAGCATTAGATTGATGTTGAATAGGACGATACCAATCGGCAGCACCATCTTCACCATTAGTATTGAAAGGATGATTGTTGCTAGAACTATTGCTTGATGAATTTGAACTAGAAGAATTGGAGTTAGCGCTACCATTGTTAGAAGAACTATTACTGTTATTGCTATTTGATGAGTTTCCGGCGTTGGCTGATGTGCCACCATTGGTTGATGAACTCCCTGTATTAGCAGCTACTGGTGTGAAGTTAGTTGAACAATCATTGGCATTCAGCCATTCGTTGTCGCCAATTTCAAAGAATAAACCACCATTAATATTAAATGTTCTTAAAACACGCCAATCTGAGTTTGCCGGCACACTGGAACTAGTAGCAACACCATTATGGTCGTAAATCTTAGCGCCGTTTCCACTAACGACACGGGCTACATTATAGCTATAGCCAGTTGGTTTGTTGCTTGAATTACTTGAAGAACTGCTGCTAGAACTTGAACTGTTACTTGGAGCAGTAACGGTGGTTGTCGGCTTACCGTTTAAAACAAAGTTTGGCACATCTTTGATATTGTTAGGCGTTACGTTCAAGGTCATATCATCATCACGAACATACATATTAGGAGCTACTTGATAGAACAAGCGTCCTTGAGAGTTGCGGATAACTTTCCCGACTGTCCATTGAGATTGATAAGCCAAGTTAACACCATCATCATAAGTGTTGTTGCCTTGATTATCGTAAATAGCTGTAATTGTGCTATTGATTGTACCAACTAATTTTTGGTTTAACTTACCGGTAGCTGGATCAAAGTTAGCCTTCACATCATTAGCAGCTACCCATTCATTACCGGCTACTTGATAGTAGTAAGTACCGTTAACTTGCTTAGTTTTGCCAACCCGCCAATCGGACTTATTCATAATAACCCGTGGAATTGATTGCATATTATCATCATACAATTGCGCATATGGATCTTTCTTGACGGTAATCACTTTATAGCTATAATCTTTAGCTTGGACATTTTGTTGATTCGTTGTTACTAACGAAATAAGTAATCCCCCAGCAATTAATAACCCACTCAAAACTTTTGATTTTTTCATTTTAGTAACCCTCCACTTTAAAATCTACTTTGCCATGGATATGCTTGCCTTTAATTACACGGTGCACTTTATAACTGTAACCTGTCGGCTTTTTACCTGAAGTGTTACCGCGTGAACTATTAACTTTACCATTTTTATCAAAGTTGGGTTTCACATCGCTACTATTAACCCATTCATCATCGGCTACTTGATAGTAGTAAGTACCGTCAACTTGCTTAGTTTTACCAACGCGCCAATCAGACTTATCATTAATGACCTGGGGAATGGCCTCCATATCATTGTCATACAGTTGCGCATATGGAGCTTTCTTTACGGTAATAACTTTATAGCTATAATTTTTAGCTTGGACATTCTGTTGATTCGTTGTTCCTAACGCAATCAATAAGCTCCCAGCTAAAAATGCCCCACTCAAAACCTTTGTCTTCTTCATTTTCGGTCGCCCCCTCAAATTAAAAACCTACCCTGCTTTAAATACCGTTTTAGCGGATTTACTCAAACGACAAACAGTTCATTCAATATAATCTATCTTTGATTTAAGTAATCTCTGAATTAACTCAACATCAACAAGACTATTCAAACTCTAACTAATATATTATTCTCCTTTAAAGTAATCTCATTATAACGGTGTAATAGTTAATCGTGAAGAGAAAATATTTAAATAAATTAAATATTAATGAAAAATTGTCAATTTGGGGCTGCAACATCTAACTGCCAAATAGCCTCCGACTTAAGAAATCTATAATCTTTTTTATTAGACAAAAAGTGGTGAATAAATAATTTCCACGAATTATTTATCCACCACTCAGCCTTAAATTTTTTCCAAGCGATAGTCTCCCAACAGCGTACTGGTTGAATACTCAGCAGCTGAAAATTGATAATCTGAGATTAAACTTCACTAAAATCAATATCTACACTATCCGTTGCTTGTGCGGACTTTTCTTCTGCCAAGTACTGCTTATCTAGCATTTTAATAAACGGATAATAGATTAAAATTCCTAAAATGATTTCAACAATTTGTAAAACTGAACCCTTCCAACTACCGGTTGCTAACCAGCCAGAAATAATTGGTGGCGTCGTCCAAGGTAACTGCACGCCATTGGTTCGTGGTACCCAACCAGCCATAAACACTAGTCCAGAAATCAAGGTATTTAATGTCGGCACAACAATAAAGGGAATCGAAATAATTGGATTCAAAACAACTGGCAAACCAAAGATTATCGGTTCATTAATTCCAAAAATCCCCGGGACAATCGCTAATTTAGCTAATTCTTTAATGCGTTTAGACCGACAGATAAACAACATAATAACTAATAAAGACAAGGTACTGCCCCCGCCACCATAAGTCGTAAAGATATCAATAAATGGTTGCGTAAAAATGTGCGGTAATGCGGCATGATTTTTAAATGCTGTTAAATTATCCTGTGTTAAAACGAAAAAGATGGGTTGCCAAACCGAGTTAGTGATCGTTGGCCCATTAATCCCAAAGCACCATAGTAAGCTCGCCAAAAAGTTATATAACAAAACCGACGGTAACGAATTGCCAACATGTTTTAATGGTAACTGCAACAATGTATAAATAAAGTTATAAGCTGTATTAAAACTGGTCAAACTAAAAATGATATGCACCAAAAAGAACAGCAAAATGACTAACGCACTCGGTACTAAAGCATCGAATGATTGGCCCACAGCTGGTGGCACACCGTCAGGCATTTTAATTCGCCAACCACGTTTAACAGCAAAACGATAAACTTCTACACTAATTAACGCAATAAAAATTCCTAGGAAGACACCGTTTGGTCCCAAATACATCGTTTGCACGGCACTAACCATTGTCTTACCCGTCTTCACCGTTGTAGGCGTCAAAATTAGAAAAGAAATAATGGCAATGACACTCGAATGAATGGCTTGTAAACCGCGATTTTTACCGTAAGCATAAGCGATCCCCATGCATGATAAAATGCCTGTGAAATTAAAGACCGAATTGGAAACTGCGGAAAACCAATCGTCCCATTTGGAACCTAAAATATGCGTCCAAAATTCACTCCAACCGGGAATTGGAAAGTTACCAATTAACAGAAAAATTGAAGTAACAATAATCAATGGCATGATAATTAAGAATCCATCACGTAAAGATCTCAGCACCACATTGTTGCCTAATTTAGTCGCAATGGGCATTAAAACTTTTTCCATCTTGTTGTTGTGCATTACTGATCCCCCTCATCAATTAGTTAATAACAATACTCAGCTTTAAAACTGGTTAAATCACCTTGATCAACTAGAATATTTCCACCTTTAACTAAATCACTAACGGCTTGATCCACACCTCCGCCGCCTTTTTTCGGCATTTTAACTAAAGTGAGTTCTTCGTGATACTGATTAATTAATGCGGTATTTTTTTCTTGCGCTAATGCCACAATCGGCGCAATTTGCGTATTTTTTTGAAGATAGGCGCTTAATTCACAGGCCATTTGCGAAAACTCAGGGTAATCATAGGTTGGTCCTAAAATAATCAAGTTAGCGGCCATTTTTTCTGCCATCTTGGCAAATTTACTTTGAACTACACTGGCATGAGCACGATAGTAGTCTGTACCACAGTAAAAAGTTCCTAATAATGTCCCCGACTGGGCCTTTAATTCCTGTTCAATCGCTGCCGCGCTCCCCATAGCTAAGCGTTTGCCACCATATGGCGTATCAGCTTTTTCTTTGCCGCCTAAACCGGCTTGAATTTGATCCAAAATAATAATTGCTTTAATCATTTCTACCCCTCAACTAATCAATTGGCTTTTTGATGCGTTGCTCATATTCGTCTAACCACTGCTGACTAACCGGTTGAATCTTGGTTGTATCAGCTTTCGCTGGATAAGCAATCAAAATTTGGGGTTGACTATGTTCAGTTGCCACACTAAAAGTAAACTCGACATTCGTAGCTACTCCCCATTGGCCTTGAGGATTCATGGCAATCAAGGAAAATTCACCCGCTTGACCATATCTCTGTTTTAAATCTCTGATAAACGGATAAACTGCTTGATCACAGGCTTGTTGTGGTGTCAAACCGGCGGCCATTCGCCGCACAATTTCGTAAGACAAACAACCTTTCATAATATCTTCACCTAAACCGGTAGCCGCTGCGGCCCCGATTTGACTATCAGCGTAAAAGCCAGAACCGGACAACGGCGAATCACCCACACGACCCGGTTGTTTCATAAATAAACCCGACGTGGAGGTCCCGACCGCCAGCGCTTGCGTTTGATCTAAAGCAATGGCGCCTACAGTATCGTGACCATCGTATGGATTTAAGGATTGTTGTTGCAATTCTAATTTTTTATTTTCCCAAATTTTTTTAGCGCGAGCTGTCAACATGTTAGTCGTTTCAAAACCGTGCAGCTTGGCGTATTGCGTTGCGCCGGTGCCTACTAAAAAACTATTGTAGTGATTCTGACTTAAAGCTTTGGCCACACTAATGGGATGCTTAACATCCTCAATCCCAGCCACGGCGCCTTGCGCTAACGTAGTGCCGTCCATAAAGGCAGCATCCATTTGTACAACGCCACAAGCGTTCGGTAACCCACCGTATCCGACAGATTTATAATATTGATAGCCTTCTACTTCCTTGATCAAAGCTTCAACAGCATCACCAGCAGATTCTTCTTCAGCCAAAAGTTTACTAGCTGTAACTAAGCCTTCATATGACATGCGCCACGTGGCAATTGTTCCCCATTTTGTCATTGATTGTTTCCTTTCTTACCGTGTCATGGTATAAATTGCTTGCGTATAGATCTCCATAACGGTTAACAGATCCGTTAGTTTCATCCATTCATCTTGTTTATGTGCAATTCCTTTTTGGCCTGGAAATGACGGGCCAAAAGCAACAATGTTGGGCATCACACGGGCATAAGTTGCCCCCGTTGTCGTTACCGGCGTAGCATCCAAGTTCGTCACTTGTTGATAAATTTGGGATAATTGTTGAATTCTCGCATCGTTCGGATCATGATAAACGCTCGGCAAACTGCGAATGATTGTTAATTGACTCCCAGAAAATAATGCTTGCTTCATGCCAGCAGTTACTTGTTGCTCGGTAAATGAAACTGGGTAGCGAATTGCGACTTTTAACACCAAATTATGGTGGTCTTTTTGTAAACTGTATGGCGTTTGAATTAACTTACCACTCGCTTCATCGTGTAACACTAAATTGAGCCCTTCACCATAGTGTTGCTCATGAAAACTTCGTTCTAACCAGTGAAAGTATTGGGCTAAATGCCCTGTTACTAATTGTTGTTCATTAAGCAATTTTGCTAAATAAGTAATCGCATTTTGCCCCATTTCCGGCGCATTAGTTGGTGACCTTTGTCCTTTAACAGCATAGGTTTGCCCATTGATTTGTACTTGTAATTGATCCGGAACATGATCACTGGCTTGATCACCACTAATTTGCGAAAAGTTGGCTAATTCAGCACCCGTAAATGGTGTCGTGATTTGATAATTAACAATCCCGCGTTCACCATAGACTACTGGAAATTTACAATCCGGGGTAAACCCAAAAGTCGGCGGTGCCTCTTGCTGTAAATATAGTGCAATATCTTGACTGCCACTTTCTTCGTCAGAACCAAAAATCAAGCGAATAGTGTGGTGCGGTTTCACACCCAAATCTTTAAGAATTTTCATACCATATAAACATGTAAAGCTGGGCCCTTTATTATCCAAAATACCGCGGCCATACAGCATTTGCTGCACTTGCGTTACAGCAAAGGGTTCACTTGACCAATCATTGCCCGCAGCTACGACATCTAAATGGCCCACAATGGCTTGATAATTTTGATTATCCAAGCCCCACTGGACATAAGCCATTGCGTTATTAACCACCTTAGCTGTAAAGCCATATTGCTGAGCTAGTTGAACTATCTCTTGTAACACTTGCCGTGGTCCCAGACCAAATGGCGCCTGCGGTTGAGCTTGCGACTTCACACTCGGAATTTGCATCAATTTTTGCAAGTCAGTTAAAAAATCAGTTTGTTGCTGGTAAATTCTCTGGTGCACTTGACTTGGTGAAAACATGACATCCTCCTTCAACCAGGATTTTCAGATTAGTAATTAATAATTAAAGCCAATCTCATGCCTATGGCTTTAAAAATAAGATTGGTCTAATCCATTAATTATTTTTCTTTGAGCTTAATATTAATCTTCTCCGAAAGCATTTACAAGATATTTTTTTAAATATATCGTGTCCTAAAATGAGATTGGTAATTGCGAATACAAAAAAAGCGGTGCTGAAAGCCCCACTTTTTCTCAAACTTAATTAAAATAATTGACCCCAATGGCTTGCCGCACTTCTTGCAAAGTTTGTTGGGCAACTTCATTGGCCTTTTGACTACCAGTTTGTAAAATCTGATAAACCGCACCTAAATCTTGCGCATATTCAGCTCGACGCTTCCGAATTGGTGTTAAAACTTCATTTAAAACTTCTTCCAAATACCGTTTAACTTTCACATCACCCAAACCACCATGTTGGTATTGCTCTTTTAGGGACGCAATTTTTTCAGTATCTTGACCAAATAAATCTAAATATTGAAAGACAATATTTCCAGCAATTTTCCCCGGATCTTCTACATGAATATGATCTGGGTCTGTGTACATACGCATTACTTTTTTATGCAAATCTTCTTCAGAATCCGACAAATAAATGGCGTTATTCAATGATTTACTCATTTTGGCATTGCCGTCTATTCCGGGTAAACGTCCCTGACCTTTAGGCGGAAACAAACCTTGTGGCTCCACCAAAACTTCAGCTTGATAAGTTGAGTTGAAGGTCCGCACAATTTCTCTAGTTTGCTCTAACATTGGTTCTTGATCATCGCCAACTGGGACGGTATCTGCTTTGAAGGCGGTAATATCGGCAGCTTGACTAACTGGATAAGCCAAAAAGCCCGCCGGGACACTTTCGCCAAATCCTTTTTGTTGAATCTCGGTTTTGACAGTCGGATTACGCTTTAGTCGAGCGACAGAAACTAAATCTAAATAATACATGGTTAATTCATTCAATGCGGGAATCTGTGATTGTACAAAAATAGTAGACTTACTAGGATCAATTCCCACTGCCAAATAATCCAGCGCCACTTCAATCAAACTGTTTCGAATTTTTTCCGGATTACGCGCATTATCAGTTAAAGCCTGCATATCAGCAATCATGATAAAGCTTTGGTACTGACCACTGTTTTGCAAACGAACCCGATTTTTCAAGGAACCTAAATAATGCCCAATGTGTAATTTGCCGGTTGGCCGATCTGCTGTTAGAATTGTATGTCCTGTCATAATAATTTCTCCTTATTAAATAATATACTGCGACCAGTAGCGCTTGGAAGTTGAGTATAGCCTAGATAAAGGACTTAAGTTTTGGTTTTTAAACTTGAGAACTTTAGCGTAGCTAGACGCAAACTTCTGCTGCTGGGAGCGCTATTCAAATACTGCGACAAAAACCGGTTAAAAGTTGAGGATTAACTTAACCTAAAAGCTTAAGTCGGTCTTTGACTTGAGTTTTTAGGTGTAGTTAAACGCAAACTTTTGGTTTTTGGAGCGCTATATCAAACACTGCGCCCCAAATAAAAAGTCCTATTGTTCACTGAACAATAGGACGAATGACCGCGGTACCACCTGTTTTGCAGAAATAATTTTCTACCACTTACTTTAAAATAAACTAGTATTAAGTTCCACTTCTTAAATAATAGGGCTAACTTTTCAGCAACCAGTCAGTTTCTAATTTCCCAATTAAATAATACTTTGCGCTTAATAGATACTTGTTAGATGTTCCATTAACTGTTAACGTGATTGTAATGAAACTACATTAAAGTACTGAATTGTATCAGCCATCATTCATTTTAGAATATTAGTTGATCAATCTTAAGTGTTATTTTATCACAATTAACAACGAACTTCTTAATAATTAATTTTAGTGCCAATTAATAATTTACTGAAAGGATCAATCATGTCATTTCCTAATAATTCACAAGCTGACGAACAAGCACACTTAGATTTTGTCGAACAACAAATTACTGATCAATTACAAAGCACTTCAGAAAAATTATTGCAAGCCAAACAAGAACGCCGGCGAGTCGAAATCAATTATGGCGCTAACACTCGGGCCAACTATATTGAAACTGATGATATCATGGAAACTTATGCCACCACGCAGCAACAAAAACAATTATTAAACAGTGCTACCAGTAATGAAGAAATTTTACAAAAAAAGCAAACCAACTTGCATAATTTACAAGGTTCGCCTTACTTTGGACGCATTGATATTACTGAAGAGGGGGATGACGATTCCTTATACATTGGCATTGCTTCGTTAGATGATGAACAAGGTGCTGACTTTTTAATCTATGATTGGCGGGCGCCGATTGCCGCCATCTATTACAACGGCACTTTGGGTCCAGTTAAATATCAAACACCTTTAGGGCAACAGACTGTTGATTTAAAACGCAAACGGCAGTTTTCCATTCAAGCAGGCCAAATCAAAAATATGTTTGATACCAATGAAACGATCGGTGACGAGATTTTACAAAACGTGCTTGGGCAAGCTAGTAGTGCGCAAATGCAAAATATTGTCGCAACTATTCAGCGCAAACAAAATCAAATTATTCGTGACACCAAATCAAACATCTTAATTGTTCAAGGCGTGGCAGGCTCTGGTAAAACTTCGACTATCATGCAACGCATTGCGTACTTGTTATATCATAGTCGCCAAAATTTAGATGCCGATCAGATTATTCTGTTTTCGCCCAATCGTTTATTTTCCAATTATATTGCTGAAGTATTGCCTAGTCTGGGCGAAAAAAATATGCGCCAAGTAACTTTTAGTGACTTTTTGACGCAACGGTTACAAGGATTTCATGTTGAAACTTTATTTGAACGTTTTGAAAATGACCAAGTGCAACAAACAATTAGCTATCAAAAAATTCGCCAATTTAAAGAGAGTACTGCCTTAGTCAAAATTTTAGATCATTACGCTGATTATCTTTCCCAGCCAGTATTTAGTAATTTATATTTTAAAGGCCAAATTATTTTTTCTGCTCAAGACATTAGTCACATCTTTGCCAGTTGGCCGAAAAACTTATTAGCTGGTGACAAATATTTAAAAACTAAAAATCATTTAATTAATCAAGTCAAGCATTTAATGCGTAGTCAGCAAAATGCTGATTGGGTCAGTGAAAGCTTTGATAATTTAAGTGATGAACAATATCAACAAATTTTACAGGAGCAAGACTTATTAGACGCCGATTTAACACAACAGCAACAAGCTCTCAGCCATTATTTATTAAAGCAATATTATTTACCACTTTATGATGCCATCTATAATGACTATTTCTTTGATGAAGTCCAGACCTATATCAAGCTGCTCAAGCAAGTTCAACCAACTGATATTACCACCACAGCTTGGCAAGAAATGATTACCGAAATTAATGACCATCTCGAACGACATCAGCTCCACTTAGACGACGCCACTGCCATTTTATATTTACGGCATCTGATTACTGGTCGTGGACAAAATCATCAAATTCAATATTTATTTGTGGACGAAATTCAAGATTACTCTTATGTGCAATTAGCGTACCTGCACCAAGCTTTTCCTAACGCTCAATTAACACTGGTAGGCGACATTGAACAAAATGTTTACCAAACTGATGGCTTACCGAGTGAGCATTTTCAAACGATTGCGCAACTGTTAAATAGTTCGAAGACCAGTTTGATCACCCTCAATCAAAGCTATCGTTCCACAGCTACAATTACGAATTTTGCTAAGCAATTGATTCCGAGCGGATCACAAATTCAAGCTTTTAATCGATCCGGCCACCTGCCAACAATTATTATCAGCAACCAGTTAATCACTGTTGCTAAACAACAAGCACAAGCTTTACTCAAGCAGTACCAAACAGTCGCGTTAATTACGAAGACCCAACTACAAGCCCAACAACTGAGTGAACAAATTGGACTCAAGCATCAACTACTTTCACAAGAAACGTTAAAAATCCCACAAGGCTTAGTAATTTTACCAGTTTATTTAGCCAAAGGCTTAGAATTCGATGCGGTGATTGCTTACGACATTAGTGATGCTAATTATCACACATTAGGCGATCAAGGCATTTTATATACCATTGCTACTAGAGCAATGCACCAATTAAGTTTACTTTGTCGCAATCAATTGCCACAAATTTTACAAAAGATAGAACCCAAAACATATCAAATACTGCGACCAGCAGCGCTTGGAAGTTGAGTATAGCCTAGATAAAGGACTTAAGTTTTGGTTTTTAAACTTGAGAACTTTATCGTAGCTAGACGCAAACTTCTGCTGCTGTGAGCGCTAATTAAAATACTGCGACAAAAACCGGTGAAAAGCCGAGGACTAACCTAACCTAAAAGCTTAAGTCGGTCTTTGACTTGAGTTTTTAGGTGTAGTTAAACGCAAGCTTTGAGCATCCGAAGCGACTAGATCAACCACTGCAATTAATATTTCCGCAAAAAAATTCGATCAATTAAATGTTGTTTCGTTTTGTGCAAAATAACATCGGCACGGTTCATCGTAGGTGCGATATATTCAACCAAATTCTTGTAATTAACATCTTGCCAAACTTGATGGGCTTGCTGCAAAACTTGTTCCTGGGGTTGACTTAAATAACGATAATAATAATCGTTCGGGTTAGGATTTTGTTTTTCCGTTTGTAAAAAGCCTAAAAAGCGTTTCAAATACCATTGCTCTATGAGTTGTGGATCTGCGTCCACATAAATAGAAAAGTCAAAATAATCACTCACATATAAGTTTTGATTTTGTGGTAATTGTAAAACATTAATCCCCTCTAAAATTAAAATATCCGGCTGTTCTAATTTTCCTTGCTGGTCGGGAACAATATCATAAATTTCGTGCGAATATAGTGGATAAGTAACGGTCCCTTGATTGGCTTTGACCGCTTCTAAGAACTGCAGTAATTTTTCATTATCGTAACTCCACGGAAATCCCTTTTCACTTAAAATCTGCCGTCGTTCTAATTCTTGGTTGGGATACAAGAAACCATCCGTGGTCATCTGGGCAATCTTATATTGGGGGTAAGCACGTTCTAACATAATTTTTAAAAGCCGTGCTGTGGTACTTTTACCAACAGCCACACTGCCACTAATTCCAATAATAAATGGTGTTGGATGCGGCTTTTTGCCTAGAAAGTCAGCTTTTTTAATTAGTAACTGCTGATAATTTTTAAAATAGATATGTAACAAATGTCGTAGTGGTTCATAAACTTCCCGGACATCTGTCAACGAAATATGATCGTCAACTGAACGGATTCGTTGGAGATCTGCTGTATCAACCGTCTGTAAATTAGCACCGTGAAATTGCGCCCATTGTTGTCGTGAATATTCATTATAATTCATAAAATCTTGCATTTAACTGCCTCACTCATGATATGATTAAATTAATATTTAGCACTTATTATATCAAAATTTTAAACGCTATCACACTTAACTAAAGAGGTTTTGCTATGCAAAGAATTGTTTTGTTTGGTGACGAAATTCTCGGCGGAGTATATCACAATCAAGTTACCGAGACCTTTACCAAGCGCATCGCCCTAGCCTTTCCTGAAGACGAGGTTATTAATCTCTCTATTCCGGGACACAAAACTACTGACGCCTTAACTCATGTCAACCGCGATTTGGTGGCTTTAGATCCGACCATCGTCATTTTGGGATTTGGTGTAAATGATGTTTCTATTCATGATGAAATTAAACCTGGCTTTTTCACGAATAATCTAACCAGTTTAATTCAAACCATCGGCACTTCTAAAGTAATTCTTTTATCGCCACCGTATACTGACTATCACCATCATCTTAATCATAATTGGCCTCGTCAACTGCAATTTACTTTGGCGGCAGAACACGTTGCTCACAAATTGCAAGTTCCGTTTATTAATCTGTTAAAAAGCATGCAACAACAAAATAATCCGCAGCAATATTTGCAAGCTGATGGTTTACATTTTAATGAGGATGGCTTTGATTTATTATTTGATCTATTACAACCGATCTTAAAGCAGGCTTTAACTACTGCAAAACTCAAAACCCAAGACGCTTAATACGGGACTTGTAAACAAAAAATCATTAATTCATCAAGCATCATAAAAAATGTTCGTTCATACGAGCATTTTTATTTTGTCTCAGTTTAATATCAGGACAAAAAAAGTGCTCCTGAAATTAATCAACAGCACTGTAAATTTAATTTAATTGCTTAGACGTTTTCGGTTGTAAACCACGATTTTGAATCAAATAAACAACCACCATCAACACTTCAAATCCTACACCAATGATAATGGAAATTTGTGTTTCTGGATTCACAAACATAAAGACCAACGTAATTAATAAACCAAAAAGCGCAATATAGTTAGTCACTGGTGCTCCTGGCATTTTAAATGGATGTTCCTGCAACACCTTGGCGTCGGTCTGCTTGCGAAAGCGTAAATGACTAATCAAGATAATGAACCACGGCATCATCCCTGGTAACACACTGGCACCATAAACTAAAACAAACGGATTGGTTTTTAAATGTAGCATTGTGGGCACAAAATCATTTAACAATAAGCCAATTAAGATTCCACCAGACATGATAATTACGGGCAAATAAGGAACCTTATGCTTCGAAACTTTAGTCAAAGTCTTTGGCAAGCTACCGTTCTCCGCCAAAGTATAAATCATCCGACTAGCACTAAAAATACCCGAGTTGCAGCCTGATAAAGCTGCGGTTAAAACCACAAAGTTGATAATTTCTGCGGCAAAAGTTATTCCGACTTTCGCAAAAGTTTGAACAAAGGGTGACCCAATTTTTCCTAATTCATTCCACGGATAAATCGCCACAATGACAAAGATTGCCCCGATGTAAAAAATCAAAATTCGGAAAATCAACGATTTAATGGATTTCACAATACTCTTTTGGGCATCTTGGGCTTCGCCGGCCGTAATACCCACAATTTCAATTCCCTGATAAGAAGCAATGACTAAGGACAAGGAGAAGAAAAAACCTTTCCAACCGCCCGTAAAGAAACCGCCATGAGACCACAAATTACTAATTCCTACCGGATGCCCATGATTTCCTAAACCAAAAATAATTACCAACAGTCCTAAAATAATCATCAGAATAATCGTCAATACTTTAACCAGGGCAAACCACGACTCTAATTGACCGTAAGCTTTGACTGAGGCCAGATTAGCCAACGCCAGTGTGACAACTACGATCACTCCGGCAATCCAACCAGGAAAATGTGGCCACCAAAATTGCAAATATTGCCCCACTGCAATCGTTTCACTAATACCTACTAATAAAAATTCAAAAATATTACTCCACGCTGCTAAATAGCCAGCCAAAGGATGGACGTATTCCGTTGCAAAATCCGCAAAGGAACCCGTTACCGGATTAATATATAACATTTCACCTAAAGCACGCATCACTAAGTATAAGATACCGCCAGCCAACGCATAGGCTAACATCACCGAGGGCCCCGTCCACTTGATGGTGGAAGCTGAACCCATAAATAGACCTACACCAATAGTTCCACCTAGAGCAATCATCTGCATTTGATTGGGTGATAATGATTTATTTAACTGTGGTTCCTGCTGCTTTTTTGCCATAACACTCCTCCAAATTAAAAATTAATTAATTCAATCTTACAACTTGCTTTGAAATTTAAATTCTTCATATGCATAAAGTTTGATCAGTAATTCATCAATCCGACAATAATTACCACATTTTAACGAACTACGTACCAAAATGTAAAGTGTTTTTTAATCTATTAACGTTTTAGTTTAATAACTTTCACGAACAAGAGTTGCAATTCGGTACTAATGAAGGATTATTAAATTAAAAAAATCAATTATTTTTAATCTTTGATATGTTTTCGTAGTATATCCGGCAATGCTGCTAACATAGCTAAAGATTGAGCTTCATTTTCCATAGATAACTTATTCAAATAATCCAAAGATATTCTCCTTTTATATAAAAAGCAAATGAATATTACTTTTCAAAAAATCTAACTAACCTGCAGAAAACCTGCAGAAAAATCATTACTTTTACCCAATAATTTCTCTGCTATATTATAGCTTATTGTTCTAATATTTAAGTATCTATTATGTAAAAGCAAAAGAGATTGCGACAAAGTTATTTAGCAAACATTCACTAAATTGTCCCAACCTCTTCATTGAAATCATTAAGCCGGCATATGCTGTTCAATCGTTGCTAAATCTAATTGAGCAGTTGTTGGTAATAACAATTTGGCTGCTCCTAATTCTTGAGCATCACCAATACCGACCGAAAAAGCCCCCGCCGCATTGATGGCCTGAATTCCTGCAATAGAATCTTCAATCCCGATGCAATTCTGGGGATCTTCATTAATTCCTGCCGCTGCTGCTAAAAAAATGTCTGGTGCTGGTTTACCAGCTTGCACTTTTGCGGGATCAGCAATTGCAGCAAAATAATCAGTTAATTGCAGTTTATCTAAAATCACTGGTGCATTGCGACTAGCCGAAGCTAAGGCAATCTTAACGTGATGTTTTTGCAACTGCTTTAAAAAAGCCACGATACCAGGTAACGTATCACTAGGTTGCAATTGTTGCAATGATTTTAAATATAAATCATTTTTTTCCGCCATCATTGCTTGAAACTCCGTTTCTGGAACTTCAATCTGCAAATAATTCAAGATAGCGGTTAATGAATCAGCTCGACTAACACCCTTGGTTTGTTGCTCTAATTGATCCGGCAATTCTTTTTGAAAATGATTGGCAATTAATTGCCGCCAAGATTGAAAATGATAAACTGATGTATCAGCGATCACGCCGTCTAAATCAAATAATGCTCCTTGAATCATTTTTTACCCTGCTTTCGTTCACTTAAAATTGGTGTTTGCGCTAATAATTGGTTAACTTGTTGTAAATGATCAGTTGAAATATTAATAAATGGGAAGGTGACACTGACTTCAGTTAAGTTCATATCGCCCATACCACCGTTAACTTCATTGGGATTTTGCTTAAAGTAGTCAAGCACCGGATCAATTTGGGAAATTTGCTCTACTAATTCGGAATCAGCCATGATTGCTTTAATCGTCGTCTGGGCTTGATAACGTTCTACATAATCTGTCGTGGGTTGATAACTGATTTGATAAGTGCCCGCTGACAATTCAAAATTGCCACCAGTAAATTGCTGGTCATTAACTTGAACAGTTTGTTGTTCAGCTCTGGGCAAGCGTACTTGAGCGCTAACGCCAAATGGAATCGTTAATTGAATCTTAATTGTATGCTGTGCGTCAGTTTCCACTTGATTATGCACTTTAATTTCACCGTAAGAACTTTGGAAATGACCTTGCACATCAGTTAACCGGTAATCAAATTGTGGCGCAAAAGTAAATTCTTTAAATCCTGGTGTATGCTCTGTCAAGCCTAATAAATATTTATAAGCCCACTGCATAATGGCACCAATACTGTAATGATTCAAAGAATTCATTCCTTGCGGATTCATTGAGCCATCTTCTTGAACCGAATTCCAACGTTCCCAAACTGTTGTTGCCCCTAAATTGACTGCATATAACCAACTTGGAAAGTCTTCATTCAAGAAAATTTCCGTAGCCAATTTATGTTGACCGTTAGCCGATAAAGCTTGGCACAGATAAGGTGTTCCGACAAAGCCCGTTGTTAAATGATTATGATCTAATTTCAAACGTTGCACTAAATCATCCACCACGTGTGCTTTTTGTTGCGGCGTAATTAAATCAAAGAATAGTGCCAAGGCGTAGGCCGTTTGTGAATTAATCGCCACGCGGCCAGTAGCCGTAATATATTCTTGTTGAATAGCTTGTTTAATTTGGCTAGCCAAATCCCCGTATTTTTGGGCATCGGCTGACTGATCCAACAATTGAGCAGTTTGTGCCATAATCGTAGCGGAATAGTAGTAATAAACAGAAGCAATAAAATCTTCATCAGTTTTACCAGTTGGCTTAGCTGGATTTTCTCCATCTAAAGCTAACCAATCACCAAATTGGAACGTTCCTGTCCACAAGTTGGGCGTCGTGGTCTGTGCGCTAATCCAATCAACCCAAGATTTCATATCCGAATAGTTTTGCTGCAAAATAGCTGGATCACCGTAAGCTTGATACATATTCCACGGAATAATCGTGGCTGCATCAGCCCAAGCAGCCGCGCCGCCGTCACCTTGACCCATAGCTGGCGCATACATTGGTAACATACCACCGCGCTGTTGTTGTTCAATTGCCATATCTTTCGCATATTTCTTAAAGAAAGCAAAGACATTCATATTAAAGGCTGCGGTTTCGGAGAAAATTTCACCGTCGCCACTCCAGCCCAACCGTTCATCACGCTGTGGGCAATCCGTCGGGACGTCGATGAAGTTACTGCGTTGACTCCAAATAATATTTTGGAACAAGCGGTTAACTAGTTGATTATTCGTCGTAATGGAGCCGGTATCTTGCATATCGGAATACAAAACATCAGCTTGATAATCGGTCATTTGTAACGGTTGGGTATTGCCGCTAACACGCACATAACGGTAACCAAAATACGTAAAGTGGGGCCGCACCCAACCAGTCGTTCCATCCGAAACATAGGTAAAACTAGCTCGGGCTTCGCGCAGATTATCGCGATAAAAGTTGCCGTTTTGTAAAATTTCACCCATTTCAAAGGTGATCTTGGTACCTTTTGGCTCACGATTATAAAATTCTAACCAGCCAGCCTGATTTTGTTGGAAGTCTAGCACTTGCTCACCAGCTGGCGTTTGAATTAATTGTGGCGTTAATTGTTGGTGGACGGTAATTGGTAAACTCAAGCGATCTGCTAAAATAGCCTTCGAATGGTCAATGACCACTGCCGGTTGCCAATCAGTCACTTCTTTAGTAGCGTCATAATCTTCACCGTAATAAATGGCCGATTTAATTACCTTACCGGCAGTCGTTTGCCAATCCGTGTCTGTCTTAATTACTGCGTGAGTGCCATCAGCATAATCTAAATGATATTCCGCAATCGCCATTTGACGATTACCGTAAATACAATCTTGACCACCATCAAAGCCAAAGTTACCTTTATACCAACCATCAGCCAACGAGATGAGTAACTCATGCTGCCCCGTTGTCAGTTCTTTAGTTACATCGTAAGTTTGCACTTGCACCAACTGATCATACGCTGTCACACCCGGTGTTAAATATTCATTGCCAACTTTTTGGTCATCAATATATGTTTCATATAATCCTAAACCACTAATATATAAGCGCGCTTGTTTTAACGGCTTCTCAATGGCAACTTGTTTTTTCAATAAAGTATTTTGTAAATCAGCATTTTGATTACCAATCCAAGCAGCACTAAAGGCTTCCGTCATTTTGCCCGTTTCAAACCAACTAGTTGCTCTGGCAGTCTGCGTGCCTGCTTGCACCTCAATAGTGACATCATAACGGGTGCGGGGGGTTAAAGCTTGTTGAACTGTAAAGTAATTATCACTAAATTCTTGCCAGTCACTTTCATAAACGGGCTGTTGTTTAGATGTGGTAATAGTTAATTTTTTTTGCACCGGTTGTTGAGTAGCAACGTTTTGTAATTGAAATTCAATTCGTAAATCACTCAAATCAAAGCCGAGTGGTTGTTGCATATGATTAATTAAGATATTCGTAATTTCCATTCTGGTCATCCTCCTAACTTAAGCTGCGAAAAAGAGCGGGTAAAAGGCTAAAGCTAACCTAGACAAATTCAAAAGTCTGAATTTGACTTTTAATTTGGCGTAGTTAGACAGAGACTTTTGCTCTTTAGAACGTATTTATCAAGCTGTTACAAGCAATTTATTACAATCTTGTAGTAAAGTCGCCACAAAATGGATCGACAGGATTAATGCCCTTGAATTCACTTTGACCTGTTAATTTATCAAAAACTGCCTGGATGGTTTCAGCATTGCCAGTATAAGCATTCACAAAAGTTGAGACATTGGGAATATCAAATAAATGATACGGATTAGCAGTAGACACAAAAATTGTGGGAATAGCCTTCATGAACCACGGAGCATCAGCGGCCATCAAATGAACCCAATCAATCCGTGTAGTTGTCTGATTGCTGGCAGTTTCAATATTCGCTACATATAAAGCCAAATCAAATTTTTGCTGTAAATCAGCAACCCCTTCTTCAAAAACTTCATGAAAGTCTAAGTGTGCTTGATCAAATAAAGTGACTTCAAAGCCCCGCTCTTGTAATTGTTTCATAATGCTATCAGTAACACTACCGCCTTCTTTAAAGCCGCCATCATCGCTATCACCTAAAACCACTAAGCGGACCCGAGGATATTTTTGCGGCGTCATTGGTAATAATTGGTCACGGTCTTTGACCAAAGTGACTGATTGATCAGCTAATTTTTTGGTTGCTTGATGATGCTGTTCTAGTTGCAAATCTAACTTGGCGGGTACTGCATCACAAAATTGACCGTTAGTGTCCATAATGCCTTGCGCTAATTTAGTTGCCAAAATTCGGGTCACCGCTTCATCCAAACGTGCTTGTGTAATCACATTATCGGCTACTGCTTGTGTAATATATGCATAGTCTTCATCAATATTCTTATTAAACAAAATCATATCAATCCCAGCATTAATCGTCGCTGGTAATAAATCTTTGCGCGCCATGGCAGCATTGTAACCAATCATCGGTGTTGCATCAGTGATGGTTAAGCCATTAAATTGAAGAACATTCCGTAACAAACCATCGATCAACAACTTGGAGCTCGAAGCTGGCCGTAAGTCTTGGTCACTAATTCCAGGTTCTAAGGCCCGTTCCCAAGCCGGTTGCATAATATGCGCAATCATGACTGCGGGAGTACCATCATTAATTAATTGATGGTAAATTTGCCCGTAAGAATTCATCCAATCATCTTTAGACAAGGAATTCACTGAACTAACTAAATGTTGGTCGCGTTCATCCACGCCATCACCAGGGAAATGTTTAATCACCGGAATCACATGGGCATCTTTTAAGCCCTTAACTTGAGCTTGAGCCATCTTAATCACCCGATGTTTATCGCTCCCAAAAGTCCGCGTATTCATAATTGGGTTCCGGAAATTATTATCAATATCTACAATTGGCGCAAAGGACATATTGTTTCCGACTTGATGTGCTTCATTACCGGCAACATTACCTAATTGGTACGCATTTTCGGGATTGTCACTAGCGGCTACTTGCAGTGGTGTGCCAAACCAAGTGCCTTCATTGACAATACCATTACCACCAGATTCCAAATTAGCAGCTGTCAATAACGGAATTTTACTATTAGTTTGCGCCGTTTCTAACTCCCGCTTAATTTTTTCTGCTTGATCAGGCCGGTACATCACCCCACCAGGTTGATACTTGCGCATAAATTCTTTGAGATCTGTTGTTTGTTCATCGGGACCAATGACAAAGAATAACTGTCCAATTTTCTCTTGAGTATTCATTGCTTGTAATTTTTGTTGAACATAAGTAATTTGTTCTTGTGTTAAGTTATAAGGCTTTGCTGTTAAATCAACCATTTCATCAACCTCCATCAGGTTCTAATCATATAACGATTTTATTGTAACGAAGAAAATTTCATCCAACTATGGTTAAACAGTATAAATCTTCTGTTTATTTCCTAGATAAGCTTCAGAAAAAAGTTATTTTCTACTTTAAATAGTTTATGATTAAAGTAAAAACCAGTGTGGAGGGAATTATTGTGAAACAAAAACTATTAAAAATTTTGCGCTCCAAAAATCAGCCCCGTGATTGGCAAGATGTTTCTGCCACTTTTGCACAACAAGGGAATACATTGAAACGTGCTGGTCAAATCACTGATGAGCCAACCTATGAGTTTTTTGAAACTTACTCTGATGATCTCGTTTTAAATCTCAATGCGATTACGATCTCCGTGCAACCAGTCAATTCTTTTATTCCCTACCATTTACATAATTACATTGAAATTATGATTCCCTTAGTAGGCAATTGCACCGTACATTTGGATAAGCAAACTGTTCAGTTAAATAGTGAAGATGTTTTATTCATTGGTAATCACACGCCTCACAAAGTTGAACCTATCGGTCCAAATGATATTGTCGTTAATCTAGCACTCAAAAGTTCGGCCTTTTCCCTCAACGACCTCAACTTTTTACACCGTAATGGTACCAACTCCAATATCTCAAACCTGTTATTCACCCTCCTATCCAACGAAAATTATAGTGCAGGCCGTTATGTTTGGTTTCAAGTAGAACATCAACCGAAAATTGTCAATAATATTTATGACATTATTGACGAATATTACAATTACGACATTCAATCCCACCAAATCATTCGCTTTGATATTTTAACGCTATTTTCTCGCCTCATTCGCCAAGCCTATCACGCTAAAGCCCACACTCATAAAGTCAAAGATTCGCAAATCAATCTGTTGTCACTATTACTTTATATTGAGAATAACTACCGCACCATTACCCTGACCCAAATGGCCAAAGATTTTGGCTTCAATCCCAACTATCTTTCTACTTATTTAAAGAAACAAACGGGGCAATCTTTTATTCAATTGGTTCATCTCCAACGCGTCAATACTGCAGGGGAATACTTAATCTATACCAAAGCCCCCATTGAAACAATTGCCAGTGAAGTTGGCTATGAAAATCCTTCATACTTTTATAAAGTTTTTAAAAAAATTATCGGCGTTTCTCCTGCCGAATACCGGCGTAATAATCAGTAAAATGATAGCGAATACACAAAAATTATCATTCTTTTGATTTTGAAATGCCATCATGAATTAACGTGGGGATAATTGGCGTTCATCGAATTATTCAAATTGCTCTTAATGAATTTCATAATTAAATAACAAATAATCACGTCAATTTACATCTATTAAATTGGGATTATAATTGTGGTAATTGTTGTTGTGATTTCAGTATCTAATTTCATAATATTTTTAAATAAGATTTGATTGAATTATCAGATTGGAGATAGCCAATGTTGAAAAAGTATCTACAACCGTTGAACTTGATTATCATTATTTCTATCTGTTTGTCGCTACTCACTTTCTCCGGACTGGTCACCCCCGTAAAAGCTAGTAGCCTCTCAAATTTATTGACTAATAACAGCAATGCCACTTTTATGACCAGTCCACACTGGTCCAAACAATCAAACATTACAACAAATAATCTCCTCACTAACACCAATTTATTAAAAGACACCAGTAGTTTGCTTGGAATTAATTATGCCGATGGGACAACAGGTTTTAACTTGCATAGTCAACAAAATTTTGACCAAGCTGCTTATGTTAGCTTAAATTGGGAACAGCTAGCTAATTTATCAGGTGATTATAATGTGCAACGGAGTACCGATCCGTCCAATCTCACCTCATGGCAAAACGTGGCCAGTAATTATGGCAAGACCATTAATGTTTTAAATATTTATCCCACTAATGGCAATCACCTCCAGAATTGGTTACAGATCAAGTACACTAATCCGCAAACGCAGCAAATTCAGACTGTCTCCCAAGGCTTAATCAAAGTCACACCCGTTTCGGCAGCCGATTTTGCGGCCAATCCTACGCAGTATTTGTTTAAAGATAGTTCCGGTAATTATAATTACGACGAACTTTATTTTGGTGCCGCCGATGGCGGTTGGAATGTCGATATTACTAATCAGGTTAAAGATTTAATTAATTACAGGACGCGGTGTTGTCTTCGGTCATGATACCTTAAGAGACAGTCGTCCAGTTTACGATACTTTTGCTCCCAAACTTGGCTTAAAGATCTTCGGCACTCGTGATCTCACTTCCCAAGGTGATGATCGCTTGGGCTCTACTACTGTCGAATTGACCCCAGCTTTTATGAACGAATCCTTAGCCCAATACCCAAATAATCTCTTGAATTATAATCCATCTAATAAATTTACGATTCAATCTTCCCACACTTCTAATCAATTTTATCTTTACAATGGCGGCTCCCAAAAATGGATGGACTTCTTACCACTCACTGACAAAGATCCACATTATCATATTTTGGGACAAACCAAATACAATACTACCGACGAACATTATATTGACCAGTCTGGTCAGAAAAGTTTTACTGCCACCAATGCTACGGCTGACAATAATTGGTATTTAATCACCAAAAACAACTATGCCATGATTCAAACAGGTCACGTCACTAACGCTTGTACAATCGAAGAAGCAATGATCAATGCCAATTTAATGTACTATACCAGCACTCTCAATACTGGCACGACTGGTGAAGATCGAACTGTCAAAGATACTGCCGCCCCTGATGCGCCCACTTTAGATCATGTCACAGCTACGACTGACCAAGATCAAGTTAGCGTTAATGTTCACAGTTTAGATAATGCCACCAACTACTATTATCGAGTCAAAGGCAATGCTGATAATACCACGCAATACTCCAACACCATCCAACAACCAGTCAAAAGTGATATTAAGGGTTATATTTACCAATTAGATGACAATCCTGACACGACGATTACGCCTCATAAAAATACTCAGGGAATCATTGATGGTTCTGATAATGACAACTTCATTGGCGTGAGCGATCCTACCGCTAGTGCTAGCATTGCCAATCTAGATCGCTTTTCCAAGCAATATCTACACGTTATTGCTGTTGATCGGGCCAATAATTACTCCACGACAAGCACCCAAAAAGTTGCTGATTTAATCACTAAATGTCCCGACTTTAGTTACCAAATTTGGAATGACCAGAACTATAACGGTATTTTTGATAGTGACGAAACCGTTAATAATGACCAACAAGTGACTGTTTTCTATAAAAAAAATGATGGCTCTTATGTACCGATCACTTCAGTCACTAGTCTTAGTGGGGAACATGACTTTTTAAACGAATTGCAAGTTAACGCCACTGTGCAAATCGGTCTTAATACCCAGGCTAGCGGTTTTCAAGGCCTGGCCCCTACTAGCGCTAGCGATCTTTCTGAAGGCGATCCCGTAACTATTAATGGGCAACAATATTTATTGTCTCACCCCATTAACCTGACCAAAACTAGTCAAACGCAAAAACTTGGGCTGGTTAATCAGTTACGCTTTTTAAGTTTTCAAAATTTACCACAAATTCAATTTGGCAATGACAAAACGCCAATTCCTGAACAACAAGCGAAAACTTTTATTAATAACAACACCTCTAATTTACAAAATGAATTACAAATCAAAGATACCAGAGCTAGCCAGCCCCAATTCAATCATTACTTTGTACCTTATCAAGTCACAGCACGTCTCTCAAACTTTACCAAAAATGGGCAAGTCGGTTTACAACAAGCACAACTGCTTTTTCAAGAGCAAAATTCTGGACAATCGACTACTCTCAGTCCCAATGATTCCGAGACTTTACTCTACAATTCCAATGCTACTGTTTTAAATGATCTCAACACTATTTACTACTTCGATCCAGCTGGCAACTCACAAATTAAGTTACAAGTCCCCCCACGCGGTTTGAATAATCAGATTCAAGGCGGCGCTTACCACGCAACATTAACGTACACGATTAATAATGCTTTAACATAGACAGACCAATACTCCGCCGCTTGGTAGTGACACCGCCAAATGAGCTTGGTTCTTGCATAATGATTCAGACTTCAAGATTGAGTTGAGCGTTTGCTGTAGCCTTAATAAGATGTCTGACTACGCACTTGATTCCTAAATTAAAAATCTATGAAATCAACACAAAAGCTCACTTTTTTCAATCTAGTCATTCAGCACTTATTCCAACTATACTTAATTTATGAAATCGAATTCAAATTAAGTGTGAGGAGTAAGTCAATGAATAAGTTCCAAGAACTTCTGCAAAAAACTTTGGTGCCCGTTTCTAATAAAATTGGTCAAAGTAAGATTTTACAAAGTATTTCAGCTGGTATGGTCATGACTTTACCAATTACCATTGGTGCTTCTGTCTTTTCCATCTTAGCTAGTTTTCCGATTAAAAGTGTTAGTAATTGGTTTAATTCTTTAAGAATTACTCAACCAATGAACGCTGTCGTTAACGGTTCGATGAACATCTTGGCCGTTTTTATCGTTTTTTGTATTGCTTACAGTTATGCTCAAAAAAGCAAATCGAATGGTGTAATCGCCGGTCTGTTTAGTTTATCGAGCTTTTTTGTGTTAGCACCACAAACTGTCGGTCATGGTAAAAAAGCTATTAACGCTTTTGAAATGCAGTACATGGGTAGTCAAGGAATTATCGTAGCTATTATTTTAGCTATTTTAATTAGTATGCTTTATGTCCGCTTGAACAAAGTTCAAAAACTAAAAATCAAATTACCCGATTCCGTGCCTAGTATGGTTAGTACCTCAATTGAGCCCTTAATTATTGGGATTATTATTTTCACGATTGTCTTTATTGTGGGTGCTATCTTTAGTTATACTCCATATAAAGATGTCTTCCATTTCGTCAACCAATTGATTACGACACCGTTATTGCATGTGGGTGGTTCTGCTTGGACAATTATCTTAGTAATCACCTTGTCCAACTTACTCTTTTTCTTTGGTGTGCATCCAGCTGCTATTCAATCTGTTTTAATGCCAATTGTTATTTCGATGATGGTTGCTAGCGCTCCCGCTTTTCAGCAAGGTAAAACCATTCCGTATTTGCAAAATTTAGTTGCCTTTTCTTTTTCCAATAATGATGCCGCTGGTGCGACCTTAAGTTTGGTGCTGATTGGCTTAATCTTTGGTAAATCGAAACGTTATAAAGAATTCTTTAAAGTTTCCTCAATTCCTAATTTATTTAATATTAATGAGCCAATCGTCTTTGGTTTACCAATCGTTCTTAATGCCTTATTATTCATTCCCTTTGTCTTATCATCATTGGTGTCCGGATTAGTGGCCATCGGTGCAGTCAAAATTGGTTTTATTTCGATGTATAATCCAACCTTAAGTCTGGGTATGCCTTGGACCATGCCCAAAGTCATTGCTGACTTCTTAATTATGGGCTGGCAAGGAATTGTTATTTGGCTCATTAACTTTGCTTTAATGGCTTTGATTTACTTGCCATTCTTTAAAATTTTAGATCAACAAGCTTTAAAAGAAGAACAACAAACCGCAATTAATAAAGGAGAATAACTTTAATACGATGAAACAATTACCCACAGATTTCCCAGATAACTTTTTATGGGGCGCCAGTACCTCCGCTTTTCAAGTTGAAGGTGCCAGCCAACTGGATGGCAAAGGCTTAACGGTCGCCGATTTAAGAGCGCAACAAAGTAAATATTTGGATACCTCTGTTTCGGTTGATCACTATCATCACCTAGAAGAAGATGTGCAATTAATGGCAGACTTAGGCTTAAAAAGTTACCGCTTCTCCATTAGTTGGGCCCGAATTTTTCCTAACGGTAATGATGAACATTATAATCAAGCGGGTGTAGACTTTTATAATCGCCTAATTAATTTACTCGTTGACAATCATATCGAACCTATCGTGACAATGTTCCACTTTGATCTGCCGCAGGGACTGGTAGAGCAGTATAACGGTTGGGCCAATCGCCAATGTATCGCGGATTTTTATCGCTATGCTCAAACTTTATTTAAATTATATGGTGATCGGGTGCACTACTGGTTAACAATCAATGAGCAATCGCTATTAGCTAACGTTCCTTCAATGAATGGTATTAAAGCTGATAACCCGCAAGATTTACGCTTTAAAGGTGAACAATCTAACTACAACATGTTCATTGCGCAAGCGAAAGTTTACCAACTTTGCCATCAAATGTTACCCGATGCTAAAATTGGCCCCGCCGTTTCTTACATGACCACCCTGCCTTACGATCATACTTCCAGTGATGTTTTAAAAAGTAAACAATTAGAAGACTTTATTGGCTACATTGATATGGATATTGCTATCCGTGGACAATTACCTAGCTATTATCTACGTTACTTGCAAGATAATAATTTTCAATTAGAAACCAAGCGCGAGGACGAGCAAACCTTACTTAATGGGCGTGCTGACTTTTTAGGATTAAATTGGTATTCGACTAGTATTTTTAAGCTCAACGACCAAGCCAATCCCAAAATGTTAGACGGAGTGATTTCTGGCGTGGAAAAAGTTCAAGACGAACGTTTACTCAATTCCGAGTGGGATTTTTCCTGTGATCCTCAAGGCTTACGTTATGCTTTACAAAAAGTCAATGACCGCTTTCCTAATGTTCCCATTATTATTACCGAATGTGGTTGGTCGCAAAAAGAAGCTTTAACCACTGATGGTCATGTTCATGATCAAAAGCGTGTGCACTACTTGCATGATCATATTTTCCAATTACTCGAGGCCATTAAAGATGGCGTCAATGTTATTTCCTTTAATCCATGGTCATTTCTGGATTTAATTAGCGTTCATGATGGTATTGATAAACGTTACGGCTTAGTTTTTGTTGATCGCGATAATTATAGTGAAAAAGCTCAAAAACGTTACCCGAAAGATAGTTTTTACTTTTATCAAAAAGTCATTGCCACAAATGCTCAAAACATTACAGCAATGGACAATTAAGATCAAAACGAAGCCGTTTAGTAAAAAATTTGAAGAGACTAGAACAACAAGTTAAATGTGTTCTGGTCTTTTTTTGCTGCAATAATCAAAGCACTTTTATATACGAAATGAACAGACAAGCCCTGCTTTTTCGCTATGGTCTGAAAATTAAAAACAGTAATATACTCAAGACGTCGATGAAAGCGTAACCAAAAAAGGAGAATAGCTATGAATAAAAAACAAATTTCCATGGCTGTCGGGATTTTGAGCATGAATTTATTATTAATGCTCAGCACCACGGCCAGTGCAGCAATTGCAGCGATTGCTCGTTCGTTTCCCCATGAACCAGTTTCCAAAGTGCAATTGATTGGTTCTATTCCTCAGTTAGGTCAAATCATTGCCACCGCCATCTTTACTTACTTAGCTTTTATTATGACGCGCAAAAATTTAGGCCTCTTAGCCGTCGGAATTGTAGCCATTGCTGGGATGTTACCGGCCATTTACAGTAGTAATTTAAATATTATTTTAGCTTGCATGGTCCTGGTTGGTTTTGGTACCGGTACCATTACTAACCTCGTACCCGTTTTACTACAAGAAAATTTTGAAGGTGAGACTCGAGCTACTGTGATGGGCTGGGCATCAGGTGTCACGAACGCTGGAATGATGATCTTTACTTTCTTAGGTGGATTTTTAGGAAAACTAAACTGGCGTAATTTATTCTGGGTTTATAGCTTAGCCTTAATTGTTTTTGTTTTGGCATTTATCCTGATTCCACAAGATACCAAATTAGCCAATACTAAGCAGGATAAAACAGGAACCAAAACTAAAACGGGCTTGTGGTCTTTATTAAAAAGTTTAAACGGTTATGTTTACATCATTTATATTATTAACTTCATGTTATCTTTAGCTATGATGACCTTTGTTTCTAATCAGTCAATTGTCCTCGCTGCTCAAGGTAAAGGTACTGCTTATGTAGCTGGGGTCACTGCTTTGGGGAATGCTGGTGGTATTTTAACTGCTGCCACGCTCAAATATATTCGCAAATTGACTCGCAATGATACCATTGCTTGGGGATTTGTTGCCTTTGCTTTGTCATTTATTTGTATCATTTTTTCATCTAATGTAGTAATGCATGTTATTGGTAATGCTTTCTCAGGCATGGGAATTGTTTTAGTTAACGCCACCGCTCCTTATGAAATGTCGATTTTAGCTGACCAAAAGCAATTTACTATCGCCATTTCTATTAACACACTCTTAGGCTCCATTGCTGGAATGATTGTCCCAATTTTACTAGCAGCATTAAAAATTAAACCGGGTTATAACTCCTTCATTGCGGGCATGATCGTTTCGATTGTTGTAGCTGTAATCTTACTCATTACACGGTTTGGTACTCGTGTAGAAAAAATCAGTCAAGCTAAACAAGCTGCGAATAATTAAACAACTAATTCAAGTGAGGTTTAAAACATGATTAACTTTCAAATTCAAACAGATCAAGTTACTGATTTCCCCCATTATTGGGAAGTGTGCGTCGGTAGTTGCCACGCTTATACGGCGTTACGTGCTGATTATCAGGCGCAATTAACCAAAGCCCATCAGGAATTGGGCTTTAAATACGTTCGTTTTCATGGCTTATTCGATGATGAGATGAGTGTTTGTATCGAGAATTTTGATTTCCAAGGCCAATCGCTTGGTATAACCTACAACTTTACTAATATTGACAAGATCTTTGACTTTTTATTGAGTATTGGCATGAAACCCTTCTTAGAATTAGGCTTTATGCCCAGTTGCTTAGCTTCTGGTGGTAAAACTATTTTTGCCTATGGTGGTAATAATTCGATGCCGGCTTCAGATGCGCAATGGCAAGAATTAATTCACCGCTTTACCAATCATTTACTAGAACGCTACGGCAAAAGCGAAGTGGAATCTTGGTTTTTTGAAGTTTGGAATGAACCCAACTTGCCGCTCTTTTTTGCCGGTACACAAGCCGATTATTTTCATCTATACGAAATTACTGCCAAAACACTGAAAGCCATTGATCCCAAATTAAAGGTCGGCGGACCAGCCACATCCTTTAATGCTTGGATTAAAGAAATGGTTAATTTTTGTGAAGAAAATCAGGTACCACTAGATTTTATTTCATCACACCACTACCCTACGGATGATCCGTTGTGGCAAAGCGGTATGGATATTGACGAATTTTTCAAGCAAACTGGCGGTCAAATCACCGAATATCGCCGCGGTGTTCTCCAAAAAATGACGCGCATCGCCCACCAAGACGCTCAAGGTTATCCGTTGTACTATACCGAATGGAACGTTTCAGCGATGCTAGGTGATTCCATTCATGATGAACCCTATGCGGCGGCAATGATTGCTAAAACTTTAGCCGATAATGATGGCTTAGTCGCTGGTTATTCTTTTTGGACTTTTTCGGATATTTTTGAAGAACAATCCCAAAAGCCCGGACTTTTTCACGGTGGTTTTGGCTTGCAAACTACCAACGGTATTGCTAAACCTGCTTATCGCATCTTTGAGATTTTTCATCAATTAGGAACCAAACGTTTAGCTGTCACAGCTGACTCTAATGCAACTGCCGAATTATTAGCAGTCCAAAACCAAACTGACTTACAATTACTGGCTTACAATCATAATGTTCCTGACCAACCAATTGCGACTGAACAAATCAGCATTCAATTGTCTGGTCCAGATAAAGATTGCACCATTCAAAGAATTGATACTGACCACGCTAATGCCAAGCAAGTTTGGGAGCAAATGGGTAAACCAGAATACGTCAATGACCAACAAGTTCAGACATTACAAGCTGCTTCAAAATTAACCACAGAAACAATTACCCTGAAAAATCAACACTTGCAGCTTTCGTTAAGGCCAAATTCTTGTGCTTTCATTACTGTCCCAGATTATTTTGCTCAATAGCACAATCAAAAAAGTTTCTTCAACAATTAAGCTATTGCAAATCTTAACTGTCTCCAAAATTGATTTTCATTTTGGAGACTTTTTATATGTACAAAGTTTAATTATTTTTAAACTAAAAAGCACTTAAAAATCCCCTACTGCATTTATTTAGCAATTTTTAAAATAAAAATAGCATTAATTATTTACTAACAAATAATTGGTTCTAGACATCAATAGTTTCATATATTGATAATTATTTTAAAAATATCTAAGAAATCAACACATAATTACTCACTTTTACATATGGAGGAAGCGGTTAACACCCTTTATGATAGTTAACGAGTAGTACATAACTCATAATAGAAAGGAATTTAATATGAATCGAAAGAAAACAGTTTTAGCGATTGGTATCTTAAGTATGAACTTACTGCTGATGACTGGATCAGTTATTGGCTCTGCTATTGCCGCCATTGCTAAATCATTCCCCAATGAACCTATTTCCAAAGTACAAATGGTTAGCTCCATTTCCCAGTTAGGCCAATTAATCGCTACATTAGCTTTTACTTGGTTAACGTATAAAATGACACGGAAAAATATTGGTTTAATGGCCGTTTTGTTTGTTTTAATTAGTGGAATTGTTCCATTATTCTACTCTAGCAGTTTGAATTTAATCCTCGCCTGCATGGTCCTACTGGGTTGTGGAACTGGTCTAATTAGTAACGTTAGTCCTATTTTATTACAGGAACATTTTGAAGGTGAAGACCGGGCAAACGTCATGGGTTGGTCCGTTGGTTTTAACAATATTGGTATGATGGTCTTTACTTACGTAGGCGGATATTTAGGTGGTTCTAATTGGCGCAATTTATTTTGGGTTTACTGGTTAGCTTTAATCGTCTTAATAGCGGTTTGGTTTATGGTACCTCAAGATACTAAAATTGTGGCTACTAAAAATGATAACGATAATAAGCAAAGCTTTTGGAGTTTGCTTAAGGGTTTAAACTGGCATGTTTATTTGATTATTATTATTACTTTCTTTACTTCTTTAGCTTTAATGATCTTTATGTCTAATCAATCTATTGCCTTAGCCGCTCAAGGTCGGGGTACTACTTACGTCGGCATGGTCACTGCTATTGGTAATATCGGAGGTATTTTGACAGGCTTCTTATTGAAGTATATTCGCAAGATGACAAAGTCGGATACCATGGCCTTTGGTTTTGTAGCTTTTGCTTTATCCTATGTATTTGTCATCTTCTTTAATAATCCGGCTTGCCACATTATCGGTAATATGTTTTCTGGTATGGGCATTGTGATGGTTAATGCGACAATTCAATTCGAATTATCCATCTTAGCTGACGAGAAGCAATTTCCAGTCGTTATTTCGATGAACACCTTAGTTTCCTCAATTGCCGGTGTGATTGCACCAATGCTCTGGGCCGCAATTAAAATCCCTGCTGGTAAAGCATCATTCATTGCCGCAACTATTATGTGCGCTGTGATTGCTTTAGTATTACTAGTTACCCGAATGGGCAAGGTAATTGAAAAGCAACAAACTCAAACTGAAGCTTAATTTTCAGTAGTTAACTTAACATCCAAAAATAGCGAATTAGCCTTAAAGACTAGTTCGCTATTTTTGTGTATTAAGATTATTAAAAAAGGGCTCGCTAAAGTGACAAAACACTAGCTAACCCTCAATTAAATTATTCATTCGGTAAAGGTTTTTGATGTGTAATTACAATTCCACTAATCAACAATAAAATTCCTAAAATGCTATAAGCAATGAAGATTGGCGTAAAAGAATGAAGCTGGCCTTCAATTACTCCCGTTAGGGTTGGTCCAATCGCTGCTAACAAATAACCGACTGATTGCGCTGTTCCTGATAATTTTGCTGTTTGATAAACGGAACTAGTTTTCCGCTGGAAAAAGACCATACACAAACTAAATGCGGAACCCGAAGCTAAACCAGCGACAATTGCTAAAATCATATTGCCCATAAAGCTGTGTGGCACTAGTAACAAGCCAAAGGTTCCGATCGCAAAGCCACCACCAACAATCGCTACACTCGCATACATTCCCGGCTTTTTGCTAGCTAAAACGGGAATTATTAAGGACATTGGCATCCCACATAGTTGATAAACGGTGGCTAATAATCCGGCTTGTGTGGTTGAAAAACCATTATGACTCCAAAAAACAGGCAACCAAGTTAACATGGAATAATATAACAACGATTGTGTCCCAAAGAAAAAGGTCATAAACCACGTTAAGCGGTATTTTTTAATTGATGGTACTTTAACCGCTTCATGTTTGGTCACTGATTGTTTTTTTGGTAGTTGGCGAACCACAACCCACCAAATCACAAAAGCAATTAAACTAACGGTCGTCATTAATGCAATTGTGGCCGCTAAATTAGTCTTTTTAACTAAAGGTGCTGCTAAACCTGTGCCAGCCGAAGCTACCAACCCCATCGTAAAGGTATATAAACTGGTTAATAAGGTCGCTTTTTAGGGAAAATATTCTTGAATCACTGCTGGTAATAAAACATTGCCGCCAGAAATACCTAGTCCGACTAAAACTGTCCCAATTAATAAAACCCAGGTACTCGGAATGACCCGTAAATAGCCCCCAACCGTTAATGTCAGTAACGTACACCACAATACTTGCGCATTGCCGAAACGAATGCCCCATTTAGCAATCATTGGTGATAATAAGGCAAACATCAGCAAGGGAATTGTCGTCAACAACCCACTTAAACTAGTTGCAAAACCCAGTGCACTATGTAACCACGGCAAGATTGGCGGTAACATCGTAATCGGCAAGCGTAAGTTGGCCGCAATTAAAATAATTCCTATAGCTAAACCAAAATATGTTTTCTTTTTCAAAATACAACATCCTTTACTTCTAATTCTAATACGTTTTAGACACAGCAAGAATAACTTTACTAGCAATTATGCTATTTGGCAACTAATTGGCAACTTTTATCAATCAAAAAGCAACTCAGACAAAAAGAAAATGCTCGTGTACAACGAACATTTTCCTGAATGTATATTATTTTCAATTTTAGTTATAACGTCTTAATTTGGCATTAACATCAACAATCCCATTCTTGCTGGCTGCTAGTAACTTTGTTTTACTTAAATGACCCGCCGTTAAAGATTGGTTCGCAAACTCAATTACCATGGGTAGATTAATCCCACTAACCACCTGCAAGCGCGGATATTTCACCATCAATCGTAAAACGACATCTGACGGCGTTCCACCTAAAAAGTCAATGGCTGCCACTGTCTCTTCTTCCAAGTTTTGTTCCAAAAAATATTCCGCTGCTTTTTGAAAATCGGCCGCACTTTGATCAGCACTTAGACCAACTGCATAAGCATTCGGCAATTCTCCCACAATCATTTCTGCACTAGCTAAAGTCGCCTGAGCCATTTGTCCATGACTCATCAATAACATTCGCATTTTGTTTCCCCCAAGTTACTATTCAATTGGTTTATCAACCAAACTTCAATAGTTTAACATGGTTGTCAAGTAACATTGATTTACTCTTGTACATACAGCTGCTGCGGAACTTGCGCTACCAGTGGTTCCAGTTGCTTAACTGCCAAAATACTGAGGCGATGCATTGCCCGCGAAGCAATTGTATAAATTAATTGGCGTTCATCAGCTTGGAATTGTCCCGCACTAGTATTCCACATAATGACGGCATCAAATTCTAAACCTTTCGCTAAGTAGGCCGGAATCACAATATTACCAGCGGCTAAGCGCTGATTTTCTGAACGAATTAAAGTAATTTTTTCAATTGATTTTAACTGATCATAAACTTGTTGCGCTTGGGCCAAATCACGTGTGATAATAGCCGTCACATATTGATCTTGTTGGTTTAATTGTAATTGATGTAAAACGGCTTTGAGCATCTGTTGTTCATCCGCATTAATCTTCACGTTCGGCAAGTCACCCTCCCGATTAAACGGTGTGATTTTTTCACCTTGCGTTAACAATGCCTTCGTAAACTCGGTAATTTGTTTCGTAGAACGATAAGAATGTGTCAACTGGACCACCCGCGTTTTAGACACATCAAACAATTGCGTAATTTCTTTGAGCAAAGTATTGTTTTGTTCCTTGACTAAAATCGACTGGTTCAAATCACCCAACATTGTATAACGAGCTCTAGGAAAGCTGTACTTTAAATAAGCTAACTGAAATGGAGTATAGTCTTGAATCTCATCAATAAAGACAAACTTCATACTTGTGTCCCCGTGATAACCCGTAATCAAATCATAGAGATATAAGTACGGTGAAATATCCGTAATCGTAATTCTTTTAGCCTTTAAATTTTGCCGAAAGTCTGTTAAATGCTGTTGCCATTGTTGAGGCGTAATATGCCACTGTTGTAAATCTAATAATTGCGGTACTGTTTGTAAAAATTTTTGATACGTCGCAGTTAAGTTGACAAAATTGTTATGCTGAATCTGGCGTGCTAAAGGTTTAAAGGCTTGTGTCACAATCTTACGGGCTAAAAACTTTTGTTCTGCATCACTGTTTTTAAATTCTTGGTCAGGATAATCATACAAAGCCCGTAATTGTTCTTGGCTCAACGACTCAATCGTTTCTTGAACCCATTTCTTGCGCATTTCTTGACCCAAACGTTGATTCAAAATCTTCATGAGTCGTTGTCTAGTACCATCAATGCGATTGATTAACTTATATTGCGAACCAAAGCCATAATAAATTTCGGCAATTTTGGTTTTGGAAATCAAGACCCGTTTCTTAAATTTCAAATCTCGAAAATAAACACCGCCACTGCCTAGAATCTGAGCATAGTTGGTTTCCAATTTAAAGAATTCGATATCGGTCATCAAATCAGTGACCACATCTTGAGCTTGATGAATTGTTTGTTCAAACTGCTCAAACAGAGTTTGTAATTGTAAATGTGGCAAGCGCCGCGCAACATATTGCAAATAAGTCATTTGCACCATATTTTGTTCGCCCATCTCGGGCAAGACTTGGCTAATATAGTCATTAAATAACATATTAGGCGAAAACATTAAGACTTGACCTGAAGTCAATTTACGACGGTAACGATAAAGTAAGAAGGCAATTCGTTGCATAATAGCTGACGTTTTACCCGAACCAGCCGCACCTTGCACAAACAGCAAGTCCGAAGTAGTATCACGAATAATTTGATTTTGTTCGCGTTGAATGGTTGTCACAATGCCCCGCATTTTGGTACTGGCTTTTTCATCCAAAACTTCCAGTAACATCTGATCACCAATGGTTTCTTCGGTATCATATAAAGTCTTAATCTGTCCATCTTGGATAATAAATTGACGCTTTAATTGCACGTCAACTGCTTGCTCACCGTCCGGTGTTTGATAAGTGATTTTCCCCAAATCACCATCATAATAAATTGAAGAAATGGGCGCCCGCCAATCATAAACTAAAAAGTGATCATGGCGGTCGGTAAATGATCCTAAACCAATATAGATGGTCTCTGGTTTACCAGCTGGTAATTCTTGAAAATCAATGCGTGCAAAATAAGGATTTTGTTCCAGCTTTCGTAAGACCCCCAGTTGTTGGTGCGAACGTTGCCAAGAATTATTTCTTTCGGCCAGCATCTGTTGCTGTTGATGAATCGATAATGCCCCCGCCATTGAAATAGCGTCATCACCCATGCCAATATGCACATCATCCCCAAAAGTCCGGTCAATTTCTTTAATGTCGGCTTTGGCGGTGGCCATACTGTGCGTTAATTTTAGTTCGGCCTGTTGAATCTTTTGAACAACATCATTCAAATGTGCTTGTTCTTGTTGCTTGGCTGTTTGTTTTGTCATTCTTTAACTATCCCCAAATTTTTTATTAATAGCTAAACATTTAGTGAAATATTCTAGCATAGAGTGATACAAAATCATAGTTAATACTGCGACAAGTGCCGCTTCAAAGCCGCGGACTAACCTAGGATAACCAATTAAGTGGCGGTTTTTAACTTGATTGGTTATTCGTAGTTAGACACAGGCTTTTGGCACTTGGAGCGCTAATAAACACACTGCGACAAAGGGCGTTTAGAAACTGAGCACTAACCTAACCAAAACTAAAGTTGATTCTTAACTTTAGTTCTTGGGCGTAGTTAGGCGCAAGTTTTTGCCCTTTGGAGCGCTATTTAAGCACTGCGACAAACAGCGTTTAGAAGTTGAGTATAGTCTAGAATAAGGACTTAAGTTTTGCTTTATAAACTTGAGGGCTTATTCGTAGCTAAACGCAGACTTCTGCTGTTTGGAGCGCTAATAAACACACTGCGACAAAGGCTGTTCAGAAACTGAGCAATAACCTAGACTAAGACTAAAGTTGGTTTAGACTTTAGTTCTTAGGCGTAGTTAGGCACAAGTTTCTTGCCTTTGGAGCGCTAATAAACACACTGCGACAAAGGCTGTTCAGAAACTGAGCAATAACCTAGACTAAGACTAAAGTTGGTTTAGGCTTTAGTTCTTAGGCGTAGTTAGGCACAAGTTTCTTGCCTTTGGAGCGCTAATAAACACACTGCGACAAAGGGCGCTTAGAAACTGAGCAATAACCTAGACCAAAACTAAAGTTGATTCTTAACTTTAGTTCTTGGGCGTAGTTAGGCGCAAGTTTTTGCCCTTTGGAGCGCTATTTAAGCACTGCGACAAAAGCTGAGCACTTACCCAGCTCAGACACTGAAAGCTTTGTAATTAATATTGAATGTCGTTAGCACAAATTTTACTACTTAAAGTAGCAGATTATAATGTAATGCCACATAGATTTTTACCGATTAGTCTCTAAGTTATACATTAAAATTGTATTACCCTCAAACAAAAGGAAATCAATAACAATAAACAATCCATCATTAACCATAAAAGTTCCTAAAATGGTAGAAACATTTAATCTACGATAACCAACAAACCAACTTAACCAATCTGAAAAGTCAAACAGTCGCAAAACCAAATAAATAGTTATCACCGTAACAGCTAAGTAAATTAGCCATTTAATCCACTTTTGATTGGGCACAAAATCAGTAATAAATTTTCCTATGAAGCTCACTAAATGTACTACTAATACAGCAAACACTAGCATAATGGCAATAGTTAAAATTACCATTACACCAACTTGAACAATTTGTTTTGTGGTTAACATTAAGTCACTTTTACTGGGCCAATTTACTCGATCTTTCAGAAAAATGGTAAAGCAACTAATACCTAATAAGATGATATCCACTAAAAACATGTATAACCAATTCAACAACACATTCAAAATTTGAACAGCATATAGTTGCCAATCTTTAATTGGTAACAGCCGGTATTGATTGGTAAAAGTTTGATTTTTAGAATTAAAAATCGTCAAAATAACTAAAATAATATCGAAGATAACTTCCCAAATAATCACATTGGCAAAAATTACCAATGACCAATCCGAATGTGGACCTGCACCAATTGAAACCGCACTAGCAAACACAATCATTAATAAATTAATCAATAATAGCTTAGTCGTCTGAATAATTTGTTGACGTGTTAAAACTTTGAAAACTTGTCGCCACTTAGTCATAATCTTGATCCCCCTAATCAATTTGATTAGTTAGTTAATAAGTCGTTTCAACATGTTCCACTAACCAACTATTAATAATCAAAAAGACTAAACTTAACAGTAAAATACCACCAGCAATGATCCAAATTGACGTACTAGCACCCGCATTAACGCTAAAGTAACCACCACTAATTTTCAGATTGAACTGACGGGGACCAATTAACCTGGTAAACAATGGAATTAATAACGTAGCTAGTTTAATAGTTAAAACCATCACGATTAAATAAATGATCCATTTAACTAGTTTAGACGTTCCACCCGGCAAATAATTCAATAAAACATGACTAATCAAATCGACAAAATTGATTAATAAAATTGCCACCACCACTATTAACAGCATGAGCACCAATCCACCCCAGATCACATGCCAATCATTCTGGTTAAGGGAACTACTAGTTGCGTAATGGTGCTGACTAATAATGAAACTTACCGCAATTAAGACAGCTTGAACAACAAAGAAATATAACCAACTACCTACCATACTAACCACTTGCACGATATAAGTTTTCCAGGTAGCAATCGGTAATAACTGATAGCGATTGCTATACATTTGCCGCCGAATTAACATCGCTAACTGCCAAATATAGACAATTCCAAAAACAAAACTCCAAGCTATTAAACTGATTGCTACTGCATCACTAAAATTATGCACACTGCCTTTATTAAATAAAACAATTAAACTAGTCACGAAAACAAACAACAAATTAATAATTAATGTCATAGTAGCCTTTTTAAATTGTTCTCGACTGACTACTTTGAAGACTTGCCAACTATTAGTCATAACTTTCCCCTTAAATAGTTTATTTTTTTGGCTCCAAATAGTTCGTTAACCAAGCATTAACCAGTAACAACAAGATAATCGCCCCAAACAATAAAACATAATTAGCATGCGTATTGCCAGCGAGACTACTCATATGCATCATGGAATTAAACGCAATTGCCCTGAACCAACGAAACATTAATTGTAAAAACTTGATAGCTAGCCATGTAATGACCAAATAAACTACCACCGTCACTACTTTAGACTGCCGTAATGGTAAATAATCCAGAGAAATGCGGCTGGTAAAATTAATGGTATTGACAAACAACAAACTCAAGATTAACCAACCCAAGGAGATTAAGACGACTACTAAGAACACTGACCAATGAGCATGTTCAAAAATTTGAAAATGCTGCATAAAATAATAAAGCGTGCGATTTTGCTGCCAAATTTCTAACAAGACCAAGCCAAAGGCAATAATCAATAGACAGACTTGCATTACCAAAAATATCAGCCAATTCACAACCACCCCGAGAATTTGAGTCAGGTAAATTTTCCACGTAGAAAAAGGAATGAGCTGGTAGCGATTGCTATTGATTTGATTTTGCGTCAAGATGATGGTTTGCACCAGTAGCACTACGGCAAAAACCATGGCCCAAATCAGAACACTGAAGAAGAATTCTTCACCCCAATAGTGATTGCCAGAAAACAACATAAACACCACGGAAATCACCAAAAATAATGCATTGAATAAAATAATAGTACGCAACTTTTTAAATTGTTCTAGAAATACGGTTTGAAACAATGACCACCAGTTAGTCATCCAGTGTGTCCTCCTGTTCTTCATATAGACCTTCAAAATATTCTTCCACCGAACAGTGTTCTTGTTCCACAATTTCTTCGGTCGAACGATGTGTAAGTACTGTTTGGTCTTTAATGATTACTAATTCATCTAAAATCTGACTAATTTCTTCTAAATGATGACTGCTAATCAACACAGAAGCCGAATCATCTACCCAATTGAGCATGCCTTGAATAATTTTTTTTCGACTCATCACATCAATGCCACTAAATGGTTCATCTAATAAATAGAGTTGGGCCTTGCGCGCCAGCGTCAACGCAATCGTTAAACGTTCGCGATTACCTTTGGAGAGGTTACCTAATTTTTGTTTACCTTCCAAATTTAAAAAGTCAGCTAGTTGTTGGTAACGATCTACCACAAAGTCTGGATAAACACTTTGGTAAAACTGCATAATTTTATTAATTGGGGTTTGTGGGGCAAAACCTTGTAGTTCATCGGAATAGCTAACATGCGCTTTTCTTTGTACCACATTATCATCATCTTCGAACAAAATTCTTCCTTTATAATGTTTGGCTACACCAGCAATTAAACGCATTAACGTGGTTTTCCCAGCACCATTAGCCCCTGCTAAACCAATGAAGTGCCCCGTATCTAAAGTCAAATTCACATCATTTAAAATTAATTTATTGTTTTTCCGGTAAGTTAAATCTGCAATTTGTAATAGTTTAGTCGTCATTGTCATTCATCCTCTCACCCAAATATAATTTAATATAATAGAACATTTCTCCCTGATCTAAACCCATTTGCGACAATGCTTCATACATTTCACTCAGTGTTTGATCAATAATCTGATCCCGTAAATGGTCAATAATCTGCGGATTCTCCGTTACAAAATTACCTAATCCCCGCTTCGTAATTACTATCTGTTCTTGAATTAATTCGCCTAATGCTTTTTGAATAGTATTAATATTAACTTCTAAACTCACAGATAGTTCCCGAACAGATGGTAATTTATCACCCAGTCGGTATTTACCAGCGATAATTTGGCGATTGATTAGATCTTTAATTTGTAAATAGATCGGAATATTATCTTTAAATTTCATAATATCCTCCTTCACCTGTGTACCATTACAGTATAACACTAGCACGGCCAATTACAAGTTCCCCGCCAAAAAAGACGACTTCTCAAAATAAAACTTGCCTTTTGAACAATCGTCTCTTTGCATGCCAATTTTTATCAAATTATTCGTTGAATGACTAATGTCTTTTAATTAACGACTCATTTACCAGCTTTAGGCAAAGCTGGATTACTATCTTCATACTCGTATTGGCTAATATAGCCATTTTGCATATAATTGCGTAAACGATCCACTTCCGGACCATGATCCGCATCTAATAATTGCGGAAAACCACCCCGAATAGTATTATCATAGGCCGCTTGCGTATTTTCCTGCGGTGAAATAGCCTGAACTAAATCAAAGGCCCGCCCCGCAATTAAATCATTAAATTGCCATTGTTCTAAATCTTCAAACACAATTTTAATTTTGCCATGCGGTACTCCCTTTAAACATTGCGCACTTTTAACTTCATTTCGACTCCGTTCCTGTAAGGAATGAGGTTGCTTCAAATCATAGTAATAAACTTTCGTGCCCGCGGTAAATATTACTTGTTCCAACTCCCCATCTTGATTCAGGGCAATACTGGTCATTTTTTCTGGAACCGCAGTTAAGGCCGGCAGCACTTTTTTCACTTTGATTTCTGGTAAATATTTGCGAACAAATTGTTCATTATCGGCTAAATCCATACTCATTAACGCACCCTCCTTTACCATTATCGTCTTCAAATACTAAACTACTTAATGTTTAGACATCACAAAGATTAAGCCCAAGACAGCAACTAAAATAATTACCCCGGCAAAGATTTTTTCGTATTTCGTAAAAATTGCAGCTTGAGGGGCATATTGCTTGCGTGCATACATAAAGACCGGAATTCCCAGCGCATAAATAATAAATGACAAAGTTGTATATTCAATCCCCGCAGCGTATCCCATAAAAATAGTTCCTAAAGCTCCTAAGAGACTGATGTAATGGGCTTTCGTGCGCGAAGAAGTTGTGGTTAAATGTTGTGGATTAAAGGTTTTTTCGCTGCTACTTTCTTTAAATAGATAGAGCATCGAAATTAAATACGGCGGTACAGTCATGGTGCCGACAATCGTTAGCATCGTATTAAACGCATTGCCCGCAAAATGCGTGCCAATAATAATAATCTGCATGACAATCGTGGAAACAACTACTGAAAAAGAAGGCACTTTATTTTTATTAATTTTGGCAAAAGCCCGTGGAAAAGTCTGATCTTGAGCCGCCGCCGCCGGCATTTGCGAGAGCAGTAAGGTCCAAGTTAACCAACTAGATAAGACCGCTAAAATGACCCCAAACGTGATAATCAAACGTCCCCAAGGTCCAACTACGAGATTCATTAATTCTCCGGAAGACGGTGAATGCATTACCGCAATTTGACCATAACTTTTTAAACCGAGGGGTAATAGTGAGGCCAACGCATATAGCACTAAACAAATTAAAAAACCATATTTAGTTGCTGTCCGAACATCTTTTTGACTCCGGGCCTTATCAGACAAAACAACTGCTCCTTCAACCCCACCAAAGACCCATAAGGTCGTCATCATTGTATTTTTGACTTGTGAAGCTAAAGAACCAAGATTCTTATCTCCTAAACTAGCAATAGCATGATTAGCAAACATATTAGTCGTGAAAGTCTGCCAATTAAAGACGACAATCATCGTAATTAAGAAGATTGCAGTTGATAAGAGCATTACAACGGTACCAGTGATATCCACCCAACTAGCACCTTTAATTCCATTGAGAATTAATAAACTCATTCCCCACAGAATTAAACTATTTAAGATTAAGGACGGAATATTATTGCCATTGCCAAAAGTTCCCGGCCATAAAGTGTTTAACGTGGACATTAATAATACGGCATATGTTACGTTGGCAAAACACTCGCAAATCCAATAACCCCAACTAACAAAAAAGCCTGTAAAGCGACCAAAACCATCATCGGCATACTTATATAATCCTGTCGTAAACTGCGGCCTGATTTCTGACAAAGTCAAAAAAGAACGCACAATAAACCACATGATCACCCCGGTTAGAATCCAACCGAAGACTTGTCCCAACATCCCAGCTTTAATCGCCATATTTTGCGGCAAATCATAAATGCCACCGCCAACCATAGCGGATAAAACAAACGCAATGAGCCCTAAGACTCCGACTTTTTGCGTCGTTGAATTTTTTGTTGCTTGTTTTTTCTGGGCAGTCACAAGTAGTTTCCTCCTCCCCTTAATACTTAATCTGTTTAGTTTCTACAATGGATTCATAGCCCATTTGGTCTAGCCATTGCGGCAAAGTCAGTTGTTCCATAATTTCCATATCTTTATCTGGCGTTAGTAATGAGCCGTTAGGAATGGCATCAATTGGTAAGGAAAAATAGGGGGCCGCTGTGATAGCATTGCCAATTTGCCCGGGTTCCATCATCGTATGTGCAAAACCAATCCACGAACTAGCAAAAGATGTGTCAGCATCTTGACCACAGGCAGCAATTGATTTAGCAATGGCGCGGCGCCGTTGTGCCAAAAACTCATTCAGCTCAGCTTCACTAGGTGTATTCCAAACGCCAGCATCTTCGATATACATGCTAGAATTATGTTCTGGATCTTTCGCAAACGAAATTGCGATAGCGGACCAAACACCATAACCTTGTCCGGGTTTCATGGCTTGGTCAGCTTTGGGACGCGAAGCGGTCACTCCTTTGTTAGCACAAACAATAAAACTCCCCGGTGCTGGATAATGGCGACGTTCATCGCGGACGCCAAAATATTCAACTAAAGAATCTTGTAATGGTTTAGCGTCATAAATTGGTAATTGACTGCCATCCCACTGTTCCACACTGAATAATGGCTCTGCTTGATCAACCGTCGGATTGCGCAACAAGTCATATCCTAAGAAATGCCCCTGCGGCCCAGTAAAACTTGAGGCTGTTGTCATATTAATTTGTCCGATATAAGCGTTTTTGGTTTCTGCCCGATCATAGGAAACAATACCGTCTAAAACATCATCATCGGTTTTGTCACGCACACCAGCATCAACTTTGATTCCGGTGACGTAACCGTTCCCCAGATTTCCTGGTTCCATGTAGCCTCGTGAATACTTGGTATACGGACTAATTGCAATCCGATCAATCCCCATTTGGTTAAGTTTTAAATCTAATTCTGCCATTTGATAACCCCCATCAATGTTTCAAATTATGAAAATTAATTTCTAGGGCAATCATAAAAGGCTCTAATTTTTTTAGCAAGAAATAAGCTATATAAGTGCTATTATTTGACAATAAATAGCCACATGGTATTTTATAAGCAATAAGTATGCATTTTTTAGACTTGATTATCAAATTATTTAATATGTAAATCAATGAAAAACCATTACATTTTAGACCAAAAAATGCTCACCCAAGCAAAAGCTTGGACAAGCATTCCTGTTTTAAAATGAAGTGGAACAAAATAACTGAGAAGTTGTGTACTAATTAAAAACTCCGTCAAGACAAAATAATTTATTGGAATGTAGGAATTTGGATCGCATATTGTTCTTCCAGCAAAATTTTGGCTAACGCTGCTGGTTGAAAAGCGCCTAAATTTTCAGGTAAATTGCTTTGTTGAAAAGCATCAATTAACGGCTTTAACTGAAAGGAAACCCCAATTAAATTCTGTTCAATCAATTGCAAATTTCCCGAAGCCAACGCAAAATCACCATAAATTTTGATTTGCGTCAGCACGTCGTGCTGCACAGTAAACGCAAATTCAATTGTCCCCAAATTAGCGAAGTGGCGTGCATGAAAATGGGCTCCGGTTTGCTGTGAACCATAAATCCATTCCGGCGTACTGTATTTAGTAGCTGCCAATTTAGTTACCGCTTGCCAGTCTTCATCTGTCATGTGATAAGTTGGAAGTGCTGTTAAATCAGTCGTTTGAAATTCCATCTGTAAAAATAAGTCTTGAATTTGTTGCCGAGTAATATCTTGATACTTTGATTTCAAATAAGGCCGAATATTAGTAATTCGACGTTGAACTGAGGGAACACCCTTGATCGCCACATGCTGTAAAGCTGCTTTGGCTTGAGCCATATCAACATCCAACATTAAGGTGCCACCACAAGAAAACCGTTGCTTAATTCTCGCAGAGGACAGGCTAGAACACTTTTGATCTGCCACCGTAAGATCAGTTCGACCATTCATAATTGCGGGTACGCCTAATTCATGCAAAACTTTCAGCATCGTTTGGGCATACAAATCAAACTGCTGATAATTAGTCCCCCGATCACTATCCACATAAAAATAAGTTAAGCTCCCAACGTCGCTATAGATCGCACCGCCACCAGAACTGCGCCGCGCTAAAGTAAATTGCTGGTTCTTTAAGTAACCCAAGTTGACTTCTGCGCAAACATTTTGATTAACTCCACAAGTGACCGCTGGTTGTGAAGAGTGTGTAAAGCCGATGAGTGTTTCATCACCAAACTTAGTTTGCGTTTCTAAGTATTCAATCACTGCTTGACTTAAATACGGATTCTGACAATCAACTCCTCTGCTAGCTAGATCAATATATAACACTGTTTTTTCCTCACTTTTTTGTAATCGCTAACATTTATTATTAGCACAAAGCTTCTAATTTTTCAATCAGACTGAGCTGATATTTATTAATAAATTATCAAAATTTTAATAAACATCTGCGAAAACAACACATTACCCTTTATTTTCAACAGCCGAGCGCGCATTATTCCGCAAGCGTGAACTATGGCAGCACGAAAGTTTCGAGCTGCTGGGAATAGACTTAACTACAACTTAGTGACAATTGATCCCAATTTGCTATGGCTTATTTCAAATTTATGCAATAATCAAATCTTAAATTTACTTCAGAAGGTTTTTCTGGTCGTCAGTTACATAGTTAAATTTGATGGCTCTTAATATTGAAATGATGGTAAAAACTGCATCTCCAAACCAAAAAAATAATTATCAAAAATTGTTAAAGATGCTTCATTACTGTGATAATTAGTCAACTACCGATATGGCTGCAGAACTTGGTACTCATTCACTAAATATCTTTGATAGCAATCGTTTTACAACCATCAAATAAATTAGTAAAAAAGCAATAAAAAATATTGCAATATTTTTGAAATAAATTGATTAAAGTAATATACCACAAAATGCCGCTTTTGTAGCACTTGTTTGTGAACTGTTCTTTTTTATGAATCCTAGGTTAATAATTACTCATGTAGCAAAATGAAAAGAAAATTATTACTTGAGGAGTGAACGATGAATGGTAAAAAACAAACTACTAAAGAACAATCACGTCAATGGTTATGGCAATCATTTCTTCGACTGTTGACTCAAAAGGATTATTCGCAAATCACAGTCACAGAAATTGCCGCTAATGCTTCGTTGGATAGAGGGACATTTTACCGCGCTTTTGCTAATAAGGGGGATTTAATTGATTGGCATTGTCAACAAGATTTTTATGAATATTGTCAAGTGATTTTAGCAGAAGACCTAAAAAATTTGACTGCTGAACAATTTCTGGGTAATCTGTTCAATTTTTGGTGGGATAAACGCGCAACCATTAAAATTTTGATTCAGCAAAATTTAACTTACCATTTTTTAAAGATTTGGAATGATAAGTTTAGCGACATATACGATAATTTTAAACTACCAACTCATATACAAGGTACACAAGCAGAGATCCAATATTTACAAACTTTTACTTCGGGAGGATTTTACTTTGTCATTATTACTTGGCTGGCTAAAGAAAATCCAGAGCCACCTAGTTATCTGGCGCAGTGTTTTACACGTGCTTATAATCACATTTTAGAGAACTAACTTTTTGAAATTGAATAAAAGGTCAAAAAGCATCCCGTTTTTACTAAAAACTATCTAGAATTTCTGTTTTTTTTATGTAAGAACAACAACGGCTAATTTATTACTTTTAAATCACCATAACAAAAAAGGTAAAGAAAAAAATGAGTAAAAAATCTTTCTTTAATGTAGCATTAACATTAATTTCTTTAGTTATCAGTATTATCTTCGCCAATGGTTTTCAAAGTCAAACCATTTTAGCAACAGCTAAACAAGAACCATCAGCTGCTCTTGTTAAGCAAGTTGAAGGAATGAATTTACCTAATGAACAACTATTAAAAACGCCCGTTATGACAGTTAGTAATTTCACCTTGAATCCTCCACAAGCTACTGATATTGATGATGGCTTAACTTGGTCAGCACCGCAAAATAACTTGGAGATTGGTTATACTAATCCTATGGCTATTAACGGCAAAACAGTTAAAATGGGCTTTACTTTTGGTAGTTGGTCGGCAACTAAATTTTCCGGACAAATTACTTCAAATTCTAATATTTTTCTGCAAGATGGCTTAAATTCTAATGGTACACCAAATAACATTCAAGCCTTTAGTCACGGTGCAACTGAGGGACCTTCAACTAGTTCGGATTACGTTCTTTTTCAGGGGGGCGGGGCGAACTCATTAATGTATACAGCATTACTTACGTATGGTCATCAACCGACTTATTTTGTATCTAAAGATAGTAGTGGTGCCGTACAAGCGGTTAAAGTCATGGGGTATTGTACTAATGGTGATTCTAACGATTCATTCGAATTTGAAGAAATTTTGCGGCGTTCCCCCTACCGTAATGGGAATGTTGCTCAAGAATTATATGTAAAAAACATTTCTAGTTCACCACAGCTTTACCTTATTGGTGAACATGAGGATACACAATTAGAAAATGGTGCGCTGATTGGCAACTATGTTCCAGATCGAGTGCCAGTTTATGCCTTGGGAGATAATCGTGGTATGTATCTGGAATCACCTAATCATCGGTTAAATATTAATTTTGATCTTACAAATGGACCAGCGCATTGGTTAGCTGAAGATTATAGTGATCGGTTTAGCTATAGCCCAACAGGTCTTAGTAATGCAGTTAATCGTGATAAAACTCCAGTTTTTAAGGGACCGAATTTTACAAATGTTACTGGACAAGAGATTTATAATTATTCAGCAGGTAAGATATTGTTACCGAAAATTAAAAACCGCAATAACGGTAAAATCGAATATCCTGATTCAGGTTATGCTGTATTATGGCCACAATTTACTTTACCAGTAGGACAAACGCAACATTATGCATTGGATATTGGGGTGGGTGCTAGCTCTTCTTCCAACCCATGGCTAAAAGAAAATTGGCAAAATGAATCCCGATCAGATGGTAAAAATTATTCAGGAGATAAAATTAAGTTTACTGTTAATTTAGGAAATGATGGTAAAGATAGTGAGTATAAGACAACTAACTTATCCGATTTAGTACCTGCAGGAATAGACGTAGATAATAGCAGTTTTAAGTTAACTGATGCTAATGGTACAACTAAGTCTGTCACTTATAATGCTGCTAATCGTGGTTTGCAGTTAAGTAATGCTGATGCCATAGACTTAAAAGATAATCAAACTGCAACTTTAACATTTTTGGGAACTATTTCGAATTCTGCTAGTGGACCAGCTTTAACGACGACTCCTAAAGCAATAGCTATTGAACAAAAGTTAGATGGCAATCCTACTAAGGACTTTTCTGGACCACAGGTTAGTATCCCATTATCACATAAATTTCAGGCCGAATTAACACAAGATGCCTCAGACCAAACTCACAAAGAATTACCAGCAAACCATTATATACCGGGGGATACGATTGATTTTCATATACACTACAAGATTAATGCTGATGTTACTGATAGTGTATCGGAACTTCACTTTATTCCTAGTGTTAGTGCAGGATTAACAGCTAGTGGCCATGTAGCAGCGACAATGGATAATTCTGAGACTAATGACTTAAAAGTAACTTATCAACAAACAGAAGGTTCTCCTTGGCCTTCTCAAGTTAACGTTACTAAAAGTGATGGAACTGCTTTTAAGGCAGGTGATCAAATAACGGTAACCATTACGGGAACCGCGGAAAAATCACCCGATGATCAGTCTGATGGTAAGTTAAGTCAGACAGTTGATGTGACTGGTACTTTAGACTCAGGTGAAGCAATTGCTTCAAACCCAAACACTTTAACAATCTTACGTCAAAATCTGACCCGCTTAAGCGTACCGAAGAGTATTGATTTTGGGACACATTACAAAGGAGAAGCAACCGAATTCTTAAATCCAGAGTTAGATGCTAATTTGACAGTGGAAAGTGGAGTTAAATTAAATTCTAATTCTAGATTTTTGGTTCAAGCCCAGGGTAATGCGCAATTAGCTGGTGGATTATTTTTGAAAGATCAAACCAATCAATGGCAGGATTTATCAACGCCAACATTGCTACCTGTGCCATCACCATCGCCAGCTCCAACAACTGATGTTAATTATCAGTATATTTATGATTTTTCTGCCTTAATCCAGCCTAAAAAATGGAAATTAGTAGTACCGGTTAATGCTCAAAAACCAGGCCAGGCTAATCAAACTGTTACTTGGACCATCTCGAACTCATTATGAGTTAGTAAAATTGAGAAGTATTTAATTTTGAGCGGAACCATCACTTAATCCAAGGTTAATCCAATTAATCTGAGACCAAGTGGTTTGATTTCATCAGGTCTTCAAAGAATGGGTTCCTTGCTTACTTTCAAAAAATTAATAGTATGTCTAAACTAGGCAAAATTTGCTATGATAGAAGTAATTACTTCAGAAAAGAGTGAGTTGCATGAAACAAGGAACACATATTCTAACCTTAGATAATGGTTACCATTTATGGACACGCACCGTAGGTCACGGTGATATTAAATTATTATGCTTACACGGTGGTCCCGGTGGTACCCATGAATATTGGGAAAACTTCGGTGATGAATTGGCCGATTTAGGTGTCGAAGTTACGATGTACGACCAATTAGGTTCATTTTATTCTGACCAACCAGATTACAGTGATCCCCAAATTGCCGAAAAATATTTAACGTATGATTATTATTTGGGTGAAGTTGAAGAAGTCCGTCAAAAATTAGGTCTTGATAATTTTTATTTAATCGGCCAATCTTGGGGTGGCTTGTTAGTTCAATTATATGCTGCCAAATATGGTCAACATTTAAAAGGCGCTATTATTTCTAGTATGGTGGACGAAATTGATGACTATGTTAAACATGTCAACCAATGCCGTTTAGATTGCCTCGGCCCTGATAAAGTAGCCTACATGGAGCAAATTGAACAAGCAAACAAACTGGATGACCCTACCTACCAAAGTTATGTTGACGTTTTGAACGCCGAATACGTTGATCGCAAACAACCTGAAGCCATCCGACATTTAGTATCAACCATGGCAACTGATGTTTACAACGTTTTCCAAGGCGACAATGAATTTGTTGTGACTGGTAAATTAAGTCAATGGCATTTTCGCGAACATTTGCACGAAATTCAAGTTCCAACCTTGCTGACTTTTGGTGAACACGAAACTATGCCGTTATCATCTGCAAAAATTATGCAGGAAAAAATTCCACATGCTCGCTTAGTAACCACGCCTAACGGTGGTCATCATCATATGATCGACAACGCACCAGTGTACTTTGATCATTTGAAACAGTTTATTAAAGATGTGGAATCCGGTAATTTCAACGATTAAATAATCACTGCGACAAGCAGCGTTTAAAAGTTGAGTATAGCCTTAGATAAAGGACTTAAGTTTTGATTTTTAAACTTGAGTCCTTTATTGTAGCTAGACGCAGACTTCTGCTACTTGGAGCGCTAAATCAATTACTGTGACAAAGGGCGATTAAAAACTGAGCACTAACCTAGACCAAGACTAAAGTGTATTTTAGCTTTAGGACTTGGGCGTAGTTAGGCACAAGTTTTTGCCCTTTGGAGCGCTAAATCAACATCGCGACAAAAAACGTTTTTAACCGAAAACTAACCTAGACTAAGGACTGAAGTTGAACTTTAACTTGAGTCATTAGTTGTTGTTAGGCGAAATTTTTCAATACTTAGCTGAATTTCATAGTATAAAATTCAAGCTAAGTAATTATTTTATTCATTAAATTAAATAATGTCATCATTAAAACAACTCCGCCATTTTCTCATAAAACGAGTACAATAATTGACAGGAGGTAGTGAAATGAAATACACAGTTTATTTAATCCGTCACGGCCGCACCTGGTTTAACAACTACAATAAAATGCAAGGTTGGTCTGATAGCCCACTAACAACTGAAGGTACTGCTGTTGCCGAAAAAGCAGCTCAACAACTAAAAGATGTTCCGTTTGATCTTGCCATTTCTTCTGATGCACGACGAGCCATTGATACTTGTCGCATCATTATTTCTGAAAATGTTAATCATGAACAACTAGTTCCTCAAAAATCTTCCCGCTTTCGGGAAGAATTTTATGGTTACTTTGAGGGAATGAACTCTGACGAAGCTTGGCATATGATTTTAACACCTCATGGTTATACCAGTTATAATGACGCTGCCCAAAAAGTGGGGTTGGATCAAACCAAAGACTGGATGAAAGTCGCGGATCCATTTCATGACGCTGAAGATTCCACGGAGTACTGGCAACGATTAGAGGCGGGATTTAATGATTTAGATCACCTCGCATTTGATGGCGCCAAAGTCTTACTAATCAGTCATGGCACCACCATTCGTTCTTTAGCTCAACGCTATGGTGATGGCTCTTTTGAAGTTGATCGTGGCCCGGCTAATGCTAGTTTAACGACTTTAGTGCGTGAAGATGGTCAAAATACCGTAACCAGCTATAACCAAAATCTCTTTACCGCAGACGAAGTTTAATTATCTAGTTGTCCCAAATTTATTATCTATTCAATCTTACCTGAGAGTTAGATTTCTAAGTTTCTACTTTAGAAATTTAACTCTTTTTATCTGCTTAAATTTTCACTTGACTCCTGTTCAAAATAAATTATAGTAAAATAGGATTAGTTAGTGAGTGTTTACTCATTGATTTTTGAGTAATTACTCAAAAATTATATTATCAGGAGGTAGCCCTATGGAAGATCGGGCTTTATACACGCTCTTTCCTGAAGCCCAGTTGTTTACCAATACGAAGTATAAATTATTTAAAAGTGCGATTGAATTATTTGCACAACAAGGCTTTAACAAAACGAGCACTCGCCAAATTGCTCAACAAGCACAAGTATCCGAAGCTTCGCTGTTCAAATATTTCACGAATAAGCGTGGAATTTTAACCGCGATTTTAAAGCCGATGGCGCAGCAAATTTTTCCCGACGTCATTCGCGAATTTTCTCAAACCGTTTTGCAGAAACACACGGCCAATCTTCAAGAACTCATTACTTTAATTGTTCATAATCGCATTGATTTTTACAAAAAAAATCCCGAGTTAACTAAAATTTATCTCAACGAACTCAGCACGAACCCCACTTTAAGCCAAGAGCTGCTACGTTCTTTTCCTAAAGAAGCTATTCAAGATTTTAATGCCGAAATTAATTATTTAAAGCAGCGGCAAACTATTGTCACTTGGCAAAATTCTGAAATTTTTCGCTTTATTATCACAACCTTGTTAGGTTATTTTGTCGAACATTATATTTTGTTTCCCCAAAAAAAGTGGTCTCAAACCGTTGAGGTCAATCATTTAATCACTTTTATCACTGACGGTTTAACCGTCAATAACCACTAAGCATTTTTGATGTCAAGTATTTGGAGGTCCTAAAGATTAATATTTTATATTGTGGTGATGATAACATGTTTCATGGTATTTTATTATCCATGTTATCAATTGCTAAACATGAACCAACACCGTGTCATTTTTATATTATTACTGCTTCGCTCTACAACAAAAAGCATCAGTTTCAAGCCTTGAGTACTGCACATGTAAACTTTTTGACGAAAGTTTTACATGACAAAAATCCGCAGCATACGCTAACCAAAATCGATTTAACCGACCTATTTAACCGTTATTCACCGTTGGCCAACTTGAATACCATGTTTACACCTTACAGTATGTTGCGACTATATCTTGACTTAGTTCCAGAAATTCCCGATCGTTTGCTTTATTTAGACGCTGATGTTATTTGTCACCATGCTTTTGATGATTTTTATGATCAAGATTTGCGTGATACCGAATTAGTGGGCGTTTTAGATTATTACGGTCGGTGGTTTTTCCATTACCAATGGCAGAAGTTTGATTATCTCAATTCTGGGATGTTACTACTTAATATGCAAAAAATTCGTCAGACCGGTCTCTTTGCCAAATGTCGCACTTATTGTCGCAAACATAAATTAATTATGCCGGATCAATCAGCCATCAACAAATTTGCGCGCACCAAACGCTTCGCCGCCACTAAATACAATGAACAACATGGCGTGAACGAAGCCACGGTCTTTCAACATTTTTCTACCAATTGGAAATTGTTACCAGTTATTCATGTAGTTAGTGTCAAGCCTTGGGAAACTGACAAGGTTTTCCAATTAAATTTAACTGCGAATGACCAAGATATTTACTTAGAATATCTTGCTTTAATTAACTAGTGCTTGTTCAACGTGCCAAATTGTTCCTGAAAATAAGCTTGGTAAGGTGGATAATTTTGTAATAGCTCCTCATGCGTCCCCGAACTTTGCACTTGACCATTTTTAATAAAATAGATTTGATCAGCATGAATAATGGTATTGAGTCGATGAGCAATAATGAGTGTCGTGCGGCCAATCATTAATTGCTGCAGTGATTGTTGAATTAATTTTTCAGATTCTAAGTCTAAACTGGCAGTTGCCTCATCAAGTAATAGCAGTTTGGGATTGCGCAAAAACACCCGTGCAATCGCTAAACGCTGGCGTTGACCACCGGACAAATTCGTTCCTTGCTCTCCCACTGGCGTGGCCAATTTTTGGGGCATTTGTTGGACGAATTCGCGCGCATTGGCTAACGCCAATACTTGCCATAATTGTTCATCAGTATAATGTTTTGATAATCCATAAGTGAGATTATCCCGAATTGTGCCAGTAATGGCTACTGAATTTTGATCAACCAAACCCAATTGCTGACGCCAAGAAGTCAAGTTAACCTGGTTTAAATCGACTTCACCAATTCTGACTTGACCGTGGGTGGGCTGGTAAAAACCTTCTAACAAGTTAAAAATTGTAGACTTGCCGCTACCTGAAGGTCCCACAAATGCCACTGTCGTCTGCGGTTTAATCGTGAACGCTACTTGGTCTAAAGCTTGCCGGCCATCCGGATAAGAGAATTGCACATTATCAAAAGTTATTTTTTGCCGTTGATAATCAATTTTTTGCCCACTGTGTGAATTTTCTGCTCCTTCATCTAACAATTCCCGAATTTTATCGGTGGAACCATCCACTTTGGCTAAATCCGTTAAGAATTGCCCTAATGTCGTAAAGGGGACCATTAATTGAATTAGATACATCATAAAGGCCAACAACGTTCCCAAATCCAAAGTACCATTTTTGATCCGCACTTCACCATAAAGTAAAATGCTAAAGACCGTGGCTAACATAATAATGCCCGTGACAGGACCGACAATAGAATCATAAATGGCTTCTTTACGTCCAACCTGATACAATTGCTGTAATTGATTTTGACCGCTCTGATATTCTTGAATTTCGGCGTTATCAGCCTTAACTAAGGTAATGCCACTAATCATTTCGCTAACTTTACCACTAAATTGTGCTAACAAGCTTTGCCGTTGCCCCGCAATTTTGGTGGAACGGTGAAACACTGGTAATAAAATCAAAATCAATAACGGGACCGCAATAAACAAAATCAGCGTTAATTGCCAATCCATCGCTAGCATAAATAACAAAGCCCCGACTAACTGCAACAAAGAAGTTAACATTTTGGGTAAAGAATTAGCTAACAACTCTTTAACTTGGTTGGAGTCATTAATGACTCTTGACGCAATTTCGCCGGATTGTCTTTGATCAAAATAACCTACCGGTACCGTTAACAACTTATCCCACAATTTTAAGCGTAATTTCAAGACCACCTCTTCGCCAAAAAAGCCCAAAAAGCTGCCTGAAAAAGCCCCAATCAAAGTACTCAATAAAAACAGCCCACCGCCTAAGACCACTAAACCTACATCCACGTGTGCTAGAGATTTTTGTACCATTGCCACTAATTGTTTAGCAATCATGGGCACAATTAATTGGATCACAATCGAAACCGCCCCTAACACAATGCCAAGGAGTAATTGCCAATAGTGCGGTTTAATTTTATGTATTAAAGTCATCAAATTATGATAACTATCTCTTAATTTGTTACTATTGAAAAATGACATAATTTTACTCCTATGATTGCTAAATTAAAGAGTTCTATGTAATATTAACCGAACCAGCTAGCATAAGTAAAGCCATTATTTTACTAGGAAGGATGGACTATGACTCAGAAAACCATTTACTATGAGTCTTATCAAGACGATGTTGTTACTTCTAAAAACCAAGCGGCCAAATTACCAGCTAACCATCGTTGGATTCATCATAATTTATTTTACCTCTGTTTTTCACAATTATTTTATTATTTAGTAGTTGTTATTAGCATTATATACTGTTATGGTTGGTTACATTTAAGATTTCAAAATTTACATAAACTACGCCAAAACTCCAAGAAAGGTGGTGTTGTCTATTGTAATCATACTCAGCCTTTAGGGGATGTTTTCTTGCCTTTTTTAGCGGCTTTCCCCAAACGGCCTTATATTATCTGCTCCCAAGCCAATCTCGGATTGCCAATTATCGGTAAATTACTGACATTTGCCGGCGCGTTAATCATCCCTGATGGTAAAAAGCAATTTAATCAATTTAATCAAGCTATTAAATATCACTTAAACAAGCACCACCTCATCTTTATTTATCCAGAAGCCCATGTTTGGCCGTACTTTACTGAAATTCGGCCCTTTACCGCCACGAGCTTTCATTATCCCGCCGCTTGTAATAAACCCAGTTTTAGCTTAACCGTGACCTATCAATCAGCTAACTACTTCAAGCGGCCACAAATAATTGTTTATACTGATGGACCTTTTACGGTTGCTTCGCAACTTTTGCCCAAGCAAAGGCAATTCCAATTGTATCAACAAATTCGCAAAACCATGATTACTCGCAGTCATCAGAGTAATTGTCAATACATTAATTACCAACAACGAAAGGACTTCGTCAAACAATGACAAATCTTAATCAAGAAATTCCCGTTTTCTTTTCTGTCGATGACAGATACGCACCTTATCTAGCTGTAGCTATAAATTCCTTAATTCAAAACAGCAATCCTGAAAGAAATTATCATATTATCGTTTTGTGTGATGACTTATCACTGACTAACCAACAAAAACTCCGTACCTTAGTCCAATCAAATATTCAGTTAGAATTTGTTTCCATCACCGAGCAAATCAAAAAACAAATTACGGATACGAATAACAAGTTACGTGCCGATTATTTCACCTATACCATCTACTTCCGCTTATTTATTGCAGAATTATTTCCACAATTTGACAAAGCTATTTACTTGGATGCCGATACTGCTATCAATCATGATATTGCGGATTTATTTGATCTGCCATTAGGTGACAACTGGATCGGCGCAGCCGTTGATCGCTTCATCGTGGAAAATCCAGAAACTTTTAATTACGCTCAAGAGGCTATTGGCGTTGCCGGTGATAAATATATCAATTCGGGCGTTTTACTCATGGATTTACAGGCCTTACGCGATAATCATTTTGCTGATCATTTCTTTAACTTATTAAATCAATACCATTTTCGTAGCTTAGCTCCCGATCAAGATTATCTCAATGCTATCGCTAAGAATAAAATTATGTACCTAGATTCCACCTGGAACGTAATGGTAACTTTTCCTGAGGAGACACCAGCTGCTTTAATCCACTGGAACTTATTCAACAAACCTTGGTACTACCAAGATGCCCCCAGACAAGAATATTTTTGGAAATACGCCCAAACAACACCGTATTATGATCAATTACAACAACAACTGCATAGTGTGGATGCTCAAGCCATTCAAAAAGATGAAAAAAATGCTGACGAATTAATGAACTTAGCTGTGCAAATTGCTAAAACTTCTAATACTTTTCATGCTCGTGCCCAGCAAGGAGTGAAGATCGCCTTATGATGATTGATCATTTTATTGATATTGGTGATCGAAAACCGGTCATCGACAACATCAAGCATAACGTTCAACAGCACGCTTTAACTGCTAAAGTGGAAGTTAATGATCCCGTCATGAGCTTAGCTGACGAACAGGCAACCATTCACGAATTTGAACAACTGTTACCAACTTGGAAATATCGGCTGAATAATTCTACGGCCCGCCATATCATGAACTTAGCGGCAGCGACTTTAAAAAGCAATCTTCAAGTAACAAACCAACATAATTTAACCGGCTTACAATTGCCTGCGGTCATTACTTGCAATCATTTTAACCCCATCGACAGTTTATTGGTCCGCCAAGGATTGCATTTTAAGCGAATGGCCATTGTGATTGAGCCTACCAACTTGAAGATGCCCGGACTGTTAGGATATCTGATGAACTATACCGATACCATTCCTATCAGCCAAAGCTTCAATTATATGAAAAAAGATTTTCAACAGTTGGTCGCTCACAGTTTGCAACAAAAATTACCCTTATTGATTTTTCCCGAAAGTGAAATGTGGTTTAACTATCGTAAGCCGCGCACTTTCCAACGCGGTGCTTATTATTATGCGGCTAAAAATCATGTTCCTATTCTTTCTTGTTTTATTGCAATTTTTGACGCACCAACTGCCAAGGATTCACATGCTGTTAAGTATCAATTAATGATCCTCAAGCCAATTCATGCGGATCCTGATCTATCTATCAGTGATGCGTCTGAACAGATGCGACAAATTGATTACCAACAAAAGGTCGCTGCTTATGAACAGGCCTATCAAAAACCATTTACACCTGAGTTTGAGGACACAGATATTGCGGGACATTACCTTTAAGTAAAGATACACATTATAAAAGGCTTAGAACTAAAGCTTACGATCTCAATATTCAAACATTTTTTGAATATTGTTAGATCCTAATTGCTTAAGTTCCAAGCCTTTTTTGATTTATGGACATTAAACTTATTTGATCTAGTCTCCAAGTATCATCTAACTACGAATCAGCCACCAAGTCAAAAGTCGAAATTAATTGTTAATCCTTAGCTTTTAGATAGGTACTGGTCAAAGTCTTTGCTGTTAACCAGCCATGCGCTTATCAATATGATTACCTAATAATGATAAGCTGAAACAAACGATAAAATATAACACAGCTAATGCTGCAAACATTGGCAAAATATAGTTGGCATTTTGTCCATAAATTACTTGCGCATGTTGCATCATTTCAGGAACCACGATAATTGTGGCTAACGATGTATCTTTAATCAAAGAAACAAATTGACTAATCAGTGCCGGAATCATTTTTTTATACGCTTGCGGCAAAATAATATGCCACAAGGCTTGCAAAAAGCTCATCCCCACTGAGCGCGCGCCTTCCATTTGTCCCGTATCAACCGCATTCAAACCCGAACGAACAATTTCGGCAATCATCGTTGATTCGAAAACCGTCATCGCAATAATTGCTGCAACGATGGTATCGGGCTTTAACCCAAAATTAGGCAAACCAAAATAAGTGAAGAAAATAATCAACAAAAGCGGAATATTGCGAATAATATCAATCACAAAACCAAAAATAGCCGAGACATATTTGATTTTAGAATAGCGAATAATCCCTAAAATGGAACCAAAGATAAAGCTTAATACCACCGAGATCACGGAAATATAAATTGTCACCCAAAGTCCCATTAACAAGAAACGCAGGTTCAACCATGAAAAAGCTTGAATCCAATTTTGCATTGATGGTCACCTCCTAAGCCAGTTTCTTTTCTAAGTGTTGCATGTAATAACTCAATGGCAACGTAATTATTAAATACAAAACCCCCACAACCAAATAACTATTGATGGTATCAAAAGTCGTGGATGCAATCGAATTAGCTTGATACATTAAATCAAAGCCCGCCACAAACGCCAAAACGGACGAATTCTTAACTAAGTTAATAAATTGATTACCCAAAGGAGGAATCACAATTTTGACAGCTTGCGGCAAAATAATATAACGCATTGCTTGCCAATAAGTCATCCCTACTGATAGGGCTCCTTCCATCTGGCCTGTCGAAACTGACTGAATACCCGAGCGAATGGTTTCGGCAATAAAAGCGGAAGTATATAACGTCAAGCCAATGGTCCCCGCGGTAAAACCGTTGATTTTTACAACGTACATCGGAATAACTAAATAAAAGAACATGGTAATTACTAATAACGGAATATTACGAAAAATTTCCACATAAGCCTTGCCAATTACCCGGGCAATTTTATTGGGCACCACTTCCATAATGGCAAACAACGTACCAATGATTAGGCTAAAAAACAAGGCCAAGATACTTGATAAAACGGTCCAACCAAAGCCGCTTAATAGTTGGTGGCCGTAATGTGTAAAAATATTAATCATTATCGATACAGCTCCTTATAATTAAACCCAGGCACATTACCAAACCATTTTTTAATTAAACGATTATACTCACCATCACGTTGCATTTCTGTCACCGCACGGTCCACGGCCTTCGTAAAGGACTTTTGACCCTTGTTAACTGCCACCCCGTACGGTTCTTTAGTAAACGTGCCGCCCCGCACTTCAAAGCCGGGATTTTCGACAGCTAACCCGTACAAGATCCCATTATCGGTTGTTAATGCATCACCTTGGTGCGACTTTAAGGCATTCATTGCTTGGGCATAATCTTGCAACTCCACGACGCGAGCTTTCGGTGAAACTTTTTGGATATTATCAACTGAATTAGAACCGACTACGCCAATCACGGTTTTATGATTTAAGTCACGCGCATTTTTAATAGTAGAATTTTTGGGAACTAACAACGATTGACCAGCATCAAAATAAGAATGTGAGAAATCAATGGTTTTTTCACGTTCTGGTGTAATCGACATGGTTGCAATGACCGCGTCAACGTTACCATTTTTTAGTAATGGTACCCGGGACTGCGAGGTAACCGTGACAAATTTGGCATGACCATGAGTGCCTAAAATATGCTTCGTAATGTGCTTGGCCATATCAACGTCAAACCCTTTTTGTTGCCCGTCACGTACATCAATCAAACCAAATAATTTCACGTCACCTTTGACACCCCAAGTAATGGTATTCGACTGACGATCATTTTGTAAAACCGATTGACTGGACAGTTTTTGACCACAACCACTTAAGAATACAATACCTATTAATAAGGAGAACAACCAAAATTTCTTTTTCATCGCGGTTCCTCCTAATGTGTAATAATCTTACTCAAGAATTGTTGTGCCCGTTGCGTTTTCGGCTGCTTAAAGAATGACTCCGTATCATCATCTTCCACAATGCGCCCGGCGTCCATAAAAATAACGCGGTTAGCCACCTCTTTCGCAAAGCCCATTTCATGGGTCACGATTAGAGAAGTCATATCACTATCAGACGTAATTTTTTTAATAACTTGTAAAACATCATCAATCATTTCTGGATCTAGCGCCGAAGTTGGTTCATCAAATAATAACAGTTTCGGACGCATAGCTAAGGAGCGCGCAATCGCCACCCGCTGTTTTTGACCACCCGAGATTTGACTCGGCATATTTTGAGCTTTCGTTTCTAAACCAACCATTTCTAATAATTTCATGGCTTGTTTTTTGTTATCAGCTTCTGGAATATGGCTGACAATTCTCGGAGCCAACATAATATTTTCTAAAACTGTTTTGTTCGCGTATAAGTTGAAATGTTGAAAAACCATGCCAACATCGCGGCGTAAAATATTTAAATCAGTCTGGTCTGATGAAAGATCATGATTATTGACAATTAATTGTCCCTCTTGAATCGACTCCAGTCCATTCACCGTTCGCGCTAGCGTACTTTTTCCTGAGCCAGATGGACCGATTAAAACTACCGTCTCTCCCTGATCAATTTCCAAATTAATATCGTACAATGCATGAAACTGTCCGTAATACTTTTGGACATTATGAAATTCAATCATTGACATGTTATCGCCTCTTTCAAACTTGTTTCCTAATAGCTTCTGTCTAGAAACTATTTTTTCAATTATACTCTTCTAAGGACAAATTAAAAATAGTCTTTCTTATAATTAATTTTTCTTAATTTTATAATCCCGTCGCCGAAACCGCCAAGCTAACGTCAAAACTACTGCAAAACCTAAGGTGGCCAGTATTAAATCTAAGAAGAAAATTTGCTGAATATTTTGCGTCATGCGTCCCGTAACTAACGGAATCACCACTGCTGCCACAGCGCCCGCCGAGTTATAAAGTCCCGTGGCCCAACCTTTTTGTTGCGGCCAAACTTCTAATAATAATGTCAATCCTAACTGCATGACGCCACCAGCAGCACTAAAGCCGATTAAACCAGACATTAAAATGCAGACCGCCTGATTATTAAAAAAGCAGAGCAGACTTAAAGCAATAACTGATAATAATGTATAAACGAGCATCAAGCTAAGGGTTTTCGCGCCGTGTTGGGTCAACCAGACGGTCAGCAAAACGCACACCACCGATCCTAGACTGTAGTAACTAATTAATGCTTGAGCCTGTGACGTTGTTAAGTGAACCACTGTTTGCCCTAAGCGCGTTAACCACTGGCTTACTAAATAAAACGTTGCTTGGGCCAAAAAGCCATAACTAATTAATAAGCCAATATCAAAAGTCGTTGCTTTAACCGGCAACAAAGTAGTCTTTTTAGTTGTCGATGGTGATATTTGAGGCACTGATTGGCGCCAATTGATGGCCCATAAAACGAATCCATTACAAAACATTAAGCTTAAACATAAAAGAATGTTCCAACCAAACCATTGTTGATGCAAAGTCAACCAACTCACCAATAGCGGTAGCATAAATTGTCCCAAAGACATACTGGCTTTTAATAACACGTTGGCACTACTGGCATGTTGTGGAAATAATTCCGTTAAACTCGGATACGTTCCGGCATCTAAACACGCATTAGCGACACCTGCCAAGAGAGCACTTAACTGAGCTGTTAACAGTGTTGAGCTAATTAATAAACCGCCAAAAAAACCTGCATAACAAACCATTCCTAATAGAATGATTTTTTTTCTGCCCAAATGATCAGATAGTTGACCTGCTAATAATTGCGTCAGTAAACGACCAATTCCAATATTGGCAATCACGGTAGCAATGCCTGCCAAGTCAGTCTGCCAATACTGCATCAGACTAGTAGCATTTTGGGCAATCATAATGGCACCCATCCCGTGAATAACATAATTTAAATAGAGGCTGCTCGCCAAGATTTTACGTTGAACTTTCATAAAATGGTTCTCCAAAAGAAATTATTTTTTCTGGTACAAAAAAGGTTGGAACAATAATATTAACATTTCCCACCTTGGGCAACATTATTTACTATTATTGTGCTCCAACCACTAAATTGCGTCTACTGATTCATTTGAAATCAAATACTGTTTCTATTCTGTAAAAACTAATCCGAACTATTTTTCTTCAATACAATGACTTTATATAAACCAACTGTCACTAAATAATACAACGCATATAACAAAATAAAAATAATCATTGGCCACCACAAGTGTTGGTAGGGATTACGTAACAGCGGTTTGAATAAGCGCAACCCAAATAACAAGTTAATAATGCCTAAGCCAGCCGGAATACCAAAAAGGACGGCCAATTCTTGTTGAATCGAAGTTGTTAATAACTTTTTTCGAGTACCAATTTTTTGTAACATGACATACCGTTGGCGATCTTGATTAGCTCCTGATAAGACTTTAAACATCAAGCAACTGGCTAGCATTGCTAAAAAGGCAAAGCCTAAGAAAAAGCCCATAAACTCTAAGCCACTGTACATTTCGTTAATCATTTGGTAAGTCAAAAATTTCGGCATCGCTCCTTGATCCTTTAACATTGGAAACCGGCTTTGTTGCGCAGCGACTAATTTCCCAATGACTTTGGTATTTTGATAAAAATCACTAGTCTTCACCAAAATTAATTGATTAGTAGGCTGATTAATTTGATCAAAGTCACTTTGATCTACCCAACGTAAAGATTTTTCTAAGCCCTGTGGGATTAATAAGTGTTGTAAATGATTCCCCACTTCTGATTCTGGACGTTGCATTTGCTTAGCCGATGGGGTCAGCGTGGTCACTTTTTGGTTATTCGTTAATAAATATTTAAACGGTTGTCGTTGTAATTGTTGTCGGACCAAATAGACCTGTCCCGCCTGAATTTTATATTGATAACGCGTTTGTTGTGGCTGTTTTAATTGGTGCAATAATTGCTGTTCATGATATGTCGGATTATTAACCGTAACATCGTAATACTCGGCATGATCAGTGACAGTCCGCACATTTTGTTGAAAGCTCATTCCCACACTCAAAGCTCCCAACGCCAACGAAAAGAGCAATGACACAATCGTTAAAATTTTTGTATAATCAGCAATTCGAAAATTCAATTGTCCTAACGTAAATTCATGTAAGCCCCGCAAAGCCCACCGGCTTTTTCGCAAATGGTTTAATAAAATTCGAAACAAAGTATTGATAATCAGATAAGTTCCGAAACTAACCGCAATTAAAGATACCGCCAACGCTAGAATAGCCATTTGACTAACTAACCCCATCATCCAATAACCAATGCATAAACAAACTAGTCCCCAGATTAGCCTAATTACCTGTCCCACTGAAATAGCATTCAACCGTGGATTAATTCGCGGACTTGCTGGCTTTACCAGTTGTAAAATTGGTGTATGACTAATCTTCCAACTGTTTTGGCAAGCCGCTAATAAAAAGATTAAGCCCAACACAATGATCGTTGATAATAAAGCTGGACCATAGAAAATGTGAAATCCAGTTAATGAGGTGTGAAGTTGGTGTGCCAAGGCTTGAGCAACTAATTTTGTCAAGCCTAAACCAACCAGCATACCACTAAGCAAACTAAACAAGCCAATCAACATCGTTTCCAGAATGACTAGTTGACGAATAGTCTTCGGTCTGGCTCCGAGCATCAAAAACATTCCGTAATCTTTTTGGCGCATACTCATCAAAAAGTTATTAGCATATAAAACATAGACGAGTGTAATCACTACTAATAAGACAGTTCCTAACTGAAAGACAATTGGCGTCACGGCAATTGGGGAATTAGTTTTTAAGAACTTTTGATTCAAAGCTAGTGCTTGAAACATATAAAAAATGGCGGCCGAGATTAATAACCCCGAAAATAATACCGCGTAATCTTTCAATCGATGTTTAATTCCACTTAAAGCTAATTTATGAAGCATAATTCCTCCCTACTGCGACCAGTGTCGTTCAGAAGCCGAAGACTAACCTAGAATAAACAATTAAGTTGCGTTTTTTAACTTGATGGTTTATTCGTAGTTAGACGCAGGCTTTTGGCACTTAGATCGCTAGATCAAATACTGCGACCAGTGCCGCGTAAAAGAAACGGACTAACACTTAGGCTGCTTTGTACTTAAAGATTGTGTGTCGTTAAATAACCTTGAGAGCAGCTCAATTCCTATTGAAAATTTTTATTTTCAATCTTATTCCACAAAAGTACCCAAATTATTTAATATTTGCTGATAAAATTCCGTCCGTGTGGCTTGCTGCCGCTTTAATTCCAAACCAATTTGGCCATCGCGAATAAATAAAATGCGATGGCAAAAACTGGCTGAAAATGGATCATGTGTCACCATTAAAATAGAAGTTTGATCCGTTTGATTGATTTTAGTCAGTGTATCTAGTAAAGCTCGCGCACTTTTGGAATCTAAAGCACCAGTGGGTTCATCACCTAAAATCAAGGCTGGATCATTAATTAAGGCCCGAGCCGCCGAAACGCGTTGTTTTTGCCCACCCGATAATTGATTAGGATAATGTTTTAAATACTGTTTCAGGCCTAACTTTTGCGCAACTAGCTGTACTTTTTGTTGAATCAGTCGCGGTTTAACTTTTTGTAAGGATAAAGGCAAGGCGATATTTTCAAAAGCCGTTAAATTATCTAATAAATTAAAGTCTTGGAAAATAAAGCCAATTTGCCGCGCTCGAAAATCAGCTAATTGATTCCCCTTTAACTGCGTAATGTCCTGACCATTAATTGTCACCGTACCACTGGTTGGTCGATCTAACGTCGACATCGTATTTAATAACGTCGTCTTACCCGAACCAGAAGCACCCATAATCCCCACAAATTCACCCGCATCTACTTGCAAATTAATATCTTTTAAAACTGGAGTGGCGACTGTATTTTTCTGACCATAAACTTTTTGAATATTTTTTAATTCTACAACTGGTGTCATAATATCCTCCACAGCAATATTTTTTATTATGTTATATTATATGGTAAATAGCATTGTACAATAAATTATATATTTGCGTCAAACCTTTTTTGGCGTATACTATTTACGTTTTTGATTAATTGGAGGAGGACGATCATGTTTGAAGATTTAGACCCTGATCGTAAAAAATTTATTAGCTGGCCCGTAGTCGCTTTAATGGATTTTGTGACAGTCATCGGCTTTGATGATATTATTTATAACTTTCAAAACCAAGGCTTAGCCGTGGTGACTACTTGGATTTTAATGTTATTTGTTTTTGTCGTCCCTTACGAGATGATTGTGGGACATCTAGGATCCGTCTTTAGCCATGATGGTGGCGGCATGACTTCTTGGGTTCGTCATACTAGTGGCGATCTCTGGGGTTATATCTGTGCCTGGACTTATTGGGTCTCAGGTTTGCCTTATATCGTAGATGTTGCTAACTCAATGGTTGTTTCATTTGGCTGGTTGATTTTTGGTAACAACTCACTATCTAACAAAATGAGTAATGCCATGTTTGCTTTATTAACTGCCGTTATCTTTACCATCTTTATTTTCTTGGAACACCGCTTTAAAAATTCCCTGCAGTTCTTCAGTATTATTGGTGGGGGCGCGATGTTTATTATGACGGTTTTATATGTCATCATGACCTTTGTCTATTTAGGACACGGTGGTGCCCCACATACCCAACCATTTACTTGGAAGTCCTTTTTACCGCATGTCGATATGAAATACTTAGGATCATTTGCGTTAATTATTTTTGCCATGAACGGGAGTGAATTTGCGGCTCCTTATGTAACCGAAATGAAAAACGGCAAAAAAGACTTTCCTAAAGCCATGTGGATGTTAGCGATTATGACCGGCTTCTTAACCGTGCTGGGTTCATTTTCACTAGGAATTTTCTTCAATGCCCATCACTTACCGAATGATCTAAAAATGAACGGTTCTTATTATGCTTTTCAAAAAATGGGCGCTGAATTTGGCTTAGGTAAGTTCTTCTTATACGCCTTTGCAATTACCCAAGCCATTTATATGATGGCCCAATTGGCTGTGTTATTAGATGCGGGCACGCGCATGTTCTTATCCGATACGGCGAAAAAATATTTACCAAAGAGCTTAACTAAATTAGATAGTCGGGGCTTACCGATCAACGGCTATTGGTTAACGACTGGTATCTGTACTTTTATTATGGTCGCCAGCGCTACCTTGCCGAATATGAATTCTATTTTTAATCAACTCTTAAATCTGAACGGTATTGTTTCTCCGTATACTACATGTTTTCTCTTTTCTTCATTTATATTAGTGCGCCTGCACGATAAAAAGTACCCTTCCGATTTTGTCTTTATTAAAAATAATAAATTAGCTGTTGCGGTAGGGATCTGGTGTTTTGCCATCACCTTTGGTTTTGCGACACTTGGCATTTGGCCCGTTGATGAAAAACCGGGTACTGCCACGTTCTATCAGGTTTTAGCTTTAAATATTATTGAGCCCTTGGTCATGCTAGTAATCGGTGCCATTTTACCAATGATTGCCCGCCATCAACAAAAAAAGGCTTTGGAATAATTTTTACTATTAAAAAAAGACTGACTAACATCAGTCTTTTTTTAGTTATAACTAGTAGAACTTCAATATACACCATGAGCTATCTTAGCTAAAATAGATAATATTAAGATTAGTTTTTGAAATCATCAGCCCACTTTCTTAAATTACAGGAGGTCTATTATGCAGCAACTAATACCCGTTATTCTGATCGGTGTCAGCCAATTTCAAAGTGATTTTTCCAGTTCGATGGCCGAATTAAAGCAATTAACTTTGGCGGCCAACTTAAAACCGCAAGCTCAACTGACCCAAAATATGGCCCAAATTAATCATCAAACTTACTTTGGTCAAGGAAAAATTCAAGAACTTATTCAATTAGCTCACCGCAAAGCTATTCAGTTAATCATTGTTAATGATGAACTCACCCCGGCTCAGTTACGCAATCTGGAAAAATTGACGCAGTTAAATTTTTTAGACCGAACAGAATTAATTCTCCAGATTTTTAATCAACGAGCTCATAGCCGCCAAGCTCAACTCCAGGTAAAAATTGCCCAGCTGCAATACCAATTGCCACGTATTCACCCCTCTGGCAATCCATTAGATCAACAACGTGGTGGTGGTTTAGCTAACCGTGGCACCGGTGAAAGCCAATTAGAATTAAACCGCCGGACCATTCAACAACAAATTACCCAACTCCAACACGAGCTTCAACATCTGCACACCGCACTACAAGTTCAAAGCCAGCGCCAACAACAATCGCGCCTGCCTAAAGTGGCACTGGTAGGTTATACCAATGCTGGTAAATCAACCACTTTAAATGCCATTTTAGATTATGTTCAACAACAAACGACTAAACAGGTTTTAGTCAAAGACCAATTATTTGCCACGTTAGATACAGCCGTGCGGGAAATTAAATTACCGCGACAAACTAATTTTTTATTATCTGACACCGTCGGCTTTGTCAGTAAACTGCCCCATAACTTAATTGAAGCTTTTAAATCAACCTTAGCTCAAGCTCAAGATGCCGACTTATTGGTACAGGTCATTGATGCCGCTGATGTTCACCATGAACAAATGGTCCAAATTACAGAACAAACCTTACAAGCCATTGGCATCAACCAAAAGCCCATGATCTACGCATATAACAAGCTAGATCTAGTCACATCGAAGACCAACGCCGTGACTATGAATCGCAATACCATTCGTTATAGCGCTCAAAATCCGGCCGATATTGGGCAATTGTTACAATTGATTGAACAATTTTTGACGGAGCAGTACCAAACTATTGCTGTGCTGATTCCCTACACTAACGGCAAAATGGATAATTATATCCAAACACAGCTCACCATTATCGATAAATACTTCACCACAACTGGGACCTACTACCAACTCAAAGTCGCGCCCGCAGCAAAAAAACTTCTCCAAAAATTCAGATTACCTAGTGCCCAAAAGCCGGCCCCTCTGAGTTAATTTTTACGCTTTGAACTAAAATCGCACATTACTCAAATAATCAAATTGCTCTGCTGCACTCCCTCGACTATTGGCAAATTAATTCTTATTGCCCGCTTCCACTTCAAAATCTTTAATTTTTTTAATAGTAATTCGCTATGTAAACAGTGCTTTTTTGATATTCATTAATCTATCATCATTTTATATAATTTATTTTTAATATCACTATTTACTTTTAGATTATTAGTCGGTACACTTTGAATAATCTTTTAGTAAGGAAGTGATGTTGATGAAGTTTAATAAAATGCTTTTAGTAAGTAGCACTTGTTTATTAGCTGGTAGTTTATTAGCTGGTTGTCATTCTCAGAATCAGTCTCAAACTAGTTCCAATAGTACAGTTAAATTTATGGCTAAAGATGTCATTGCCACGATGGATCCCTCTTTAAATACCGATGTGATTGGTTCCCAAAACCAAGGTAATACGATGGAAGGATTATATCGCTATCATGGCAAGCAATTAGAACCCGCCATGGCCACGAAAATTGTGACCCCGACCAATAACGGTTTAACCTATACTTTTCCTTTAAGGAAAAATGCCAAATGGTCCAATGGTCAACCCGTAACTGCCCAAGATTTTGTCTATGCCTGGCAAAGAACGGTCAATCCCAAAACCAAATCCCAATATGCTTATGCTTTTGAGAATATTGTCAACGCCAAGGACATTTCCGCGGGCAAAAAAGCCGTAACCACCATGGGCGTGAAAGCCTTAAATCGGCATACATTACAAGTTCAACTGAATCAACCGGTTCCTTATTTTAGTCAATTAATGACAACTCATGCTTTTTTACCTCAAAATCAAAAAAACAATGCCAAGTGGGGCAAAAAATATGGCACCAGCTCCAAAACGTTAGTGTTTAACGGGCCGTATAAATTAATCAATTGGAGTAGTCCCGATACTACTTGGACTGAAGTGAAAAATAATCAATATTGGAATGCTTCCGCTGTTAAAGTTAAAAAATTACAATACCAAGTGGTCAAAGATCCCTCAACCGCGTTAAATCTTTATCAATCCAAGAAATTAGACGATGTGGTTTTAGGTGGCGACACAGCCAAGCAAATGCGTAAAGATAAATCCTATAATATTGTGAAATTAAACGCGACTTTCTATATCCAAACTAATCAAAGAAAAGACCCGCTGTTTAAAAATGCCAAAATTCGCCAAGCCTTATCTTTGAGTCTGGATCGCCCCCAGCTCACTAAACAAATTTTAGGTGATGGTAGTTTTCCGGTTTCGTCAGTCACTCCCAAGCAAATGGCCTATAACCCCAACAATAAACAGCAAGATTTTGTGCAAGCTACTAATAAATCGGGACAAAAATATACCACGTACAATCCGACTTTAGCCAAAAAATTATGGCGTCAAGGTTTAGCTGAAAGTGGTCAAACTAATAAAAAATTCACTTGGACCTTGTTAGGTGATGATACTGATGGTTCCAAAAAGCAAGGCGAGTTCTTACAAAACCAATTAGAAAAATTGCCGGGCGTCAAAATTAATTTGAATAACGTTCCCTTCAAAAGTCGCTTAAGCAAAACCGATGCAGGTGATTTTGATTTAGTTGTAACTGGTTGGAGTGCTGATTATCCCGATCCAATTAATTTCTTAACACTGTTCACTAGCGATGCCAGCAACAATGATGGTCACTGGAACAATAGTAGCTATGACAATCTCGTCAATAAGAGTTTAACCACTGATTCCAACAACGCCACCAAACGTTGGCAGGATATGGTCCAAGCTCAAGATATTTTAAATGAACAACAGGCTGTCTTACCGTTGTACCAAAAAGGTGAAGCTCACTTGACGAGCTCACGTTTAAAGGATGTGCAATACGACCCGGCTGGTAAATGTGATGTGTTAACTTTAAAGATTAAATAACTACTGAACTATTTTCTCATGACATTTAAATGTTTATTAGTAAGTTTATTCGACTTATTAATAAGCATTTTTTTGATTGAAGCTAGATTAGTTGGCCCATGAGCAATTTTTAAGATTACCCGTTTACTTTTAATCTTAAACATTGTAAACTTAACTAAATGCTTATGAATGAGGAGAGGTTTTTATGAAGTTAAAACAAGTGTTAGTTGCTAGCACAACAGCACTCGTTAGTATCGGTGTTTTAGCTGGTTGTGGCTCTTCCAAATCAGCTGCACCTTCTGATACTGTACGAATTATGCGTAAAGATGTGATCGCCACCATGGATTCTTCCATGAATACTGACGTCATTGGTGCCCAAGCACTAACTGATACAATGGATGGTTTATATCGCTACCATGGTAAAGATGTGAAACCAGCGATTGCTACTAAGGTAGTTAAGCCAACTAACAATGGTCTAACCTATACTTTCCCATTACGTAAAAATGTTAAATGGTCCAATGGTGATCCTGTAACTGCCAACGATTTTGTCTATGCTTGGCAAAGAACAGTTAACCCTAAGACTAAGTCGCAATATGCTTATATCTATGAAGGTATTGCCAACGCCAAAGCTATTACTGATGGCAAAAAGCCGGTTAATTCCTTGGGCGTTAAAGCTTTAGACAAGCATACCTTGCAAGTTAATTTAGAAAAACCAATTCCTTATTTTAATGAATTAATGACTTCATCAACTTTCTTCCCACAGGATAAAAAGGTTGTTAATAAATGGGGTAAGAAATACGGTACTAGTTCTAAAACGCTAGTCTTTAACGGACCTTATACTTTGAAGAAATGGAACGGTCCAGACAATACTTGGAATGAAGTTAAGAATCCGAACTATTGGGATGCTAAACGCGTTAAGGTTAAAAAGCTGCAATACCAAGTAGTTAAAGATCCTTCCACTGCGTTAAACTTATACCAATCGAATAAACTTGACGATGTGACCTTAACTGGCGATACTGCTAAGCAAATGAAGAATTCTAAGGGCTTTAATGTTAAGAAAATGAATGCTACTTTCTACATGCAGATGAACCAAAAGAAAGATCCCGTCTTTAAGAACCAAAAAATTCGGCAAGCTTTAGCAATGTCGATTGATCGTAAGCAACTAACTAACAAAATTTTAGGCGACGGTAGTGTGCCACTATTATCCACTACTCCTTCGGATATGTCTTATGATCCCGCTAATAAATCACAAGACTTTGTCAGTGAAACCAAACAAAGTGCCAAAACTGCTGAATACAATCCTACCAAAGCTAAACAGCTCTGGAAGCAAGGTTTAGCCGAAACTGGCAATACTGGTAAGAAGTTCAACTTGACTTTATTAGGTGATGATACTGATTCTGCCAAAAAACAAGGTGAGTTCTTACAGAATGCCTTTGAAAAACTACCTGGTGTTAAAGTTACCCTGAATAACGTGCCATTTAAGAGTCGTTTAACTCGTTCTACGAATGGTGACTTCGATTTAGTCGTAACTGCTTGGAATGCCGATTATCCTGATCCATCGAACTTCTTAACCCTCTTTAACACTGGCGCAAGTAACAACGATGGCAATTGGAGTAATAGTCAGTACGATAACTTAGTCAATAAGAGCTTAACTGACGATGCCAATAATGCCACTGCACGGTGGAATGACATGAAGCAAGCTCAGGATATTCTGAATAAAGAACAAGGAATTATCCCACTATATCAAACTGGTGAAGCCCATATGACCCGCTCAAATGTGCAAAACTTGAATTATGGTCCATCAGGTAGCTACGATACAGCTTCACTTCGTGTTCATAAAAAATAGCAATTATTAATTCATGAAAACGGAGTTACAGGTAACGCTGGAACTCTGTTTTTGTTTTATATCAAAGGAGTTGGTGACATTGACCAAATATATACTCAAGCGTCTTGGTTACATGCTTTTAACACTATTTATTGTTGCTAGTGTGACCTTCTTCATGATGAAATTGATGCCTGGGACGCCCTTTTCAAATCAAGATAAACTCTCAGCAGCACAATTAAAAATCATGAACGAACAATACGGTTTAAATAAACCCATTTGGCAACAATATTTAATTTATATTGTTAACTTATTACACGGTGATTTTGGAACCTCGTTCCAATTTAATAATCAACCTGTACTCTCTTTAATCATGACCCGCTTAAAGCCTTCCATGTTGATTGGGGCACAAGCCATGATTATTGGTTCACTCCTTGGTATTTTATTGGGAGCCATTGCTGCGATTAACAAAAATAACTGGATTGATAGTTTAGCTACTTTTGTTTCCATTGTGGGCATTTCAATTCCAAGTTTCGTCTTAGGTGTTTTGTTACAGTTCTTCATTGCCTTTAAATGGCATCTATTGCCCATCGCGTTGTGGAACGGTTGGCAGTCTAGTATCTTACCGTCTCTAGCATTAGCCGTTTCGCCGTTGGCCCAAACCGCGCGCTTTATGCGGACGGAAATGGTTGATGTCTTAAATAGTGATTATATTGAATTATCCAAAGCTAAGGGAAATACCCGCTGGCAAACCGTGGTTAAACATACTCTGCGGAACTCTTTAATTCCAGTTATCACAATTTTAGGACCGTTAACTGCTAATATCTTAACTGGTTCTTTGGTGGTTGAAAACATTTTCTCCATTCCTGGTATTGGGGAACAATTCGTCAAGTCAATCATGACCAACGATTATCCCACGATCATGGGCTTAACAATTTTTTACTCCATCATGTTCATGGTAATGTTATTAATTACTGATATTTTATATAGTATTATCGATCCACGTATTCGCTTAACTAATAGTAAGGGGGCTAACTAATGGCTGATCTCAAAATCACAGCTGATAGTTTTGAAAAACTCAGTAGTGACCAAACTCAAAATCAGGAAAAAATTAGCGCACCTTCATTAACTTTTTTCCAAGATGCCGTGCGGCGTTTAAGAAAGGATAAAGTCGCGGTCGTTTCGTTTATTGTTTTAGTCTTAATTGCGGTCGTAGCTTTTTGTGCTCCGATTCTTTCACCAAGAGACCCGAACGCGCAAAATCCCGATTACGCCAATTTACCACCCCGTATTGCCAATACCAATATTCCGGGTTTTCGTGGAGAAATTAAGAATGCTGCTGGCATTAAAACTAATCCTTATGAAACCAACAATGTGCCGAAGAATCGGACTTACATTCTAGGGACTGATTATCTTGGACGTGATTTATTCTCACGAATCCTTTATGGAACACGTTTATCACTAATTATTGCGGTGGTTGCTACCTTGGTCGACTTATTAATTGGTCTACCTTACGGGATTATTTCCGGTTGGAAAGGTGGGACGGTGGACTTAGTTCTGCAACGCATTATCGAAATTATTTCTTCCGTGCCTAACTTAATCATTGTTATCTTGCTGTTATTAGTCTTAAAACCGGGACTTTCTTCGATTATCATCGCGATTGCCTTTAGTAGTTGGGTCACGATGGCGCGACTCATTCGAGCGCAAACTTTACAGTTAAAAGAAGAAGAATATATTTTGGCTTCGTTAACTTTGGGTGAATCACCCTTCAAAATTGCGATGAAGCATTTAATTCCTAATTTATCTTCAACAATCATTATTCAAACGATGTTTTCCATTCCCAATGCCATCTTCTTTGAAGCTTTCCTCAGTTTCATCGGAATTGGGATTCCCGCTCCAAACGCTTCATTGGGTACCTTATTATCTGATGGTCAAAAAGCTTTCCGGTTCTTACCATATCAAATGTGGTACCCCGCTTTAGTCCTTTGTATTTTAATGATTGCCTTTAATTTATTTGCTGATGGCTTACGCGACGCGTTTGATCCAAAATCAGAATAAGGAGGTTGACATAATGGCGAATAATATTCTAGAAGTTAAACATTTACAAATTGATTTTAAAACTTTTGCCGGTACTGTGAAGGCTATTCGAGATGTCAGCTTTACTTTACGCAAGGGTGAAACGCTCGCCATCGTTGGTGAATCCGGTTCCGGTAAGTCCGTTACTACCAGAAGTATCATGGGTTTGTTAGCTTCTAACGCCCAAATTACCAATGGGGAAATTTTATATAAAGGTAACGATTTACTCAAAGAATCAGAAAAACAAATGGATCATCATCGCGGAAATGACATTTCAATGATTTTCCAAGATCCGATGACTTCGTTAGATCCAACAATGCCGATTGGTAAACAAGTAGCAGAACCACTGCGAATTCACGGCAAAATTTCCAAAGAAAAGGCGCTCAAACGTGCCCAAGAAGTTCTTGAATTAGTCGGTATTCCGAATGCGAAAGAACGGATGAAAGATTATCCCCACCAATTTTCTGGTGGCCAACGGCAAAGAATTGTGATTGCTATTGCCATTGTCAATTATCCCGAAATCTTAATTGCTGACGAACCGACCACGGCCTTAGATGTTACCGTGCAAGCCCAGATTATTGATTTAATGCGCGAACTACAAGAAAAGCTCGAGACTTCAATTATTTTTATTACGCATGACTTAGGTGTGGTGGCCGGTATTGCCGATCGCGTGGCTGTGATGTATGCTGGCAAAATTATTGAATACGGCACAGTTGATGAAATCTTTTATCAACCAAAACACCCTTATACTTGGGGGTTATTAAGTTCAATGCCTACGTTAGATACTAAAGGCACTAAACTATCATCCATTCCGGGAACACCACCGGACTTATTGGATCCACCCAAAGGCGACGCTTTTGCCCCCCGGAATCCGTATGCTATGAAAATTGATGTGGAAGCTCAACCACCATTCTTTAAAGTCAGCGATACACATTATGCGGCTACGTGGTTATTGCACCCCGATGCACCGAAAGTTGAGCCCCCTGCTGCTATTGTCAAACGCGCACAGGAATATGATCATTTACTCCACAATGGTCAAATAACTGATCCCATTGAGGGAGGAACCAATTAATGAGTGACAAGAAAAAGATCGTTCAAGTTCAACATTTAAAACAGTATTTTAGTCCTGGTAAGCCTAATGAAGTCCGGGCGGTTGACGATATTAGTTTTGACATTTATGAAGGTGAAACCTTCGGCTTAGTCGGTGAATCTGGTTCCGGTAAAAGTACTACCGGTCGCAGTATTATCCGCTTATACAATCCGACTGCCGGCAAAATTTTGTTTGACGGTCAAGATGTAAGTCAAATAAAAAATCATAGTGCTGAAATGTTAAATTTTCGGCGTGAAATGCAAATGATTTTCCAAGATCCATATGCTTCCTTAGACCCGCGGATGAAAGTAAAAGATATTATTGCTGAAGGTTTAGACATTCACCACCTCGTTAAAAATGACCAAGAACGTGATCAACGTGTTAACGATTTGCTCAAAATCGTAGGTTTAAATCCTGATCATGCAACTCGTTACCCGCATGAATTCTCGGGTGGGCAACGCCAGCGGATCGGCATTGCGCGCGCTTTGGCTGTTGATCCTCAGTTTATTATTGCTGACGAACCAATTTCTGCGTTGGATGTTTCCATTCAAGCACAGGTAGTTAACTTAATGAAAGACATTCAAAATCGCAGTAATTTAACTTACCTCTTCATTGCCCACGATTTATCAATGGTTAAATATATTAGTGACCGCATTGCCGTAATGCATCAAGGCAAGTTAATGGAAATGGGTGATGCTGAAGAAGTTTATAATCACCCATTGCATCCTTATACTAAGAGCTTACTGTCCGCGGTGCCTACGCCAGATCCCGAATTAGAGCGGCAGCGCACCCGAATTGCTTATGATGCTTCCATTGAAGATAGTAATCCGGATCACCAACGTAAATTACGCGAGATCACTCCTGGACATTCTGTTTTTTGTACTGAAGAAGAAATTACTCACTATCAACAATTAGCTGCACAACAACAAGCATAAAAGCTGCTACCACAGCAAATAAGCCATGAACTCAATTAGTTCATGGCTTATTTTGATGGAATAACAACCATCAATGTTTTGGCGACAGCAGATTGAAGCAACAGCAAGCGATGATTAAAACAACAATACATAAAGCAAACAGCCAGTGGTAACTTAACTGGCCAATAATGACCGCACCAAAAATGGGACCCAATGCTTTACCGGCGGCTGTAAACATTTGCACGCGCCCTTGAAAATAGCCACTCATGGCCGTAGGCGTTTTGGCAGCTACCCAACTTGAGATACCGGGATATAACAGAATTTCGCCTAAAGTTAAAATCCCCATCGCAATAAAATAACCCACATACTGGCGATTACTCAATAAGAAAACAAAGGAACCAATAAAAAGCACCAAGCCAACATTTAATCGCGCCCTTAAATGCTGCATCAAAAACTTGTCAAAATGCGTAATAAATGGTTGGCAGATCACAATCACAATTGCGTTAAAAGTCCAGAGTAAACTATAATCTTTGACTTGATAACCTTGACCAACCATAAAAGTGGATAGATTACTTTGCCATTGTGTATAGACCAGCCACGCACACAAAACCGTAATTAACGCGCCCACGATTTTACCGAAGTAGCCTTGCTGACGTTGTTGTACGACTTTAGTACCAGCAGTTTGTGTAGCAGGAGTAATTTGAATCCGATAAAAACAAAAAACCACTATTAAAAAGATAATCTGAATCAAAACTGCGGCCAAAAAAACTGTCGCAATACCCAATGGTAAGATATAGCCCACAATGGCTGTGCCAATCACAATGCCAAGATTTAACATGAAATAGGTGGCATTAAACACGTAACTAGCCGCCCGTTTGGTGACATGCGTCGCCAAGGAATTTTCACAAGTGGCGGAAATTCCATTCGCAAAACCAGACAATGTAATTAAAATTGCGTAACTGGGCCAACCATGCCAAATCACCAAGCATCCTAAAGCCACAATATTGAGACTGACCCCTAACAAAATCGTATAGTACGGATCCCAATGATCAAATAAATGGCCTCCTAATACATTCCCTGCCATCGTAGCAACTTGATTAATACATAAGACCACCGCAGCTGTAACCAAACTTTGATGTAGAGTTTCATGCATATAAATAGTGTTCAAAGGCCAAATAAAACTCATGGCGATACTCGTGATTAGCGTCCCCAATAATAGCCACTTTAAATCAATGGTTTGCGTTCGTTTCATAACTTACTCCTATTTATAAAGTTGGTTGTTGCTGTAATAACTGTTGATATTCCGGTAATAATTGTACTCCCAAACCAATTTTTTGTGGCACCTGTAACTGGCCCTGATTAAACAATAAACTCGTCGTATAATCATGCTCATAATAGCGACTGTTGGCCGATAAATCACCCGGAAAATTAAAATTGGCTAAGCTAGCGAGTGCTAAATTAGCGGCCCGACCAATCCCACCTTCTAACATACCGCCACACCACATTAGAAATTTTCGTTGCGTTTGCGCTGGAATTAACTGCAAAACTGGGGTAATGCCCCCCATCACTGCTAATTTAACACTAACGATTTGACATTGTTGCAGTGCCACGGAGGTCAAAGCACTGCGAACATCCTCAATCGGTTCATCAAAACACAGCGGTGTTTGCATTTGTTGTTGTAGGTCAGCACTTTGTTGGAATTCACTGGGTGCAAACGGATCTTCAATAAAGGTTAATTTTAATTGATCGATTTCATGCGCTAAGCTTTTTGTCCACCGCAAACTGCCATTAGCGTCCAACGTTAAATTAAAATCGGGCATGCTTTGGCGTAATTGTTGAATACGCTGTAAATCTTGATTACCATTGACCTTGATTTTAATTCGGGTATAACCAGCTTGGAGTGCCTTATTCACAGCAGTGCGCGTTGCCGCTAAATCCTGCAAGCCGACACTAATGCCTACCGGTACTTGTTTTTTATATGGTAAGCCACTAATATCCGCCAAGACCGCGGCCAAACTTTGGTGCCGTCTTTGTGCAAATAAGTCCCACATTGCCATATCTAGAGCGGCTTTCGCAAAGTTATTAGCTTTGACTGCTTGTAACTTATGCCACATTTGCTTAGGATCACTAAATTCTTGGTTCTTAATTAACGGCCATAAAAATTGCTGTAAAACACTTACGGCCATGGCTTGGGTTTGTGCGGTATAAAATGGGGTTTGAAAAGCCTCAATTTCCCCATAACCCCAATTGCCTTGTTCATCAGCTAATGCCACTAAGGTGACGGGGCGTTTTTGCATGGTTTCATGTGCGGAAACAAACGGTTTCTTTAATGTTAAAGTTAATGGTAATAATTTTAACTGCTTAAGTTGCATCGGCTAAACTCCGTAAAATCATTCGGTAAATCTTAGGCTGCTCTAAATGCACATTATGTCCGGCCTGTGCCACTACGTAACGTTGAACTCGTGGTAGTCGTTGCGCCATTTGTTGCGTTATTTTCCGAAACTTTGCATCTTGCGCTCCAGTAATCAACGTTACTGGTAAGGATAATTGAACCAATTGAGGCCAAAAATTCGGCATTGCCCCCGTTCCCATCCCTAATAAACTGGCTGCTAAAGCTTTGGGATCTTGAGTTAAACGTTGTTGTCGAATCTGAGCTTGTAATTGGGCTGGCAACTGCCGTTGGGAAGCAAACAATGGTAGTTGCTCCCACTGGTTAACAAATTCGACTAACGGTCGCGTTTGTAATTGATGCGCTAACAGAGCATCATGCGCCCGCCGGGCTGTTTGTTGGTCAACAGTTTTTAGTCCTGCGGTACTACTTTCTAAAATCAAATTTAATAACCGTTTGGGATAAGCGAAAGCATACCCTAATGCCAAGCGGCCACCCATTGAATAACCTACAAGATTAATTGGTTGATAACCCAGTAATTGCTGCAATAACTGCTCTAAAACTTGCACTTGTTGTTCCATGGCATAAGTGGAGGCAGTGTAAACTTTGGAAGTTTGCCCATGACCTAATAAATCAATATACCAACTCGTCCCCGGCAATTGTGCTCCAATACGCGCAAAATCGGCACCACTTCCCATAAAACCGTGCAAAAATACCCAATGAGGCGTTGCTTGCCCCGTTTTAGTAACATAAAAAGTTTGCTGTGCTATTTTAATTTTCATGAAAGTCTTGCTCCCAAAAAGTAGCCACGGCCGCTTTAATTTGACCATCAATTTGTGTCAATAACGGACGCTTAGTCGTAACTTCAATAATGGTCAAACCCGTCTGCTCTTGTGCCAGCAATTGTGCCAATTCGCTTTGCTTGTGTGCGCGATAATATTGACCACCAAATAACTGCGCTACATCGGCAATTTGATAATTTAAAGGAGTGCCAAAAACTTTTTCAAATTGTGTGGGCTCTTGCGCTTGTGGCAAAAAGGAAAAAATGCCGCCCCCCTGATTATTTTGCACAATGATTGTTAGTTGTAGTTTTTCTTGGCGCGCCATCATTAAGCCGGTTAGGTCATGGAAAAAGGCCAAATCACCAATGTATAAGTATGAATTTTTTGACCGCTGACTAGCCATCCCTAACGCGGTCGAATTGATCCCATCAATTCCGTTTGCACCTCGATTAGCTAACACTAACTGTGGCTTGGTGGGAGCAAAATAATCATCAATTTCCCGAATTGGCATGGAATTGCTGACAAACAAAGCGGAATCCGCTGGGAGATTCTGCCCTAAGGTCCAAGCAATTTGCGGTTCCGTTAATGTCGTCGACGAAGTAACAGCTTGCGTTATAACTTGACGCAGTCGGCGATCAAGTTGTTGCCATTGAGCCAACCAAGCACTTGGACTGGGTGGTAATTGTAAAGCAGGCAATAATTGCTGTGGCGCTAAGGCGATTGCGATGATCGTATTTAACGTATGGTCTAATTGAGCGCGATTAGCATCTAAATAGACTACCGGAATGGTCGTTTTTGCCAGCCAGTCACTTAAGGCGGCAGAAACTGGTGTTGCTCCCAAGCGAAGAATTACCTCTGGCTTTAGGTCAGCAGGCCAAGAATTCGCTTGTTGAAACAACCAATCGCCAGTAGTTAAGACCGCTTCCTGTCCTCGCAAGCAACTCAAAGGATCCGCAATAATCGGCCAATTCATCGTGTGCGCAAATTCCAGGACACTAGCAGTAGCTTGTTGCGTCCCCACCTGCGGGCCCGCAAGAATGAGGCCTTTTTTATTGCGTAACAAATCCTGAACTTGCTGAATTAATTGTGGACTGGCTACTTGGCCCTGCCATTGTTGGGCTACTGACAGCTGGGCAGTTGGTAATTCTTGTGCGGTCGCGGGCAACAAGGGCTTGCGCAACGGTAAGTTAAGGTGTACAGGCCCTTGGGGTGTTTGTAAAGCTAATTGCACAGCTTTTTGGGCAATATAACTAAAATATTTTTGGGCCTGGGTAGGTAAAGTTGCTTGAGGCGTTGGTAGTTGGTAAAAGGCCTTGACTTGTTGACCGTAAAGACGTTCTTGAGTCAACGTCTGTGGCGCACCAACTTGTTGCAATTCTGGAGGCCGATCGGTCGTCAAAATTAATAAGGGAATATTGCTGGCCTGGGCTTCACAAATTGCTGGATAATAATTAGCCGCAGCCGTGCCTGAAGTACAGACTAATAACACCGCCTGTTTTTTAGTTTTGGCAATGCCCAACGCCAGAAAAGCCGCCGAACGTTCATCAACATCTATGTGTAACGTTAACCGTTTTAAATCTGCGAGTTTACCTAATAAAATCGCCACCGGCGTCGAACGTGAACCCGGTGATAAAACAACTTCGGTAATCCCGTTGGACAAAAAAGTTTCTAAAAATGGTGCTAATTGTTGTGTTAAATAATTTTCACCAATGGTCATTGTGATTACTTCCTTCAATAATTTTACGAATTAATCCGCATTTAATTTTGTAAAGCTTGATATAGTGATTGTAATTTCAGCCCCGTCTCTTTTTGCTCTGAAACAGCCTGGGAATCAGCTACAATCCCCGCTCCAGCAAAGAAAGCCAATTGCTGATCTTTGATTAAAGCGCTCCGAATACCAACCGCAAATTCGCCGGTTTGTTGAGCGGATAAATAACCAATGGGGGCCCCAAATAAACCACGAGCATGGGGTTCCAACTGCCTGATTAATTCTACCGCTAATTGTTGGGGCATCCCGCCTAAGGCGGGCGTTGGATGCAATTGTGCAATAATCGACCACGGTTGAACTAGGCCGCGACCTGTAATCGGGGTGTACAAATGTTGCAAATTAGCAGTAGTTAAGATTTCTGGCGTCGCTGGTGCTTGCACCGTCAGTTGCGCTTGCTGTAAAACTCGTTTAATCCCTTGAACTACTATATCATGCTCTTGGCGGTTTTTGGCATCATGTAATAATTCGTGGGCCAATTGTGTTGCCTTTTGTTGATCAACATCATTGGCAATCGTACCAGCCACTGCACCGGTTTGTACCATCTGCGCTTGGAAACTAGCTAACCGCTCCGGCGTAATACTAATAAAACTAGCTCCTGGCACACTTAATAAAATATGATATCCTGGTTGCTTTTGACTCAAATAAAGCCAAACTGCTACCCAGTTGGTAGCCGCACATTGAGCCGTAGCCTGTCGTGCTAAAACTACCTTTTGTAATTGTGTTTGCTTAATTTGTGCTACTGCTGTTGCTACGGCAGTTGACCATTGATCCACTGCCTGCTCTCGATAATTAACTAATTGTACCGCCTGGGGTGCCAAGTTCGGTAACTGCAAAATAGTGTTAATAATTTCGTTTAACTTGGTTTCATCCGTGGCAATTACTGTTAACTGCCATTGTTGAGCTGTTTGAAAAAAACTGACTGCTGGGATGAAGGCAATTCCGTTTTGTAAAGCGCCCCAAGTTGAGTTCCGGGGATCTTTCGGATCAAACAAAAAACTACCAACTAATTTAACATCTTCCCAACTACTAGAAGGTGTTAACTGTAACGTCGTGTGAGCTTCTTGTAATAAATTTTGTGCTGCACCCATAGTAATTGGTTGGGAACTCTTAGCCTGCAAAACGCTACCAGCCGTAAATAATTGTTGCGTGCGCGGCGGATTTTCCCACAAAAAAATTTGGGTCTGCTGCGCCAACCACTGCAAAATTTGGGAACGTTGAATTTCAGGCGGTAAAACTGTTGTATATACTTTTAATTGTGTCATGGATTGCTTCTCTTTTCTATCATACAATACTGCGACAAAAACCGGTTAAAAGTTGAGGATTAACCTAACCTAAAAGCTTAAGTCGGTCTTTGACTTGAGTTTTTAGGTGTAGTTAAACGCAAACTTTTGGTTTTTGGAGCGCTAATAAACACACTGCGACAAGTGTCGCTTAAAAGCCGCGGACTAACCTAGAATAAACAATTAAGTTGCGGTTTTTAACTTGATTATTTATTCGTAGTTAGACACAGGCTTTTGACACTTGGAGCGCCAGATCAATACTGCGACCAGCAGCGCTTAGAAGTTGAGTATAGCCTAGATAAAGGACTTAAGTTTTGCTTTGTAAACTTGAAGACTTATTCGTAGCTAAACGCAGACTTCTGCTGTTTGGAGCGCTAATAAACACACTGTGACAAAGGCTGTTCAGAAACTGAGCACTAACCTAGACTAAGACTAAAGTTTCTTGCCTTTGGAGCGCTGGATCAATATTACGACAAAAGCTAAGAACTAATAAACACACTGCACTTCATATCGCTTAACGACCAAATATTTTTACACAATAAAAAAACCAGCTACAATTGCCGCTGGTTAACTTAATTATTTATTGAATTGGTTTTAGTTAATTGCCCGCACACCAAATGATGGATAGAAGTAACCAGAAATTGTGGAAACTTGAACACCTTGACCAGGTTGTGGAGCATGAATGTATTGATTATTACCAATGTATAAACCAACATGATAAGAATTACCTTGTGAACCCCAGAAAACTAAGTCACCAGGTTGTAAATCATTTACAGAAACCTTCGGACCAGCACTTTCTTGCGCTACTGTGTAACCACCAATATCGACACCTAAAGCTTGTTTAAAGACGTAATACATTAAACCGGAGCAATCAAAGGAATTTGGTCCTTTAGCGCCCCAAACGTAAGGCTTACCGCCTTGAATTTGTGCCATGTTAATTACTTTTTGAACTTTCGCATTCCGGGCTTCTGTCATGTCTGTAACATCATTAGCTGGAATCCAATCATTTTGACCTAAGTTATACCATTGACCATCAGCACTAATTTGTGTCACAGCCCAAGAAGATCCGTTCGAAACATATTGTCCAGTTAAAGTGCCAGCATTATTTGGTTGGCTCCGCAAACCGACTTGATTGTTGCTAGTAACAGTCACGCCATCACCAACATTAGCAGCTTGTGCGTCTTGATTATGACTTAAAAATGTAGAAGTAGAAATACCAATAACACCTGCAGCAATTAAACTAAGAAAATGTTTTTTAGAAATCATGAAAATTGTTCGCCTCCGAGAATAAGTAACAAGTTATTTTTACGAGAATTGATTTGAATTTAATTTGGAAATAACTTAACAATCAAAATAGTACACTTCTTACATTGCAATCATGTTACAAACAAACAAACAAACCGTTACAAATCCCGAATTTTATGACATCTTTGTAATCAATTGATCAATGGTCTGCTTTAATTGGGGCCAAGCATCATTAGTCAAAACCAGCGCTGTACCTTTTAAAGCCTTCGGCAGTTGCAAGTCACGCGCAAATTCTTGACTGGTTAACCGCTGGTGAATCGCTGCCGTTTGATCTCCACGCTGCAACAGCCGTTGCTGTAAAACTTGCCGATCAGCAGTTATAAACCAAATGACTACTTGCTGGGGATAAGCTTTTAAATACGTTAAAGCACCTTTAGTGTCTAAAACGATACTAACTATCTCAGCTTTCGCAAAAGCCCGCTGTAAGCCCTGGCGCGAAGAGCCATATTGATGGTGAGCATATGTAACTTGTTCTAGATAATCATTTAAGAGAAAACTCTGGGGCGTCTCAAAATAGTAATCCACACCATTTTGCTCGTTAACGCGTTGCGGACGCGTCGTATGCGTTACAACACTCGGAATTTGGTATGCTTGCGTCAAATAATGACTGACGGTCGTCTTACCTACACCGCTCGCACCGGTAATAACAATAATCTTTTTCATTAATTTACTCCTTTTCAATTGTTCAATTAAAGAACCCAGGCCCAAAGTAAGCCTTATTTTTATCGTTTCAACTTCCAATTAACGACCGGATAATCCTTCTTTGGCAACTATCTGTGGTAAGATAGTACTTAAGAATTCTACCGACCAGGAATTCTGGTAGCTCTATCTTTTTAAGCTACTGTTGCTTGATAGTGCTCAACCTTTGGCGTACAGTCTTTCCAAGAATTTTACCAAAATGGGAAAACACCAAGCATGGTGCACTATCAATGGTCCCCGTTTAAACTCAAAACCAACTCCACGTTTAATTAGTCTAGGAGGAACTACACATGAAAATTGCCAATATTAAAGTCGGCGACAAATTACAAGGTTCAGTCGAAGAAGATTTAGAAAAGCCCTTCGTTGGCACGGTTGAAAAGATCTATACCAATGCCGTTTTATTAGATATTGAAGACTTTGATCCACAAGATAGTGATAACGTCGTTGAACTGAACCATAAAATTGTGATTAATGCTCAAAATTTGAAAAAGCTGCCCAAAAAAGCAGCTAAATAAATAACCATAAGAAAAGTTCCTCAATTTGACTCATAAATAGTCATTGAGGAACTTTTTTAATCCAATGTTTTAACAAAAGTGGTTCCAGGAATACGAATCAATGCATAATCCGTCGCGACATTACCGGCATGAACGCCTAAGCCGTTGCGCCAGTTATTCTTATAATGAGCCACCATCATCATCACATATGCTTGCTGATATTTTTGATCATAGCGTTTCGTATTTGGCCACGGATAGTTCTTCGCGTTTAAACTAGCTGATTGATTACCATCTAAAACTGAGGCATTATTGCCCGGAATACTGTACTTAGCTCCTTGGACCCAATAATTATAATACTTAACCGTTTTTTTATTGTCTGCTGACTTAACTTCTACATAATAACCTTGACCATTCTTGGTCTGCATCACTAGAGGTTTAACCGTATAGCTCAATTGAACGCGCTGTGTATCTTTCACATCAACTTTATCTAAAAAAGTCATATAAAACATAAAGCCCACTAACACAAAAGCGCCAATAAACTCACAAAAATCCCAGCAGACATTGCCTAATGAGTGGTGCTTGCGGTGCACGACAATCATTTTTAAATGACGGCGTCGAATATCAAAGATAATCACCGCTACCAAACAAAAAACAATTAACCACGCGCCAACCCCTAATAAATTCCAGTTTAATTGCATCCTGCTTTCTCCAAACTCCAGATAAATTTAATTAGATTTATTATAGCTCACTTTCACACTGACTGCACTGTCCAAGTCTAGTGAAAACCTTCCGACCTACGTAACTGTCATCAGCGTAATTGAAAAAAACTTAATAAAAAAATTACTTGACTTATGCAGCGAACAAATGTTTTTTATTTTTTTCTTACCCAAAATCCAAGCCTGGCAACCACACTATCATGTGGTTCGATTTCGAATCAAACACAATATATTGTATTTTGACTAGTAGGGTTTTATAATTGGGCTCAGTTATTCCGATCAAAAGTTCCGCAGCAACAACTGGTTAACTAATGCCAGTACAACTCAACTGTGAAACTTTTAATCGAAAATTGATCGGTGCGCACTACCGTGATTTTTTCATCATTAAGGAGGTTTTTTCATGAATCAATCAGTAAAGATTTTTACCAAAGATGGCTGTATGCAATGTAAAATGACCAAACGTTTTTTGAATGATCACCAAATTCAATTTGAAGAACATAACATTAATCAACAACCTCAGGCCTTAACTTACCTCAAACAGCAAGGATTTCAAAGCGTCCCCGTCGTAGTCACGAATAATCAGCCCCCGATCATTGGTTTTCGCCCGAGTGAATTGAAAGCACTGGTGCAATAATGCAAATTGCTTACTATACAATTACTGGTCAAACCCGCCGTTTTATTCAAAAAGTTAAGCTACCTGCTTACGAGATTAATGATGCTAATCCTTATCACGTCATGAACGGTCCGTACTTGTTAGCTGTGCCCGCTTATGATGACAATATGATGGATGCGGTCATTGACTTTTTAGGTTTTCAAAATAATGCCCAACAATTAGTCGGTGTCGTCGGCAGTGGTAATCGCAACTTCAATGAACTCTACATTCATACTGCCAAAGATATCGCTGCTGGCTTAGGTGTCCCCGTTGTTTTCGATTATGAATTTAACGGCACCGCGGCCGATGTTAAAAATTTCAGGAAAGTAGTGGAGCAACTTGAGTCTAAACAACATTGATATCGCTAAAGTTAATTACTTTAAACTAAATAACGAATTAAATATTCCGGTTAACGGACAGATCCCTTTAGATCGTGACCAAGCCGCACTCCAGGCTTTCTGGCAAGAAAATGTTCAACCTAATCTGAAAATGGAACCAGATATATTAAGCCAGTTACAAAAGTTAGTGCAAGCTGATTATTTAGAAGCAGCTTTTTTAAAGCAATACTCGCCAGCTTTTATTAAAGAACTTTACCAATATTTACTGCAACAACATTTTCAGTTTAAATCCTTTATGGCTGCTTACAAATTTTACAATCAGTATGCGTTAAAAACCAACGATGGTGCCTACTATCTAGAAAATTATGAACTCCGGGTGTTAAATAATGCTTTATATTTTGCAGACGGTGATGAGCAACTCGCACACCAATTAGCTGATGAAATGATTCATCAACGTTATCAGCCCGCCACGCCTTCGTTTTTAAATGCGGGTAAAAAGCGCCGCGGCGAGTTTGTTTCGTGCTTTTTAATCCAAATAACTGACGACATGAATTCCATCGGTCGTAACATCAACAGTGCATTACAATTGTCGCGTATTGGCGGCGGTGTGGGTATTACCTTGTCTAATTTGCGAGAAGCTGGCGCCCCCATCAAAGGGGTTGAAGGTGTTTCGAGCGGTGTTTTACCCGTGATGAAATTATTGGAAGATAGTTTTAGTTACAGTAATCAATTAGGGCAGCGTCAAGGAGCAGGAGCTGTTTATCTCAACGTTTTTCATCCCGATATTTTAGACTTTTTATCTGCTAAAAAAGAAAATGCGGACGAAAAAATCCGTGTCAAAACCCTCTCCTTAGGCATTATTGTCCCTGATAAATTTTATGAATTAGTGCGCCAAGACGCGCCAATGTATTTATTCAGTCCTTACAGTGTGGAACGTGAATACCACCAGCCCTTTTCTTACGTTGACATTACTCAAGAGTATGACAAGTTAGTGGCTAATCCCAAAATCAAAAAATATCAGATTAGAGCACGTGATTTGGAGCTAGAAATTAGTAAATTACAACAAGAATCTGGCTATCCTTATATTCTAAATATTGATACCGCCAATCGCCACAATCCGGTAGCGGGCAAAATTATTATGAGTAACCTGTGCTCCGAAGTTCAACAAGTCCAAACACCATCTTTATTAAATGACAAACAAGACTACGTGCAATTGGGACAAGATGTCAGTTGTAATCTTGGTTCAACGAATATTCCCCAATTAATGACTAGTCCAGACTTTGGTCAATCCGTGCGCGTCATGACCCGTGCTTTGACTTTTGTCTCCGATCATTCACAAATTGACGCCGTACCGTCGATTAAACACGGTAACGAGCTGAACCACGCCATCGGCTTAGGGGCGATGGGGTTGCATACTTTCTTAGCAACTCACCAGATTGAGTATGGCTCACCACAAGCCCTCGAATTTACCAGCGTTTATTTTATGCTCTTAAATTATTGGACTTTGGTCGAAAGCAATCAGATTGCCCGTGAACGACACAGTATGTTTCACGATTTTGCCAAATCCAAGTACGCTGACGGTTCTTATTTTGCGAAATATACGCAGCGCTCCTTTGCACCGCAAGATCCCCAGGTGCAAGCTTTATTTAAAGATATTTTTATTCCTACTCAAAAAGACTGGCAATTATTACAACATAAAGTCCAAGCGACTGGTTTGTACAATGCCTACCGCTTAGCCGTGGCTCCTACGGGTTCAATTTCTTATATTGATGATACTAGTGCCAGTTTGCAACCAATTACCTGGTTAGTGGAAGAACGCCAAGAAAAAAAGAACGGCAAATTATATTTTCCAGCACCACATCTGACTAACGATACTATTCCTTACTATCGTTCTGCCTATGATACCGATATGCGCAAAGTCATCGACACCTACGCCGCTGCGCAAGAGCATGTCGATCAGGGCTTAAGTCTCACTTTGTTTATTCGTTCCAGCATTCCGGAAGGTATGTACGAATGGAAAACGCCCGCTGAGGAGAATAAACAAACCACCAGAGATTTAACTATTTTGCGTAATTACGCCTATTACAAAGGGATTAAATCACTTTATTACGTGCGTACCTTTACCGATGATAACTCAGAAATTGGCGTAAATGAATGTGAAAGCTGTTCAATCTAACAAGTTGTGACAAGAAGCGTTTAACAGTTGAGTATAGCCTAGATAAAGGACTTAAGTTTTGGTTTTTAAACTTGAGAACTTTATCGTAGCTAGACGCAAACTGCTGCTTCTGGGAACACAATTTAACCAAGTTGTGAGCAAAACCTGGTAAAAGACGTAGGCTAACCTAGATTAAACTTTTAAGTTTTGGTTTGAACTTGAAAGTTTAATTGTAGTTAGACATAGGCTTTTAGTTTTGCGAACACAATTAACAAGTTGTGGCAAAGAGCGTTTAAAAGACGAAAAGTTAACCTAAGCCACTAAAAAGTCTGCATTTGACTTTTTTAGTGGATGTAGTTAGATAGAGTCTTTTGCTCTTTGGAACACAATTTAACCAAGTTGTGACAAGAAGCGCTTAGCAGCTGCGGATAATCTGCCAAATTAAGTACTATGCTGAGATTCTCTGGAACTATTATTCTAAGAAGGGATTTATTATGGCGAAAACATATTATCAAGCAATTAATTGGAACCAAATTGAAGACCAAGTTGATAAGGCCACTTGGGAAAAATTAACCGAACAATTTTGGTTGGATACGCGCATTCCGCTATCCAATGATCGTGATGACTGGCGTGAATTAAGTGCTGTAGAACATACTGTCGTCGGTCATGTTTTTGGTGGTTTGACTTTACTGGATACCTTACAATCACAAGATGGAGCTGCCGTTTTACGACAAGATGCGCGCACTCCCGAAGAAATTGCTGTTTTCAACAATATTCAGTTTATGGAATCAGTTCATGCTAAAAGTTACTCATCAATCTTTAGTACGTTAAATACTGCCGAAGAAATTGAAGAAATTTTTGATTGGACGAATCATAATGAATTTTTGCAAAAAAAGGCCTACATCATTAATAATTTGTACCAAAACGGTGATCCTCTGCAAAAGAAAGTCGCATCCGTCTTTTTAGAAACTTTTCTCTTCTACTCTGGCTTTTATACACCGCTTTACTATCTCGGTAATAATAAGTTGACCAATGTGGCCGAAATTATTAAACTGATTATCCGCGATGAATCTGTGCATGGTACTTATATCGGCTACAAGTTCCAGCTAGGCTTTCAAGAATTATCCCAAGCAGAGCAAAGTAAGTTCCAAGATTGGATGTATGATTTACTGTATCAACTGTACGATAATGAAGAAAAGTATACTGCTCAACTCTATGATGAAATTGGCTGGACCCAGGAAGTTAACTGTTTCTTACGCTATAATGCCAACAAAGCTTTAATGAACCTTGGCCAAAACCCCTTGTTTGCGGACGGTAATGCAGAAAATGTAAACCCAATTGTAATGAATGGGATTTCTACCGGCACTAATAATCACGACTTCTTTTCCCAAGTCGGCAATGGCTATCTTTTAGGCAAAGTCGCCGCAATGAAAGATTCTGATTACGAAATCGGACGCAATTAAAATTGTCATAAGAAACTACCGACTTATACTTTTGACGCATATAAAGAGAAAATGTTCGTATTAATACGAGCATTTTTTTATTTCTGCTTTCCACCATATCGCAGAGCAAAAGATGATTAATTTAAAAAATTTCCACCCCGTAACTGAACAAATTTTCAACATACAAGAAATAAAACCAAATATAAAATAATCAATTATTGCGTAATTAATTATTTGTCAAAATTATTTTGATAATTTTGACTGCTTTTAAAAAAGGTACAATAATTCATAAACGATTGAACATTGAACTATGATAGCGCTTTAGTTATAATGAGTTTGCTAACAAGGAGGTTAACAAAATGACTTTAATTACTCATCCAGCTATTCAAACCATCAAAGTAGAACAAATTCTCAATGCTTTATGTGAACCCCTACGTTTACAAATTATTGCATCATTAAAGCAAAATGGTGAAACCCCTTGCTGTGAGTTCGACTATTTAGGTAAAAAAAATAATCTCTCACATCATTTAAAAGTCCTCCGTGAAAATGGTTTAATTCACGTGCGCATCGACGGCCGACAACGCTTCATTAGTTTGCGCAAATCTGAATTAGAACAAAAATTTCCTCATTTAATTGATACTATTATCTATAGCTACTTATGTAATATTTAAAGTAATCGAAAAAGAGAAGTCCTCAAAAGTTAGACACTTTTAAGCACTTCTCTTTTTTTGTTGCCAGTATTAATCAATCGTTCACCTACCGATTAGCTAGATAACCGCCGATCATCGCAAAAGCTAAAATTACTAAAACTAAAGTAGTAATAGCTACATATAAATAATCATGTTCCTTAAAGAAAGCATAAATGGAAACGACCACACGTAACACGGGGGTCAAAATCAATAAAAAGACACCTAACATCATCACGGCAAAAGGTTTGAATTGAATGATGCCCTGATAAATCGCACTAAAGGTGGTTGGATGACTCTGCCCTGGATAACCACTATTACCTTGAATTAACATCATCACAATCCCTAAAGCCATCACAATGACGGAAATAATTACCCCGACACGCAAAATTTTACCAATGATTAATTCAATATCCTGCATCTCATCTTTTTTCATTTAAATGTTCACCCCAAATCCCTTTAAGAACATTTGTAAACCTAAGTACAATAAAATTGGAATAAAGATAATCCGGATTACTTTCGGATGTAAATGCTGCATAATGCGACTACCAATCATCGCGCCAAAGACCACTCCTAAGGCTAATGGCACCGCAATATTTGGTAAAATCGTTCCGTTAAAGAAGTACACCGTCGCACTGGCCGCCGCAGTCACGCCCATCATTAAATTACTGGTAGCACTAGACGGCTTGAGTGGCATTTTCATAATGTTATCCATCGCAATCACTTTAAAAGCACCACTCCCAATGCCTAATAAGCCACTGGCAATGCCGGCAGCTAACATCATCAAGAAACCACCCGGAACGTTTTTGACTTGATAGTCCACCGGCTTTTGTAAAGCTTTATCATAGTAGCTACCATTTAGTCGCAATTTTTGCGATAAATAATCCGGTTGTACCTCTTGGTCACTTTTAGCAGATTTTTTATTCATGAGCTTTTTAATCATGTTGTAGCAAGATTGGAATAACAAAAAGCTAAATAAGACATATAAAACTGCTTTGGGGATAATCCCGTTTAAAGCCGCACCAGTTACCGCACCGACTGTCGTTGCAATTTCTAAGAACATGGCAACCCGTAAGTTCAACATTTCATCCTTTAAAAACGAAATGGTCGCTCCAGAACTGGTGGCAATGACGACGATAATACTGGCCCCAATCGCGTACTTAATATCTAAGCCCATCGCGATCGTCAAAATCGGTGTGACAATCATGCCACCACCAATACCTAAGATTGAGCCTAAAGTTCCCGCTAATAAACCAGTAATCAACATTATTAATAAATTACTTGTCGTAATCATGATTTCTTTGCAGCCTCTTTTGTTTGAGTTTGATTAGTAATCGCCTGTCGACATTGATCAATAATTAGTTGCACGATGGCAGCTTGTTGTTGCTGTAAGTCCGCAGCATCTGTGGCCACTTGATCAATCCGTAAGTGGGAAGCATTAATAAATTCACAGCTCGTTACTAAGTAAAACGCTAATTCTACTTGTTCGTCCCGATCAAAAAAATGACTCACTTTGGCAGCGTCTTGCCACGGCAAGTTCAAGGGACTGAGTTGTAAATTACAAACCACCGGAAAGCCCAATCCTTCAATGGTTAACTCCCCCTGCGCTAAATAACCACCATTTACTGCTTCTTCCAGTTGCTGGGTTAATTGCTGAAGCGCTGGCGTTACTTTACTGGCAGCTAAACGCTTCGTTAATTTAATCGTTTGCTGAAAAGTTTGATATTCTGCGTTCGCAATTTTATCTTGAAATTGCTGAATTGTCATTTTCATATAATAACCCTCTTTAATAATCAAAATTATTATATTACTGTGCTACGCTCGTTGCAATTATCACTATCTTTAGATAGATTAACCTGGCTGGTTTGATTATTCAGTACTCATTTAAATTAATTTTGTATGAATAAGCCAACAAAGTTCTCATACACTTTTCACTTATCATCTAGTTTGTGCTATGATATAGGCTTAAACAATTCGATTGTCATAGACCTAATAGGAGGATTTCTCATGACAGAAAAAAAGGCGCTCTCGCGCAGCCTATCAGCACGGCATGTCAGTATGATTGCCTTAGGCGGAACCATTGGTACCGGTTTATTTTTAGGTTCAGGCGAATCCATTCATAAAGCCGGACCATTAATTTTGGTAATTTATCTTTTAACAGGCGCGTTTGTTTTTTTAATGATGCGCGCGCTCGGCGAATTGCTTTTATCCGATACACATAAAATCATTTTTATTGATTTTATTAAAGAATATCTCGGTGATCGCTGGGGCTTTATCATGGGCTGGACCTATTGGCTAGGTTGGTTAGTGATTGCCATGTCCGAATTGACTGCCGTGGGTAATTATATGCAGTTCTGGTTTCCCCATGTGCCAGCTTGGATTTGGGAATTAATCTTTTTAGGTGCTTTATATCTTATTAATATCACGGCGGTCAAAGCTTTCGGCGAAACCGAGTTTTGGTTTGCGTTAATTAAAATCGTAGCCATCTTAGCGATTATTGCCGTGGCTGTGATCATGGTCTTATTTCATACCAAAACCAATCACGGTTACGTCGAATTTAGTAATTTGTGGCGCTTTGGTGCCACTTCTGGCAATCTGAAAGAAATTATTTCCGCCTTTCAAATGGCATTTTTCTCTTTCTTGGGTGTCGAATTTGTCGGTGTATCTGCCGCCGAAACTAAGGATCCCCAGGCGAATATTCCGCATGCGATTAATTCTGTCATTATGCGAATTTTGATTTTTTATATTGGCGCGTTAGCAGCCATCATGATCATTCAACCCTGGACTGACTATAGCGCGGGGCACTCACCTTTTGTCCAAGTCTTTGGTGGGATTGGGATTAAGGCCGCAGCCGGCATTATCAATTTCGTCGTCTTAACGGCCGCCGCTTCGTCGTTAAACAGCTCCCTGTTTACTACAGGACGAATGTTATATTCCTTATGTAAACCGACTAGTTATTTTGCTAAACTCAACAAGAATCAAACACCTATGCGGGCCATTTCTTTTTCGACCTTATTAGTAGCAGCGGTCGTGATTGTTAATTATATTTTTCCTCAAGGTGCGTTTAAATTAATCACTTCCATTGCTTCAGCCGGCTTTTTAGTTATTTATATGTTTTTAATGGGCACCCACGCCAAATACCGCCACTCTCAGAACTTTCAAACTAGCGAGCAACACTTTTTAATGCCGGGTGCTCCGATGACTGATTATTTAACCATTATTTTTATGTTAATTATTTTTGGTATTTTACTATTCACTCCCGAAACGACTTGGACCACCATCGCGACCATTGGTTGGTTCATCGTTATTTATCTACTGAGTTTCAAAGCCGTGAAAAAGTAAAGCACCTAACAAGTGGCAAAGTTTCGAATAATCTCGGAATTTTGCCACTTTTAATTATGTTAAACTAAAACTTGTAAAGTTAAGCTAAGGCAGTGGCTATTCCTGAAAGGTAGTGGTGCTTATGGTGTAAAAACTGTAAACCCAGACCCTAAAGGAGTAGCAATTTGTTTCATTTGAATGTCCACGATCTTTGCCAAATAATCAATACGATTATTGATGTGGCAAGTTTCGTTTGGATGGTCAAACAAAGCACAAAAAAGCTGAAATTATCCAGAAGATGAGTCAATTAGCGCAAACATTACCTGAATTTGAGATTTTATGTAGTATTCCTGGAATTAATGAATTAAGTGCTAATTTAATAATCGCCGAATTTAGTTTTTGTACCCTTAAGGATTTAGCAATCCTGTCAATCATTCATAATACAAAGGAGACTAATAATGGAAAACGCCAAAAATAAACAGACCGAAGCCAATAAGCGATGGCAAGAAAAAAATCGCGATCATACTAAATATTTAAGAAATCGATCAACTGCTAGGAGCTTTGTTAGAAAGTGGGCAACACTTGAAGATATTCAAGAATTGGAACAACTTATAGCAGAACGGAAAGATTTACTAAGCAAATAACTTTTAAAATGTGCTCTCATTGGTCGTTTGACAGACAGTTATCCATTTAAAGAGATTGAACTTGACCAATGTGGGCGCATTTTCCCACGATATTATATGTAGGTTGCGTCCCCGACACAGCAACAGTAGGGGGCGAAACTATTGTTTCAAAATATCCTAGCACCAATTATTGTTATTGCCGCTTTTAAATGGTGGATCAACAAACATTAATTGACGCGAAATAAAAAGGCATCTAGTTACTGTCCAAGGAAACTAGGTGTCTTTTTTATTATTAAGTGGTGTAAAACTAATGTTTCAAAATATCCATATGCATTTTAACACAAATATCATATCAAACGCCGGCGCTGCTCTTTTTCAATTTAAACAATACCAGATTTAACCAAGAATTTCAGCTAACAGAAAAACTGCCACAAACAATTGTTACATAAAGAATTAAGCCTCTGCTTGATAAGCTAGTTGGCCATCTAAATAGGTAGCTTGCAATTTCATCTTTGGTGTTAACACGATGAAGTCAGCCGCGCGTCCTGGCAAAATAGCCCCGGCAGTTTGGTCAATGTGCACACTTTTGGCCGGTGTCGCAGCTGCCATTTGAATGGCCGCTTGCGGCGTTACCGTGTTCCAATCTACCAAATTTTTAATTGCATCATTCAATTTCAAAATGCTACCAGCCAAATTATGCGTTTCATCTTTCAACCGCGCCGTACCATCAGCCACAACAACGGGTAATTCTCCCAACATGTAATCCCCATCGGGCATTAAACCGGCTGACATACAATCCGTCACCAACACTACGTGTTCGGGCGATTTTTGTTTAATTAAAATTGCAGCCGCATTAGGATGAACATGGTGACCATCACAAATTAATTCAGCATTAACGTTGTTTAAACTCATGGCTGCTCCAACCATGCCCGGTTGACGATGATTCAAGCCACTCATGCCGTTATACGTATGAGTAAATGTTGTGGCTCCCGCTTCCACGCAAGCTTTGGCTTGCTCAAAAGTGGCAGATGAGTGCCCTAATGCCACGACTACTCCCGTTTGACTCACAGTACGCGTGAATTCGACCGCGCCTTGGCGTTCCGGAGCGATGGTAATTTGGCGCAACAAACCTTGAGCGGCATCTTGCCAATCGTTAAACGTATCAACATCCGGATCGCCAAAGTATTTCGGGTTTTGAGCCCCTTTATGTTCCGGCGTAAAGAACGGGCCTTCAAAATTAATGCCCGCAATTTTAGCACCCGAAATTTGTTGATAATTTTGCGCGATGGTTTGACAAATAGCCGTTAATTCCGCTTTAGAACCGGTAATTGTTGTAGGTAACCACGAAGTAACCCCACACTTTAACAAAGCTTGCGCCATGGCTTCTAAACCGACCGGATCATTGTCCATCACATCGTGACCCGCCAGTCCATGAATATGCGTATCAATTAATCCCGGCGCAATCCACTGCTGGTCGTAATCAAGAATCTCGCCTTCTGGACGTTGGTCTTCTGGCAAGTACTGACCAAAGGTGCCGTCAGCATTAATCGCTAAATAACCACCATTTTCAGTCGTATTTTTCAAAAAAAACTTGGCTGCGTGAATATATTTCATTGACTTAAACCTCCATTTGCTTGCCTTAATTGTAACGAGCTTTCACAAGAAAGTAAATTAACGCTAAGAAAAAGAAAATGTGCGAATGAATCATTACGCAGCATTTTCTTTACTAAGCTAAATTTCAAATTAATTCAAAGTATTATTAACTGTCCAAGTAAGCGTGGATTGGTATTTTTTCGCCGCAGGTTGATCTTGCGTCGGTTGGAGATAAATCCCTTTCTTTGCTCCAGTCAAGGGCCACCAATTCGTGGCAAACTTCGCTGGTGAACTCGTGCTGGTACCTGTTTGAAAGACAGGCACATCCCCACTATTAATAACTTTGGCCACCGAACCAGTAGTACCATCTTGATAAATCAAATTAAACAAAGCATTACTGGAATCACAACGCACACCCACCGTGTAGTGGAAGGTGGCATTGGCAGGTGCTTCATATTTCAACTGGTAAGCGGTCTGCTTATTACTCGTATTGGCTGGACGATACTGGTCTGTCGTTTTCACCGAATTACGTGTATGGCGACCATAATCAATGTTGGTCGGAACCGTCAAAGTCACATCATATAGGTTATTGTACGTCAATGAACCCGAAGCACCTAAGTTCAATTGCTGCGTTGGAGCTGTAGCGGGGGCTTCTGGATCCGTTGTTTGTAAGGTTGAACCATGCAAAGTTAATTGCGTATCAGCTTTGGACTTCTGATAAGTCACCGGCGTATCCACTTCAAAACTCGTTCCGGCAGGAAAACTTGTTTGGGACAAATTAAAGTCTTTGGGAGTATAGGTCTTTTCGTAAGCAAAATTCGTTAACGTCTGGTCTTTTTGATTTGGGATATGCAAAATCACTTTTGCCGTTCCCTTCTGAATACCACTGCCATCATCGGCGGGTTGAGTTAAACGAAAATCCTTTAAACCGACGGTACTAATCTTTGGTTGATACAAATCTTTTTCCAGATAGTGTCCACTAGCCATATAGGTTTTGTGATCAGCGCTAGTCGTAGAATCTAGTAACTTGGTAGAATCATTTTGTTGATACAATTCTTTAGAACCGTTAAAGCCGGGCACATTTTCGACATGATAGTTATATTGTAATAAATCTGATGTGGCTAACTTGCCAGCAGCATCGGGCTTGACGTAGGGACTGAGGCCTTGTTGGTCATCACTGCCCTGAATATACAAAGTGTGATCACCTGGTGTTTTCGTCACTTGCCCAACGTCCCAAGTATGTTGGGCTAAGGCCGTCGAAGCTGGTGTAACATCTGAAGTTTGTGGCGTGGCTGTGGTGGTGTTCAGACTACCAGTGTCGCCTTCATCGTAACCTTTTAAATGAATAATATTCTTATCGCTAATATCATCTTGATATTCTAACGGCACGGAAACTTTATCACCCAACAATACTTTCGGTCCCTGATAGACATTGGACTTGGCAGCAGCTTTTTGGTTAAAGCCTAAATACAAGCTATTAATATCTACATTTTTAGCAGCGGATTCTTGGTTATTAGCAACAGCACTAACCTTAACTGTATCATTAGGTTTTAAGGTTAAAGGTGTAAAACCAGTTTGACCACTATTCTTATCATTATAATTCTTCACTGCTTGGTCAATATCAAAGGAGAAGTCAGTTGTTCCCGTTGGCCAAGTAACAACTTGACCATTGGCTAAATATAACGGCGCCGCTGTAACCTGCTTGCCAAGATCCCAAGTGGTTTTTTGAGCGGTGGGATCTGTACTATCGGTACTATAAGCAATGTCGTCGTCATCATTTAAAATATCGGGCGTGGACGGACTAAAACTAGGAATATAACTCCCACCAGAAGGAGTAAAACTGCTGGCAATATAGCCTTGTGTATCCTGCTTATTAGGATCTGAAGCACTCGCATCTTCATTTGGAACAGTTCCCAAATCATAATCTTTAGCTCCATCATTAACTACCACTTTCAGCATTGGCGGATCCGGATGAAAATCATCGTTAGAAGCATTCAATGACCCACTAACTGTGCGGGAACGCGGATCGATGACCGAAGTCTTCACGTGTTCCACCGGCCCATCAATTTCTGAAAAATGAATGTGACGGAATTCTTTAGAAAGACCCGAACTAGCCGAGGTTTGCATTTGATTCAAATAAGTTAATAATCGTCCAATCTCTGCCTGACTACCAGTTAGATCTTCGGGCGGTGACTTTAAAACAAATTTCGTCAAATCAATATAGCCAACTCCCCAACTATTAGTGAACGGAATACTGAGGTGTTGCATTGGCACCGGCTTTTGGTCATTGGTTGGAGAATCATCAAAGCCAAACGATATCGGTTTCAGCTTAGAATCTACCCCACTCGCAGCCATTTTGATATCGTAAGCCTTGATATCCGTCGCCGCACTCGGCGAAACCATATTAGATGAAGTATTATTATTATTACCCAGATTCAAATCAACACCTTGGGGTTTATACAAGCTGATGTCAGTAGTCCCTGTGACATTCAATAACTGCACATTACCAGAACTTGGTTGCTCAGGCGTATCGGCAATCTTAATATTAAAGTTTCCACCTTTACGCACATTGACCGTCGAAGCTCCTAACGTAAATAACCCTGAATTGCTGGCAGAGCCCAGATTATTTGCTGTGATATTAAAATCCCCACGATCTAAATCAGCTTCACCACCAGCAAATTGAACTAATGGTTTAGTATCAGCCCCGTCACTTTCCACATTAATAGCTTCGTCATCCGAGCCTTTTTGATAACCACCTGAATTATAGATGATTTTTGAACCTGAGCCACCCATATAAAGCGCATTGGCCGTCGTGGTTGTGTAATACGGATCGCTGTAAGTAGCGGTTGTATCATAAGCACTTGTATCACCGCTTAACTGTGCCATGGAATCTTTCATCGAATCATTTTTGACATCGATATTGAGATGAGTATTAGGATTTAATGTTAAAACACCTGTATTCATTAAATACAGTCCCGAAGAACCATTAGGGGCATCTTCTCCACTGCCGCGCGGATAGAGATTAACCTCTGCGCCTTGTTTCTTATCAGCATCACTCAATAGTGTGGCATTACCCTTCAATTCCAACACATTACCGTTATACGTCGAACCATTAAAAACCGCATCCGGTTCAAAGGTGACATTATTTACCTGCATGACTTGTTGACTCATATCCTGGCATGAATAGACTTTTTGGTCTACTGGACTTTTGTAAGTATTGAGTGAATAAGCCGTCGTATGTCCCGAAATATAGATATTCGATGTGCCACCCGTTGTCCATAAAAACTGTGAACCATAATACGTAACGTCGCGATAAAATTCGTTAGAAGTACTGTAAGCTCCATTTCCTAAACGGACAAAGCCATAATAAGTCGAACCGTACAGTTTAAAATTATCTAACGTGATATTATCCGTTTGATTAGAAACGCCATAAGCAAACCGCAAGCTATAATTACCTGCATTAATTTTCGGTGTACTTTGATCCGGACCATGGTTACCCACAATCGTTAAATGATGATTAGTTCCTGAGTCACCTGGTCGTTCAGTTAAGATGGTAAAGTTACTGGTAGCCCCACCATTATCACCCTTAACAATATCAGTAACCCCGCTTAAAGAGCTATTACCGTTAAAATTGTATTTAGCTAAAAGTGGATTAGTTTTATCAAACACATCTGACGAAACAAAATCTAAATCTTGAACCACAATAATGCGTTTGACATCACTGGTACTAGTAGTACCGCTGCCAGCTGATTCAGCAATATCAACAGTATTGGTCGTCCCATTTCTAATACCGTAAACCGCTAGTAAAAACTGCAAAACATTGCGTACATAAACGGTTTTTCCATCTTCATCAGAATCAATACTCTGGGTTCCGGTACCATCACCACCAGTAATCGCCCCTGGTTGAACATCTTTCGTGGCATCAGCGTACATCCCATCACTAGGCCAGTTAATTTTGGAGGGGTCAATTTTCGAATAGCCTAACTCTTCAAGTTTGTCAGCATCGCCGAAACCACCCTGTGAAACGCTGTCGTCAGTCTTTAATAATGGAGCCGTAGCACTAGTAATATTAGAACTAAACCGAGCTGGCGTACCACCAGTCGCTGGCAAACCACTATTTAGTTGCGCCAAGTCTTGCTGAAAGCTATCCGCATTAGCAGCCCCCTGAACCAGATTCCCCTGTTCACCACAAATAACTGTCAAAGAAAACAACATCAGACTAAAAATCAACCGAATTTTTTTCATATTATCCCCTAATATTCTTTATTATGTAATATAATTAAAATTATTTTGCTAATTTAACAAAAATAAATAATGATCCCCAAAAATAGGTATCTCATTTATAATTTAGTTTTAATTACACTAATAAAACAATCATTATATGATAATATCATCATTATGCATGCTTTTAAACCATGTTTTTTACATTATTTATTTTTTTAGGCAAAAAATTAAGTCAAATCAAGGATAACAGCTGTTTCAAAAAGATATTTTTAAATTTAAAGTTATTTTTTCAGAGGTGGATAACACCTTAATTAATTTAATTTTAAACATTAATCCCAATCATTGTGAAAAAAATAATTTTTAATTAGATGTTAAGCTTACAAAAGCTCAACATACTAAAAAAGCAGTTTAGTTTTAGCAAGTCTAAACTACTTTTATCATTAAATGTCATTTTACTAAGAACCAAAGATTGAAGAAAATGCCGGTTTCAACAGATGATTCTACTATAATATTAATATGCTTCCCAAGAATTAGGATAATAATTTTTGGAAGCATTTTTTATTGCTATCTCAATAAGACAAAATTGATATTTATAATTCAAAAAACTATCTGAAAAGTTATTAATTTAGCAATCTACTATTTATATATTTAGTGGCTTTAATTGATCGACGCGGTATTAAAGCTCTCAAAACAAGCAAGTGTGTATCTCTTAATAACAGGAGAGAAAGACCGACTCACGAAAGATTAAACTCAACAAGTCAAGCTGCTTCAACAAAGAAGCCAAAGTCTAGAGCAATCAAACCTGAAAATGCATATCGAGACCGAATTAAAAATATATTCATTACTAATCACCAAAGCATCAAGACCAAATAAAAAGGACCAACACCGATCGAATATCGGAAATTAGTCCTAATTTAAAAACTGTTTTACATTTTGGGTTCATATCACTTTTTTCATTACTAAACTTAATTATTCAAAGCATTATTAACCGTCCACGTTAGCATTGATTGATATTTTTTCGCTGCAGGTTTATCTTGCGTTGGTTGGAGATAAATTCCTTTCTTAGCTCCGGTCTTAAGCCACCAATCTTCGGCAAATGATGCCGTCGCACTAGGACCGGTACCTGTCTGAAAGACGGGCACGTCACTGTTAATAACCTTAGCCACTGAATCAGTAGTACCATCTTGATAAATCAAATTGAACAAAGCATTGTTGGAATTACAACGCACATCAACTGTGTAATGGAAGGTGGAATTGGCAGGTTGCTCATATGTCAACTGGTAATCCTTCTCCTTATAACTATCACTCGTATCCACCGGACAATACTGATCTGTCGTTTTAACCGAATTACGTGTATGCCGACCATAATCAATGTTTTTTGGAACTGCCAAAGATACATCATATAGATTGTTGTAAGTCAGTGAACCCGAAGCACCTAAGTTCAATTGCTGGTCAGGTGCTTCCGGATCTGTTGTTTGTAAAGTTGAACCATGTAGAGTTAATTGCGTATCAGCTTTGGACTTTTTATACGTCAACGGTGTATCAACCTCAAAACTCGTTCCGGCAGGAAAACTCGTTCCCGTGAGTTTGAAATTACCCGGGGTATAGTGCTGACCATAAGCAAAGTCCGTTAACGTCTGGTCTCCTTGATTAGGAATGTGCAAAATCAATTTTGCAGTTCCCTTCTTAATGCCACCGCCATAATCGGCTGGTTCAGTCAAACAAAAATCGTTTAAGCCGACGGTACTCATCTTTGGTTGATACAGATCTTTTTCCAGATAATTTCCACTAGACAGATAGGATTGGTGCTCACCTTTAGCGGTCGTATCTAGCGGCTTGGTAAGATCATTTTGTTGATATAACTCTTTATAACCATTAAAGGCGGGCACATTTTCGACATGATAGTTATACTGCAATAGATCTGACGTAGCCAAATTGCCAGCAGCGTCCGGCTTGACGTAGGGACTCAGGCCTTGTTGATCATCACTACCCTGAATATACAGGGTGTGATCGCCTGATGTTTGTGTCACATGATCAACATCCCAAGTATGTTTTGTTAAGGTAGGCACGTCTGGTGGCGTAACAGCTGGCGGTGTAACATCTGCAGTTTGAGGTGGAGTGTCTGTGGCGGTATTCAGGCTGGTAGTGCTTCCCTTTTTATCATAGCCCTTTAAGTGAATAATATTATTACTGCTAATATCATCTTGATATTCTAACGGTACAGAAACTTTGTCGCCCAATAATACCTTTGGTCCTCGATAGACATTGGACTTGGCAGCAGCTTCTTGGTCAAAGCCCAAATACAAACTATTGATATCCACAGTTTTAGTAGCAGATTCTTGGTTATTAGAGACGGCGCTCACCTTAACCGTATCATTCGGTTTTAAGGTTAATTTTGTAAAGCCATCCTTCCCCTCATTTTTAGTATTATAATTATCCACCGCTTTATCAATATCAAAGGAGAAGTGAGGAATATTATTCGTGTCAATTTGCCAAGCGACGCCTTGAGCCCCGGATAAATATAACGGCGCAGCTGTAACTTTCTTGCCAAGATCCCAAGTGGTTGTGCCATCAGTAGCTGTACTATAAGCAATATCGTCGTCATCATTTAAGATATCGGGCGTTGACGGACTAAAACTAGGAATATAACTCCCACCAGAAGGAGTAAAACTGCTGGCAATATAGCCTTGTGTATCCTGCTTATCAGCACTCGCATCTTCATTTCGGACAGTTCCTAAATCATAATCTTTTCCTCCATCATTAACTACCACTTTCAGCATCGGCGGATCCGGATGGAAATCATCCTCTGACTTATTCAAAGAGCCGCTAACCGTACGAGATATCGGATCGATGATCGGTGTCTTTAAGTGTTCAACCGGACCATCAATTTCTGAAAAATGGATATGGCTAAATTCTTTAGAATTTCCCGAACCAGCGGATGTTTGCATTTGATTTAAGTAATTTAATAACCGTTTAATTTCTGCCTTACTACCAGTTAAATCTTCGGGTGGTGACTTTAAGACAAACTTTGTCAAATCAATATAGTTACCAGTAAACGGAATACTAAGATGTTGCATTTGTACAGGATTTTTGTCATTGGTTGAAGAATCATCGAAACCAAACGATACTTTGGACTGAGAATTCGTCCCACTAGCTCCCATTTTGATATCGTAAGCTTTAATATCCGTCGCTGCACTTGTCGAAACAATATTTGATGAAGCATTAGTATTATAACCGAGATCCAGATCGACATTTTGGGGTTTATACAAGCTGATGTCAGTTTTTCCCTTAATATTCAACAATTGCACATTACCCGAACTTGGTTGCTCAGGTGTATCAGCAATCTTAATATTAAAGTTACCACCCTTCCGTACAATTATCTTCGAAGTTTCTAATGAAGATGGAGGTCCTAACTGGAATAAACCCGAATTACTCGTAGTACCCAGATTATTCGCGGTAATATTAAAGTCACCACGATTTAACTCAGCTGTACCATCAGTAAACTGGACTAAAGGTTTAGTATCAGCTCCCTCACTCGTCACATTAATGGATTCATCCAAACCTTTTTGATAGCCACCTGAATTATAAACAATCTTTGAACTAGCACCTTTCATATAAATCGCATTGGCAGTCGTAGTGGAAGAATAAGGATCATTATAAGTAGCGGTCGTATCATAGGCACTCGTATCACCACTTAACTGTTCCATGGAGTCTTTCATCGAATCATTTTTGACATCGATATTGAGATGAGTATTAGGATTTAATGTTAAAACACCTGTATTCATTAAATACAATCCGGAAGAACCGTTGGGGGCATCTTCCCCACTGCCGCGCGGATAGAGATTAACCTCCGCGCCTTGTTTCTTAGCATCATCCCCTAATAACGTGGCATTACCAGTCAATTCCAAAACATTACCATTATAAGTAGAACCATTAAAAACAGCGTCTGGTTCAAAGGTAACATTCGTCACTTGCATAACTTGTTGATTACCAGGCCCCAAAAAGTTTTGACACGAATAAATTCGTTGATCCACTGGGCTTTTATAAGTGTTTAATGAATAAGCCGTCGTATGACCAGAAATATAAACATTAGAAGATCCAGAGGTGCCAGATCTAGTCCACAAAAATTGCGCACCATAATAAGTGATATCACGATAGAATTCATTAGTAGAACTACTAGAATTATTTCCTAACCGGACAAAGCCATAAAAAGTCGAACCATAAATTTGAAGATTATCTAGCGTGACATTATCCATTTGATTCGAATTATAAGCAAACCGTAAGCTATAATTACCCGCATTAATTTTAGGAGTACTTTGATCTGGACCATGATTACCAACAATCGTCAAATAATGATTAGTTGCTGAATCACCTGGTCGAGCCGCTAAAACAGTATAGTGATATAGTCCCCCACCATCACCACAACTAGGAGTAGGACTAGAATCGGTCACCCCACTTAAGCTACTCTTTCCTTTAAAATATTTAGCTAAAAGTGGATTATCTGCATTAAACACATCTGTTGAAACAAAATCCAAGTCTTGAACCACAATAATGCGTTTGACCGGACTAGTAGACGTTGTTGCATTATCACCAGTACCAGTACCATTACCTTCATCAATATCAGCAGTATTGGCTGGTCCCATTTTTTTAATACCGTAAACCGCTAGTAAAAATTGCAAAACGTTACGCACATAAACGGTTTTTCCATCTTCATCAGAATCGATACTCTGGGTTCCAGTACCATCACCAGTAATCGCCCCTGGTTGAACATCTTTCGTGGCATCAGCATACATTCCATCACTAGGCCAGTTAATTTTGGAGGGGTCAATTTTCGAATAGCCTAACTCTTCGAGTTTATCAGCATCGCCAAACCCCCCCTGCGAAACGCTGTCGTCTGTCTTTAATAACGAGTCCGTAGCACTAGTAATATTAGAACTAAACCGGGCTGGCGTAATACCAGTTGGTGGCAAACTACTATTTAATTGTGTCAAATCTTGCTGAAAACTATCAGCATTAGCAGCCCCCCGAACAAGATTACCCTGTTCACCGCAAACGATCGTCAAAGAAAGCAACATCAAACTAAAAATCCACCGAATTCTTTTCATATTATCCCCTAATATTCATGATTATGTAATATGATTTAAATATCATTAAAATTATTTTGTTAATTTAACTAAGATGACTTTTTATCTAAAAAATAATTGTACCATTTATAATTTAGTTCTAATTACATACACAAAATAATCATTACATAATGATATCATCATTAGACTCACTTTTAAACAACATCTGTACATTATTTATGTTTTTAGGATAAAAATTCAGTCATAGCAGGTATAATATCTGTTTTCAAAAAGATATTTTTTCATTTAAAGTTGTTTATTTAGTGCCAATACACCACCTTAATTAAATTAGTTTCAATCATTCAGCTCAACAATCGTGAAAAAATGAATTTTAAGCTAGCTTTAACTAGCTGTTAAGTTTATAACCATAAAAAAAGCAGTTTAGGCTTAAAGAACAATTCCTAAACTGCTTTCATCATTAAATTGTCATTTCACTAAGATCTTTGGGTTGAAGACAGTCACTACTCATTGGCTAATGACCATTCACTTCAAGTTGAAGAAAAATACCGGCTGCAACGCATGATTCTGCTATAATACTTGTGAGTAAAGTTACTGCTAAGGTGACGACTATTCCGCAAGGAAGTGGTGCTTATGGTGTTAATGCTGTAATCCCAGAGCCTATTGAAAGGAATAGTAATTTGAAACTACTAGCTATTGCTTATCTAAGCCATAGCTTTATTGGATTAGTCCGCATAGTTGTAGAACTTGTCAAGTTCATAAACAAGACAAGAAAATAGCCATCCTTAGCTTGTACAGAGCTAGATGGCTATCAATATAATATAAATAGTCGCTACTTTGGCAACTTTACCAAGAGTCAGTGTATCCAGCACTGGCTCTTTTTCTATCCTTAGAATAACACAAACTAAAGAAAATACCAGTTTCAGCAGATGATTCTGCTATCATATTTCTAGTAAAGTTAAGCTAAGGCGGTAGCTATTCGACAAAGGAGTGGTGCTTATGGTGTAACAACTGTAACCACAAATCCTACGAAAGGAGTAGCAGTGTGTCCGTATCAGACGCTCTTCAATTAATGTTTGCATTCGGTATGTTTATCATAGCGTTGCTTTCATATATTGATCAGCATAATGATCGGTGATACAAAAATAATCGCCTTAGCCGAGCAGGGCTAGCGATTATTAATATTTTCAATATTTAATAGCTGCTGTTTTAGCAACTTTACTAAAAATTCAGTGTATCTCTACTTCTATCACTAGGATAACACAAACTAAAAAAAATACCAGTTTCAACAGATTATTCTGCTATAATATTTACTAGTAAAGTTAAGCTAAGGTGGCGGCTATTCCACAAGGGTGTGGTGCTTATGGTGTTAATACTGTAATCCTAGATTCCATTGAAAGGAATAGCAATTTGAAGCTACTAGCTATTGCTTATCTAATCCATAGCTTTATTGGATTAGTCCGCATAGTTGTAGAACTTGTCAAGTTGATAAACAAGACAAGAAAATAGTCATCCTTAGCTTTCACAGAGCTAGATGACTATTTCAACAATTTTTAATAAATAGAATAGTCGCTGCTTTGGCAGCTTTACTAAAGAGTCAGTGTAACCAGCGCTGGCTCTTTTTCTATTTTTAGAATAACACAACTGGCAGAAAATACCAATTTCAACAGATGATTCTGCTATAATATTTACTAGTAAAGTTAAGCTAAGGTGGCGGCTATTCCGCAAAGGAGTGGTGCTTATGGTGTTAATGCTGTAATCCCAGATTCCATTGAAGGGAATAGCAATTTGAAACTACTAGCTATTGCTTATCTAATCCATAGTTTCATTGGATTAGTCCGCATAGTCGTAGAACTTGTCAAGTTGATAAACAAGACAAGAAAATAGCCATCCTTAGCTTTCGCAGAGCTAGATGACTATAAGATTTATAAAGAATTCAATAGTCGCTACTTTGGCAACTTTACTAAGGAGTCAGTGTGTCCAGCACTGGCTCTTTTTCTATCATTAGAATAACACAACTATAAGAAAATACCAGTTATTTAGTTCTTGGTATAGTAAATATCAACCACTTGATCTTGATCATTGCTGGTGACTGTTTGTGCGGCAACCGTTGCTTGACTAGCAGTATAACCACTAATCACTGGTGCCAAAAATTCATCCCAATTGCCCGTACTCCAAGTGCCGTAAACCTTTTTGCCGGTAACTTGATCAATGTACAGATTTTGCTTCAAAACAGCAACTTGATCGTAACTCTTGGTCATGCCACTGGGATAATTGACATTAATCGTCCGCAGAATGGTCTTAGTTTGTGAACTAGTTTGAATTTGATGATCAACTGCTACTTGAATAATCTGCTGGCCTGAGCCGTCAATGGTAATCGTGGTTTGCGGTTGTTCCAATAATTCATAACCCTTTGGAGCATGATAATTAAGCGTCAAGACATCACCCACATAACCCGTCAAAGTTTGCGTACCAACTTCTTGACCATCGTCCAAATATTGAATCGTCACTGTTTGTTCAACTGGTGTGTAATAAATATCAACCGTCTGATCTTGTCCATAAACATCAGCATTTTGCGCGGGTACTTCAGCTTGACTGGCTTGATATCCTGCAAAAGTCGGTACCACATAAGCATCCCATTGATCTTGTGACCAGTCGCCATAATCCACCGTGTCATCATCGTTGTAGTGAACATTGCGCTTTAAAGTGATCGTTTGCGTCTGTGTTTGCAGCCGCCCATCGGGTTGATGAATATTAATCGTGCGCGTTACGGCTTTTTTCTCAACCCGATCAGGTACGAATGGTTCGCTGTCCCAATCATAGGTAGTGATTTGGTCACGATCAGTAGTTTGTGCAATCTCTTCTGGCGTATATTTAGTTCCTTGCTGGTAACCTTTTGTTGCAACCCAATGTTGTGAGAGCAGAGTTTTATTAGTTCCTGGAATCTTAGTTCCTACTTCAGGGAAACCACCTACTTTCCCATTATATCCGAACGAGTCAAATTCAAGGGGTATATTAGGACCAACTACAATATGATTTAATGGAATCCATTCAAAAATAACATCAATACCCTCCACCACTTCAGGACATAATATATGCCAGCTGCTTAAGTCTAAGCTGTATATCGCATCTATGCATCCAAACATACCGTGCATATTAGTACCTAAAATATCTGGATTATCAATAGTCAGCTGAAATACTTTAATATTTTTACAAGACTGCATGGAATAAAACATTTCCGTCATATCTGCACCTTGCTTAATAACCCAGTTGGACAGATCTAAGTCAGTTATGGATGAACAATAGAAAAACATCCCATACGTGTTGGTCACATTAGAAACGTTCCAATTATTAATATCTAAACTCTGTAAATCAAAGTCCCACGCAAACATACCTCGCATATTGGTAACTTGAGAAGTATCAAATGATGATAAATCAATTGTTTTTAAATTGGAACATCCATCAAACATGCCCATCATGTTAGTCACTTGGGAAGTATCAAAATTGCTAACATCCACGTAGCCTAAATAATAACAACCATAAAACATACCGTACATGGTTGTTACTTTGGATGTATCAAAGTTGCTTAAATCTAAAGTTGTTAGATTACGACATCCAGCAAACATGCCATACATCGTATTAACTTTAGATGTGTTAAAATTGCTAACATCTAAGCGAAGTAAGTCACTATCATTGTAAAACATACCATACATATCAGTTACATTAGACGTATCAAAACTGATTAAATCTAAATGTTGCAAATTTAGATCGCTAAACATTTCTTTCATCGTCGTTACTTGAGATGTATTGAGTTTACTAGTATTCAAGCTAGTAAACTTGCTGCCAGCAAACATATCACTCATATCTGTAACATTAGATGTATCTAAATTACTTAAATCCAAATTGCCATAAGAACCCCGACCAAACATGCCCCGCATGTTCGTCACATGGCTGGTATTAAAGCGGCTTAAATCTAAATCGGCTGTTAATTGAATATTACGAAACATCCCCTGCGTAGTTGTAACATTAGACATATCTAAATTACTCAAACCCAAAATTCGTTTGACTGGTAAGTACGCAAATAAGAACGAAGAATTTGCATTAGCAACCACTCCGGGATCAAATTGAATCTGTGTTAGCTCATCAATCCACTTAAAGTTTTTATGGAACACATCCGGGTCGCCACCAATGCTTCCATATTCATATTCATCCATTGGATCGTCATTTGTATCTATCCCATTGACATACAAGTTATACCGGTGTCCTTCCCCCAGCGTACCGGCATGAAAAGTCAACGTATAATCGTCACCTTGGTGGACATAATCCCAATTACTGGTGCCCCAAGTTCCTGTTGCAATGACTTCGCTTGTAGTAGCGTCAGGTGTTGGATTAGTCGGCGTCGTTGTCGAAGCAACATTAGTAGTAACATTCACATTATTTGAAGCGCTATCATTAGTTGCCGAATTAACACTTGCCGCAGTTGTTGTAGAACTCGATCCCACATTATCCGTTGGTGCTGGTGCTGGAGTTACACTGGCGTCTGTGGTTGGTGCTTCGTTATCCGCCCCAACATTATCATCACCAACATTTTGCGCTGAGGTTGTCGGTGTTGTCACCGCTACTGATTGATTAGTTTGGTCTGTGTCCGCAGCCACTTGTTGTGTTAACGCTAAGCCACACACCAAGCCTAATAGTGTCCCCGTTGTGGTTAGCCATCGTTTCTTATCCAAAAGAACTCCTCCTCAATTCAAGTGATTTATTTAACAAATTTAATTATATCTTGATAATTTTAAATCACAAGTCATTTTTGATTAAAATTATTCGATCCGATCCAATCTATTTGTTACTTTTTGATTAAAAAGCAAATGTTTAATGTTTTTAAAAGTAACAGCATATTGTAATGGATTACTTTACTGAGTAGTTCATTGAATTTCACATTCGAATCAAATTTGACAGATTTTTATTAAATTAAAAACAAATAACAAAAAAATGCAAAATAACTGTAATTCAATTCATTTGATTAATAAAAAAGAAGGAATTATAATGATGGCGCATACCTTTCATATATTATGAAAAATCGACAGCATATTCATTAATGAATTACTTTGAATAATTTCTAGAAATTCAATTGAGGTCGTATTTATGTACAAAATTAAAGTTATTTTATCTACTATTCTCTTTACTGCTATTATCTCCCTAACTCAACTAACACCCGCAAAAGCCGACTTGCTGAAGCCGACTACACCTAACGATGAGATAATTGGATCCTACACAAAAAATCCAGCAATTCAAAAGACGCCTACTTTCACTCCCCAGGAAGTGACACGCGAATCTCCCTTATTAAAAGATGATAGCCAAGATGGTGTAGCTTATCCGAATATGCCAACTTACGATGACATGACAATTGTCCCCGACAGTAAACCCAACCCTGAGAATTCTAAAGACTTAAAATTCTGTCTTGGTGAAGGAAACACGGATACTTATACTGCCTATGTTGATACACCAAGAGCTTTTTTAGAAGCTGTTTATGACTTACAAGCAAGTGGAGCAAGTTCACATAACAGTGTTCCTTACAGTGCCAATTCTGATGGTATTTCACACATTGATAATATAGTAGTAGAAAAAAATTTAAATTTAGCAAAACCAGATCTAGGTGAGCCATTAGATGCTTTTGGTTTTCAACCAGGCGCTGACCACGTTAGTTATAATTACACCAGACATTTTAAGCTAACAATTGATGCAAACAACCATTCTATAAATTTTGGTGACCACAGTATATGCATAATGGGACCTGGTGGTTCAGGTGGTACTGTTCCGAAGGGTTATCTATATAAAGAAGACTGGACTTTGTGCAATGCATATCTATATGGAAGTTCTTTCTGGGGTCCTGTAGCTGCTAATACAGGGCTTGCTTCTCTAGCTGATAAAGGACTTTCAGATGAACAATTATCCGCCGGTTCTAGCCAAGGCGGCGGTGGCTATACAAAAATGACTTATGATAATTTAGATTATATTGGATCCCAGTTGCACAACTCAGTAACAGGTGGCGCAAATACTCTTATAACTATTAAAAATCGCGTAAGTTCATCATCTATTGAAAGGTATAAATACGGAACTGACGTATACAACACATCAAACAACGAAAATGGTAATCAGCAAATATTTGAAGCTGCTGATATTATATTTGATAAAAACAGCTATTTTACAGGATATACTTATGACAGTACAGGTATTAGATTAGGTTCAAATACTTCTGCAAATATAACCTTAAAAAATAATGCAAAAGTATATATTTATCCGCATGGTAATAATGATATGGAGTGGGCAGGAGATTCGAATTCGATGCCTTATGGGATTACTACTGTCGCAAAAACATCAAATATAGATTTATATGATAATTCAAAGCTTTGTGTAATAGATAACGATGCACCAACAAAAGGACAATATATTTCTAGTAGTTCTGATAAATTAAGACACGTAACTAGCAACATAGGAGGTGGATTATATCTATCTGGAACTACCAATATCAACTACCACAAAAAACACAGCACTAGTGATTCTCCTACTATTAGTATACAAAGTAATGATCAAGACAATATGTATTACGATGATCCAGACGCAGATCACCCTTATGGTAAAGAAGATGACAGCAAAAATCTATTAGAAAAAGACTCTATTGGTGCTAGTTCAGTAACTGCTCCGACAGAGCAAAGCACTGCAGATACAGCAGATACTGATTACAATCAAGACTACAGTAAATACGTTAATTACTTATATAGCAATGATTGCCCATACCAACAATCTAATGATAAAGTCGGCAACACTTTCTTATCTTGGGGAAAAAACCTTCCTTTAGTTGATTTTGCTGGTGGTGGACAAGCTACACTAGAAGATGGAACTTTTGAAATTGAAGCCGATAACCTCGGAGCTTTTAATGGCAATATCATGCATATTGGTCCCATGAAAGTTGTTATCAAAAAAGATGGTATTTTTAATTTACAAGCACTAGGTACTACCAACCAGCCAATGACCTTATTAGGAGCAGATAATGGCTTAAGCTTGGATATTTCTAATCCAGAAAAAGTCGCACTAGATGCTGGATCTAATAACAATCCCGATACACATATTGTAAACGTCAACGGTGGTAGTAATACTGTTGAGGGTGGAAACGTTGACGTTAAGAACACGACCTTTAGTGCTGATGGTAATATTTCAACTATTAAGGGACCAGCAGGCAATTTAGGTACTGATATCAGTAAAATTAGTGCTAGTGATATTGAACATTTAACTGATTTAGGTGTCATGAACAGTAGTGGCGATATTAATTTAGATAATATTCCTTTACAAAGAATTGACGTACCTTTCACATACTACGCTATCCCTGCTAATCTTTTTCAATCTGGTAGTAACGCTGTTTACGCCCGCAATCAAACAACCGGCAATAGTGACTTGGATAAGTTAAATAGTGCGTTAACTGCTATGGCAGGTAAGGAATTTCATAAAATTCAATTTGGCAAATTGGACAGTCCCCTAATTAACAACAACACAAGCTATATCATCCCCGATCACAAGACTAAAGATAAAGATGATTCTCTGATCACCGGTTCCATCAAACACTTTGATGGTGATACGCCGTTCACGCCTGCTACACCTTTAATCAGTTTAAAGGTTAAGCGCGCTGATGGCACCATTTACGATTTAGGTACCGTAACTAATGCTGATCAAGCTTACGGTATTCCGTCTACCAATAAGTTTTCAATTGTTAGCCCGAACATTTTAGGAGTTGATAGTAAAGGCAATCAAACTGGTGTCACGAATACCTTAGGAGCTTTTACCGATACTGCACCTCAATATCTAGCTACCAATACCGCCGCCGACACTTCTAAGCCGTTAACCATTACCCAAACGGATGATGGTAGCGACTCCAATAGCTCTACTTTTGATTACAGTATTGACCTCAAAAAAGCTATCGCTACCTATGATGACCAAAATCCTACTAATAAATTGCCACCATTAAAGTCCAACGATGAGATTCAAGTAGGCGCTGTTACTAACTTCCAGAGTACGCCGTTGCAAAACATTAAGATCACCAACTTATTCCTAAATACTACTAAAAATATTGACCAATATTTATTAGGGGAAGATGTTCATGTCCCTGTCACTTACTTTGATGGTGACAGTGATGCTAAAAACGTCGCTCTTTCTGGAAGTGTGACTGATAATGGTGCTTCACAAACGTGTAGCGGCTCATTACCGTTTGCCGACACCTATGATCATAAAGCAGAAGCTACTAACAAGTGGAATATCTCCGGAATCACTAAAACTGTTGATACTACTAGCACAGACAGTTCAACAGATACTCATCACACACTAACCTTTAGTGGTCACGATGATACGAATCCTGCTAACGCTTATCCAATGACAGGCGTTGATCAACCATTAACTTATAATTATCAAGTTCTGCCTTACCCAAAGTATGACGGCAAAAAATATTTAACGAAGGTTAATCATGATGGCAAAACTATTGATAAGGGGGGCAATACTTTAGAGACCGACTTTACACCAGTTGGTCATCACGATTTAAGTAACGTCCAATTTATCATTGGTGCACTCAATGGTGCTAGTGCTGACACCCCGGCCAAATCAAATGGTAGTTTGACTATTACTGCCACTACGCCCACTGGTCAAAGTGGTACTTATCGCCCCACTACTGTGCCTGACGATAACACCTATAATCTAACTGGTATCGACTTTGGCTTTGACTCTGCTACTTTACCTGCAGATACGACCTTTACGATTAAGCAACCAGTTACTTTTCCTAATGACAGTGGCTCTTTCATTCCTAGCACGGATAGTATGTATTCTAAAAGTGCTGATAGTACTCAAATTAAATTAGCTGATTCCGACAATTTAGCTACGGACGGTTATGGTATCGGGTTGCCGGATCTTAGTTTGAACGTCCCTCAGCAATTAGACTATTCCGCAATTTTAAAGGGTGAAGAACAAAAAATCTTTCCTAAAAAGCTTGCTGACACTGATCCACAAGTTACTCTAACCAATAACTATGTCGCTCCTTTGAATGTTCAATTGACGGCGCAAGTTAATGCCAAAAATTCAACAATTCGAGACTTGTTCTACTTCCAAGAAGCACCAACTACTGCCGACAGTACTACGAATGCAGCGCTAGCAGCACCAGTAACCGTCTTAGATCAACAATTCCCCAGTCAGCAAACACAAAAATTAACTTTATCAACTGATAAACAAGCCGCTAGTCCGAATATTGGGCCCTATTTGCAGATAGATAAAGACGACAGTAGCCTTAAAGCTTTAGCAAAAGAGCCCCAATCGGCTAGCATCACCTGGACTGCTACCAACAGTCTCGTTAATTAACGTCCTTCCCCGAACAATGTAATTCAGATAGAACACAAAAAAGCCAACTAGAAAATTCTAGTTGGCTTTTTTATTCATTAATAATAATTTGTACCAGTCTATCACTTAGGCAACCCTTACCTAAAGTAAGTTTAGGCTGTAACAAACCCTTTTTATTTTATCTAACTATCTGAGGGAATGCAATTCTTAATTTAATCTTTTGCTTAGTCTAAATTAATTTTAATCATAAAAAATAATTTTTTGAACTGCTTTTTGGAAAATAGTCTATAAAATCTGGCTTCGCTTACAAAATCAATTTTTGCTTAACATCGTGAAATATTTTACCACAAATACTCATTTTATTATTTTACTTAATTTTATTTACTAGATTACTTGCCTAGCAGTAGATATAGGTTTATAATACCTTAGCTTTCCAGATTAATTAATGCAATATTTTTAATCAAAAAATATTTTTCCTAATCATAATGTAATAAAAATAGGTGAGATAAGATAAATGACCAAAAAAATCAATTTTATATTCTATTTATTATTCATAGTCTTTATTAGTAGCAATTTCTCAACTAAAGTTAAAGCTGATCTACTAAAACCACAAACAGGCGCCGATGCACAACTAATCAGTGCTGTTAACCAACAGACTCCTAACACCCAAACTACTAGTCCATTACAAGCATCCCCTTTACTGGATAATCCCGCCCGCTCGGGCAGCGCTTATCCGGATATGCCCCAATATTCTGATATGGATGAAATTATCTACGACGGAACAAACCCCGATGTCGGCAATACCTATACCGTATATGTTTCGACACCCAAAGCTTTTTTAGAAGCCGTCTATGATGACCAAGCTCCAGGTGGCGTTTCACATATTGACCACATTATTTTAAAAAATAATCTGGATTTATCTAATGCCGGTGTGTATGGCTTTAGCGGTGGTGGCTATAGTTACGACTTCACGCGCCACTTCAAACTAACCATTGACGGTGCAGGCTATACGCTCAATTTTGGTTACAATAGCATTGCGCTAAAGGGTAATAACGCGGGCTTAGTGACCAGCAACTTATATAAAGAAGACTGGACTTTAAAAGATGTTAATTTGTTTAGCTCTTCATACTGGGGACCCATTGCAGGTAATTCCGGTAATTCACAAAATGTTGATTTAACCGATAACGCGGCGATTCAAGCCGCTGGCGGTTACACCCAAATCACTTATGATAATGTCAATTACGTGGGTTCACAAACCCATAACTCACTGAATGGCGTCGGCACGACTGCAATTATCATTAAGAATCGGGTTAGTTTGTCCTCCGTTCAAAAATATAAGTACCACGATAAAGTCTACACAACTGACTCCGACGGTAACCAACAAATCTTCGAAGCTTCGCGGATTACTTTTGATAAAAACAGCCATTTCTCCGGCTATACCTATAATGGCAACGGGATTGAGTTAACAGGGCCCAAAAACAGCGTGGTCTTAAAAGATGGTGCCCAAGTTTACCTCTACCCCCACGGCCAATCAGGTGAAAATAGCGGTTTTGGCTATGTGGAAAATCATAATTACGCCTTAGTGATGCACCCATCAGACTCTAATGCCACTTCTGATATTGACCTTTACGGTAATTCGCAATTAAATATTATTTCTAACGATGCTCCCGCCAAAGGCCAGTACTCTGACGGCACCAATGCACTGCGCAGTACCACTAATTTAGCTGGTGCCATTTATGTTTCTGGAGCCAGCAGTATTCACTTCCACAAAGAAGCCAGTGGCTCTCCCATTATTCGCCTGCAAAGTAATGACCAAAGTACCATGGATTACCAAACAGATGCCAACAATTTATTAGATGACCAAGGCAATATCAAGGATACCTCCGCGCAAGCCGTCGGCGATGCCGCTAGTTACGCTTCTAATCACGGTGCCGACTACGGCAAATATATTACGCCTGATAGCCCCAATGCCAAAAGTACGCTCAATCACAGTCTCCCCTTAGTCGATCTCAACGGCGGAAATATCACATTAGATCACGGGACTTTTGATGTGCAGTCTAATAACTTACACGACTTTGGCGGTAGTGGTACTACCCTAAATCCCCGATTTGGTAATTTAATGCGAATTGGTTCCAAAATGAACATTACCATCAAAAAAGATGGCGTTTTTAAATTACACGAAACCGGCACCAAACAAACAAGCAATAGTATGAATTTATTAGATACGGATGCGGGCTTAAATTTGAATATTTATAACCCTAAGGAAATCATGCTAGATTTAGGTAACAACGATAACGACAATGCTCATATCGTCAACGTTGAAGGTGGTAATGACAGCAGTGCGGGCGGTGACGTTATCGTCCAAAACACGACTTTTAGCGCCCAAGGTAATCCTTCACCAATCACTGGACCATCGCAGTCTTTAGGAACTGCTAATTACCCCGAACTGACCCTCGATAAAGTTCCAGTCCAAAGAATCGATGTCCCGTTTGCTTATTGGGCTATTCCCGCCACCTTATTCCAATCTGGTAACAAACAAATTTATGCTAAACAAGCGGATTTAATGCAACTAAATCAAGGGTTAAGCATTATGCACGGCAAAGAGTTTCACAAAATCGTCTTTGGCAAGCTCGGGAGTCCGACCATCACCAATCACACCGCGCAAATCATCCCTCACCAAGATGCCAGTGAAGACATGCATATCAAAGGCAGCGTCCAACCCTACAGCGATGATACCCAAGAAAGTTTTAACCCCACTCCACCTTTAATGCACCTGGTACTCAATCGCTTAGGTCAACAATATGACTTAGGGACAGTGACCAACTCCCAGCAAGCCTATGGAATCAAAAATGCTAATACAATTTTGCCGGTTACCCCCGGAATGTTGCTGGCCGACGATCAAGGCGTGCAAGATGGGGTGGCTGATCCGGATAATCTCGGTTCCTTAGTTGATAGTGTTGATGCCATGCCGCAATACGTTGCCGACACTGCCATTAAGTGGACCCCTGATGCAAAAGACTCGACCGTGCAAAATTACGATATCGATTTACAAAAAGTGTTAGCTAATTACAATACGCTGCACCCCACAGCTCATTTAGAATTTAATTCCAGTGATACTTTGCAGTTAAGTGCGGTGTCGAATTTTCAAGAAACGCCTAAGCAAACCATCGGGGTTACCAACCTTTCTTTAGGAATCCCCGATAAAGTGGATCAATATTTAATTGGTGATACGGTTAAAGTTCCCCTGACTTATTTTGATGGTGATGCAACTGCTAATAACATTAGTATTACGGGTCAGGTAAATGACGGTCGCAACGTTGATTTACAAAAGCACATTGCAATCACTTCGCACAAGGAACCCATCAAAGATTCTTCTTGGCAAATTGATAACATCACTAACCAAGCCGATAGCGATACCTCGACTCACCAACTACAGTTCCGCGGTCAAGATGATGCCAGTCCTACAAACGATTATCCACTCAAAAAAGAAGACCAGGCTACTTATCAATACAAAGTCTTGCCGTTTCCTAAGTACTCAGTTACCAAAACTGTGAAAAAGATTAACAAGGGACAAAATACTATCAGTCGGGGCGCTAATCATTTGCAAACCACTTTTAAACCGGTGGGGCAACATGCTTTAGACACGGTTCAATTTAAGCTAGGTAGTTTAACTTCTAATTCTACGGTAGCAACAACTAGTCCGCAACTGACATTTACTGCGAAGACTCCTGATGACCAAAAATCCATCCAAGTAGCGACGAATTCCAAAGATACCTATACCTTAACGGGCAAGGAATTTGGCTTTAGTGACGGCCAAATTCCGGCTAACACCACTTTCACAGTGGAACAACCACTGCAAGTTGTCGGTAAGAACAATAGTCGTTTAACTGGTCACAGTGACCAATTACTGGCGGTTGCTGCAGACAAAAGCACTCATTTTTTAGGCCAGAGTAAAATTCTCAATTATTTAATTACTGAACCAGATATTGAATTAGATGTTCCTCAGCAACTAGGTTTTAGTGTGATTTTAAAGCACCAAAATCAAACGATTTTTTCTAATACGCCTAGCGCTACTGCCAAATTAACGAATCACACTAAAAGTGCCACTAACGTTTCTCTCTTAGCCAGTTTCAGCGGTAATAAAATTTTGACACCCTTAATTTATTATCAAACCGCAAAGAGTGCCGCCGCTTTAGCTGATCCTGCAACAATTTTCACTGGCACACTCACTGCCAATCAAAAAAAGGACATTCAGCTTAATCCTTCCACTGCTACTAAGCAAGGACTTGCTTTAAAGATTCCAGCCAACGACACTGCGTTAAAACCTGGATCTCAGGGCGGTACGTTGACTTGGACGGTGCAAAACAGCTTAAAATAAATAGTTGAGTTTTAACTAGACCAACTGCCAAGCTAATATTATTAAAATAATATGTAATGTGTTACAATTAATAATGAAAAAGGGACTGGTGCTAACACACCAATCCCTGAACGATCCGCTTTAAAGGCGGTGACTAGTTATTTAAACAATTTTAAATCGCCCTATAACTTGCCAAAGTTACTGTAGGACGGTTTTTTATTACTTTTTGTGGTTCATGATTGTGGCAACTAATGTGCCAAAAGCAATCATCAACACCAATACCTGATAGGTATTCAAGTAAGACTGGATATCCTTTCTGTTGATTCTTCCGTATTCTCATACGCAAGCACCTCCTTGAGAACAAACAGTCACCGCCCATAAAACTTATCGCATTAATTATTTTAGCACATCGATTAGCGTGAACCACTTATTAATTTTAGAAAATGATTTTTCCCGAATAATATGTTATTATAATATTGAAAAAGGGATCAGTGCTCCAAACACTAATCCCTCAGCGATCCGCTTTAAAGGCGGTGACTAAATTATAGAATTTATTTGATCGTCCTATAACTCGCCAAAGTTATTAATAGGACGGTTTTTTGTTACTTTTTGTTCATGATTGCGGCAACTAGTGTGCCAAAAGCAATCATCAACATTAATACCTGATAGGTATTCAAGTAAGACTGTGTATCCTTTCTGTTGATTCTTCCGTATTCTCATACGCAAGCACCTCCTTGAGAACAAACAGTCACCGCCCATAAAACTTATCGCATTAATTATTTTAGCACATCGATTAGCGTGAGCCACTTATTAATTTTAGAAAATGATTTTTCTTGAATAATATGTTATATTGGTAATGAAAAAGGGACTAGTGCTACAACACCAATCCCTTAGATAAGGTTGCTAAGACAGCAGCTACTAAATTTTGGTAAATTTAATAATCGCTAGCCTTGCACGGCTAAGGCGATTATTTTTTTGTCTTGTTTTTCAACTTGACAATTTCTACAACCGTACGTACTCCGTTAACAAAACTGTTAACTAAATACGCAATGGCTAGTAGTTTCAACCGGCTACTCCTTTCCTTAGAATTGTGTTTACAGTTATTACACCATAAGTACCACCCCATTTCTGGAATAGCCACCGCCTTAGCATTTACTTTATCTGAAACATTTTAACATATTGCTTAATCTCTTTTCATTAAGTAAAAAGCCCCTTTAAGGGCCCAACAAAACACTACCAACCACTACTGCTCGTGATTTTTATTTGTTATTAATTTTTAAATGGATCAATATATTCTTTTTTACTAATACTATATTGGATCCGATCTTCCATTTCTTGATCGCGTATATATTTGGCGATCGTTTTTTGATTTAATACTACAGTACTTGCGTAAAATCCCCGAGCCCCAAAAACTAAGGTTGCCATAATTATATTCTAAATTGGCATGTCGTTAATGAATTATGACTACCCCCCTTACTTAGAGTACTTTTCTACGATATTTAGGCGTAAAAATAATGTGATAGGCTATTAATATCTTGTTTCAAGATTAGAAAAACTCTCTTTCGATAACAGTATTGGTTGGTAGCCAAAAACTGTTATATCGAAAGGGAGTTTTTAACGCTAAAGTTATTTCTGATTCCTACAAGTAAAACCTGTGGTTTATTTTCACCTTATATAAGCCAAAAAATCCAGCTCCAAATCTGCTAAAAATTTGGAGCTGGATTACATTTTGAGATTTTTCTATTGCTAAATACTTAAGGGTACAAAAATATTATAGCATGTGTTATCATTGATACTGAAAAAGGGATTAGTGCTGTCACACCAATCCCTTAGCGATCCGCTTTAAAGGCGGTGACAATTGTTATAAAACTATTTTAAATCGTCCTATAACCTGTCAAAGTTAATGTAGGACGGTTTTTGTTACTTTTTGTTGTTCATGATTGTGGCAACCAATGTGCCAAAAGCAATCATCAACGTCAATACCTGATAGGTATTCAAGTAAGACTGGATATCCTTTCTGTTGATTCTTCCGTATTCTCATACGCAAGCACCTCCTTGAGAACAAACAGTCATCGTCCATAAAACTTATCGCATTAACTATTTTAGCATATTACTCAAACTGCATGACTTTTCAATTTTGAAAAATGATTTTTGCCAAAAATGTATTGAAAAAGGGACTGGTGCTAGTACACCGATCCCTTAGAGATCCGCTTTAAAGGCGGTGACTACGTTATTAAGACATTTTTAATCGCCCTATAACTTGCCAAAGTTAGAGTAGGACGATTTTTTGTTGTTCATATCAAAAGCTCCAATGACTTTTAGTTTATTTAAAATGCAATTACCAACAATCATTTTTAATTCATCAACGAATTAGTGATTGACCACGTCAATTGTCCCTGATATTGACCACTTTGAAAGTTAAGCAAAGCCGTGCGTAAATCTAACATCAATCCGGCTACTTGTTGCCCATTAGCAGACCACCAAGCTTTTGAAATATCTGTTGTGTCAATCTTCGGCGTCTGAATAGTATCAACAGTCGCTGTTTTACTATCTACCAAAGTATCACTAGTACCTACTGTTTCTAAAGTACCATTATTTCTTTGCTGATATTTCAAAACATTACTCAACAAATCGTTATTATGATTCGTCAATGGTTCTGATAACCTAACTAATAATTGCCAATTAGGCTTTTGGGTAGTGTCCACCACTTGCAAGTTTTGGTTGGATGAACTCTCAGGCAAATGGTTTAATTGTCTACTTTGTGAAATAATCTTAGTGCCAAAATCTAAATTAGCAGGAACGCCTTGCAGCATTAGGCTACCGACCTCAGTATATACTATCTTGACTTCAACAGGATTAGCACTTGGTTTGGAACCGTCAGCATTCGCGACTGATTGATAGGTCACTGAAGCAGGGCGTGTTTTTAAATGATAACGATGATATTTAGTATAAATATCGTCGGGATAATTAGTAGTATCTTGGGCAAGATTCAAAGTCTCGCCTACCGAACCATAATAAGAAGCCGCGGGCCGGTTGCCGGTTTCCTCAGCGTTAGGTAACGGATTACCATTTTGGTCAACCGTATCCACTGTAATTTTACTATTTTCTCTAATTGTCAACTGCGCGGTGGTAACTCGGGGATTAATCGTCGTGAATTGGCCACCACTATCAATCCCATATAGGTAGATTTGATGTCCACCTTGTTTCGGTATAGCTAATGTCTTGAGATCAGAATCAACTTTAATTTGAGCTGGGTAAGTGGTATTAATCGGAGCCGAACTAGTGCCCGAGAAAGTTGTTAGTTGCTGACACTTTTTGATATCCGTTAAATTAACCAACTGCTTATCAATAGAGTAATACAGCGCCACGGTCGTACTATCAGGATCTTGAACTCGAACATCAAACTCAAATGGCGGTAATTGGTTACTATTCCAATCTTGCGCATAGGTATAACTGGTTTGAGTCGGTGTTAATGTTGGCGCAGTGTTGGCCCACTTTCTTTGCCAGACTAATGTTTCGGGCAGAATATGATTGGTTGCTAAATGACTATTTAAACTATCACTGTTAGAATAAATGGTACCTGCCGGGGCAATATCACTGCCGCCAGCAACGCTTTGCCAACCACCTACATTTTCATATTGGTAACCATTGTAAGTTGAGATTTGTCCTGCTTGGGGCATTGCTAAATCCGGCGAATTCGTAAACTTGGTATCCGTGCCTAATTGTAGCTTCCACAGTTTCAAATCCAAAGTGAACATTTGAGTCATGCCGGTCAAATGAGCAGTGTTAAAGGAACTTAAATTCAAAGTTTGCAAATTAGAACACCCGTAAAACATGTAAGACATATCAGCGACTTTGTTAGTGTCAAAGGTGCTTAAATCCAAAGTTGGTAAGTTATAACAGCCATAAAACATATACGACATATTAGTAGCTGATGAAGTTTTAATTTGACTAACATCCAAACTGGTCAAATTACTGCACTGATTAAACATTGACTTCATTAACGTTACATTACTCGTATCAAATCCCGCACCGAAGGTGATTTTTGACAAGTTGGAACACCCATAAAGCAGCCATCCCATATCAGTCACTTTACTAGTTTGAAAAGAACTTAAATCTAAATTACTTAAGCTGGAACAGCCGTAAAACATTGCTTCCATATTAGTAACTTTGCTTGTAGCAAACTTCTGACCAAAATCAATCTCCGGTAGCTTAGTACAATTATAAAACATGTAGCTCAGATTAATTACTTGACTCGTGTCAAAGTTATTACCAAAATTAATATGCGTTAAGCTGGAACAGTTATCAAACATATAACCGATGTCATGATTATTACTGGTATTAAAACTGCTCAGATCAATATCCGTCAAACTTGCACAATCGAAAAACAAGCTGCGCATTCCTTCTATATTATTAACATTCAAAGTCTTAAAATTACTTAAATCAACTTTCTTTAATGAAGTACAACTTCGAAATAAATTTCCCATCATAGTAGCTTGACTAGTATCCAAGTTTGTTAAACCAACAATCTGCTGTAAATTAGTTAAATTAGCAAATAAATAAGAACAATCACTATTTGTTTTCACACCGGGGGCAATCTTGACGGTGGTAATCTGATCGCGATAAGCAATCCAAGGACCGCAGCGATTCCGGTAAGTGCTATTAGGATCTTCACCAGGCATTGTATTGTTCACGGTTCCTATAGTTCCAGCATTAATATTTAAAATCGTATTGTTATCAGATAAATACCAATAACAACTGCCCAACGTCCCCGAAGTAACCGCAGTTGTTGGATCAGCTTGAACATTAATGACATTGTTCAACGTTGAAGCCGGTGCAGGGGACTGAGTTAAATTCTGCGGTACAGATAATAAATGCAGCACTGGTTGCGTGGTTATAGTTGTTGAACTCTTAGTATTACTTTGCTGTTGAATGCGAGATGTAGCTGCTTGTCCCCGCTGAGAAGTCGCTAATATGACCGTGTGCTGCGAGCATGCCCAGCTCATAATAAATAACAACAACGCAGTTATGAGCACTAACTTGCCAGATTTAAACATTTCCTGCACCACCCTTCTCTCGTTAATCGCCCCGTTCAGGATTGATTATTTTTACTTAAACAGTGTTTAATCCAAAGTTGCCATCAAATACTTTTAAGTCTCATCATTAATAACAGTCAGATAATATTTAATTCTTTTAAATGTTGTTTTTATCTTTTACTCTAAAATAATTAATCAAATTATATATTTATTCACTCGTAAAAACTGAATAATACATAATTTGATTCAAAAAATAAGATTTATATTATTAAACTTCGAAGAGATTATAGCACTCATCTATAACAAATAACAAATATTTTCCAATTTTTTCTAATAGTTAATTTTGAAATGTTTTTTGACATTTTTTAATTAGATTGCTTTTTTAAATATTTGTTGATGATCAATGCCGACGGCTGTAAATTAATATTGTCATCCAGAGTTAAAACAACAGCACTCACAGCACAAAAAAGACTAATTGTTTAATCCAAGAATTAAACAATTAGCCCTTTATTTTCGGTTCAATTTTACAGCGAATTAACCATCGACCACGTTAGCTTTCCTTTATAATCTCCAGCTAAAGCATTACGCTGCGCATGTAATTGCCACTGGTTAGCTCCCACTAAATCAGTCAAATCAATCCCACGTTCATTAATGCCAATACTATTACCAGAACTAGGCGTAATCTTGGCCACCTTAATACCGCTGCTTAAAACCGGCTGTTCTTGATATGCTAATAACGACGTTCCTTGTGGTATTAAGCCAACCGAGCCGTTTGTTAATCTTTGACTACCAGTATTATCATAAGCCACTCGGATCTCATAACCTTGAGCGGTCGCATTTTGAAAATAACTATTAACTTTTAACGCTCCCTTGGTAGCACGATTAGTCACGGATTGCCCCGCATTCACAACTTTACCAAAATCAATCGTCGTCGGTATCTCAGTAAAATAAGCGAAATTAGCACGCTGCAATATTAATATTGGCGCGTTAACAGTATTCCCTTGCCCAGAATTGAGAGGTGCTGAAGCATTGACATTATGTTGTAAAGTTTGATAACTACTATTATGTGCTCCAGATAAATCCCCTACGGCTACACCAGTAATCGTTAAACGCAAGTGATCGCCCGCTTTGAAAGCTTCTCCGCTGCGTTTTTTAACTACAATTGTTTGCGGCCAATTGGCATTTGTCTGATCTGTCATATAAGTAGTTACTAAATCAGTATTATTAATGCCGTCGCTCGCAAAAACATAATTAGCAAACTTCAAACCAGCACTGGCTTGTGTTGTAAAGACTAGCTGTGATGCCGTGGCCGTACTATCCGCAGCAATCTGATAGTCTAAATAAAAATCAATCGTATCTCCGGGAACATAATAATTGGTTGGTAAACTGCGCGTACGATCCACCGCGGTTTGCGTTAAATTGGCAGAAAAAGTTAATTTTTCAACTGGAATACTCAAAGTGGAACCATAAAAATCACTGGTTGGATGACTACTTAAATTCTGTTCTATGGCTGTCGCCTTAGGCGTCGTACTTAAAGTTGTTCCATTAGCACTCGTATTAATTGTCCCCAGAAAAGTAATCTTTGCCTTTTGGTTATCCTTGAGTACAATTGCATCAGCAGGGCTCAATTGCAGTCCTCGATTAGCAATATTATAAGCAACCGTTTTGTCCTGACCATTGGCGTAAGTAATTTTAGCACTTGTAACTTGGAAATCAGTGGGGAGCAAATTACTTAAGTTGGTGGTTTGATAAGCACTCGCAAAACCATCATTACCTAAAGTCACATCAAACTCAATTTGATCTTGGGGATAATTTTTGCCATCACTCCGGGAAACGTTGCGCCAAGTTTCTGTCAACCATGGTTTAGAATACGCACTAGCATTAATTCCCAAATCAACCGCGTAATGCTTAGTTTGACCAACCGCCAAATTAGTTACTGGCCACAGCAGAGCATACGCTGAATCGGGATAGGAACCGCCGCTTTTTGGTAATAACTCAGAGCCAGCAGGATAACTACCAACCTCTTGACCGGTAGCATTGGCTAAACTACTGCCCTTAAACACGGCAGTGCCATAAGCAAAAGTACTGACTCCACTCGTATTGCACTTGATATAATCGCCATAAAAACCCGCGAGCCAATGCGTAGGACCATCGGTAACATCGGTATTAATATTTAAACGATGATTTGGAGACTGGATATACATGCCCCGGTTATCCCCCAAGGCATAAACCGGTACCCGGTCACTAACATAAGAGCCAATCTGATCTTCATTTTCTAACTTCGTATCTTCCCCTTCAGCTACCACATAATTTTGCAATGTCGTTGAAACATTCTTAACATACAATTCCTGAGCTACGCCACCATCTGAGTAACGAGAAGTCCGCAACACTTCTTCCACTTCCAAAGCCCCAGAACGTAAGTATCCCATAATCTTAACTGCCTGGACTCTTCCACTGGCATCTTTAGAAACAAAATACGTCAAATTAGACATCGTTTGTAAAACTCCTCCTGTTTGCCCAATGGAGGTCGTCGTACTATCTAATAAGGCATAATCAACACTGGTACTGGGACCAATACTGACACCACCATAGAAAGCTTGAATATTGTTGGGAGTTCCGTTATCTTTTTGACCATCATGTAAGAAGATATTGGCCTTGCGGCTAGCAGTTAATTGACCCGAAATCGTAAGATCACCCCAACCACCAAAGGTAAAACCCATATTGACACTTTTACCTTGATTATTCGTAATAGCTGACGTTTGACCGAGCTCAATCCGGTTTTGAGCCGGCGACCAAGTCAAGCCATCATCAATATCTGTAGCTTGTGGCGGATTAACTGCCAAATTACTGACAGTAATGGTCGGCGCCTGTAAAACTTGATTATTCGGTAACGTAACTGACCCCACTTGTTTGACCAGCGGGGCAGTCACATCATTGGGATCAGCATTAACATTATTAACGTGTAGTTGCAAAATCAAAGCCCAACTAAATAATAAAATTACTATTGATAAAATTTTATCGTTACGCATTAGCCTCACTATCCATAATATATTTTAGAAAATATTTATTCAAAATATAATTATCAAAATTACAGCAGCAGTTATACTTTTATCGATAATAAAACGCCTACAGATGGGGATTACATCAGTTTTTTGTCAGTATCATTTGTTAGAGTATACCATGAATCACGAATTTTGTTGAGTAATATATTCATTATATCTAATATTTTTTTATATTTAATAAATATAAAAATATTTAGATTTAATTACTAATTATTCTTTTTAATGTAAATTATTAAAGTAAAACCATTATTATGTAACATTTGAATTAATTCATTGGCTTTTCTAAAGCACAAAAAAACGACTGTGGCTTTTTTGAACCATCAGTCGTCTTGTTTATCTCTTAAATTTTAAGCTTGTTGCTCGTACCAACGCCATTTACTTTGAATAATCTTCTCACATAAATCAGGATAACTAATCCCCACGGCAGCCGCTTCACGCGGAATCAAAGAGCGCGGCGTCATGCCCGGTAGTGAGTTAGCTTCCATGACGTAAGCCCCTTCTTCACTTACCAAGAAATCAATGCGCCCGTAATTTTGCATATCTAAGGCCGCAAAAGTTTGGCGCGTCAACTTTTCTAAAACTTGCGCTGTTTCATGATCCAACTCGGGTGGTGTAATGAATTGCGTTTGGTTATTATCTTGGAACTTATGCTGAAAATCATACCAACCAGTCGTCACCACAATCTCCACGGGTGGCAAAACTTCGCCATCAATAATGGCCACCGAAAATTCGCGCCCTTGGATGTACTTCTCAATCAAAGCTTCCTCGTCAAATAAAAAGGCATCCTCTAAGCTCGCCGCCAAATCCGCATATTCGCGCACAATGTGCGTACCTACACTCGAACCACCATTAGCCGGTTTTACCACAACTGGAAAACCAAACGGAATGTCCGCTGGAGCGATTTGCGTGGTTTTGGTCGTTATATAAGGTGCCGTAGGAATTTGATTTTGCACAAAAACTTCCTTAGAAAACTTCTTATTCATTGCCAGACCGGAAGCTAAGGGACCGCTACCCGTGTAACGAATATCAAAGACATCTAACACGGCTTGGACTTTGCCATTTTCGCCATCTTCACCGTGCAAACCAAGATAAACCAAGTCAGCAGCTTGGCAAATCTTGAGTACGTTTTTGCCAAGTAAGCCACGCGTACCATCCGTGCGCAAAGCATTAATCTTTTCATCTGTGAGCACTTCATCATCAATCACTAACTTGGTCTCATCCGCTAATTGCGTCGTGAAAAGATCTTCAACCTTCTGATTGGCCGCTAGTTCTTGGCCCAAGAAAGAATCCACCAAGGCTACAGAGTAGCCTTTAGAGCGTAAAGCATTGGTAATTTTGACACCAGACGATAGTGAAACATTGCGTTCGGTGCTGCGGCCACCGGCCAAAACAACTATTTTCATTTGTTTAACTCCTTTAATTAAATTGAAGTTCATTTATCGGTCGTACTTAGAACCTTGAGTATAACACATTTAATTAAAGAACCAATAGAAAATCGTTCCTCCTGGTAGCTATCTACCACTGAAATGTTTAGCAATAGTAACTCCAAGCAGCATAAATTCTAACAATTTTCTGCTAATCATTGACCGAATAAGTTTGTCATTACATAAGTACTCTTTGCGCGAAAGTAGTCAGTAATTTGTTAAGTTGTTATAATAATCCTAGATCCCCATGAGGAGGAAAACACCATGAAATTACGAACACGTTTATTAACCTTATTGACTGTGTTAATTGGTGGCTGGTGGCTAACGACGACCACCACCCAAGCGGACAATAATTGGGACACCCCGGTGATGACCTTAGGAACTTCATTGTCCAACGCCCAAAAGCAAGGGACGATTGACGTTTTATCGAATCAAATCCAAAATAAAAACTTTCAACAAATCACCGTCACCGGTGCCACGTTAGTGCAATACCTCAATCCGGCAGGCGATAACTTCACGGAGCAATCAGGCGTTTGGTCCTCAGCTTTAATTGAAAAGACCAGCCGTGGTTCGGGCATTAACGTCCAAATTTTAAAATATGACGGTCACAATAACATCACCACGATTACTGCTAATCAATACCGTAATGCGGCTTTAACCGCCGGGATTAGCGACGCTAATATCTACGTCACTTCGGCCACTCCGATTGATGGTTCGGGTGCCTTAGCTGGTGTTTACGCCGCCTTTGCTCAAAATGGCCAACAACTCAATGAGAATCAAGTCGCCGCAGCGCAAAATGAAATGGGAACGTTAAGCCAAATTAGCCAACAAAATAAGGGCCAACAAGGCTATAGTGATACCCAACTCAACAACGCGATTGCGCAGGCTAAGAGTCAAATGGCCAAGATTGGGAATAACGTGACGGTTAATCAAATCACCAATATCGTCAACAACACGATTCAAAATAATAATCTGCAAAACATTATTACTGATAATCAGAAACAAAAAATCATTAACTTATTGGTTCAAATTCGGGATTCCGGTGCTTTAAAAAATGGCAACTTTCGCCAGCAGGCCAATAAATTAAGTTCGGATATCAAAAGTCATGCCCAAGATTTATTTAACAAAGTCAATACTCCCCAAAATCAAGGCTTCTTACAGCAATTGTGGACTAAAATCGTCAACTTCTTTCAAAATTTGTTTTAATTGATATGTCAAAAGGCTAGGTATCAGTCAGCAAGACAGCGACTTTGATCCTAGCCTTTTTTATTAACTTAATTATCTTCATGATTAAATAAGCGGTTTTTATAATAAGTGAAAAATGATTCCCGACCGGTGATAATGGAACCTTGTCCCGCCATGCCATAATGCAAATTAGCAATTTGTGCCGCTGGGACTTTTGCCAATGCTTCAACGACATAATAATTACTCTTACCCACAGTCACCGGTGCAACACTAATGGTTTTAATGCGTCCGCTCAAGACAATGGGGGTCGGCACATTGCGACTGATTTTAACTCGTAAAATTTGCTGGCGCCGTACGGTTGAAATATCATTGGGCGCAACATAAGCCTGCAATTTGAGTGGTTTTTGAACCGTCAACGGCGGATAAATTTGAGCCAGCGGATTGCCCGTGCCCACCAATTTATTACGCTGATTGGGATTTAACACGTGGACGATCCCCGTAATCGGCGCTTTAACTTTCAAATCATGCGTGGAATCTTGAACTTCTTTGAGTTTTAAATTATTCTGACTTTGCTTTTGTTTCAGATCTATTTGTTGTTGAGAACAGGACCTCAATTGTTCCGCTTGTAAACTAGCCAATTTTTGCTGATTAGTTGCCACATCGTATTGACTACTATCAAAATCGCTTAACTCTAATTTTTGCTGAGTCGTCGCTTGAATGCTGTCTTGCAACTGGTCAATTTGTTGCTGAATATTGGTTAAAGCATCTGCTTGCGCAGTGCTCGGATCTTGGGTTTGTTTGGCTGTGAGATAAGCTGTATATAAATAACGATAAGTGGAATTGCCCGGATCAGAGCCTTGCTTAATCGCTTGGGCAATATTTTGATAAGCAGCTAATTTGGTTTGCGCTGTTTGTAAACTAGTATTTAAATTCGCGATCAGCTTATTCTTTTTGGCAGTATTCGTTTGGGACTTTTGTTGTAACAATTCATTTTCCAAGAGATATACTTGGCGTTGATTTTGATAACTGTGATACAAATCCTCATAACCAAATTGATCCGTCTGGGCAAACAAATCTTGATTTTGCTGCAGGCTATTATTCAAAGTGGTGAGTGCCGTTAACTGTTGTTGAAATAACTGTTGTTGTTGCCGTAATAAAGTCAACTGATGCTTTAAAGATTGGGACTGATAAGTGACCAATAGCTGCCCCTTATGAACGTGTTGTCCTTCTTTTAAATAATCATGCGTAATTTGATTATTACTCGTCGATTGTAAAATGGAAACTGCTTTGCCCGAGGCGACTTGACTAGGCGCCTTAATCGTAATTTCACGTTGGCCAATCAAAGAAAATAAAATTACTAACACAATCAAAATGGCCACCGGCACAATTAATAATGTCGAAAAGTTATTAAAGCGCGCATGATAAAATTCACTACTCTCTAATTGAGACTCATCCATTTAAACCACCTCCCGTTGCGTTTAATAAGCGGAAGTATTCGCCTTGTTGGGCGACTAATTCTTGGTGCGTTCCTTGTTCAATTAATTGGCCCTGTTTTAAAACGACAATGTTATTGGTTTTTTCCGCAATTGCTAAGCGGTGGGCGATAAAAATCACCGTTTGTGGCAATTTTAAGAGTGCCGCCACCAACTTAGCTTCCGTAATAGCATCTAGCCCACTGGTTGATTCGTCAAAAATCAAAACTTGCGCCGGTGATAATAGTGCCCGTGCAATTGTTAAGCGTTGCTTTTGCCCGCCAGATAAAATATCGCCATTTTCATCAAGTTTGGTTTCATATTGTAAGGACATGTGTTCAATGTCGGATTGAATTTGCGCCACCGCACAAGCTTGGCGAATGTCTTCAAACGTAACCCCCGGGCGATTGCCTAATTTGAGATTATCCAAAATCGTCCCCGAAAAAACATACGGGTCTTGCGGTACATAGACAATCTGGTGCCGCAAAGCGGTTTTATCAATTTCTTGGACGTTATGATCATTAATCAACACTTGTCCTTTGGTCGGTTCAAAAAAATCAACTAATAGTTTGACCATGGTGGACTTGCCCGAGCCACTCATCCCCACGATTGTTAACTTGGAACCCGCTTGAATCGTTAAATTGATTTGGTGCAAAACGTCTTGACCGTAACCATAGCGGTAACTCACATTTCGCAATTCTAAATCACCATGCAACAGCTCCTGTTCTTTCAGCGGACGTTCTTGATTAAACTCCGATTCCACCAAATATATTTCGTTGAGTCGATTATTAGCTACCTTGGCACTTTGAAGTTTAGGTTGCAGGTTCACAATATTTTGCAGCGGATTAGTAAAATAAGTCAGTAAGGCGTTAAAGGTCATTAATTGGCCGACTGTCAGCACATTTTTGACCACCAAATTGGATCCCACCCATAAAACTACGACGCCGAGTCCTAATTGCACAAAGAGCTTGAGGGCTTGTTGTAATTGATCAGCTTTGGTATATTTTAAATTTTTTTTGAGTAAATCCACAAATTCATGATCAACTTTTTGATAACTCTGTTCTTCGCTCGATAATGACTTGATCGTTTCAATTCCGTGCAAGTCTTCAATAATGGAAGAATCTAACACTGCACTGCTTTCCATTTGCTTGCGATTCAAGGTTTCAAACGGTTTATTAAACGCCCAAATAATTACAATATAAATCGGCAACGCAATTAATGTAATTAAAAATAACGTCCCGTTTTGCAGCGTTAAAACTGTCCCCATAATAACCACGATGGTTAAATCTAAGCCAATCGAAATAATGGAGCTCGCTAGCGCATCAATAATTTTGTTGGCGTCATTAAACCGCGAAATAATATCGCCTGTTTTGCGCGTGGTAAAAAACGACATCGGCAATTCAAAAATATGGCGCACATAGCCTAAAATAATCTCAATTGATAGCCGCTGACCTAAAATTGCCAGTAAAAAATTTTGCGCATACGAAAAAATTGCCTGAAAGATGTAAGCCACTACTAAACCCAGCGCAATAATTGATAGGGTGTGAATCATATTATTGGGAATATATGTATCAATTAAACTTTGGAGAAAATATGATCCCAAAATACTGATTAACGTCACTAATAGTGCGGCTAAAATAATGTTGACTAATAATTTTTTTTGCTTGAAAATTACGGGCAAGAATTGTGCCAATGAATTCTTTTGTTGGTCTTTCACCGGCTGATACGTTGGTTTGGGCGCAAAAAACAAACTCACCCCCGTCCACTCTTGGTTAAACTGCTCGTAAGTCATTTTAGTGACGCCAACATCTGGATCGGGATCAGCAATCAACACGCCTTTCTGTTCTGCCTTGAGCACGACATAATAATGTTCCAAGGCTTCATCTTTCACGACGTGCGCAATAAACGGATATGGAACATCCTTCATTTGAAATAACGAAGCATCAGCTTGCACGGCTTGAACTTCCAAGTCAAAATGTTCCGCGGCCTTTTTTAAGCCAAGGGCTGTGGTGCCTTCATTCGTTGTCTTAGTAAAAGTGCGCAAACGCGCTAAGGAAAATTCCGAACCATAATTTTTCAAAATCATGGCTAGAGCTGCCACACCACAATCTTCTTCATCAACTTGAGGAATATAAAGTTTTTTGGGATTCATCAACACACTCCAACTTGTCTTTAAATTAAGCTAAATAATAATTTAGCAGATTCTAGACATTCATTAAAATGAAAAATCTACTAATATACTTAATGTAAAACCATTTTTCTCAAAGTACAAGCTATCTGTGACAGACATTATTACCTAGGAAATATTAATGACAAATAACTTAAACAGTAAAATATTTTAAATCCATAATATAATTTTGAAAGACGCTTTAAAAGCTACTATAAAAACATCTTAAAAGTCGTTATAAAAAAGAAGATTTTGAAAAAGTATATAATTTGCCATTGAACTTGGGTGAATCGTAAACCGGAGCGTGATTTACATATTAAGCCAGATTGGTTATTGATGCTGGTTCACACGTAGAGCTTTTCAGATAATTAAATACATTCAAAATCCTGCCTAGCTAACAAGCTAAGTAGGATTTATCAATTGCAGTAAAATTACAAAATCAAAAATAAACTAATACTAAAAATAATGTATACGACCGTTTTGCCAATGTTTGTCCAATAAAATTTTGTTTTATTCTCAGCTTTAATTGAAGTGTGGGCAACTTTAGTTTTCCAAAATAAAGCTGTCCAAATTACGGCACCAATAATGTAGACACCAATTAGGACTACGAACAAAATATGATAATTGGTTATCGACAAATGGGCTACATTTCTCTGCAAAATTACATTGCCTAAACAAATTGCTAAAGTCCATAACATTAAATTAACGAAATCAGAATTTTTCTTAGAATGGATTGTTTGCTTCATCTCCATGCCAACGCCAGTAAAGGCACCATCTTTTTGAGCCATTTATTACTTCCTCCAAGTTTATTAATTGTTTATATTATGAGTTTTTAATTTTGATAATCGCCAAATTAAATAACAAATTGGCACAAAGAAAACAACAAAAGCTAGCGCCAATGGCCACCATGGATTGACTGGCTGAACGCCAGTAATGCTTGGAGCAAAATCCAATAAAAAATGTACAACAATAGGTAACGTAAATCCATGAAAGACAATACGCAAATATGCTAAGAACAATCCCATAATCAAAGCCATGAACATTTGTTGAACGGTAGAAATGAATGATTGTCCCTCAAGAAAATTCATTAAGTGTAATAGTGCAAAACAGACACTACTCCCAACGGACGCCCACAATAAGCGATAGCGACTATTTTGTTTCCATTGCCAAAACAGATCAAATAATAAGCCACGGTTTAATAACTCTTCAAATATGCCTGCCGCAGCAGCTATCAAAAAGATATTAAAAATTTGTAATGGCTTTTCTTGTAGCGCATTAACCACCCCTACAATTGTTCCGTTAAACAAAAAGTACAAGATCATATAAATTAAAGCTACAAAGTAATAGACCAATCTATGAGAGAACTTAGCTGTCACCAATACCTTAACAGGTTCAACCTGTGATAAACGTCTAATACCAACAATTGCTAAGCTTAAAACAGCTGCCAAGATGAACTTAATCACACCTAAGCGAAAATTGTTATCGTTACCGTATTGAGCCAATAACGCATCTACTCCAAAATAAACAATTATAATACCAATTGCCAACTGTACTTGTTTACTTAACTTCATTCAAGTCACACTTTAAATTTAATTTTCATCACATATGGTTGTTGGACGCTGAAATAAGCAAAACAACTAACACAATATCCAACATTATTGCACCCAACGACTTACTAAATCGCTTCACTAAGATTAGTGAAAAAGTTCAAATTTTTATTCAGGTAAATATGGTTGTAAACCAGTCAACTTTTGCCGGAAATTTTGTTGATCATAAACATAGTCAATTGATAAATCAATCGTAATAGTTTGCGAATTTTTTAAAGTTAACGTTAAATTAATTGGATTCTTAGCAGCCAGCATTCCTGGCAAGAAAGCCCCGTAAGCAGTGGAAACTGGCAGTGGCAAATTAACATCAGTAAATTTATCATGGCGCCCTTGAATTTGATAAGATGACACCTCATCAATTGCAACACTTTGTGGTTTTTTAAAAGGCAATAAAACTAAGGAAATCCGCTCACCAAAACTAGCTGTAGGATAATAATAAATTCTCTGCTCATCAACTTGTAAATAACCATCTAACGTGGCAACTTTCCGCGTATAATTTAAAATCATCAAAATAAAAACTACTACAAATACTGCGACACCTAAACCCACGTTCCAAACCGATCCAACAAACAAGCCAAACACTGCACCTATTAACAAACTCATTATTAATGGACGATATAACGGTTTACGACCAAAAGTTAACATAATTTAACTCCCCCTGTAAAATAGCATTTTATTATACGCTTACATTTAAAGACTTTTTCTTCAATTTAACAAGCTTCATTTCTCAGACACTACTTATTTGGGGCAATATTTCCCTGGAAATATTTGGCTCAGCTGAAAAATTCGTAATATAATTAAAACATTGTTTATTAAGTCAAAACTTAGGGGTACAAACAATGAATATTGGCGAAAAAATCAAATTTTACCGTCAACAACAAGGATTAACTCAAGCGCAACTGGGACAAAAAATTATGGTTTCTCGCAAAACTATTTCTGGCTGGGAGAACAACCATAGTATTCCCGACATTAACATTCTTATCAATTTATGCGATATCTTTCAGACGAGCTTAGATGATTTAATTCGTAACGATCCCCAAGTATTAGATCATTATGAACAGCAAGAAAAGAAACTATCACGTTTCAAGCATTTAAAACTATACATTTATTGGCTACTGCCAATATTATTAGGACTAAACTATTTTAAATTTTTTGGAACGATTCCTCAGGTACGCTTTGTTTTTACAACAATGGTCGTGATTTTGATATTTTATCTTTATCTTTTTGATGATTGGCAAAGATTCCAACAACACCGCCTACTGTTCCGTCTCATGATCTCTAGTATATTGGCATTCATTTTCAACCTTTTAATTTTGTTATTTAACCAACATATTATTAATACTTTTTCAACTAACCACGTCTTCGATTTGGGCCTGTGCATTGGTATTTTACTAATGACTCTTATCAATACTTGTTACTTAATTATGATTTTTAATTTGTATCCTACAAAATATTACTCAAAATCGTAGACAAGTTTAAAAAACAAACATTTGCTGACTGCCATTTGTGAACGTTAATCATTGAAAAATAGACGTTAAAAACAAGCCGACCTTTTCTAAAAAATATTTATTAAAATAAAAGTTGTAAGTTACAACGACTTACGTCAATAAAAATAGTTGATGGAAAGGAGTACAACCAATGAATAACTTTCAGATTATTGATAATATTAAACTGCAAAGTGTTACTGGTGGTGGTAAAGCTGATTATAACTTTGGTTACGGCATTGGCCACGGTCTACACAAGGGATGTAATAGCGTTAGTTCTTGGCTTCATAAACATTTATAAAAATACAAGATGAATAGTATTGATTTAACCAATACTATAATACAAGTATTTAATAAAAGGGAAGCATCTTTTCGCTTTTTAGTTTAGTAAAATAACAAACTACACAAAATAACGAGGAGTCAATAAATATTGAAAAAAGTTTTAATTTTTATAGCTGCTCAAATTCCATCACTGGCAGAGACTTTTTGGAATAATGAAAATAAATATCACGCGTGGTGCCAGTTAAAAAATAGTTGAAATAAAAAGCCTGACTAGGCTACACTTTAAGTTACCTCTAACAAGAAAGTGATAGCCATGTCAGACCTACTTAAGTGTAACCAAGAATCTCTTAGCTTGCAATCTTTAATTCAAACTTGGATTAACATTTTAACGCCACTCTATCAAGAATTTGTCCCTATTACTATTCAAAACCTCCGCAATGTGCATTTGGCTAAATTATCAGACGTCCAATTATTAGCTTTAATGGTGTCTGCAAGTACAATTGGTATCTCTAATCAACGTAGTTTTTATCGTTTATTAAGCTTGTTAAATTTGTTTGATTTACCAGAAAGATCAAGATTTAATAGTCTCACCCAAAGATGTGATGATTTATTTCAATACATTAGAACTGGTATCGTTAATCAGAAAATTAAACCAAAATATACGATTATGAAATCAAATATTCGATATTAAGCGCAACCATGACCGTTATTTAGCGTAATTCGTTATAACAATGTTTATTTGTAGATAATTTGGAAAAAATAATTAGCACAACGCGTATTTTATTTTTCAAATATAAAATATATTAGTCCCAAAAATGTTGCCAGTAAAAGTAAAGCATCTATAATAAAAGCAAAAATATTAGTATCCAAAAATTGCTTTATATGCTCCAGACAAAAATAATTTATTACAGATAAAATAACTATTATTAATCTTTTATTACAATGGCTTTTTATTAATTTTTTAATCATAATGAACTCCATTTCTACAAATACAAAACGAGCCAAAGAAATTGATATTTCTTCAGCTCATTAAAATCACTTACAAAAGCAGCTTTTTGTTATCCCCATTTAATTCCTTGTTCATAATGTTGAGCGTAGTAAACATTGTTATTACATGCAACATGTGACCAATAACCAACTCCATACCAAAATTTTGATTCCCAATTTCCTCCATTGATATTATTCAATGCTTCAGTATCAATTTTATCAAAATTATTAACTTTAAAGTTTTGGGTCATTTTACTATTCCTCCATAATTAATTAAAATTACATTATAAATTATCTTTTATGACCAGCATGCTTCCAACCAGAATAAATATTGCCAACGTGGCTTATAGCTGAACTTGCTATATTACTACCGACAAATCCCAATATTCCGCCCCATGCACCGCCACCATTAATATTAGTCATATCAGCTTCAGACAAATTATTAAAGGCACTATTTTTATTAAAGTCAACCATATAAATTTCTCCCTTAACTATAAATTTAATGATATAAATATCCGTAAATTGATTAACTAGTATTTAATTTTCGGACATCTTTATATTATTTTAAAATAGTTATACTCTCAAGCTGCTTAATTAAGACATTCAAAGTTTTCCATTAAAAATATACTATCTTAGTCCTAACAGTATTATCAATGCTGTATATCTTTAATCAACGTAGTTTTTATATCCTATTAATCTTTAACAACTTATTTACTTCCTGCTAATCAAATATATTCTAATTAGAAATTCAACTTATAATTAAAGACTCCCGGTATCTTTAAAAATAAGACATAAAACTACCTATAATTTTAAACAACAGAATATTTATACTGAAACTTAATAACCATTGTCATATAATGTAAATATGTAAGCGAATTAATATAATTAAACCAGGAGTATACATAAAGATGACAATCGGTGAGAAAATCAAATTAAATCGGCAAAAGCTGAACTTAACCCAAGAACAACTGGGACAAAAAATAATGGTTTCGAGGAAAACTGTTTCTGGTTGGGAAAATAATCGCAGTATTCCGGACATTAATACTTTAATTGATCTAAGTAATTTGTTTGATCTTTCCTTAGATTATTTAATTAAAGATGATGCCGTGATTTTAGATCACTATGAAAAACAAGAGAAAACTGCTAACCATAACCACTATATGGAAAGCTTTTTATATGTATTGTTGATTCCGTTATTATGTTTAAACTACTTACATTTATTTGGTCAGTTACAGCAGATTAAGTTTGTACCTTTGTTAACATTAATCGTCTTAATTATGTATTTATGTTTCTTCACTGATTGGCAAAGATTCCAAACAAAAAAGAAACTAGTTTGGTTACTAATTTCTTTTGCTGGATCTTTAATAGTTAACATTGCTCTTTTGATTAATAACCCTTACATCACAAACATATTATCAAGCGATTCCAATGCAACGCAAACTCTAGGAACATCCATTAGTATGCTAATAATAATTATTATAAACACATTTTTATTAGCAACACTTCTAACCCTATATCCACTTTGGATTAAAAATAAATCCGATTATTTGTCAAAAAAATACAATAGTGCTAGTTAAATTTAAATACTAGTTAATTATCCACTAGCTGAGCTGGTGGCTTTTTTATTTAGCCCTAAAAGGGCTCTCACCCGACGCAAAAAGTCCCTTTAAAGCCCCAGTCAACACACTACCAACTGCTACTACTCGTGATTTTTATTTGTTCTTACTTTTTAAGTAGTATTTTCACTAACATGTGAATATAATCTGGCGTCGCATGTGCTTCAATAATTTCCAATTCTTTTAATTCACACAAACGCCTTAAGATTAAGACAAATGTCTGGCCGTAATTCTCCATAGATTACTTTTCGACGATATTTAGGTTAAAAATAATGTGATACTTACAATTCCATCTTGTATGTGCTAGGCTATTAATATCTTGTTTCAAGATTAGAAAAACTCCCTTTCGATAACAGTATTGGTTGGTAGCCAAAAACTATTATATCGAAAGGGAGTTTTTAACGCTAAAGCTATTTCTGACCCCCACAAGGGTTTATTTTCAACTTATATAAATTAAAAACGCCAATAAAAAATTCATCAGCGTTAATTATTAAATAGTATTAATTAGTAAAAGATTTAAATAATGGCTTAAATCCTACCCATAAATCATGCCACATATTTTTCTTTCCCCCAATAACACTATTTAATTCATTATTACTTAAATTTTTAAACTCATTTACATTTTTCATTTAATTTTCCTCCTTACATCCTTTAACATAACGTGAACTTGACCCTGGTTTCAAGCTGAATATCTAAGACATCAACAATTTTTACTTCTAGCTTACATCTGATCCATTGTCCGATTTAACAGCTCGTCAACAAAGACATTACCGGCATTATCCGCGTGTCCTTTTGTCCATACAAATTTAATTTGAGGAAACTGAGGTAATAAGGCGGCAATTTGCTGCCACAACTCGACATTTAAGACCGTTTCGCCGGATGCTTTTTTCCAGCCACGGCGTTGCCACCCCGCTAACCACTTTTGATTAATAGCATTTAAAACATATTTAGAATCCATCACAACTGCAATTTTTAACCTATTGAATTGTAAATCCACTAAGCGCTGCAAGCCCATTTGCAGCGCGGTTAGTTCCATTTGATTATTGGTTGCCCCTAAACAACCCTGAGTGCCAGAAAATTCTTTTCCTGCACTTTGAATTAAGTACGCCCACGCGGCTTTATCGCTAGCTTTGACATGACCACCTAAGACATTGCCCGTATTACGCGTGCCACCATCAGTATACATTGTCACTTGCGCCGTCCAGTTTGGCGCTTTTTTAGTAGCAGTGGCCGTGGCCGTCTGCGCAACCATAAATGTTTGGGCTTGTTTTAAAGTAGGAAAACTTTTGAAAATTGCCCCTTTGAAACCTTGAACTTGTTTTTGGCAATCGGGCCAATTGTGATAAATTCCCGGCTTTCGACCCTTTTTAACTGCATAATATTTTGGCATAATTTCTCCTTGAACCTAGAATTACTAGTTTAGAACCTGTATCATATTTAATAGTTAACTTTAGCTAGTAAGAGGCACTTTCTCCATGAAACTTTGGCATTCTTCCAAGCATCAGACCGCAACTATTCCCATCTGTAAATTAGACGAACGAGTTTCCGTTGATTCGAGCACTGAACAAATCCCCACTTTTTATCTTCATGGCTTTCGTGGTGGTAATTATACCACGGAAAAAATGGTCGGTTCGGCGCAAAAAATGACTGGTTCACCCGTTTTTTTGCGTGCCACGGTGGATTGGCAGAGTAAGATCCATTATTCTGGTTACTGGTCCACCGCCAAATATCCAATTGTCCAATTAATTTTTAAAGATCGCTGGATCCCGTCTAGCACGATGGAACGTTGGTTTAATCAAATCTTAAGCGACTTATACCAACGTTATCACTTTCAACAGTATAATGCCATTGGACATTCGCTGGGTTCCGTGGCCTTAGTTTCCTATCTAATTAAAACTTACAATCGTCCCTTACCCAATATCAATCGCTTGGCACTGATTGCCGGTCCGTTTGACGGTTTAGTCGCGTTTGGTGATTTACCTAATATTAACCCTTTAGCAGTTTCCGGCAAACCCGCTTTTATGACGCCCAAATACTTATGGATGTATTTGAATCGTTTTAAGTTTCCTAAAACAGCACGGGTTTTAAATATTTATGGTAACATCAATGACGCGTCCAACACAGACAAGTATGTGTCCGTGAGTTCTGCGCGCTCCATTAAATACCTTTTACAAAATCACGTCCAGGAGTTTCAAGAATACAGTGCCTTAGGCGTGAGTGGCGAACATTCGCAAATGCATGATGACGAAGACGTGCTCAACAAGATTAATAATTTTATTTATCCCGAATTTACTACAACTAAGGAGGATTAATTTGCCACAAGTTAATAACTTACACCCCATAATCACCGCCCATTATCAACTGGATTTTCTCAGTTACTTATCTGGTCAAGAACTACAAAAATTTTTGGCCGTGGACTTACCCGAGTCCGCACACATCATTAATCACGCTATGCAACAGACGATGGCTAATCAAGCCGTCATCTGGGGCGTTACAGCCAAACAATCAGCCACCATTTTAGGACTGATCACGTTAAGTCATTTTGCAACCACGCCACTAACTTTAGATTTAAACTTTAAGCAAGCTGTGCCTGAAGAAATTTTGACACGCTTAAAACAGTTAATTCACGTGCAATTTTCCAACCAGGCGGTCCAAGTCACGCCGTCATCCAAGAATGCGACACAAGTTCAACAATTTTTTAATCATTAAACCTTTTTGAGGAGTAGGTTCATGCGTATCTTTTTTTTAATTTTGAGTTTAATTTTATTACTTAACACGATTGCCGCCATTATTACCGTGTTTCACCGGCGGCGTAGTATTCCCACCACTTTAGCGTGGTTGATTGTCTTAATTTTATTACCTGTCATTGGCTTTTTAATTTTTGCTTTCTTTGGCCGCGGGATTGCCCAAGAAAACCTCTTTGCCATTAGTAATGCCGAACATATTGGGCTTGATCGATTGAAGCAGATGGTCAACCAGAGTAGCGAGCAAAAGCGCCCGTTAACCCCCAGCGATACGACTTTACTTGCCCAACGTCAAATCGATTACTTTAATCATAATGATGATGTTCCTGTGACAATCCATAATGATCCCCAGATTTTTACCGATGGTCACGCCAAATTCGCCGCGTTAGAACAGGATTTGCGTAATGCCCAAGAAACCATTCATTTAGAATACTATTCTTTTTTTAATGATGAGTTAGGGCGCCAAGTCTTAGATATTCTGACTCAAAAAGCTCAAGCTGGCGTTGAAGTACGCGTGATTTACGATCGCTGGGGGTCTCCCGGGGCCAACAAAAAGTTCTTTCAACCACTAGTTGCCGCTGGGGGGCAAGTCATGCCCTTTATCACTTCACAAAATGCCATCGCTAAGTACCGTTTAAACTACCATTTGCACCGCAAAATCGTCGTCATTGATGGACGCATTGGTTGGACGGGCGGCTTTAATATTGGCAATCAATATCTTGGCCTCAAACCCAAGTTTGGTTATTGGCGCGATACTCATGTGCGTATTTACGGTTATGCCGCGTTATCTTTACAAGAACGCTTTGTTTTAGACTGGAACGCTTCCGTCGATCGCCACCACGAAAAGATTTTATTTCAGGAAAAATATTTTCCCACGCAAATCAAACAGCCCCAGCACATTACCCCGATTCAAATCGTTTCTGATGGTCCCGACAGTAATTTTGACACGCTCAAGGGTGGGTTCATGAGTTTAGTCATGAGTGCCAAAGAAAGCATTTTAATCCAAACGCCCTACTTAATTCCGGATGAACCAATGATTGACGCCCTCTTAGTGGCCGCACGCTCCGGTATTAAAATTAAAATCATCATCCCCGACAAACCAGATCATCCCTTTATTTTTCGAGCTACACAATTTTATGCCAATTTATTAAGCGAGCACAATATTGAAGTTTATAATTATAATAATGGTTTTATGCATGCCAAAACGGCTGTTTTTGACAATCAAGTCAGCGCTATTGGTTCAATGAACCAAGACTACCGCAGCTATAGCCTCAACTTTGAAGCAGATGCCTTCTTTTACGATACTCAGGTCAGCCAACAGCTAACGGAGATCTTTCAAGAGGATTTAAAACACAGCACCTTGTTGACTCCCGAAATCATTCAGCAACAGTCTTACTGGCTCCGCTTTAAACAACTTTTCTCACGCTTACTGTCACCAATCTTATAAATAATTATGTACTAAAAAACCTTGTTTTCCAGAAAATCATCTAGAAACAAGGTTTTTTTATTATATTTAATTTTTGTCCGCAAACTACCTACATGTGAGCAATTTCGACTTCGATATTCTGTGGTAAAACTGCTTTTAACTCTTGCTGTAATTGGGCGACCGACTGTTTAAACGTCATTTGAATATTTTGCCGATTAGCCACGGTAAAAATTGAAATTACTTGCACGGGGGCATTAGGCAATTCTACCGGAATCAGTGTTACATGAGTCAATTTTTGATAACTCAGTGAATTAGAAAAAAAGCCGCTGGTCACTAAGCGCTTTTGCGCCATACCGCCAGTACCTTGCATTAAGGTCACTGTTAAAAAGGCAGCCACCATTACCACGTACCACCACGAATCTTCCGGCATGGATAACACCCACACTCCAAAAATCACAGCAATAATTAAACTGGAAATTTTATATTTAGCATGTACCACAATCTGAGATTGCCAATACAAATTATTTAGTAGCATCGCTACAAAAAAGATATCAATTAAGATTAGTAGCCAATCGTTTAGCATAATGTCCCCCAATTAGTTAATTTGTGAAAGCAAATAAGCTGGAACTACAAAAATTTTTCGTCAATTTACACGAACATTTTTTCTGATGGTACTCCATTTGTCCCAATCTCAATGAATTGCTTCTAAACTTAAATATGATAACATTTAAGTAAGAACTCGCAAACCAAAAGTTCGCAAAAATCTGGCTTTTTGTACCAGATCATTAACATGTAACAACAGTGGTTTTAATATTAAAGGAGGTTCCTTATGAAAATTCCTACCCGCACCACTTATGATGGCTTAATTTTACCACAGATTGGCTTTGGAACTTACAAATTAAATGGCGCAACAGGCGTCAATGCCATTACCAGTGCCTTAAATGCCGGCTATCGGCTCTTAGATACGGCTTTTAATTACGAAAATGAAGGCGCTGTCGGTCAAGCCATTAAGCAAAGCGGCTTGCAACGCTCGCAAATTATTGTTTCTTCTAAATTACCCGGGCGACACCATCGCTACCAAGAAGCACTTCAAACGATTCAAGAATCGCTTTATCGTGCCGGTTTAGACTACTATGACCTGTACTTAATTCATTGGCCTAATCCTAAAGAAGACCTCTATGTCGAAGCTTGGCAAGCCTTAATTACAGCTCAGCAAATGGGTTTAATCAAAACAATTGGCGTGTCTAACTTTTTACCAGAGCATATTGACCGTTTAATTGCCGAAACTAACGTCAAACCAGCAGTTAATCAAATTGAATTGCATCCTTATTTCTCTGAAGCCACATTACGGCACTACGATGATCAACATCAAATCATCACTTGGGCTTGGAGTCCGATCGGCCGTGCTAGTTCTATGTTATCCGACCCCATTATTCAAGGTATTGCGCAAGATTTAGGAAAAAGTGTCGCGCAAGTGATTTTACGCTGGGAAATTCAACTCGGCGTCTTGCCGATTCCAAAAGCTACACATTTTAGTCGGCAGCAGGAAAATTTGCAGGTCTTTGATTTTGAATTAACTCCTGCACAAATGCAGACAATTACTAATTTAGACCGACCTGATGGGCGACTCAAGAATCAGGATCCCGCTGAATATGAAGAATTTTAATAATTAAAATTAAAAAAGGTCCAAAGTTACTGTCAAATTATCGCAATGTTTGACCAGTAATTTTGGACTTTTTTGCTGTCTGACTACCGGCCGTGCTGATTTTTAATCAAACACGCTATCCCTAATCCGAATAAACTAATTGCGAAAAATACCCCAAAGACCAAATGAAATTGTCGTTGTTGCCGCAGAACTAACGTCGCACCATTGGCGGGTAACGCCAATAAAAGTGTGGCTAACGTGACGCCAAAAGAGCCTAAGATTTGTCGTGCGGTGGTAATAACCGCCGTACCATGCGCAATATATTTTTGAGGCAACACATCGGCTCCCAAGGTCACCGCTGGCATCATTACAAAGGCATTGCCACCTTCAATCAGCGCTGCCAAAATCATTAACCAACCTAAATTTAACCGTTGCTGCAACACAAATAATAGTAACCAACCGCCAGTAATCATACTCATTCCTAATAGTAACGTCACTTTAAAGCCCCAATGATCCGCTAATTTTCCGGTTAAGGGGTTCAAGAGACTTAACAAAACCGCTCCTGGAACTAACGCCATTCCAGAAGTAAAGGCCGTTAAATGCAAGATGTTTTGGTAATACAACGGAAAAATAATCGTTACCACGATTAAGGCAATATAAGAAATCCCCGTTAATAATACTGCCCAATCAAAATTAATTTGTTTCAAGACCCGCAATTCTAGCATGGGGTGCAAGCTAGTCAATTGTCGCCAAATAAAAACTGCTAAGCCCAGACTACTCAAAATTAAAATCACACTTAAACTAAAGGTCCACTGCTTACTTTGCCCCCACTTAGTTAAAACATATAAAAAGCCAATAAAATTCACGGTTGAAAGAGCAGAGATGAAATCCAGTTTTGTCGGTTGTAAAACTAAGGGGCTCGTGATCGTAACTAAAGAAAGACCTAAGACCACTGTAATAATGAAGGCAAAACAAATGAAGACCGCTTGCCAAGTAAAAAAGCGTAACACAATCCCCGAAATAATCGGTCCAATAGCTAATGCTGATCCCATAACTAAGCCCGCGGTCCCCATCACGCTGCCACGCCGCTTAGATGGTGTAATTTTTAAGAGCACCGTTTGATAGGCAGGGAATAAAACACCTACAGCCATCGCTTCCAGAATGCGTCCGAATAGCATTAAACCAAACGTTGGCGCCCAGATAATGATCACGGTGCCCACATCAAAAATGGCTAATAAGTTTATAAATAATTTTTTAAAAGCTACATTAGCCAACAACCACGGACTCACTGGAATCATCACCGTCATCACCAACATAAAACCGGTAGTCAACCATTGAATAGTGGTTGCCGGCACCGCAAAATAATGCATTAAAGTCGGATACGCTGTTGACAAGGAAGACTGACTGATGGACATCGTAAAAGTTCCTGCTAATAACGTGGCCACAAACCACCAATGCGCACTTTTGGATAAATGGATTGAATCAGCCATTGCCATCGCTTCTTTCAAACAAACAAATTAAAACAGTTTTATTAGTTAAACGCCCGCAAATCCTTGATAATTAAGGCAACTACTCGCCACAAAATTATTGCTAGTTACTAACCTCGACTTATTTTCCCCCTCATTATTAAACCCTTTTCAGAAAATAGCAAAGAAAATGTTTTTTAAGTTCACCTAATTTAAGGTTTAATTTTGGCGAAAGTAGGAGTATCATTGTTTTTTGGAAAAACATGAGGAGGAATTCTTTTGGTTGAAAATACAAAGAAAAAACACCATTTAATTGAATATGCCAATGGTCCTTCCTTGGAGGAAATCAACAGTACCGTTGAAGTTCCCCATGGCAAAGGCTTTTGGCGCACATTATTTGCCTATTCTGGTCCTGGAGCCTTAGTTGCTGTCGGTTATATGGATCCCGGTAATTGGTCCACATCTATTACTGGTGGTCAGAATTTCCAATATTTATTAATGTCCATCATCTTAATTTCAAGTTTAATTGCCATGCTTTTACAATACATGGCCGCTAAACTTGGCATTGTGACGCAAATGGACTTAGCGCAAGCAATTCGCGCTCGGACAAGTAAATCGCTTGGTGTCATTCTCTGGATTTTAACGGAGTTAGCGATTATGGCGACGGATATTGCGGAAGTTATTGGGGCCGCGATTGCTTTATATCTCCTGTTTAATATTCCGTTAGTCATCGCCGTTTTCATTACCGTCCTGGATGTTTTAGTCTTGCTGTTATTGACTAAAATTGGTTTTCGAAAAATTGAAGCGATTGTTGTGGCCTTAATTTTAGTAATCTTGGTCATCTTCGTTTATCAAGTAGCTTTATCTGATCCCAATTGGGGTGGCGTTTTGAAGGGATTAGTTCCTTCAGCTCAAGCCTTTTCTTCACATCCTGTTGTTAATGGCATGAGTCCGTTACAAGGTGCTTTAGGAATTATTGGGGCGACAGTTATGCCACATAATTTGTATTTGCATTCTTCAATTTCGCAAACACGGAAAATTGATCACAACAATCCCGACGAAGTCGCTGATGCTGTGAAATTCTCTGCTTGGGATTCTAACATTCAATTAACCTTTGCCTTCTTTGTTAATGCGTTGTTATTAATTACTGGTGTCGCAGTCTTCAAGACTGGCGCTGTCAAAGATCCATCATTCTTTGGTTTATATCAAGCTTTATCCGATACTTCCAAATTAAGTAACGGCATTTTAATCTCCATTGCCAAAACAGGCGTTTTATCTACCTTATTCGCGGTCGCTTTGTTAGCTTCTGGTCAAAATTCGACCATCACTGGTACTTTAACTGGTCAGGTTATCATGGAAGGTTTCGTGCACATGAAGATGCCACTGTGGTTACGGCGTTTAGTAACCCGGGTTATTTCCGTGATTCCGGTCCTCTTCTGCGTCTTGATGACTAGTGGTCAAAGCCCCATTAAACAGCACGCTGCATTAAACGATTTAATGAATAATTCACAGGTCTTCTTAGCCTTTGCCTTACCATTCTCCATGCTACCGTTATTAATGTTTACCGATAGTAAGGTAGAAATGGGAACCCGGTTCAAAAACTCACTTTGGGTCAAAGTGTTAGGTTGGATTTCGGTTATTGGTTTAACTTTCTTGAACTTGAAAGGTTTACCAGATTCCATTGCCGGTTTCTACGGTGATAATCCAACAGCCGCGCAATTAACCCAAGCCAACGTGATTGCTTGGATCTTAATTGTCCTAGTTTTAGCTTTATTAGTTTGGACGATTGTGGAATTATACAGAGGCAATAAACGCTTTGAAGAATCCCAATTAGCTAAACAATAAAAAAGTTAAGTATTTGAAATATGACTTTAATTAAAAGAAGTGTTCGCATTGATTGTGAACACTTCTTTTTTAGTTCCAACTGTTTTAACAATGAACAACTTGGGCCAAACGCTCTAACAAGTAAACCACGGGGACTTGACTGGTGAGATTCACCGATTGGCCAATAATACGACTATTAATATGGTAGGAAAAATTTAAATCCGCTAAAGTAGTTAAGGAATTATGGTCATCATTGGTAATACTAACCAAGGTTGCCTTTTGATCATGAAAACTCGTCGCCTGCTCCAGCATTTGCTCAGTTTCACCACTCACCGATAAAATCATCACCACATGATTATTCATAGCCGCATGTCCTAGTTGAATAGGATAAAAAGGATCAGCAATCACGTAAGCTTCACGCCCATTATTCACAAACTGCCGCGCCCCGTAACTAGCCAAATCACCGGAAGTCCCTACACCGAGAAAAACAAAAATCGTCGCCGGATCAAACAAAGTTTTAAACTGCTGAATCTTTTGGTCATAGTTTTCAATATGGGAAAAATAATCGTGCGCTTGATAGGTAATATCATCCACTAAGCCTTGACCAGCTACTTCTTGCTGTAATTGCTGGCAAAATTCATAATAATGCTGATAACCTAAACGATTAATTGTCCGTAAGACTGAGGCCGGCGCCACCCCTAGTTTAGCAGCCAAATGACGCAAACTGTAATCTTTGACTTGCTCCTTATGAACTTTAATATACCGATAAATTCTTTTTTGCGTCGCTGTTAATTGTGTCAATGACTTGTTGAACAACTCCTTTTTTTAAAAAAGACGTAGTCATGACAAAAGTTAACCTCAGCTTTTGTCTCAACCACGTCTTAATTAATTATTGTATCATTCTTATTTAGCAGCTAATTGCTTATATAAATCAACAATTTCTCCTGCTAAATCGCGAAAAGTGATCGCATTCATGATATGATCTTGACCATGAACCATCAATAGCGTCACTTGCTCATGTTCACCACTAGCTTCTTTAGTTAACATGCCCGTTTGCGCGTTATGGGCTTCTGCTAAAAATTTGTCCGCTTCTTTCAGCTTGGCTTCCGCAGTAGCAAAATCATTCACCTTAGCGGCTTTAATTGCTTCAAAAGCAGCACCTTTAGCATTACCACCATTCATGATGAGACCCATAACTGTTTGTAAATTTTCTTCTTCGTTCATTAATTAAATATCCTTTATTCCTGAATTAAACTTAAAGCTTCATCTAAAACTTTCGGTCCGTTCATCATACCGTAGTCTTGCATATTGATGACTTCGACTGGAATGGAAACCCGCTTTTTAAAATCATCTAACATGTAGCTAACTTGCGGCCCCAACATCAAAACATCTGGGTTTTCGGTTTCCATTTTGGAATCTGCATCTGCAGCAGCGGTTGCAAAGATATTAGCTTCAACGCCCTTTTCTTCAGCAGCTTTTTGCATCTTGCTAACTAATAAACTCGTGGACATGCCGGCGGCACATACTAACATAATCGTCTTTTTACTCATAATTAAATTCTCCTTTAATCTTTTACTTACTTATATTAAACCACTAATCTAGGCATTTTGCGCTGCTTTTTCTTCTTTTACTTTTTGATTATCCATGCTCTTAAAGAAGAAGAAGTAAATCAAAGTATCTAAGACAATATTGACAATTTGTAAGACTGCTCCTGAAATATGACCAGTAGCTAAATAACCTGACATAATCGGTGGTGTGGTCCAAGGTACCATGACACCCATCGTTTTAGCAACCCAACCCCATTTCATAGTTAAATAGGTCACGGTAACATTCGTTAACGGTGCTGCAATAAACGGAATGACCATCTTATAGTTCATGACAATTGGTAAACCAAAGATAATCGGTTCGTTAACATTAAAGATCGCAGGTCCAACGACTAATTCACCCAAGGTCTTATACTCTTTACTCTTGGACATAAAGGCAATCATCAACGCTAAACCAATCGTGGCGCCAGAACCACCCATGTGAACAAAGTTATCAAAAAATTGTTGTGTAACAATATTTGGTAAAGCATGACCAGCTTTTAAAGCGGCCGCATTTTGGGCCATCGCAGCTAACCAAATAGGTTGCATCACGCCAGCCACCGTATTGGAACCGTGAATCCCAAAGATCCACAAAATGCAGACCAAACCTTCTGCAACTAGTGCTCCCGGTAAAGTATTACTCAAATGACTCAACGGATCCTGTAAGAAGAAGGTAATCACATTAGGAATACTCTTCATTGGTGTAGCTTCAATTCCTAAACGAATGACCCACACAACTAGTAACGAAATTGCACCCGGAATCAATGACGAGAATGAATTACTGATGGCCGGTGGCACACTCGCGGGCATCTTAATCGTCCAGTTCTTATGAATAATCCAGACATATAAATCAGTAATAAATAAACCGACTAAAATCGCAATAAATAAACCTGAGGAATCCAGTTCTTTTAATGGTACCCACAAATTACCAGCTTTATCCGTTTTCAGCGGAATGGTTAAAATATAGGCTCCAATAGAAACGATCATCGCTGAAAAAGCATCAACTTTATAACTGCGTGCTAAGTTATACGAAATCCCGGCGACAGCGATTAACCCCATAATATGAAACGATGCATTAGTGATATACTGGGCCACATTTGCCCAATTTGGTCCAAAAGTATGCGCCATAAAAGCTAAATAACCCTTAATCGGAAATTGCGCAATAATCATGAAGATTGAACCAATGATAATCATTGGAATCGCAGCTGCCATCCCATCACGTAAAGCTACCATATGACGTGCTGACGATATTCTTTGGAAAAATGGAATCAGTTTAGTCGTTAAAAAACTATTTTTAGACTTTTCTTCAGCCATTTTAACTGCCCCCTTTTTTAAGCTAAATCTTCGCCATTAGATGCAATGACTTTTTGATACCAAGTAAAGGAATCTTTTTTCGAGCGTTCCAAAGTGCCGTGACCTTCATCATCTTTATCCACATAGATAAAGCCATAACGCTTAGACATTTGTCCTGTCCCCGCAGAAACTAAGTCAATGCAACCCCATGGTGTATAACCCATTAAATCAATCCCATCTTCTTCGACGGCTAACTTCATTTGTTCAATATGTGCGCGCAAATAATCAATCCGGTATTGATCATGGACTGAACCATCAGCTTCTTTTTGATCAACCGCGCCAAAACCATTTTCTACAATAAATTGCGGTTTATTGTACCGATCTGCTAACCAATTCATGGCGTAACGCAAACCCTCAGGGTCAATTTGCCAGCCCCACTCAGAGGACTTGACATACGGATTAGGAGTTCCATCTTGGTCTTCATCATAATGATAATTAACTGGTTCATGGTCTTTTGCCCGAACAGCCCGGGACATATAATAACTAAAGCCAATATAATCAACGGTGCCTTGTGCCAAAGTTGCTAAGTCTTCAGCGGTAATATCCATCTCCCAGCCTTGATTAGCTTGATAAGTCCGAAGCCAATGCGGATAACGACCATTAGATTGCACATCTTCAAACCAATACCGCGCTTCATTCGCCCGTTGGGCTTTTAACATATCCGCTGGTTTAGGACTTGCTGGATATAACGGCACCATCGCGATCATCGAACCAATTTGAAAGTCCGGATTAATTTGGTGTCCGATTTGGACCGCTTTCGCACTCGCCACCAATTCATAGTGTGCGGCTTGATACATGGTCTGTTCCATATTTTCACCCGGACGTTTTAACAGCCCGGAATTAGTCATCATCGAAAAATCATTTTTGTAATCGGTTTGATTATTGATCTCATTAAAAGTCATCCAATATTTAACTTTATTTTGGTAGCGTTTAAAGACAGTCTCAGCAAAATTCAAGAAGAAATCAATCACCTTACGGCTGCGCCATCCACCATATTCGGTAACTAGATGATATGGCATTTCAAAATGTGATAACGTAATGACCGGTTCAATGTTATACTTTAAGCATTCATCAAATAAGTCATCGTAAAACTTCAATCCTGCTTCATTAGGTTCTTTTTCATCGCCATTAGGAAAAATGCGCGTCCATGCAATTGACGTCCGAAAACATTTAAAACCCATTTCGGCAAACAATTTAATATCTTCCGGATAACGGTCGTAAAAATCAATGGCTTCGTGATTAGGATAGTACAGCCCGTCTTTAACACCATCGGTAATTTGCCGGGGAACACCATTAGCGCCAGCCGTCATAATATCGGCAACACTCACACCTTTATGACCTGCTTGCCAGCCACCTTCTAATTGATGCGCTGCTACAGCGCCTCCCCACAAAAAATCTGGTCGTAATTGTTTCTTGTTAGTCATCAAACAGCCTCCCAATTTATAAAAACTTTTTTATGTAACGCTTACAAGAAACATTTTACTATTTTGTTTCTAAAAATCAAGATTATGTGGTAAAAAATCAGAAACACGTTTCTCAAAGAAAAATATCTTTTTCCGTCATTCTTGCAAATTAGGCTCATTCAGTTAAACTAAAATTACAATTTAATTAATTAGTTAACACAATGCCCAAGAATTTGCTCGCTGATGAATTTGCTAAAGGAGTTTATTATGACAAAACGACAATTAGGACTATCGATTTATCCAGATCATAGCAATTTTGCAGAAGATAAAAAATACTTAGAATTGGGACACAAATACGGCTTTTCCCGAATTTTCATGAGTATGTTAGAAGTTACCGATTCTCCGGAACAAACTAAAGCTAAATTTCAAAAAATTATCGACGTGGGTAACAAGCTCGGTTATCAAACCATTATTGACGTTGCTCCTAACATCTTTGATGAATTGAATATTTCTTACGATGATTTATCATTTTTTGCTGAATTACATGCAGCGGGCATCAGGTTGGATCAAGCTTTTGATGGCGCCACTGAAGCCATGCTGTCTTATAACCCTTACGGCTTAATTATTGAACTGAACCTTAGTAATAATGTTGATTACTTAAATAATATTTTAAGTTTTCAAGCCAATACGCCCTTTATCTATGGCTGTCACAATTTTTATCCGCAAATAGGAACTGGTTTACCCTATGATTATTTTATGGAGTGTAATCAGCGCTTCAAAAAAGCTGGGATTCATACTGCCGCCTTTGTAGCGAGTCATGTGGGCGACCAAGGGCCGTGGAATGTCAACGATGGCTTACCAACTTTAGAAATGGATCGAAAATTACCTATTGCTGTGCAAGCCAAGCACTTATTTGCCTCTCAAATGATTGACGACGTGATTATCGGCAATGCTTACGCTAGTGAAAGTGAGTTGCGAGCCTTAGCCCAAACTGATCGCTATCAATTAGAATTTGACTTGGAGTTAAATGATACTGTTAATCCGGTTGAAGCAGACATCATGTTCAAGCCACAACATTTTCGGCGCGGTGATATTAATCAATTAGTCATTCGTTCCACTATGCCGCGCGTTACCTATCACGCTGTGGCCAATCCACCGCATGATAATGACCAAGTTTTCCAACGTGGCGATGTTTTAATCGGCAATGATAACTTTGGCGTTTATAAAAATGAACTGCAAATTGCTTTAGAGCCTCATCAAGATTCACGTAAAAATAAAGTCGGACAATTAAAACCGGAAGAACTATTCTTGTTGGACTTCATCAAACCGTGGACAAAATTTAAATTAACGCATCGAACTGACTCCAAGAATTAAATTCTAAGCAGAAAAAACAGCTAGCCTTAGTCCAAACTATTGCTAGCTGTTTTTTAATTGTTAGAAACTGGAACCCAAAGAATGCTGCGGGAATTGCAACGACTTTTGTTCTAATCTTTCATGGCTTTAACAAATCAACTAATTGCTGTGCCGTAAAATTGGTAAAATATTGATCCACATCAACCTGATCTAAGGCCTGCGTTAACGCTGATTCCGTATAGTCAATGCCAACTAAATATGCTGGTAATTCACTAACATCTTGTTGGCCAAAGAAATCTCCATAAAACTTAATTTGAGCAATTTTCCCATGGTCAATCAATAACCGCGCATCAATGGTCCCCGCATTAAAATGCTGACGCTTTTGAATGGTAAATTGTGGCGATTGTCCATAAACCCAATCCCAATTGGAATATAATTCTTGGTTTAGTTGGGCAATCCCCGCCTGATCTTGAGCGTTCAAGTGATACTCTTTATCCTTGATGTCTGCTAAGTCTCGTGCTTCAAACAGACTCAACAATAAAGCATCGCGAAACTGTTCAATGGTTAAGTTTTGATATTCAGGTGCCAAATAAGGTTTCAAATTCGTCACGCGACTGCGGACTGACTTAATACCCTTAGACGCAATTTTATCAGGCGCCACCTTGAGTGCTTGGCTCAAAACATCTAAGTCCACATCATAAGTCAACGTCCCGTGCGAGAAAGTTTTGCCATTTTTAGTATACATGGCATTGCCGGAAAACTTTTTACCAGCAATTAATAAATCATTGCGCCCGGAAACTTCTACCCCCGTGGCTCCCATCCGCTGTAAAGCTGCCACAATCGGTTGGGTCATTTTTTGAAAATCGCCAAACCGCTCATCTTGCGCATTAATCACAAAACTAAAAGAGACGTTACCTAAGTCATCATACACGGCGCCACCACCCGAAAGCCGTCGGGTAACCGTAATTTGGTGTGCTTTCACGTAATCTAAGTTTAATTCTTCCAAAGTATTTTGATTGCGTCCCACAATAATACACGGTTTTTGAATATAGAACAAAACCAATGGTTCATCAAAGTCCTTATTGTTCATTAAATATTGTTCGGTTGCCAGATTTTCACGAATATCTTGTGCTGGCATGCAAAAATAATACACGGTCCTGCACTCCTTTGGAAAAGATTTTTAAGGTGTCACTAGCTTGATCAAATCATCTGCTTTAATACCGGTAAAATACTGGTCTAAATCAATCGTTTGTAATTTTTGAGCAAGATGATCATAATCATAAGTCACACCTTGAAGTTGTTGTTCTAATTGTTCAACATCTTGTGTACCAAAGAAATCACCGTAAAACTTAGCTTGACTAATCTTGCCTTGCTCAATGACAAACCGTGCATCAATGGTCCCCATCTCAAAGTGTTGGCGATTCTTCACGGTAAACTCGGGTGATTTGCCGTACACCCAATCCCAATTAGCGTAAATGTCTGTTTTTAATTGCGCAATTGCTTGCTGGTCTTGGGCGGTAATTTGGTATTCGTGATCTTTAATGTCTGCTAAATCATCAGCTTGAAAGAGACTTAATAACAAAATATCGCGAAATTGTTCCGTCGTTAAATTTTGATACTGTGCATCTAAATACGGCCGAATATTCGTTACCCGACTGCGCACCGACTTAATACCTTTAGAAGCAATCTTATCTTTGGGTACATGCAAGGCTTTTGTCAGGACGTCTAAATCGACATCATACGATAAAGTACCATGTGAGAAAGTTTTGCCATTCTTGGTATACATGGCATTGCCCGAAAACTTTTTACCGTCTATTAAAATATCATTGCGCCCGGAAACTTGCGCCCCGGTTGCCCCTAAGCGGTGTAAGGCGTCAACCAACGGTTGGGTTATTTTTTTAAAGTCACCAAACTTTTCATTTTTTGCATCAACTACAAAACTAAAACAAAGATTACCCAAATCTTGATATACTGCGCCGCCCCCCGAAAGTCGTCGAGTAACCGTGATTTGATGTTGACGGACATAGTCGTTATTCAATTCTTCAATTGTGTTTTGATTATGACCAACAATAATACAAGGACTTTCAATATAAAACAATACTAGTGGTTCATCAAAATCCTTATTATTCATTAAATACTGCTCAGTGGCTAGATTATCACGGATATCATGCGATTGCATTACTACATAGTACATTCAGAGCACCTCTCTTTATAAACGTTTTCAATAACATTATAAAGAAATTAAGCTCAAATGACTATCTTTAATTTATTTTATTTTTAAATTTAATAATTTAACTAAAATATTTTTTAAACAGCCAAAGACGATTAACGCAAAAACTAAACTGGCAACTGCACTACCACCATTAACTAATAACGACCATGTCCACGGATTAAATGCTTTGGGAGCATAAGAACCCCACACCAAGACGCCCGCCACAAAATGACAAAAGTATTTGATAAATAATGCAACACTACTACTAACTAATACTGCTGGCAAAATCGATCGGTGTTGTTGAATCCGCTGCTCAATCACAGGCGCCCAAAGACCAGCTAAGCCTAAGACCCCAAAGGCCACAGGATATTCCAATATTCCTTGCCACACATTTAAAACCGAACCACTACTTAAGCCTCGTAAAATCAAATCCAATAATCCCCACACAATACCAGCGATAATGCCGGCTTTAACACCCCGGCGCCAAGAATATAAACACAAAGGAACGACTCCATACAAAATCTCAATTGAGGAAATTCCTAAACTGTGAGGAATATACGACAAAGCCATGGCTAGCGCCACGATGATTGCACCTTCAACCAACGTTTGTAACTTATTTTTTGACACCAAAAAACACTCCTTTTTAACTATCTCGCAAAAAAGAGTGTCTACCACTAATCACAATTCCTACGCTTGTACTAACAAACAGGTTCCAAGGGTCTGAACTTAATCACTCTCAGCTATTTATAGCTCCCCTTTGCGATGATAATCTGATTTAATTAATTCGAGTGTAACCGAATTGATGTTAAAACACAAGAAAACATCCAAAAAAATAGACTTTTGAGAAATTTCTCAAAAGTCTATTTGGAACATTTAGTTGTTGTCACACAGTTTATTGACCAACTGCTTTTTTAATCAATTGCGTTTGAAATTCTTGCGCATATTGTTTACTCAAAGCTGTCATTTTGGTCTTATTAGTCATTAAACTAGGATCTTTCTTCGCTGCAGCAGCCAATTTTTGTTTAACATAAGCTTGAGCTTGTGTTTTAACTTGCGCTTGACCAGCTGGCGTTTTCATTTGGGCCATTTTCTTTTGTAATTGCTTCACTTGATTCATTGATAAATGTAACCAATTCTTAGGCAAATAGAACGTATTAACCCGTTTAACTAATTTATTATCCATCCCAGAAACGCCAAACCAAATCTTATCCGCATTTGATTTATACTTCCAACGCGTAACCGTCTCTTTTAAAGAACCGTCCTGTTTAGTGGTGGACTTAATGTGGTTATTAGAAATTGTTTCTTCATTAACTTGTGAATGAACGGGCTTTTTCTGATCTGGATCAGTTTTATAAACTTGCACCGTTTCTTTTCCATTGGTACCCACAGTCTTATACAACATTAAGTTCAAGCCATTAGCTGATTTAGCTGGGTAAATCTGGGTAGTTTTACTTTCGGTCACTTGGTGCATACCGAAGTGATTATAATCATTCAAGACTAAAAAGACGAGTGACAATCCGAAAATAATTAAAGCAATAAGCGTAGCGAATGTCCGTAAAAGTGGTTTTCTTAAATAGACAAAACTCATAAAGGTAGCGACTGCACCGATAACTAAAGTTACTAAAATCATGCCTATTCACCCCCCTTTACTACTTTGTTAACATCAACATCTTTAGCCTGGTTCTTTTCCTTTAAGAAGAAGGCCAAAACCACACCAATCACAGCAAAGACTAAGGAGAACATAAAGGAAGCATGATAACCTGCTAAAGTTGCATTTAAGAAGTCATGCTTATATTGGAATGGTGCCGCATGCAATAAATGCTTACCTGGTTGTTGACCTTTAGTAACATTAGTCAATAACGTAATCATAATCGCTGAACCAATCGAAGACGCAATCTGACGTGCCGTGTTGTTAGCTGCCGTACCATCAGCAATTAAATCATCTGGTAAAGCATTCATTCCGGAAGTGGTAACTGGCATTAAGACCATCGAGATTCCTAATGTCCGTACTACCTGTAAAATAACAATGTAACTGGTTGGTGTGTCAGCAGTTAACCACACGAATGGCAACGTTGCTAACGTCAAAATAACCAAGCCAATAACCGCTAAACGCCGACCGCCAAATGCATCAAAGGTCCGTCCTGTAATAGGACTCATGAAGGCCATGACTAACGCCGCTGGTAGTAAAATTAAACCAGACTTCAAAGCACTCATACCGTGCACAATTTGTAAATAAAGTGGTAAGACTGTAGAAACACCTAACATCGCAATTGTCACAATTGAGGACAAAATAGCTGCTAAAGTAAAGTCTGCTGTCTTAAAAACTCGTAATTCCAAGAACGGCTTAGGAATTACTAATTGCCGCCAAATAAAGAGAACGACACCAATTGCACCACCAATTAAGGTTGCTAAAACGTTAGCGGAAGTCCAGCCGTCATTCCCTGCGGCGGAGAAGCCATACAATAAGGCTCCAAAACCTGCCGTGGATAAGAAGACGGATAACCAATCCAATTTTTGTTTGTGGGTTTTTATAACTGGCTTCATGAAGATTAAAGCCAAAATAACTACGACCACCACAAATGGAATTAATAAACCAAATAAATCACGCCAATTCATGTTATCGACGATCCAACCAGATAGAGTTGGTCCAATCGCTGGCGCAAAGCCGACAACAATACCAACTAAGCCTAGCGCGGCTCCCCGCGATTCTGCCGGGAACAACGATAACATAATTGTCTGTAATAATGGCATGGTAATTCCCACACCAACTGCTTGGATTAACCGCGCAGCTAACAAAATGCCGAAACTAGGAGCAATAAAAGCTAAAACTGTCCCAAATAAGAAAATAACCATCGCTGAGATATATAACCATTTAGTATTAACAGTCGTTGCTAAATAAGCAGACAATGGAATCATAATTCCGTTCACCATCAAGAAGCCAGTCGTTAACCACTGAACCGTTGCTGTCGAAACATTAAATGTGGACATCAACTTTGGTAATGCTGTCGATAATAAAGTCTGATTTAACACAGTACAAAATGTTCCAACTAGTAGAACAATAATCAGCATTAATTTGCTGAACTTATTCATTGTGTTACTTTCTGCCAAGTAAAATCCTTCTTTCCAATAAAATTATTCATTAAACATGTAGAACCGATTTAAGAACTTCTTAAATCCCGATAGCAAAGCAATACTGTACAATATAAACTATCTCCTACTCTTTGTCAATTATTTGATATTCATGTTAACAAATTTACAAATTAACAGAAGAACTTTATAATAAGAAGACGTTTAGTTTTGCTACACAAATTTTCTTGATGCTCAGATTTTATTTTAGACAAGAACTAGGTGAAAAATGGCTCAAATTAATGATTACGCACAATGGTTTCATAATATTATTCGACCAGACAATCTGTATCTCAGCATTCGCGACACTGCCCGTGCCTGTCAAGTTACTGATACGCAGATTCGCTACTGGATTAAAAATGGCTATCTCAAAACCGTCAAAACCGAAAACGGCGCAGTGAAGTTACCCTACCAACAAGTAATTCACGCCCGCATGATTAAAAATTTTTTAGACGATGGTTATACCCTGCACGCTGCCGTTGACAAGATGAGAGACAACCTGTCAATTGCCCGCTCTGTCCAGCACATTTTATTAGATAGTATTCAAAATATCTCTATCCAAAATGATAATATTATTTTAGATTTTGGTCCGCTAGCCGAAGATCATAGTCAACATGTCTATTGCATTGATAATCATCAACAAACAAAATTTACTATTCAAAAACCGGAGCTGCTCAATCAAACATTTTAGTCAAAATAACTCTTATGCCAGGCTGCACAGCCGCACTGGCTTTTTCTTTTCAGTAGTAGATTTGTTACAATAAACTAAATTGCTAGTAGCTGGTTAATTGGCTTTATAACCGAAAGCAGCAGTTAATATGAGCTGAATGCATTTTTTTGACGTTACTATTCTAAAGGAGAATTCTGTGAATTTCATTATTAATTTGTACCGGCCGTTTTTTGAGTTACACAATTGGGAGAAAGTCATTCAGTCACCGAATGACTGGTTACTGATTATTTCGTTAATTATTATGGAGTGTCTTTTGTCTGTTGATAATTCGATCGTTCTCGCCGCCCAAGCACATACCTTAAAAACTAAAAAAGAACAGGCAGATGCCCTGTTTTACGGTATTTGGGGAGCTTTTATTTTTCGCTTCTTAGTAATTGGCATTGGCACTTATTTAATTGACTTTTGGTGGATTAAAATCCTAGGTGCAATTTATCTAGTATATATGTCAGTTCATTTTTTCTGGGAAAAATTTTCCGGCGAAAAAAAGCAAATTAAAATGTTTAAAATCAAAGGCTTATCTCCATTATGGCAAGTGATTATTTCGGTTGAATTTACCGATATTATGTTTTCCTTGGACTCCGTTTTAACCCTCATCGCGGTGTCCAATAATCCCGTCATTATTTTAATTGGTAGTGTGATCGGGATTATTGCCATGCGGGGAGTGGCCGAAGTGATTATGAGTTTAATGAACAAAATTCCCGAATTGGAACCCATGGCTTATATTTTAATTTTATTAATTGCCGTGAAATTATTTTTGACGATTCCCGCCATTAACATTGAAATTCCGAATTCCATGTTTACGCTGGCTTTAGCCGTTGCTTTTATTGTTACTTTTGTGATCCATTTTATCCGTAAAAAACAGACTAAAAAATAGTCTGTTTTTTGATTTCATTCTAGCGCTTCGTTATTATGGTAGTAAGATCTCTCCTTAAAATACAAGTATTTTTGCCAAGATCGATTCTATTACCTAATGGTATCAAGACAACAATTAATTGGATTTAACTTGACGCTTATAACACTGGCGTGATTTTAATTAATTGTACTTTTGTCGTAGCTATTTTTAATGTCAGCGACTATTAATCCTGACAAACACAGAGAGGAGTATCAACTGCATGACAGATAATACACCAATGGTGGAGTTTAAAAATGTCACTAAAATCTATAAAGGAAAAACGCCCGCGGTTAGTAACGCTAATATCAAAATTGCTCAAGGAGAATTTTGCTGTTTTATCGGTACTTCCGGTTCGGGCAAGACCACTTTAATGCGAATGATTAATCGCATGAATAGCATTACTTCTGGTGATGTTTTAATTAAGGGAAAAAGTGTTAACAGCTTTAACGCGGTCGATTTGCGCCGCAAAATTGGGTATGTGATTCAAAATAATGGGCTCATGCCCCATATGACGATTAAAGATAATATTATTTTAGTTCCAAAACTATTAAAATGGCCTAAAGACAAACTAGACAAACGGGCCAAAGAATTAATTCAACTGGCCGAATTACCAGAAGAGTATTTAGACCGCTACCCTTCCGAATTATCCGGTGGCCAACAACAAAGAATTGGTGTGGTTCGCGCCCTCGCAGCTGATCAAGATTTGATCTTAATGGACGAACCATTTGGGGCATTAGATCCTATTACGCGGGATAATTTACAAGATTTAGTTCAAAAATTGCAACGCGATACGGGCAAAACCTTTGTCTTTGTCACTCACGATATGGATGAAGCTTTAAAATTAGCCACCCATATTGTCATTATGCATGATGGTCAAGTGGTCCAAGATGATACCCCTGATCAAATCTTACGACACCCCGCTAATGATTTCGTGGAAAACTTAATTGGTGAAGATCGGTTAGCTGAAGCCAAGCATGATATGGTGCAAGTTAAAGAAATCATGTTGACGGAGCCGGTACAAATCAACTTGGGTGCTTCCTTAAAAGAAGCTTTGGTTTTAATGAAACAACGGCATGTTGATACCTTATTAGTAACTGATGATGACAAACACCTCAAAGGTTTGATTCGCATTGAGCGCTTGGAACATCGTTACCATAAGGCCGCAGGAGTCAGTGATATTTTAGATACGAATATCTATACTGTACGTCCTGAAGCCTACTTGCGTGATACAGTGGATCGAATTTTAAAACGGGGTTCTAGTTATGTACCTGTAGTTGATCATAATGGCGTTTTAGTCGGGATTGTTACCCGTTCAGCTTTAGTTAATTTGGTTTACAACACCATCTGGGGGGATAGCGATCCGCTCGCTGAAAGCCAGGATAATAATCACACGCCATCTAAAGGAGCTGAGCAAAATAATGAGTAGTTTTTTAGCACAGCATGGTTCTGAATTATTAGTTAAAACTTGGGAACAAATTTATATTTCAGCTATTTCTCTAGGCTTGGGCATTTTGGTCGCTGTTCCCTTGGGCATTGTATTATCTCGTTTTCCCAAAACGGCCAATATTGTCATGAATATTGCTAGTATGCTGCAAACTATTCCGGCCTTAGCTTTATTAGCCTTAATGATCCCAGTGTTTGGCATTGGGCAATTACCCGCAATTATTGCTTTATTCATTTATAGTTTAATGCCGATTTTGCGTAACACTTATATTGGTATTAAAGGGGTCGATCCTAATATTATTGACTCCGCCAAGGGCATTGGCATGACTAATTGGCAATCAATTATTAAAGTCGAGGTTCCTTTGGCGATGCCCGTAATTATGTCGGGGATTCGTTTATCCGCTATCTATGTCATTGCGTGGTCCACCTTAGCTTCTTACATTGGTGCTGGTGGTTTAGGCGACTTCATTTTTAATGGTTTGAACTTGTTCCAACCAGCCTTAATTTTAGGAGGCACCATTCCAGTCATTATCTTAGCCATTCTCACCGACTATCTATTAGGCAAATTAGAACAAAAGCTAACACCAGTTTCCAGTAAAATTAACTAAGGGGGTTGAACTATGAAAAAGAAACTACGCCACTGTTTACTGGCCTTAGTTTTATTATTAACAACTGTCACCGCTAGTGGTTGCAGCCTACCCGGTCTCAGTTCCGCACAAGGCAATAGTGATACGGTACGAATTGCTTCTTTAAATACAACTGAATCACAAGTTATTGCTAACATTATCAGCGAATTAGTAGCTCATGAAACCAATTATCATACCGAAATCGTCAATAACCTCGGTTCGGCACCGCTTATGCACCAAGCTTTAATTCGTAAAGATGCTGACATTCAAGCTGTATCTTATAGTGGTACCGAATTAACCACGACGCTAAATCTACCGCCAACTAAAAGTGCAGCTAAAGCAACCCGAATTGTTAGTCAAACGGTTAAAAGCCGCTATAATCAAACCTTATTTCCTACTTACGGTTTTGAAAACAAATTTGCCTTTATGGTCACACAAAAAACTGCTAAAAAGTATGGTTTAAACAAGGTGTCCGATTTAGGTAAAGTGGCCAATAGTTCCACGATTGGTGTAGATGCTAACTGGTTAAATCGTAAGGGCGATGGTTATAAAGATTTTACTCGTTATTATGGTTTTGAGTTTGCGAAAGCCTATCCCATGCAGATTGGGTTAGTTTATTCGGCATTAGCCTCTAACAAGATGGATGTCGTTTTAGGTTACTCTACTGACGGACGCGTAGACAGCTATCACTTAAAGCAACTACAAGATGATAAAAAGTTTTTCCCACCATATAAGTGTTCTATGCTCGTGAACAATTCTTTATTAAAAGAACATCCTGATTTAAAACCCATTTTACACCGCTTAGATGGCAAGATTAACGTCCATACCATGCGTAAGCTCAACTATCAAGTTGATGATCAATTGCTAGAACCCCAAGTTGTCGCCCACAAATTCTTACAGGAAAATCATTATTTCCGAGGTGATAAGTAGATGTCACATTTAAATATTTGGCAACAATTAATTTATTATTATCAGCACAACGGCATGTATATCTTGCAACAATTCTGTCGGCATTTTTTAATTTCGATTTATGGCGTTTTGTTCGCGGCCATCATTGGTATTCCTGTGGGCATTTTAATTGCTCGTAATCATAAGCTTGGTAACTTCGTGATCAGTATTGCCAATGTAATTCAAACCATTCCGTCTTTAGCCCTCTTGTCGATTATCATGATTGGCATGGGGTTAGGCGTCAATACGGTCATTGTGACTGTGTTCTTATATTCTTTATTGCCAATTATCAAGAACACTTACACTGGTATGCGCAATGTTGATGCTAATATCATTGATTCTGGTAGAGGCATGGGGATGACCAATTGGCAAATCTTGTATATGGTCCGTTTGCCCCTATCATTATCAATTATTATGGCCGGCATTCGCAACGCTCTGGTCTTAGCGATCGGGATTACAGCAATCGGGGCATTTGTTGGTGCCGGTGGTTTAGGCGACATTATTATTCGGGGTACCAACGCCACCAATGGTGGTGCCTTGATTTTAGCTGGGGCTTTACCGACTGCCTTAATGTCAATTATTTCCGATACCCTTCTCAACTTATTAGAAAAATGGTTAAAACCCGCTGGTTTAGAAGGTTAATTAGCACTATCTAATTAATAGTGCTAATTAGTTGAAATTTATAACGTTGGAGGCTACAATGTGGTTATAAATTGAAAGGAAGTAATCAGTTATGAATAATAATTTAACGAATCGTCGTGGCGATATGTTTGATATGTTCAACAATATGGATCGTTGGTTTAACAATATGACACCGAGTTTTACTAACTCTAATATGAAGACTGATGTTTCTGAATCAAGCCAAGCCTATGATGTTGCCATTGATTTACCCGATTTAGATAAGAAGGATATTAGCATTAATTACGACCGTGATATCTTGACCGTATCTGCAAAGCGTGATTCTTTCTCTGACGCCAGCAATGACCAAGGTCAGATGATCATGAATGAGCGCTCCTACGGTCGCTTTAGCCGCCAATATCGCTTACCTAATGTGGAGCGTAATCAGGTCAGTGCGCAATATACCAACGGTGTTTTACAAATTCATTTACCTAAAGCTCAACCAAATTCTAGTAACGATACCAAAATTGACATTCAATAATTAATATTTCACAACGTCCTCTGCAATTGTTATCGACAATTGCAGAGGATTTTTTTATAATCATTAGCACAACCAGCTTTAGACTTGATTGCTCGTTTTCAAAAATTTTTTTATGTTGCTTATCAAAAAGTGGTAAATTAATTAAGTATTAGTACTCTTGGGAGAATGAAATGAAAAAGAAAATTAATTTATTTCACTTAGTCATGCTGGCACTGGGATCATTAATTGGTTCCGGTTGGCTCTTTGGTTCGTGGGAAGCCGCCAAAATTGCCGGTCCGGCGGCCATTTTAGCTTGGGTAATCGGAGCAGTCATTATTGGCGCAATTGCTTATAATTATGTCGAATTAGGGACCATGTTTCCCGAATCTGGGGGCATGAGTAAATTCGCCCAATATAGTCATGGTTCCTTACTCGGCTTTATTGCTGCCTGGGCCAACTGGATCTCTTTAATTACTCTAATTCCGATTGAAGCAGTAGCGGCCGTGCAATATATGAGTTCGTGGCCGTGGTCTTGGGCTCAATTTACCCACCATTTATTAAATCATGGAGTAATTACCAATTCCGGCTTACTAGTCGTTTTTGTATTCATCATCGTGTTTACACTGATCAATTACTGGTCTATTGATTTATTAACGCGTTTTACCAGCTTCATTTCTATCTTTAAAGTCGTTGTTCCCCTATTAACTATCATTCTATTAACCATCAGTAGTTTTCATCCGGCTAATTACGGCCATAGTTGGCACACTTTTATGCCTTATGGTAGTGCGCCCATTTTTGCGGCCACTTCTGTTTCCGGGATTATTTTTTCCTTTGATGCTTTTCAAACCGTGATTAATATGGGTAACGAAATTACTAATCCGAAAAAAAACGTAGGCCGGGGCATTACCATCTCACTCAGTATCAGTGCTGTATTATACATTCTCTTACAGAGTACCTTTATTACCACATTAACACCCAAAATGTTAAGTCATGGCTGGCAAGGTTTGAATTTTAATTCACCCTTTGCGGATTTAGCCATCTTAATCGGACTTTCCTGGCTGTCAATTCTTTTATACTTAGATGCTTTTGTTTCGCCCTTTGGTACGGGAGTTTCGTTTGCTGCCTCCAGTTCGCGCGCTTTAGCGGCTATGGTCGACAGTGAACACTTGCCGACTTTCATTGGCAAAATGAATGCCAAATACCACACTCCGCGCACGGCCATGATTATTGATGCCGTTTTGAGCATGATCATGGTGAGTGTTTTTCGTTCCTGGTCCACGCTGGCAACGGTCATTTGCACTTCCACATTAATCGCCTATCTTACAGGACCAGTCACTGTCGTTTCCTTGCGTAAATTAGCCCCGCAGTTTCACCGTCCTGTCAAATTAAAACATTTATCCTGGTTAGCACCGCTTGCCTTTGTGCTAACTTCTTTAGCGATTTATTGGGGCATGTGGCCCACTACCATTGAAGTTATTTTAGTCATTTGCCTGGGTCTACCAATTTATTTTTACTATGAGGCCAAAAATCATTGGCAACAAACCAGCGCTAATCTCAAAGGTGCCGCCTGGTTGTTATGTTATTTACTATTTATGACACTTAGCTCTTTACTAGGTAGCCATGAATTTCACGGTTTGAATTGGATCAAATATCCTTGGGACTTTGGTGTCATTATTATCGGCAGTCTATTATTTTACTTCTGGGGTTTGAAAAGTGCTTGGCCATCCACCTTCTTAAAAAAAGCTCAAACGGCCAACCAAAAATCGCACTCTTAATCCTTGACTTCGTGTTACTCGAAGGTGCTACAGTCAATTTATCCTAGGAGGTTAGATCATGAAGCAAGTTCCAAATATTACGTTGAATAATGGTGTGCAAATGCCTCAAGAAGGTTTTGGCGTCTTCAAAATTGCTGATTTAAAGCAGTGCCAAACTGCCGTACAAACAGCTTTAGATACTGGTTATCGCTTAATTGATACCGCGCAAGCTTACTATAATGAAGAAGCTGTCGGTCAAGCAATTGCTGAGAGTTCCGTCAATCGGCAAGATATTTTCTTAACTACTAAAGTTTGGGTTTCAAATTACGGTTATCAACAAACTAAAGATTCTCTCCAAGAATCAATGCACAAACTCCAAACTGATTATTTAGATTTAGTGTTACTCCACCAACCATTTAATGACTACTATGGTGCTTATCGTGCTTTAGAAGAGTTATATCAAGCTGGGCAAATTCGGGCGATTGGTGTTTCCAACTTTTTACCTGATCGTTTTGTTGATTTAGCAGAATTTAACGATGTTCAACCAGCAGTGAACCAATTAGAAACGCACGTTTTCTATCAACAACGTACTGCCAAAAAATATTTAGATCAATACCAAACCCAACTGATGGCGTGGGGACCTTTGGCTCAAGGTCAAAATGATTTATTCCATAATCCCACCTTGGTCCAAATCGGACAACAACATCACAAAACAGCGGCGCAAGTTGCTTTGCGCTACTTGATTCAATTAGGCATTGTCATTATCCCGAAGTATCCCGAAGTCAATTCATCCTGACCGCATGCAACAAAATTTAGATTTATGGGATTTTGCATTAACACCTGAACAAATGCAGCAAATTCAAAAACTAGATGCGCCGAATGCGCCCAGAAAAGATCGGCGTGCTCCAGAAAATGTCAAGTTCTATAAAGACTACGATCAAAATAATCGACCTTCCTAATTAGCTCCGACAGCTGATTAACAAAGAATTACAAATCAAAAAAGACTGGTTCTAGTCATTGATCCTTAAAAACCACTAGCTACAATGCTAGTACGCAATTAACGTGGATCATTGTTCGGCTGATTGCTCCAGTCTTTTTTTGATATACATAGCGAACTAATATTTTATTCAGCAGTCATTTCATTAGTAATCAGGCGAATCTTACTTTGGCCCTGACCCGTAGTCTGAATACGAATTTGATTAGGAATTTGTTCCCGCAATAAATCGACATGACTGATAATTCCGATCAGCCGATCTTGACTTTCCAATTGTTCCAAGGCCGTGAGCGCCGTCGTTAAAGTAGCTTGGTCTAAAGACCCGAAACCTTCGTCAATAAACAGCGTTTCAATACTAATACCACCAGCCTGTTGCTGAATCACTTCCCCCAATGCTAAGGCTAAACTCAAAGCTGCTAAGAAACTTTCTCCTCCCGACAACGTATGAACACTCCGTACTTGGCCGACGTGATCATCATAAACATCAATTTCTAAACCGGTATTTTTCTGATAAACACCTTTTTGTTGGTGCAACAACATGTAATAACGCCCCGAACTTAACTGCTGTAAATGTTGATTCGCGACTTCCAAAATTTCGGCTAGTTGGGCCTGCAAAACAAAACGTTCTAAGCTTAACTTGACTTCATTGTTGCCCGACATTGTTGTCACTAATAAGGTTAATTGCTCTAGTTTTTGCTGAATGGCTTGCAACTTTTGCGCACTAGTTTGGATCTGTTGCAGGAGTTGTTCATTGAATAGAACTTGTTGCTGTAATTGGTCGCAAGATTGTGTTTGTTGCACTAATTGAGCTTGTAGCTGATCCAATTGTGCTTGCAGCTCCTGTAAATCAATCATTTCTTGTTGACCGACTAAATTTTGGTAAATATCAATTTGATTATTCACCTGCTGTAATTGTTGCTGATACTGTGTAAGTTGTGTTTGTAAAGTCGGCAATTGGTCCAGTTGCGATAATAATTGCTGCCATTGTTGTTGCGCATTCTGCGTAAAATGGTCCTGGAGGCGTTGCTGCCAATCAGCGGTTTGCTTGGTCAATTCCGCCGTTAATTGTTGGACTTGTTGGCTTAAAACTTGCGCTTGTGCTTGCGCGGTAACTAGTTGTTGCTTGGTCGTAGCTTGTTGGTGTTCTAGCAACGCTTTTTGATCATTAAATTGGTTAATTTGCTGTTCTAACTCTTCCATACGTTGCTCTAGTTCAGCCTCATGAGACCATTTGATCGTCAATTGCGCTTGTAAATTCTGCTGTTGACTCTGCAAAACTTGAAGTTTTGTAGTCTGCTCTTGTAATTGTTGCTGTGTAGCCTGTTTTTGAGCAAGTTCTGTTTGCCAAGCTTGGCGTAATTGTGGCAACTCTTGGGTTTGCTGTTGCCAGTGAGTCCAACTAGCGGTACGTTGTTTAATTAATTGTTGGTGCTGAGTAATTTGTTGCGTTAACTGCGACTGTAATTGCTCCAGCGTCACAGCTGAATCCCATGTCAGATTGATACTTTGCCATAATTTTTGTAATTGTTGCTGAGATTGTTGGTAATCTAACTGTTGGTTTTGTAATTGCTGCGTTTGCTCTTCTACAATAGTTTGCAAGCGAACTAACTGTTGTTGGTGTTGCTGTAATTGCGTATTCGTCGCTTGCCACTGCTGTAAACTAACAGTAGCTTGCGTAATCACCGGCGGTTTGGGATGCTTGCGACTACCACAAACAGGGCAGGGTTGGTTAGTTTGTAATTGTGCGGCCAAAGTTTGAATTTGTTGGTGTTGACGTTGGCGCTCTTGCTGTGCGGATTGTTGCTGCCAGTGGCGCACATTTTGTTGCTCTTGTTGCAATGCTTGTTGCTGAAGCTTTTGATCCGCCTGCAATTGTACTTGTTTTTGTTGCAATGTACTTAATCGTGCGACCTGAGTTTGCATGGTCTGCATGGTTTGCAATTTTTGCCGGTCTGTAGCGATTTGGCTGAGATCTTGTGGCGGACTTTGTAGTTGGGTTTGAACTTGCTCATACTGCGATTGTGTTTGTTCGACCACTAACTGTTGCTGCTGCAATTGTTCTTGCAAGGTTTGTACTCGGGGCTGCAATTGTTGAATTTGTTGCAGTGTTGCTTGCAACTTAGTCAAAATCGGCTGCTGCTGTTGTAAGAGTTCCAATTCCTGCTGCTGGCGGTCTTGTTGGGCTTGCTGTTGTTGTAATTTACTTAATTGTTGCGTTTGTTGTTGATAAATTTGCTGCTGTTGGCACACTTCTTGCTGGACTTGTTGTAATTGCTGTTGCGAAGATTGTTGACGGTCTTGTTGCTGGTGGATCATTTGTAATAAAGGCTGTTGCTGTTGCACCCACTGCAATTGCGTAATTGTTTGTTGCATTTGCGTAAATTTCGGTTGCTCTTGCCTTAATTTATGCTGCTCAGCCTTTTTTTGCTGCAACAATTGAATTTGCTGATTCAATGTTTGAGCATGTGTTAATAACTGCTGCTGTTGTTGTACTTGTTGCTGTAGCTTGGTTTGAGCGCTTTTTTGCTGTGCCAATTGTTGCTCGTCATGGTCTTGTTGTGTCGTTAACTGGGATATTTTACTATCTACATCACTAGTAGTTGGTTTGACCGCCCAGTGAACCTTCTCCAATAACAGCTTCAATTCTTGTTGCAAATTAGTCTGTGTTTTTTTATAATCTTTCAATTGTTCATTCAAGACTTGCGTCCATTTTTGATACAACTGTGTCCGAAAAATTTTGCGTAAAACTGTTTCTTTATCATTACTAGAAGCCATTAAAAAGCGTTGAAAGTCTCCTTGTGGCAATAACACAATCTGCACAAATTGTTGGCGGGACAGCTGTAAAACATCGAGTAATTTTAAATTAATATCTTTGATTTTGGTCAATTCCGCGATTTGTTGGCCCTGTTCAAGAATTGCTAACCGCCCGGTGCTTTCGTAAACTTTTTGTCCCGCCCCGCGCTTTTTGGGTAGAACCTGCTTAGGACAGCGAGTAATTTGATACTCACGTTGTTGATGTACAAAGTTCAACTGCACTTGGGTGGGTTCACTGGCGGATGCAAAATCCGAACGAAAACTCTCCGGTGTCCGCGCATCGGTAGTTGTTGCTCCATATAAAGCAAAAGTCAAAGCTTCAAAAATAGTGGTTTTACCACTCCCCGTCGGACCGGTAATTAAAAACAAGCCCGAATGTGCAAAGGTCGTAAAATCCACCGTTTCGTGGACATAAGGTCCAAAATTTTGCATTACTAATTTTAATGGCCGCAAAGCTTACACCTCTTTTTGAGCCGTTTTTAAAGCTGCAGTGGCCCACTTTAATTGCTCAGTTGTTAAAGTTCTTTGTGTGGTTTGTTGATAAAACTTGGTTAATAATTGCATCGGATCTTGATGTAAATCCGGCCGCTTTTTTAAGGTCGTCTGCGGTAGTTGAATGGCTGTTGCCCGTTGCACGCTCAAAATTTTCGGATAAATTTTTCGTAAACGAGATAATACATTGGGAATGATTTGCTGATCAGTTAAGATAAAACCAAAATAATCATCTAAATTTAACTGCTGATAATAAGTTGGCGTGATTAAAGTTTGAAAATCCTGCGTTAGTTGGTGGACATCATGCAAGGGGTTTAAGGGCATAAAGGTTAAGTGAAAAGGTTCGGTATCCACTAGCCAAATTCCCTTAGTTTGCTGGGCTTCGGACAATGAAAATTTAATCGGCGAACCACTATAACGAGCATTCGGCAATCTTAAAGCATCCTTACCATGTAAGTGCCCTAAGGCAACATAATCAAAATCAGCTAACAAATTTCCTGGTACCGCGGCCAAGCCTCCAATTTTTAATGGCGTTTCGGAATTGGTTTGTAAACTCCCTGCCACAAAAAAATGTGCCACTAAAATATGCTTTTTTTGCGGATGAAACAACTGCTTAATTTTTTGCAACACTGGCACAATCGCTTGCTGTAAGGTCTTAATCTGAGCGTTCGCAAAATATTGGCGGACGGCGAACGGTTCAAAATACGGCAATAAAAAAATCTGCGTATCCGCTAATTCAATCGGTTCAAACGCCTGTGCCAATTGGGTCGCCAAATACAAATTAGTATTTTGGTACCATGAACTACCGGTTGCTAGCCGCGTAGCACTGTCGTGGTTGCCCGCAATCGCATAAATCGGCAAATGATCAACTAAATTAAGTTGCTTTAATTGCTGATTAAAGAGCGCTACTGCTTGTTCAGATGGTAAAGTTCGATCATATAAATCGCCTGCAATAATTATTCCATCAACATGTTGTTGCAAAGCAATTTGTTCAATTTGCTGAAAAGCAAACTCTTGCTCCGCTTGTAAACTAAAGCCGTGTAATTTTCGTCCTAAATGCCAATCGGCCGTGTGTAAAAAACGCATATTTTAACCTCTTTTAATTCATTGTACACTGAAATTTATGTACAACAAAAAAAGTTCGGTTCCATTAACTAGCGCCATTAATTTACAATAGGACTGTTTTGAAAATTCCCTTAGCAAGCTTTTTTACGTAAAGGATAATTGAAAATCCTGACTATTAAAAAGTCGATGATTAAAAATTCGATTACTAATTAATCCCAGGACAATGGGTAAGAACAGAAATAAACTTAAAACAATAATCCAGTTAGAACTGGTAGCGCCCATTGTTTCTAAGGCCGTAGCTGGACCAATCAAACCAGAAAAACCAAATCCTGCACTTTGTGTCGTTCCAGTCACTTTAAAGATGGCGCCTACAGCTCCTAGGAGACCAGAATTAATCAATACCGGAATTAATAACTTCGGCTTGGCCATTAAGTTAGGCATCTGCATTTTGGGTGAACCTAAAAAATGGGCCAACGACGTGCCAATGGAATTAACCTGCCAGCCATAAATTGCTAAGGCAAAACTAGCCGCCGTAATCCCCAAATTAGCGCAACCAGCAGCTACACCACTAATTCCAATGGCCGAAGCGATTCCCACTGAAGAAATGGGGGACAAAATCAATAAAGCAAAAGTCATTCCCACTAAAGTTCCCATTACAATTGGTTGAAAAGCCATTAATTGTTTAACCCCGAAGCCAATGAAGGCCGTTACTTGTTGGACGTAAGGCAACGTCACTAAGCCAATTCCTCCAGCAATGACAATGACGATTAAAGGGACCAATAAAATGGTATAAGCTTTTAATTTTTGGCCTAAATATAAGATCACCGCCTCAGCAAGCATAATCGTTATCGCTATATTAATCACATCACCACTACCTTGGACCACTAACTGTTGATGACTTAATTTTACATTTCCGGCGCCACACATAGCCGCAATAGCGACGGCACCAGTTTGAATGGGTGTTAATTTTGCAGTCATCCCCACACAAATTCCGCCCATCACTGGTAATAAGCTGGTCGCAACTCCCGTTAAAAAATTTAAAATTTGAATTTGTGGCCAAATGGGCGTTAGCCACTTCACCAATAAACTGACTAAAACTCCGGGTACCAAAGCTAATACAATTCCCGTCGATAAACCGTTAATTGTTTCCCAACAAATTTTTTTAACATTTGCCATTTTGATTCCTCCATCGCACTAAAAAAGCCTACAGGTTTGACCATGCAGGCTTTTGACTTCTTACTCCAGCACTACACAGTTCAAAAGATGATGTTTTGATCTGTGTAGTCGTATAACAAAGAATACTGGTACTCAGATCAACGATCGAAAGTACCGGTAAAAATGAATATTCAACTGTCGGTTAATACTTAAACGCATCATGTTCACCTCAAATTGAATTTTAATTAAAAATACTTAATTTTTGATTAAAAATCAAGAACTTTTTTTAATTTTATATTGCTTGCTTTCCGCAGATAACCTCTTTAAAGTAATGATTATTAATTATATGAAGGAGAAACTTTATGAGTTATTTATACTTGCTCATTGCCGTCATTGGTGAAATCATCGGTACTTCACTACTGAAAGCCTCAAATGGTTTTACCCAATTATTTCCTACTGGTGGGGCCTTAATCTCTTACGGAATTTGTTTTTACTGTCTGTCATTATCATTACGCAGTATCAACCTAAGTATTGCTTATGCGTTATGGTCAGGCGTGGGGATTATTGCCACCACCATCATTGGCGTCTTATTATGGCATGAAAAATTAAATTGGATGAGTGTTTTAGGTTTACTGTTGATCCTCATGGGCGTCATCTTAGTTAATTTATTCAATCACCATTGACCTAACTTTCTAGTAAATTTTTTCTTGGACAACTATGGTTGTTCTCAAACGTTTCACGTGAAACGTTTTCTCAGTAATAGACTCAAAAAGTCCCAATTACCGGCCATTCCACCGTAATTGGGACTTGCTTTTTTAAGCTTGTTTTTGATCAAATTTACATTGATGCAGTAGTACTTGATAGGACTGTTCTTGCATTTTGGAAATAGTTTTTTGATCCCACGCGTAAAAACCTTGCTTAGATTTAACGCCTAGTTGGTCCGTCATAACTTTATTTTGCAAAACCCAGTCCGTCTGTTTAGCACTGGACAAATTAGAATAAAGATAACTGCTCAAACGCTCCAACACATCTAAACCAATTACATCAGCTTGTGTTAGTGGACCCGCAGTTTGCCAATAACGGGCTAAACCATATTTAAAAATCGTATCAATCGTTTGGGCATCCACTACGCCGTGATCAATCAACGAAGTAGCCTCTCTCAGCACTGCCATTTCTAAGCGCTCACTAATAAAGCCTGCCCCCTCAGCAGTTAAATGCACCGGTTTTTTATTTAACGAAATAAACCAATCCATTAAGTGTTCGACGACCGCTTGAGCGGTCAATTGCCCAGACATAATTTCTACTAGCGGGATTAAATAAACTGGATAGCCAAAACATAGTCCCACAAAACGTTTGGGGTATTGTAATTGCTTTTGAATATCCGTCGGACACAAGTAAGTATTACAGTCAGCCAAGATGGCGTTTTGACTGACCAAGGGTTCAACTTCCTGCCAAAAATGCTGTTCCGCGAGCATCGTCATATGGTTGGTAACAAATACAATATCTGCATCTTGAAAAGCGGTGGCAGCTTGAATTACTAGATGAATATCATTCCAAACTTCTGTCAAAGTTGTTTGTAATAATTTTTGTTGCACCAAATCCGTTAATTGTTGTTGAATCTTTTGGTGGCATGTATCTAAATCAGCTTGCGGTACGATTAAATTAACCTGGTAACCGGACCCAGCCAATTGAATTGCTAAAGAACAACCCAATTTGTTGGAACCAACGATACAGCAGTTGTTTATTAGATTTGACTTCATCAATTAGCCTCCTAATTAATTAAACGTCAAATAATCAATTTAACCCATATCTTCCCCTAGCTTCATCATAGTCTGGTTCGATAACGATTACAAGCGTAACTTGGTGTGAACTTTCTGAAGCCGAGTGGAGAGTAACCTTACGAACCTTCAGCTGTTCAAACAAGACGAGACAAAAAAATGTTCGTATCAAATGATACGAACATCACACTGCTCTAGGGGTCAGCAGTTTATATTTTTTCTGAGTGCTTTTAGTTCTAAATTGTTACTATCAATGAAAAATTTCAGCTTACTTTTCCACTGCTTGTAAATCTTGATTACCATCTAGTTCTGATTTACCAGCAAGATGCTTTCGTTGTAAGAAATCCATACTTAAATATAACAAAGCCAAACTGATCACGATAATTGATACTAAGACAATCACTGCTTGCACAAAGGTATTGTAACCTAATCCCGAAGTCAAAGCTTCCCGAAAACCATTAATTGAATAAGTCATTGGCAAGTAAGGATGAATTACATTATAAAAATGACTCGTAATTGGCATAGGGAAAGTTCCACCAGAACCGCCTAATTGAAGCATCAACAAGACCATTGCTAAAAAGCGTCCTGGATTATCTAATAACATCGCCAAAAACATAATTAGGAACATCGACGTCAGCGAGAATAAAATGGCAATCGTAAAGTACTCGCCTAAATTATCTGGTTGCAGTCCACCGACTAACATCAAGCCTGCATTTAACACGCCCATTGCGACAGCAATCACTGCTCCCACACTAATTTTACTTAAGAACCATTGCCAAGAAGGTTTTCCTGTCTCAGAAACACGACGAATCGGATAAATAAAGTTAAAGACGATAGAACCAACATATAATGCCACTGACAATACATACGGTGCTAGCGCATGACCATAATTAGATACGCGGCTATAATGATGCTGTTTAACCTTAGTCGGCGCAGCCATCATCTGGGCATTTTTAGTAGTTGGTTTAATTTGACTTAACGTCTGTGAACCTTGATTCAAGGCTTGACCTAATTGACCACTACCACTGAGTAATTGTTGCGCACCCGCGGTCAACGGCTCACCACTGGATGCCAGTTGGCCGGTGGCACTAGCCAGCTGTTGCACACCTGAACCCAATTGCTGACTACCAGCATCTAATTGATCAATCCCGTTAGTTAATGTCGGTACAGATTGATTAAGTTGTGACAAACCACTAGCTAATTGATTAGCACCCGAAGTTAAACCTGCTTGTGTACCCGTACCATTTAAAGCACTTTGAATACCTTGCACACCCGAGTTCAATTGGTTGATTGCCTGGCTGGCACCTGGTAAGGCTAAGTTAGAAGCTTGCGCTAATTGTTGGACACTACCTTGTAGTTGACCTAATTGACCTTGAATTTGTTGTAATTGCGGTTGTGCTTGTTGCACTGCTTGTAAGTTAGCTCCAATGCCTTGTGTAGCGGCACTGGCTGCCTGCAAATTACCAGCTACACTTTGTAAAGCTGGTTGCAAGTCACTGGAAGCACTACTATCAGTTCCTTGAGCTAAACCAGATTGTACCGCTTGACTAACAATTGCTTGTTGATCAGCCGTCAATGGCGTTCCTTGATTAGCTAATTCTTGATTGATTTGGCCAATAATTGCTTGGGAACTTGTCGCCACATCAACTCCACTACCGGTATTTGTATTCAAACTGGCCAAAGTTTGACTAGCTTGTTGTAAATTACTACCAATCGTTTGCGTTTGGCTACCAATTCCTGCTAGATTATTTTGAAAATTACCTAAGGCACCAGTATTTGTTTGTTGTAAGGTTTGATTTAATTGTTGCAAACCAGAATTGATTTGAGGTAAAGCCGCAACAACTTGTTGTAATTGTGCTTGTTGACTGCCAGAAGCGCTCGCGCTCACAGCATTTTGTAGCTGGGCCAAGCCGGAACTTAATTGATTAGCACCGTTACTTAATTGGCTGACACTGCTTGCTAGAGGTTGCACTTGTTGTTTTAATTGCGCAATCCCGTTCGTTAATGGCGCAACATTTAAACTCAAAGTTTGCACACCGTCATTAACCTGGGATACTGCCGCCGTATATTGATTCAAACCATCACTCAATGTGACCGTACCAACGTTGAGTTGACTAGCACCACTCGCTGCCTGTTGCATGCCATGGGTAATCACATTTAAACCAGCAAACATGGCTTGCGCATAAGCTTGAGTGACCGCAGATCGAACTTGCGAATTTAACTTAGTAACTCCCATCTGACTAATCACACTGCCAATATAATTCAAGGAATCATTAGTTTGGTATTGTAACTTCATTTTCTTAGGATGTTTGTCTAAAGCAGTTGCCGCATTTTTAGAAAAATCCTTCGGAATCGTCACCACTGTAAAATATTTTTGATCTTTCAGACCCTTTTTTGCTTGTTTAGCGGAGACAAAGCGCCAGCCTAACTGGTGATTTTTTTTCAATTTTTTAACCGTTTGCTGTCCTACCGCTAACTTTTTCCCCTCATAGTGCACTGGCTTATCTTCGTTAACCACGGCGACAGGAAGATGTTGCGTTTCACCATACGGATCCCAAACTGAACGCAAGAAGAAAATGGAATACAAAAAGGGAATTAATGCAATGGCAATCAATGAAATCCAAATCATATGATGTTTGCCAATAAATTTCCATTCTTTTTTAATCATAAATAACAAACTACTCCTTATTAATTTCTCTTAGTTATTCAATAATTTCATTGAGCTGCAAAGCCAGAAGTTCTTGAAATGACTGTTGGCGTTGCTTTTGTTCAGATGGTAAGAAACCCATCATTTCAATAGCGGTAAAGCCGAGTACCGCACTAATAAAAGTTTGGACAAAATTCTTCGCATGCATATGCTTCAAATGCACCCCCGTGACCAATTTATCCAAGATTTGCCAATTACGGGCTGTCTTTTGATAAAACAGGCTATCATGACTAAAGCGATGGACTTCATAAACTAGTTCCACCAGTTTACCCTGACTTTCAAAATAATGATGGGCCACTTCCCCATACTTTTGAAACGCCGCTTTGCCGGACAGACCAAGCAAATTATCCATAAATAATTGATACAAATTGTCCATAAAGTCCGCACCAATCTGATTGATTAAATCTTGCAGATTTTTAAAGTAATTGTACAAAGTTTGCGAACGAATATCCAATTTTTGGGCGATGAGTGGAAATGATAGCGAACGAATGCCATCATCAAAAACGATTTGCTGCGCAACTTGAACAATCTGCTCCTTAGTTACACGTCGATTAACCATTTTCCATCTCCTTATATTTGTAAAAACAATATTACAATGTGTAATTTTAATATAAATTTTTTCGGCTTTCAAGCACAAAATCTTCAAACTTTCAAAATAGTTCTACCAAACAAAAAGTTTTATAATAATGAACATTGGAGGTTTCCTTATGATTCTAGAACGTAATAATTTTTTAAGTATTGACCAAATTGAAATGCAGATTAGTTCCGTCCTCATGAAAGATCACGACATTGATCTCACTCAACTAATTAACCTATATATGTTACGCCGTTCTGCCATTAAAGAGATCGGCACGAAGTTAGAAAACTTAGATGATGAGTATTCCATCACGCACCATCACAATCCGATTAATCTCATTGAAGAGCGAATCAAAAGTCCCGCCAGTTTATTTGATAAACTAGAACGCAAACAGCTCCCTTATTCAATTGAAAGTATCAATAAAAACATGCTCGATATTGCTGGCATTCGCGTTATTACCAATTATCTGGATGATATCTTGCGCGTTAAAGAAGCCTTAATTAATCAAGACGACGTCAAATTAATCAAAAGTAAAGATTACTTAAATCACCCTAAACCTAACGGCTACCGTGGGTTGCACTTAGTTGTTAGTGTCCCGGTCTTTTTAGCCAATCAAACGCACAAAGATATTCCCGTGGAAGTGCAATTACGCACTAGCGGCATGAACATGTGGGCTAGCCTCGAACATAAATTACATTATAAAAACCTCACTAGTACCGCTAAAGCTGATACCTATACTGATAAGCTCGGCGAATACTCCCAGCGGATCAACGATATTGAAGTCGGAATGCAACAAATTGCTAAAGATTTAGATAAATAGTTCCTACCATATATTTTTATCATGATCATTAATCATAAGGTTATCATCAGCCGAATTTATGAAAGTTATGTGACTATGCAAATTGGCTTGAAGCCAAGTCTACTGGCCTGAAAATGTTCCTGATGAAATCGTTGAAGGTCATTTTTCCCATTTAGCTTCAGCAAAAGAGCGTTGTTCAACTTCCAAGCAGAAGTTGAACAACGCTCTTTGAATATTCCAATTATTTATCGGCGCCTTGATTAATTACCGAAAACATTGCCTGACGAGCTTGATTAATTTGTTCAGCCGTAATTTCGATCTCAGTCGAGACAATATACTTAATCACAGAAATAGCATTAATACTAACCAACGACGACTGTAATGAATCCGGCGACCATTGATACTTTTGATGTAATAATTCTTTAAAAGATTGCGCCAATTGACTCTCAAAATCTTGATGTTGTGAATAAAATTTACTATTAAATAGTGCTTGAATCAACTCACGATGTTCAAAAAAATAATGAATGTGCTCAGCACTTTGGTTTGTGATCGCGTTGTCTAACACGTCCTTAGAATCTACAATAAATCTCTGACTTAATTTTTCTACTAAATCTTCTTTATCTTCAAAATAGTTATAAAACGTATTGCGATTAATCATTGCTTTTTGGGCTAATTGATTAATCGTTAATTTGTGATAGCCGTTTTTATTAACCAATTCTATAAAGGCCTCTACAATAGCTTTTATTGTCTTTTTTTTACGTAAATCCATATTTTCTCCTCAAATAGTGAGCACTTTGCTTAAAAATGTCGCAAAACGAACATTTTCAGAAAAATTAACTAATGATTTTTAATATTAATGTGGCTAAAATGGAACAATCACACAAGCAAAGGAGTTTTCACAAGTATGAAATTTTTCAATTTCTTAAAAGCTAAAGGCTTTTGGATTGCGATAATTGCTGCCACCTTAATGGTAACCTTTTTAGGTGGTATTCAAATCGGTGTCCGCAATAACGTAGCTGTTAAAAAATTACCCGTGGCAGTGGTTGATCTGGACAAAGGTCCCCAGTCCCAGAAAATCGCTGATAAATTACATTATGCTGGCACCAAAAAAGATGACAAAATCAAATTTATTAAAAAAAATTCTGTTTCAACTGCCAAAAAGGCAATTAACGAACACAAGGCTTACGGAATTATTGTTTTCCCAAAGAATTTCTCAAAAAAACAAAAACAAATTGGCACTTACGTACAGCAAGTGGCTATCGCCAGCATGACCAACAAGCCTGAGCCAACTGCGCCACAGCCGATTAAAGTTAAAATCATTGTTAGCCAAGGTTCGAACGTTTCAGCCAGTTCTGCTTTAACTACCGGCCTCCCGGTCTTAATTAATAAATTAAATGCAGGTATGAGTAAACAAATTAACTTACAACTTGCTCAAAAATCTGTTAAATTGTCACCACAAGCTTACTCCGCACTCAATAATTTAATGGTGACCCAAGTTAAGAATATCAATAAAGTACCTGATAAATCAATGAGTGGCATGATGCCAATGATGACCACGGTCTTCATTTGGATTGGAGCTATGATGGGCAACATGATGTTATGGCGCTATTTAAAAGCCCAAACCAAGACTAAACGTTTAACTACTAGATTAGTAGGACAGCAAGCTGTCGCTGGTATTTTATTAGCTGCTATTGTTACACTAGTAATTTATGGAATTAGCAGTGCCTTCTCCGTACCAATTCCAAATACTGGATCTTATCTCGGAATACTCTTTACTTCAGTCTTAGTCTTCTTCTATTTACTCAGTGCCCTCTTTGATTGGTTGGGGATGGGCGGTCAATTAATCGCAATGGCCGTTTGGATGTTATCAATGGCTGTTGCTGCTTATCCTAAGGAAGCCTTAACCGCATTCCAAAGAGACTTTATCTTTAGTTGGACCCCAATTAAATTTCCAATGGAAGCTTTGACCAATATTTTCTATCTACCCAATGGTACCACAACTGGTAGTATGATGAGCATCATGGCCGTGATTGGCATTATCTGCTTAATTGTAATGTTCTTAGCTAGTCTAGGACAAAAAGATAAGACCGTCACTGCTTAGAATCAACTATTTTCAGTCAGTAAAAAGAGTAGAACAAAAGTGAGCAACTTTTTGTCCTGCTCTTTTTTGTATATTAATATGAGCTTAATACCGAAAATAACCACTAAAATTAAAGCAAAAGTACCTACTCTAGATAACCTTGTAACAAACAATAATGGAACCCAGCTAGGCATCTGCAAATAAAACCAGGATGTTGGGACAATAACATTAATTAGTTACTTTCACTACAACGGCAATTTTTAATTAGGTTTGCCAGCAATTACCAAAACTTTTCTCGAGTATACCAGCCGTTTTTAGGACAATTTTCTCCAAAAGAAAAAGATTGAATGTAAAAGCTTAAAACAGCCACTTTCACTTCAATCTCTATTATTTCCAAAAATTAAAATTTCTACCGTCCGGTAAACGAACTAAACGTAATATGATAATACTTCCGAAAGCCCCAGCGAGCTGCATAAGCTACGATGGCAATTACTATTTCAGCCCAAGCTGGTAAAATCGGATTGAGGACTGGTGGGACAAGCACCGTTAACATCCAGACAAAGAACATGATCAACAAACCAATAATGATAATCAAAATGGTTTTCCAGAAAGGTTCGCGTTTGTGATCCTCTGCTAACATGCGTTTATTCAACCAACCGAATAAAACGCCCCAAACAATCGCAATCACTAAAATAGATAAAATTCCACTTTGGTTTTGCCGACTAGGATGCTTAATGAATAAGCTCATCACTCCATACATAATGGCAAAAATTGCTACAAATAACAAGGAATTATCCACCGCCATTTGCCAAGTCGGTGTATTGGAAGCTGTAGCCTTCGGCGTCTTTTTATGAATCAACGAATCGATTTTCGTCGTTACGGAACCATAAAGTTGGCGCGCCGGAATCCCCTTAATTTGATTATCAAGGACTTCTTGTAGCAAACCATCAACCAATGTTTGGGCTTGTTGTGGCGTTTTTCCTTGCTGTGTCAGCCCTTTTTGCAACCGAAATAAGTAATCTTCATTTTTATTACTTAGTTTTTGACGTAATTGTTCGGGCGTGGCATCTTTAATTTGCTCTTCAACTTCTAATTGATGTTCTCGTTTTTGAGTACGTTGCTGCTGTTGTTCTTGTTGGTGTTGTTGTGCTTGTTTATTTTTATCTCTGGGATCCATAGCTACTCCTAAACATTAAACCGGAATTCAATAATATCGCCATCTTGAACTACATAATCTTTACCTTCAAGCCGTAAACGTCCAGCTTCTCTGACCGCTTGCATACTACCATATTTGTCTAAATCGGCATACGAAACCGTCTCAGCTTTAATAAAGCCCCGTTCAAAATCTGAATGGATCACTCCAGCCACTTGGGGAGCTTTCATTCCTTGCTTAAACGTCCAAGCTCTGGTTTCTGGACCACCAGCCGTAAAGAACGTCGCTAAACCTAGTAAATGATAGCTAGCACGAATCAACCGATCTAACCCGGATTCTTCTACACCTTCAGCTTCCAAAAAGACTTGGCGTTCATCATCATCTAATTCCGCAATTTCTTCTTCCGTTTTGGCTGAAATACCAATCACTTCTGCATTTTCCTTTGCGGCATAGTCTGCAACTTGTTGATAATATGGTGATTGAGTAGGATCGGCCATGTCATCTTCAGCGATATTAGCTACATATAAAACTGGCTTGGCGGTTAATAAAAATAACCCCTTAACGATTGGCTGCTCTTCCTCACTGAAATCAATACTCCGCACGGCACCGCCTGCTTCTAAGACTGGTTGAATTTTTTGTAAAACGGCTAATTCTGCCACTGCCGCTTTATCTTTGGTGCGTGCTACTTTTTCAACTTTAGCTAAGCGTTTATTAACACTGTCTAAATCCGCAATACTTAATTCCAAATTAATCGTTTCAATATCATCCAAGGGATCAATTTTACCATTGACATGAGTGATATTATCATCAGCAAAGGCCCGCACCACGTGCACAATTGCATCCACTTGGCGAATATTTTCTAAAAATTTATTACCCAAACCTTCACCTTGGCTAGCACCCTTAACAATCCCGGCGATATCCGTAAATTCAAATGTGGTATGAACAATTTTCTTAGCGGGAATTAATTCATCAATCCGCTTTAAACGCGCATCTGGCACCTCAACCATCCCGACATTGGGATCAATAGTGGCAAAGGGATAATTAGCCATTTCTGCTCCTGCTTTGGTAATTGCATTAAATAAAGTTGATTTACCCACATTAGGTAAACCAACGATTCCTGCTGTTAAAGCCATGATCTAAACTCCTTATTAATTTAATTGATTAGGTATTTTTAGTTTTGCAGTTGCGATATAAAATTCTTCTTGAGCGGTTTTAACTTCGTGCTCTTTGGTAATAATTTTTTTGAATTTTTTATTAAATTCCGCCCGAGGCATCATCACTTGGTGGCCGCAGCCTAAACACCGGATCTTAATATCGGCACCTAAGCGCACAACCTCCCAGCGATTATAGCTACAAGCATGCGGTTTTTTCATTAAAACAATATCACCTAGCTGATACATATTGGCCCCCTTAATCAACAGAAATGTCTAATAAATCTAAAATTCGATTTAAATCTTTCGTCGAAGAAAAATCAATTTGAATTTTACCTTTACCATTTTTGCCATCGGTCACCTTCACACTAGTACCAAACTTATCAACCAACTGCTCTTCAGTGGCCCGAATGAAGGGAGATTTGGTTATTTTCTTTTTGGTTTTCACAGGTTGATTAGCCATTGCTTCTAATTGTCGCACAGTTAAGCTTTGTTGGACGGCCATCTTCGCTACTTGATCAATTTTTTGTGGATCTTTAAAAGTCAATAAAGTCCGAGCTTGCGCCATCGTCAATTGACCATTAATTAAGTATTGTTTCGTTTGGTTAGGCAAACTGAGTAGGCGTAAATAATTTGCAATATAAGGTCGACTCTTGCCCAGACGTTCCGACACTTGTTCCTGCGTTAAATGCAATTTTTCAATTAAAGTTTGATAAGCCTGTGCCTCTTCAATCGGATTTAAATCTTCACGCTGGAGATTTTCCAAAACGCCAATTTCCATCATTTGGCTTTCGTCTAATTGCCGAACAATGGCGGGAATTGTTTGCCGTTGAGCTATTTTACTAGCGCGAAAACGGCGTTCCCCCACTACAATCTGGTAGCCATTAACACTTTTACGCACCACAATTGGTTGAAACACGCCATTTTCTTTGATTGATTGCGCCAATTCATTTAAAGCTTCTCGATCAAAGCTTTTACGTGGTTGATACGGATTGGGACGAATGGCTTCTAAGGAAATCTCAACAACATTTTCAGAACTAATTTCATTATTTTCAAAATCTGAAAAGATGGCATCAATTCCGCGACCTAAGCCGCTTCTCTTTTTATCGGGCATCGTTGTTCATAACCTCCTTGGCTAATTGCAAATAGACCTCCGCTCCCCGTGACTTACGATCAAAATCAATAATCGGCAAACCATAACTAGGAGCTTCGGCTAAACGAGTATTCCGTGGAATAATCGTTTTATAAACGTGATCTCCAAAATAACTTTGTACTTCCGTTACCACTTGGGTCCCAAGATTAGTTCGCGCGTCAAACATTGTTAACAACACACCTTCAATGGCTAAATCGGGATTAAAATGTTTTTGCACTAAGCGAATCGTATTTAACAATTGACTCAATCCTTCCAAAGCATAGTATTCGCTTTGTACTGGAATAATAATTGAATTGCTAGCAGTAAAAGCATTGATGGACAATTGCCCCAAGGAAGGTGGACAATCAATCAATACGTAATCATAATCAGTAGCAATCGAACCAACGGCCTCCTTGAGGCGGGTTTCACGGGCCATCATTGAAGTTAGTTCCATTTCGGCCCCCGCTAATTGGATAGTAGCGGGCACAATGTCCAAGTTTTTGCGCTGTGTATGCATAATTGTATCTTTCAAGGGCATTTCATTAATAATGACATCGTAAATATCTTGTGCCACATCAACTTTCTTAATACCTAAACCACTAGTGGCATTGCCTTGCGGGTCAATATCAATGACTAATACTCGCTGGCCTAGTTCAGATAAACAAGCACCCAAGTTAATGGTCGTCGTTGTTTTACCAACGCCACCTTTTTGATTGGCGAGTGAAATTACTTTAACCATGCTTGTTCTCCTTTTTAATTGTGATAATCATTTGGTATTCTTGGTCAGTTTCTGTTTCTTGGTAAACAAATTGTGCTCCATTTTTTCGCGCCAATTTCACTGAATCGCGCACAGTATTAATGGCTAATTGTGAACTTTTCGAAGTTAAGGCCCGAATTTTTTTATGCTGCTTAGCAGGCGCTGGTTGTTGCTCTTTTTGAATTAAACGCTCCGTTTGTTGCACCGTTAGGTGTTTAGCTTGAATCTGCGCTAATAACTGACTTTGATGCGCAACCGGTACTTGTAATAAGGCACGGCCGTGACGCTGAGAGATTTGCCCCTGGGCTAAAGCCGTTTGCACGGTGGGGGTTAAGTTTAATAAGCGAATTTTATTAGCGATATAAGATTGACTCTTCCCCAAATGTTTCGCCAAATCCTTTTGCGTCAAATGATTCATTTGCATCAAATTTTGATAAGCTTGGGCTTCCTCAATCGGATTGAGATCTTGTCGTTGCAAATTTTCAATTAAAGCTAATGAGGCCGACTGTTGGTCATCATAATCGCGTACAATGGCCGGAATTTTGGACCATTGTAGCTGGCTAATAGCGCGAAAGCGCCGTTCACCAGCAATTAACTCATACTTTTGATCAGCTGTTAACCGCACAATAATTGGTTGCAATAAACCATTAGTAGCAATAGACTGCGCTAACTCTAAAATTTTCTCATTATCAAATTTTTGCCGTGGCTGATAGCGATTAACAATCACTTGTGCTAACGGAATTTCTTGAACTTGGTCCGTTTTGGTAGGGCCATTTTTCTCTTTAAAGTGTTCCCAAAATGACACTCCGTACTCCTCCTACTATGACAAAAACTCTTATAACGGTTGTTTCGTGGGCGTTCCGGGCTTGCGGGGATATTTAGCTGGTGTCTTATGGATTTTTTTGATTAAAATTAATTCGCGTAACCCCGCTTGCTCCGGCAATTGCCATTGTTGTAATTTAGTAACTTGACCACCTAAAACCTGTAAAGCATTTTGTGCTTGATCAAGTTCATTTTGTGCTTGTTGAGACTTTAAAGCAATAAAAGTCCCCTCTAACTTCACCACTGGCAAACACAATTCTAATAATGCGGGTAACTTAGCCACCGCGCGCGCCGTCACAAAATCAAAGTGTTCACGATAATCTTTTTGGCGGCCAAATTCTTCTGCACGCGCATGAATCAACTGGACATTATCTAACCGGAGAGTTTGCACGACTTGCTCCAAAAAATTAATCCGTTTTTGCAACGAATCGACAATCGTTAACTGCAACTGAGGATTAATAATTTTTAAAACTAAGCCTGGAAAACCAGCGCCAGAACCAATATCGGCTAAACTCACAGCTTGTTGTAACTGTGGTTGCACCAAGAGAGCTACTGCCGAATCATAAAAATGCTTAACATAAATTTCAGCGGGATCGGTAATACTCGTTAAATTAACCACTTTATTGGTCTGAATTAATAAATCTAGGTATAGCTGAAATTGGGTCAATTGTTGGGATGACAAATTAACCCCTTCCTTACTTAAGGCTTGTTGAAATTCTTGCGGACTCATGTAAACTCCTCACGTGAAACATAGCTTATGTTTCACAATTATCCTATCTTAATTAGCTAGTAAACGCAATAACTGTCTACTATTATACATGTTTTTTTAACAAACATTATAGTAAAATTAACCCCAAGAATTAGCTCTTTTTCCGCAGCTGTCTGGAATCAAAGTTTTATAGAAAGCAGGACTTTTATGTTACCTTTTTTACGTTTAACCCAAAATAATGATTTACAGCAAATTCAAACCCTCATTACCGCCGCGCAACAACTTCTCGCAAAAGATCACATCAACCAGTGGCAAGATGGCCATCCTAATATTCGTCAAATCCAGCAGGATATCACTCAACACGCCAGTTGGTCGTTATGTTTACAACAACAAGTTGTTGGTACTGCAGCGCTAATTAATGGCCCTGATCCTAATTATCAAACTTTAGCCAATAACAACTATCACAGTCATGAGCCTTATGCTGTTATTCACCGCTTTACCGTTAATCCACAGTTTAGCGGCCAACAGCTGGGCCGTTATCTCATGTCTAATTTAATCACGCAAGCTTATCAACAGGGTTACCAAAATTTACGCATTGATACGCATCCGCAAAATCTACGCATGCAACATTTAATTGAACAAACTGGTTTTCAAAAACGGGGAACGATTGAATTGCTAGATAACCAACATGCTTTGCGGTGGGTTTATGAATTAAATTTGTGAGTTACATCAAACTGTACTGTTTTAGAAACTGCATCAATCTGAATTTGTGCTCCCAAAACAGTAGGCAACATTGGCACTGTGTGACAACTATCATAATCATAAATAATTGGTAAGTCAGGATTATTAAGGACCTCTTGTAAAATATCAATGGGGCGCTGGTGACTTTGTTGATCGTCAAACAAGGCGTGCTTTCCCAAAATAATACCGCCAATTCGGTCAAAGACTCCCGCTATTTTTAGATGCGCAAAACTACGTTCCACCGTCGCCGCATCTTTTTGTGCATCTTCCAGTAGTAAAATGTCACCTGTTTGCAGCCGTGGAAAATATTTCGTACCAAAAATCCCCGCCATGGTATTTAAATTGCTGCCCATCACGCGACCTGTTAAATAAGGAGTTACTGTATAATGCCAGTGATTAGCATGGCGCTTTTTAGGATGTTGCCACTTTTCCCAATTAATAGCTTCCTCACTCCAATATGGACGTTGGTGTAAAGTTACCGTTGTACTAGCCTGTAAAACAGCTAATAAATCTTGCCACATCAAATCCACATACGGTGGCCATTCACCAAAGGAAGCCACCACTGCCGGACCATAAATCACCCGACAATTGGGAGCCTGTGCTTGCACAGCTAAAAGTAAGGCTGTCGTATCCGAATAACCGATAATCGTCTTGGGATGCCGGTTTAAATAAGAAAAATCCACATAGGGTAAAACTGAATTAGTATTATTACCACCAATGGCAGCCATTAAAATAGGGATATCCTCCCGATAGATTAATTCGTTAATTTCCTGTGCACGCTGCCGAATTGAGCCCGAACGATAAAACTCACTTTGTCCGGTTAATGACCCTGCTACTACCGAAACACCTTGTTGTTTTAAGAAATTAACCGCTCGTAAGTAGCGCTGAGGTGCGAGTGCACTAATGGGTGTTGAGGCTGAAAACATTCCTATTTTCATATTTTTCACTTTCTTTTATGATTAAACATGAATATTAAATAAGAGATTAGAAATAATTGGCCTTTGCCTTATCTAATCTCTTATTATCTTAATATTTAACTGTTAAAATTTTCTGGGTTAAGCCAATGGATCCCAAGCAGGAACCAAAATTGGATCTTGTTGCCACTGTTGTTGTTCCACAGGAGTCAAGAATGCTTTTTGAACAATAATTTCGTATACATAGTCACTAAACCATTGATCATCCATGACAAAATAGCCTTTCGTACCGACTTGTTCGCCCCAAGAATTTTCCACTTTCCACTTGCGTGCGTGGCCCTGTTCGTCTAAATCAACACCAGTCAAAACCATGGCGTGAGACATTTGAGCTTGCCGAGTTTCTAAGCGTTGTTCTTTTGTCATCGTTAAATCCATCGCTAATAATTCTTGATACTGATACAAATCACCAGCTAATAGTCCTTGCTGACGATTAGACTGCGCACTAACATCATTGCCAAACCACACTGTATCTCCCGCTTGTAATTGCTGAATGGCAATTTGCTTTAAACGTTCGATTGGCAAATTTAAATCTTTTTGTTGCTTAGTGCCCACCATATTCGTATCGTCTTTGAGATGATACGTCCGACCGTATGGTTTGCTAGCTTGTGGCGCATTGAGTAAAGAAACATAGTCGTTAAATGGATAAGCACAATATTCTTGTGCAAATTGTTGTGGTGTAATGTTCGTTGCTTGAATTAATTTACCAGTATCCGTTTTTAATTCTAAATCAAAGTTAACTGGTGGCTGGCCAAAACATAGCACACAAATACGGTAAACTTCACTGAGCATGGCTTTGATACTTTGTTGTACTTGTTCATCTGATGCTTGTTGTTGCACTAAAGAACGCAATTTTTCCGCATCTTTGCGCAATTTAGTATTCAAAACTTGGGAAAATTCCTGCGTATGTTCCGAATTATAAGTTTCCGGCATCACATATTTGGGTACCACCCCGTATTTTTGAACCAAATTATATCCGTAATTCCAACGGCCACCATCTTCATCCGGTCCCGCTAATAATTGGGCCACATACCGATCCGTTAACTCCCGATCAGCGGTTGCAATCACTTGTTGGTAAAAAACATTCGCTTTTTCCAAGCGGTCATAAAAAGACAGGTAATTCTGAGATAATTCAAAATCTTTAATTTGATATTTCGTCGCAAACTTCGTGCGCAAAGTTGTGAGCGTTGAAAATAGCCAACAGCGCCCAGACTTTTTTTGATTCGAGACTTTACCAGTGGCTACTTCAACATTAAATTCTGGGTTTAACTGCCGCAACTGTGCTTGATTTTGGGTGGCTTTATTAAACCCATTATTCTGCACTAAAGCTCCTTTAATTGCCGCAGCTGGTTGTTGTTTTAAATCTTGATGAAATCGCTGTAATTGTTGTTGGTCAATTGCTTGCAAGTTGATCACTCCTAGACTTTTCTTATCAGACAGTTTAAACTATTGGAGATTAATAGTAAATAGTTTAATGAGGAAATTCTAAGAATGCAACCAGTTAAAATTGCTTATTTATATGAAGATTTAATGAACACCTACGGTGATTCGGGCGATGTCAAAATTTTACGTTATTTTTTAAAGCAGCAAAATTTTGATTGCACCGTAACCAATATTAGCTTAAATGATGACTTCAATGCCTTAGACTACGATTTTTTGTTCTTTGGTGGTGGGCAAGATTTTGAGCAATCGGTGGTAGCGCACGATATTTTACGCCACAAACAAACCATTACCGACTACATTGAAGACAATCGCCCCATGCTCGGAATTTGTGGCGGCTATCAATTCTTGGGCTCCTATTATCAAACGAGTGGCGGGCAAACCATTCAATGTTTGGACATTCTCCCCTTTCACACCGTCTTCAATCCTCAAAAACGAATGATTGGTGATACGCATTTCACCACCAAATTTGGTGAAGTTCATGCGTTTGAAAATCACAGTGGGCAAACTTTCTTTGATGATTCCAAGCAGTTAAAACCGTTTGGCAAAATGATTGAAGGTTACGGCAATAATCCAGATGATGGTGTCGAAGGCATGATTTATAAAAATACAATTGGTAGCTATGCGCACGGTCCCTTACTCAAAAATACTAACGTTGCCCAAGGTTTAGTACAATTAATCATCACTAATTATCAGCAGCATCATGCACCAGCTGAGCTAAATAATTAACAGTCACCGCCTCAAGACCGTATAATAATCTATATATGAAACCATAAAACATGATTTTTCTTGTTAAAAATTAAATAATCGCAAATTAAGGAGTGATTTTATGACCAAGATGACTGCAGGTCGTGCTTTGGCTCAAGTCTTAGTCAAATGGAACATTGATCATTTATATGGTATTCCGGCTGACTCAATCAATAATGCCGTAGAAGGTTTATATCAAGAACGTGAACAGCTCAAGTACATTCAAGTCCGTCATGAAGAGATTGGTGCTTTAGCAGCCACCGCTGATGCTAAGTTGACTGGTAAAATTGGCGTTAGTTTTGCTTCTGCCGGTCCCGGTGGTGTCCACCTGTTGAATGGCTTATATGATGCCAAGATGGATCATGTCCCCGTTTTAGCACTCGTCGGTCAATCAGCCACTGGCATTATGAATACGAACTTTTTCCAAGAAATGAATGAAGATCCCATCTTTGCCGACGTAGCAGAATTTCATAAGCAAGCTACTACAGCTGAACAGATTCCTTACTTAGTAGACGAAGCCATTCGTCATGCTTATGCTACTAAATCAGTTTCCGTTGTCATTTTACCGGATGATTTATCAGGCCAAGAAATTGATTTTCAAGGTTTCCAAACAGCTGCCATTGCCCACAAACCGGCTAATTTATTAAAGCCAACTGCAACGGAGATCCAACAGGTTATTACAGCTTTAAAAGAAGCGCAACGGCCCGTTTTGTGGCTAGGTCAAGGAACCAAGGGAACCAGAGAACTGGCAGTACAAGTCGTGGAACAATTAAACTTACCCGTCTTAACCACCGTTCCTGCAACTGGCGTTATTCCAACTGACCATCCCAACTTCATGGGTTCACGGGGTCGATTAGGGACCAAACCTGGCTTTGAAGTTACTAACGCGAGCGATTTAGTTATCTTTGTTGGTTCCAATTATCCGTTTGCGCGCTTTTTACCCGATTCTGTCAAATTTATTCAAGTGAATAATAATTTAGCCGATTTGGGCAAACAATACGATGCCAGCGTGACCGTTTTAGCTGATAGTGCCGAATTTTTCAAAGCGTTATTAGCTAGTGGCTATCAACGACCTGAAACTCCGTTTGTCAAAGCAGCTAAGCAAAACAAAGCTAATTGGGATCAATGGTTACTGCAATGCGCCCAAGATGACAAAGACGGCTTGCGAGCTGAAGGTGTGATTCAAGCCATTAAAGAACACAGTACGAACAATGCCGTTTATGGTTTAGATGTTGGTAATAATACAGAATGGTCTATTCGCCAATTATCATTTAATCAAGACCAATCATTTACCATGTCCCCGTGGTATGGGACCATGGGCTTTGGCTTACCCGCAGGCTTAGCCGCCCAATTGAATTACCCTAACCAACAAGTTTGGAGTATTTCTGGCGACGGTGGCTTTGCAATGGTCATGCCTGATTTATTAACCGAGGTCAAATATCAATTACCAGTCATCAATGTCGTTTTGGAAAATAATTCCTTTGGTTATATCGAACATGAAAAAATTCAAAATCAACAATCCATGTATGGTATCAACTTATTAGGGGCTGATTGGGGACAAGTGGCCACAGCCATGGGTGCTCACGGTTTTACTGTGCAGAACTTAAGTGAATTACAGCAAGCCATGCAACAAATTGATGAATTACAAAAGCAAGGTAATCATCTACCTATTGTGTTAGATGCAAAGATTCAAAATATTGATCCAATTGATACCAGTTTTGTTCCTGTCAATGAAGATCTATTTGATCAACCTACAATTGATCATTATCGTAAACTTTACGATGTCTCAGCAACAAGTCAGCCTTCACTGCAGACGTTGATCAAACAATTTTCTGAAGTTGAATAATATTTCTATTAAAAATGCAGTTTACAAAACGTTTGTAAACTGCATTTTTTGTTTATTTTTGATTTCTCTGACAAACTTCAATAATTTCATGGTTCGGACCGTAAAAATTAAAATAACTAATTCCATGTTCCCAAAACGGTAAATGCATCACCTGGTCATCAATAAATTCAAAACCCAATTGGTGCACATAATCATAGGCTGCTTGAATGTCATCGGTATCTAATGCCAGGTGATTAATTGCACCATTCACAGGATTAATCGGTGCTTCATATAATTCAATCAGCAAGTCATTTAGTTGCAAGAAACCGACTTTACTGCCTTGATTGTCTTCTTGATTAATTAACTGAAAACCTAATTTTTCATACAAGTCAACACTCTGGTCAAAATCTTGCGTAGTGATACCAACATGTGAAATACCCTTAAAATAAGCCATTTTGCAATCCTCCAATATTATATTTTTCAACTTGATTATAATCTTTTTCTAAAAAACAGACTGAATTAATCTTGTCTTAGAGTCGACTACAAGGTGTACACTGCCACTAAAATTTGTAATAAAGAAGGTTTTAGCAAATGACTAATATTTTAATTATGGCAGCCAACGGGCAGATTGCGCGGATTGTTGAAGAACGAATTCTGTCCGAACAACAATTTCAAAATATTCATTTGACTTTATTTTTAAGAAACAAACGGCGTCTAGCCCGCTACCAAAATAATTCCCGGGTAACTTTAATCGAAGGCGATTTATTAGATGAGGTGGCAGTAAACCAAGCCATGATAGACCAAGCTTTAGTCTTTGTAGCAGTCGTTGATCACGATTCAAAAAATCGCATCACCCAAAACGTAGTTACTGCTATGAAACAGCAGGGGGTTAACCGGGTACTGTTTGCCAACGTGCTGGGATTATATCACGAAGTTGGCGGTGAATTTGGCCGCTGGAACGCTGAATATATTGGGCGCGGTTTACCATCTGCTAGACATAGTGATCAAATTCTCAAAGAATCTGGTTTAAATTACACAACATTGCGTTTACCTTGGTTAAACGACCGCCCTGAAATCAAGTATCAAATTACAACTCAAGCGCAACCTTATTTAGGTGTTTCAGGCTCACGTCAAAGTATTGCGGACGCAATTTTAAAAATAATTGCCGATCCAAAGCAATATAGTTACGAAAGTATTGGTATCGCTGATCCGGACACTCAAGGTGCAGACCGCCCGGTTTATTAAATTAAGCATCTGCTACTTACTAATTAAAAAAACGGTTCATCACTTGTTTAACTGGCGATGAACCGTTTTTTAATTGTGCTTCAAAATTAGCCGCGATTAGCGGTCAACTTGTTATTTAATTATCAGACATCATATAAACAAATTGGTCTGTGGAAATTTTCTCGTTTAAAGCCGTGACTAGCTCCGGAGCTAACTGATGTTTGCGGAGTTCTTGTTGCACAAATTCATATTCATATTGAAAAGCAATAATAATCAAATCACGTTCTTGGGTTTCATCCGTTTCATTGTTACTGAAGCGCTGATGCCGATAAGCATAATAATGTTGCACTAAATTAACTTCGGCAATATTTTCTGGATCACGTAATTGCTTTAAATATTGACTGACAGCCTGATAACCGACATTCTCCAATTTACGCAACTGCTCCTTATTATAAACCAACGCTTTACGGTCTTTTTTAGACAACTGCACTGCTCGTTTTCTTCTTAACCGCCGAATACGCCAGCGCAAAACCACTAGCTTACACCACATCTTCAACTGAATTAATGGATTGGTAATAATTTTGCGCATTTGCAATATCTGTTGGCGATTGTATTGCCAAACAATCTTAGAATCGATATCTTCATTATTTTGCACAAAGTGATCGATTGCTGTAAATTCAATACTTTCGGTTTTTTCTAATAAATTTCGTACTTGCTTAGGGTTAGCTCGGGCATTATCTAATTTTTGGCTATTCAATAATGTAATGACATGGCTGAGTGCTAGTGGATTTTGGTCATTATTTTCACGTAACTCTTGAATCGCATAGTTGACCAATTTTACTAGCTGGTCAGTAAATTCGTTAATCGTAAATGGACTGACCTTGGCCGGTAAGAGTCGTGGTAACAACAAAGTGGGAACAACTAGACTCAATAAGATAATAATTTCGGCCACAAAAATCAGATCTGTCCGAAAGGGAATCAACTTACCATGTTGCATAATGGGTAACGAAAATGCCATTGCTAAAGTAATTGTGCCGTGAATTCCACTCAAAGCAATGATCAGACTGGTTTTTGCTAAGCTTTGACCTGTATCCGGTAATTTGATCCAGCGCCAGTACACCCATAAAAACCGCAAGGCTAACATCAACAAATACAAACCACTTGCCAATAACAACAATGTGGAAAAATGTAAATTATTATAATCGACGATGGCCAGCAAATTGCGGGGCAAACTAATTCCCAATAAGACAAAGACAAACCCATTTAATAAATTAGATATAATATCCCAAGTTGATGATAAAACCACTTGATTCGATGATGAGGTCAAGCGTAGCTGACGTTTATAAATACCAAATACTACCCCCGCAGCAACGGCGGCTAAAATACCTGACAGATGAAATTCTTCGGCCACTAAATAAACAATAAATGGTGCCAAGACATTAAAGGGAACTGTAATCGCAGTCGCATCAAATAAACGGCGTTGAAAAACAATTTGGATACTAACGAGTACTAATCCTAACAGAATGCCCACAATGACTCCGCCGACAAAAGTCGTCAAAAAAGTCCCAACGCTATGCCAAATACTAAATTTTCCGGTGACAAACGCTGCAAGCGCCAAATTTAAAGCCACTAAGCCCGAGGCATCGTTAAATAACGATTCATTTTCTAAATTCTGCATTAAAGATTCTGGCACTTCAATATCGGCAGTGATGGAAGAAACCGCCACTGCATCGGTAGGCGCCACAATAGCTGTTAAAGCTAAAGCCAAACTTAATGGTAAAGCATCCCACAGCCAGTGAATGAAAAAGCCGCCCACAACAATCGTTAAAATGGCTAGTACAATCGCTAATGACAACACATTACGAAAATTACTTTTTAAACTATGAAAGTCTGTATTCTGACCATCATTAAACATGAGTGGCGCAATAATAATCAAAAAGAAAATTCCAGGTTTTAAATTAAAATGTGTAAATTCCGGTAGCCAAGACAAAGCAAAACCCGTGGCAATTTGATAAAAAGCTAACGGAATTTTTGGATAAAGTGAATAAATGATATTAGCTGCAATAGTTGCACTAATTAACAACAAGCATGTAAAAAATAATGACACAAATTTCCCCCTTATTGTTGAATAGGCAGCTGTGAGTTAATTATTGGTTGACTGAAGAAAATGGGAACAATAATCTTATTAGCAATACATTAATTGTTCTTTATAACCCCGATACTTGCTAGATTAACGCTCCAAAAACTTATTAGCTTTAAAAATAGCTAAGGAAATAATCGGTACAATGATCACCGCCGCCAATAATTCTGGCACCCCATTACTGCCAACGACTCCCATGATTGCCCAATTTAATCCTTTAACCGGCACTTTATAAGATGCCGCCATCGCTGAAGCATAAAGAATCCGCATTAAACCTAAAACTAATAATGTATTGGTTAATGCTCCAATAGCAGCGGCGACCACCATTGCTGGCGTTTTACTTTTCAGCTTATTAGATAACCAGCGGTAAACCCAACCAGCAAAGTAGCCAACTAAAATCCGTGGCAAGACCGAGATCACCGGATTGGTAAACACAATCGTGTCCAAAATACTAGACGGCGCTGCATAAGCACGTATTAATGAACCTAATCCCCAAATAAAACCAATCAAAGCTCCATCGTTGGGGCCTAACACAATTGCTGCCACAATAACTGTGATATGAATAATTGTAACATTAAGTACCCCTAAAGGAATATAACCTAAAAATGGCGTCATTGATTGAATCAAAATAATGGCAATCAAAATCGCCCGAATGGCAATTTTATAAGCTTTACTTTTACGCAATGTTTTCTCCCTACCCCAATCATCAAAATCAATTCTTGGTTACTAGATTAAAATCAATAATAAGTATACCATTTTTCAAAAAACTAGCTAGACTTGCGAGCAATTAAAGCTTAGCAGCTGCCAAAACTATACCAATTGTTAAATTAGCCGGTTAAAGCTTATTTAAATGAGTTCTTTTTAACCGAACCATTTTGGATTAATTGACTTTTCACCAATTACCACTACTTGCTTTAAGTTGGCTTGACTTTCCAACAATTTGCGCTAAAATTATAAAGCAAACAATCAAAGAAGAGGTTGCTAAATTTAAGAGTAACGTTCAGCCGATTATGAAGAATCTAAGCCTGAACGTGAAAGGACTTTTAGCCGAAATGGTGTTTAACTTCATTTATTCACTGTTGGGTTCAGATTGAATAAGTCTGAGACTGTCGCAATTAATAACAATTGCGGGGCGCTATCTACGATTTTATACTAGTAGCCTCTTTACGATTTTCGTAAAGAGGCTTTAATCGTTTTTAGAGTCCTTCTCACTTAGGAGGATTTTTTTATGGCAGAAAAAGGTTCACAAGATCACGTACAACGTAATCTTAAAAACCGCCATGTTTCCATGATCGCTTTAGGCGGTTGTATTGGAACTGGTTTATTCATGACCTCAGGTTCGACAATTTCTAAAGCTGGCCCGGGGGGCGGCTTAATCGCCTATCTGGCCATGGGGATCATGGTTTACTTTTTAATGACTAGTTTAGGTGAATTAGCCACTCATTTGCCCGTTTCGGGTTCTTTTGCTACCTATAATGCTAAATATGTTGACCCCGCACTAGGCTTTGCGATGGGGTGGAATTACTGGTTCAACTGGGCTATTACTGTTGCGATTGATATCTCGACAGCTGCCTTATTGATTCAATACTGGTTGCCCCATACTCCCGGTTGGATTTGGAGTTTACTCATTTTAGTCGTGATCTTTTTGATTAATGCTTTAACCGTTTCTACCTTCGGTGAAACCGAATATTGGTTATCTTTAATTAAAGTGGTGACGGTTATCGTCTTCTTAATCATTGGCTTTGCCATGATTTTAGGAATTATGTATCATCCGGCTGCTGGTTTAAAGAACTTCACTTATAAAAAGGCCCCCTTTGTTGGCGGCTTTCCAGCCATCTTAAACGTCTTCTTAATTGCCGGCTTTTCCTTCCAAGGAACCGAATTAGTTGGTGTAACCGCGGGGGAATCAGAAGATCCAGAACATGCAGTACCGAAGGCCATTAAAGAAGTCTTTTGGCGGATTTTATTATTTTACATTTTATCTATCTTTGTGATTGCTGCTTTAATTCCTTACACCAGCAAGAATTTATTGAGTGCGGCTAATGGTAATATTGCTGTTTCGCCATTTACCCTAGTCTTTAAACGTGCTGGACTAGCTTTTGCCGCCAGCTTAATGAATGCCATTGTTTTAACAGCCGTACTTTCCTCAGCTAATTCTGGTGCTTATGCTTCGACAAGAATGTTATATGCCTTAGCACACGAAAATTACGCTCCTAAAGCGTTTGGTAAAACAACCAAACATGGTATTCCTTTACTGGCTTTAAGCGCTACTATGTTAATTTCTTTATTAACTTTCGCAACCAGCATCTTTGGGCAAAAGATTTATATGTGGTTAGTGGCCGCTTCTGGCTTAACCGGCTTCATCGCTTGGGTTGGCATTGCCTTAAGTCATTATCGTTTCCGGAGAGCCTTTGTGCTACAAGGTCATGATTTAAGTGAACTCAAATACCACGCTAAGTTATTTCCTTTAGGACCAATTATTGCTTTAATTTTGTGTATCCTAGTCATCGGTGGACAAAATATTGATGCCTTTGTACATTGGGATTGGCAGCAAATTGGAATTACTTATATTGGCATTCCATTAGTTCTAATCTTATATTTTGGTTACAAATGGAAACACCACACTAAGATTATCCCGCTAGAAGAGATTGACGTTTCAAGTGAAAAATAATTATTACTAATAATAATTTAAGAGACTGGCCATGACAGCTTACTGATGACATTCTTGACAATTCGATCAGTAACTCGTTGCTAAAGACCAGTCTCTTTTTGTTAACAAATTAATTACTAGATTTTTCCGTTAATGCAACAATGGCCGTAATCTACGGGCACAAAAAACTGCTACGATCGCTTTTAGTGTATCTCCTGGAATAAACGCCAAACTCGAAACTACTGCTTTACTCCAGGCTAAATGACTTTGAATTGCTAACCAGCTAGCGCCAACTAAATTAACGCCAACAACGCCCAGCAACCAGACCACCAAAAATTCCGTCCACCATTTGGTAGAAAATAACGTGCGCTTTAAAGTACTGCCGACCAGTAATGGCACAAAAAACCAAGCCACTAAGTAACCCCCCGTTGGTCCAATGAAACTAATTATTCCACCACGTCCGCCTGATAAAAAAGGAAAACCTAGCGCCACTAATAATAAGAATAATCCTACGGCCGCTGTCCCTGCTTTAGGGCCTAACAACTCCCCTGCCAGCATCACGCCTAAATTTTGCAATACAATAGTCACCGGAATAAAACCCAATGGAATTCCCGGAAATAATCCCAAAACGATAATAATTGTCGTCATCAGCGCTGTGGAAACTAAAGCTTTTAACGAATACTTCACGATTTCTCTCCTTCAAAAATTACAATTTATTTAATTCAATCTGCGTTTAGTTTACCAGCTACTAAATTAAATTAACATCCACCGATCACCTGGCGTCATAAGCATTTGACTTTATCTTAAGTATCCAGTATGTTTTAATCAATTAATAATGGAGGTTATTTATGCAAACTTATGAAGAATCCCAAGCAACTGGTTTAAGCCGTTTTACTTCCTTAGTTTATCTATATACTGGTTTAGGCATTGTTTTTTGGTTAATGGCCGCTTTTGCTCTTGCTAAAAATCAAGCTTTCACCATGCCCATCATCATGTGGGGCGCACAACATTGGTTATTATCAACCATTATCATTGTGGGTTTGTCCATGATTTTATTAACCATGTGTCAACGTTTTGCGCAAAGTTCTTATTTAATGACGTTTGTCTGTTACCTCGCCTTTTTATTTGTTTTTTCATTTTTAGGAGTACCATTATTTTTTAGTTATTCCGCTAAAAGTATTGCCCAAGCTTTAATTTTGACTTCCGTTGTCTTTTTCGTAATGGCCGGTTATGGTTATTTCACCAAAACCGATTTATCGTCTTGGAGTCGGACTTTATTAATTGGCTTAGTTGCTATCTTAGTGGTTTCCTTATTAGATGTCTTTCTTTTTAAGAGTCCAATGATTGCTTTAGTCATTAATATCTTAACGATTGTTATTTTCATGGGCTATATTGCCTTTGATTCCCAAGACCTCAAACGGATTTATGCCAATAGTCAAGGCCAAAACTTAGGCGCCTTAGCTTTAGTCGCTTCCGTGAATTTAGTCTTAGATTTTATCAATTTACTAATGAATCTGTTAGCTATTTTTGGTAATGACAATAATTAAGAACTTCATGAGCAAATTTCTGGCTACTCTCATTAAAAGAGAGTAGCTTTTTTTATGTTGCGGTGAAAATTCAATCCAAAATCTCGCCCAGTACCTACTTAATACTTAACTACCCAGCTCCAACAGCTTTGAGATTTAACTAGATCATAATTGAACAGCAACAAATTATTTTCAGGAGGAACATTTTTTGAATACTCGTAAAGTACAAATTTCTACTTTAGTCGGTATTATTGCTCTCACCACGGTGACGCGCTTGGATTCCATCATGGCCCCGTCCATCGTCAAAATTCAACAAGCTTTTCCCAACGCTGATGCGACTCAGGTTGAATCCATTGCGTCTATCGGTGATGTAGCATCCATGCTGGCCTCTTTTATTTTTGGTTTTATTTTAACCAAAATCACTTACAAATATGCAGCCGCTATTGGCCTAGCTTTATTAGCCGCTGGTGGCTTACTACCTATCTTCATTCACCAAAGTGTCAACCAACTAATCTTTTTTGCTTTGATTGTCGGTTTAGGTAGTGGCGCGATTACAACTGTTTTACCTAGTTTATCTGCAGCTAATTACCAAGGTGAACGACGGTCAACTCAATTTGGCTTCAATGTCGCGTTAGAAGATGGTTTTGCTATGGTCTGGATCGTGGTTGGCGGCTATTTAGCCAACATTAGCTGGGTTCATAACTATTACATTTACTTCATCACGGTTATCGCATTGATTTTAGCTTTAATCTTTATTCCGAACGTTAAGCCTAGTGAAGATCAAGCTGTTAATGAAACTTATGCTGCGAAAAATCATTGGGGCTTAATTATTGGTTTAGTAGTCATTTCTACGTTTGTGGAAGTCTTAGCCGCTGTAATGTCCAATAAAATGGCCATTTACCTACACACTTATCACATTGGTGGTCCTAGCACTTCCGGTCAAGCCCTCTTGTTTGTCCGCGCAGCTTCTATTGTGGCGGGGTTATTTATTAGTCTTTACCGCAAGGTTTTTGGTAATTATTTATTGGCAGCCGGCTTTGGTTCTGCAGCCATTGGGGCAGCATTATTTATTTTCTCCCATGCGTTTTGGAGTAGTGCGTTAGGCGCTTTTCTAATTGGAACTTGTGCTTCAGTTACTTTGATCACTGTGCCTTTTTTGTTATCTAATTTAGCCACAGCTAAAGTTTATCCCATTGTCATGGGTTCGTTCTCTGCTTTAACTAGTTTAGGCTTTTCGTTTTCTGTCTGGTTCTTCAAATACACGGCACCACTATTCAATCCTAATCATTTAATTGGAACTTTTGAATCCATGATCGCTCTAAGCGTTATAATTATCATAGTACTAGTTGGTACTAACTTGCAGAAACGCACCACACAAGTTACTAATTCGTAGTTTTTCGTTTGGAGGTCATAGAAATGAAAATTGGTTTGATCGGTACAGGCGTAATGGGAAATGCAGTTGCTGTGAATCTTTTAAAAGCGGGCCATCAACTTTGGGTGTACAATCGTACAAAATCTAAAACTGACAATCTCGTACAACAGGGCGCTACTTGGGAAGATAATCCCCAAAAAGTCGTTGAACAAAGCGACGTCATTTTGACTATGGTCGGTTTTCCTCAAGATGTTGAGCAGGTTTATTACGGCGATAACGGCATTTTTAGTGCTGATGTCCATGATAAATTCTTAATTGATTTAACAACTTCAAAACCGCAGTTAGCACAAAAACTGGCAGCTAGCGGCGAAAAATTGGGCGCGAAAGTTTTAGACGCCCCCGTTTCTGGTGGCGATATTGGTGCCAAAAATGGGACTTTAACCGTGATGGTTGGTGGCCGCCGCGAAGTCTATGACCAAATTAAGGCTTTATTCCCTGATTTTAGCGGTCAAGTTAACCTGTTTGGTCCGGCAGGAGCCGGGCAAAATACCAAGATGGCTAACCAAATTATGATTGCCGGTACCATGACTGGTATGACTGAAATGTTTGTTTACTCTAAAGCCGCGGGCTTGGATTTACAAGACGTGCTCAAAACAGTCAGTGGTGGTAGTGCAGCTAATTGGAGTCTAGAAAACTATGGTCCTCGGGTATTAAAAGGCGATTATACTCCAGGCTTTTTCAGTAAACATTTCTTAAAAGATTTGCGGATTGCGTTAGACACTGCTGACGAAATGCACTTGAACTTGCCTGCCACTAAACAAGCCAAAGAACTATACGAACAACTAGTTGACCAAAAGCACGATGGTGATTTAGGTACTCAAGGCTTAATCAAGCTTTGGTGGGATTAAACACTTCATCCAATAACTGAATAATTACTTTCAACTAAAAATCTAGATTAACTTTCAATTCACGAGTAATTTACTTGCTGGTGAATTGAAAGTTTTTTTTGATTATTTCTTTTTAATTAAAAACATGATAGTTTTCATTTTCAAAAAGCGTTAAAATGAGCTCATAATTAATGAATTTTTGAAATTAGGAGAGAACCATGCTGAAACTGCAACATATTAAAAAGTACTTCACAGTCGGCGATACGACCACCAAAGCATTAGATGACGTCTCTGTTGCCTTTCGTTCTAAAGAATTTGTTTCGATCCTCGGACCTTCCGGTTCCGGTAAAACCACGATGCTAAACATTATCGGTGGCCTTGATCATTACGATTCTGGTGACTTAATTATTGACGGTAAGTCAACCAAAACTTTTAAAGAAGATGATTGGGATGCTTATCGTAATAATACCGTCGGTTTTATTTTTCAGAATTACAACATCATCAGTCATTTAAGTATTTTAGATAACGTCAGTTTAGGAATGACTTTGAGTGGCGTTTCGAACGCTGAAAAGAAACAAAAAGCCCAACAAGCATTGGAACGTGTCGGCTTAAAAGAACATCTATCTAAAAAGCCCAGTCAATTATCTGGTGGACAATTACAACGTGTTGCCATTGCGCGGGCCCTGGCGAATGATCCCCAGATTTTATTAGCTGATGAACCAACGGGGGCCTTAGATACTAAGACCAGTAACGAAATTATGCAGTTAATTCAAGACTTATCCAAAGAACGATTAGTCATTATGGTGACGCATAATCCCGATTTGGCACACCAATATTCTGATCGCATTATTGAATTTTCCGATGGTCAAATTCAAAACGATTCTAATCCTTATCAAGAACCGGATGAACAACCACACTTTAATCCCGTACGTACTAAGATGAGTTTTTGGACGGCGTTAAAACTATCATTTACCAATATCAAAACTAAAAAAGGCCGCACTTTCCTTACTATTTTGGCGTCCAGTATCGGTATTATTAGTATTGGTGTCGTGTTAGCTTTATCGAATGGTTTTCAAAAACAAATCGACGCCACCCAATCGGAAACTTTATCGCAATTTCCAATTACCATTTCTCAAGTTACAGCGGATCAAAAGCAAATGCAAAAAAGCGACAGTTCTGGTAGCACTGGTAGTCAAAAGTTTGCTTCAGGCAAACAGCTGAAAGCACAAGCTAATCAGTTAACTTCTGCCCAACATTTGAATAAAATCACGCCCAAATATTTAAATTATATTCGCAAGATCAAAAAGTCTGATAGTAAAAATATTGCTTATACCTATACGACCGGCTTAAATTTAATTCGCAAAGTGCACGGCCAATACCGGCCGGTATCTTTTGCCACAACTAATATCAGCAGTTCCGAATCTAGCAATGCGCAAAGCATGGTTACTTCTAACTTAGGTATTGGTGGCAGTGTTTACCCCGTTGATCGCAATAATCAACAAAGTTTCCTCAAGAAAAATTATCGCGTTTTAGCTGGTAAATACCCTACCAATAATCACGAAATTGTTCTGATTACTGATAAGAAAAATAATCTGAACTTAGATGCGTTGAAAAATCTTGGTTTTTCATTCAAAGATCAACAGCACATTCAACCACAACAATTATTGAATACTAACATTCAAGTCATTGCGAATAACAATTTTTACCAGCAATTACCAACTGGCAATTTTGTCCCTAGTAAAGATTACAGCCAAATGGCCACGGCTCATGACACTATTAACTTGAAGATTGTCGGTATTTTACGAACTACTTCTAAAAATTCTGACGGTTTATTATCGAGTGGGATTGCCTATTCTGACCGTTTGACTAAAGAAGTCATTAACATCAATAAGAATTCGCACATTGCGCTAGCTCAAAAGCAGAGTAAGAATAATGTGATCACCGGTACACCATTAAAAGGTATGGAAGGTGCTTTAACTCTGACTGCTCTAGGAGCTACCGATACGCCTAATTCGATTCAAATTTATCCCAATAACTTTAAAGAGAAAAACAAAATCACCGCTTATTTAGACAAATATAATAAGCATAAGAGTAAAGCTAATCAAGTTATGTATGTAGACTTAGCGGGCAACATCACCAGCATTACCGGTGGTTTAATGGACGCTATCACTTACGTGTTAATTGGATTTGCGGCCATTTCCTTAGTTACTTCCATGATTATGATTGCCATCATCACTTATACTTCCGTTATTGAACGAACCAAAGAAATTGGAGTTTTAAGAGCTTTAGGAGCTCGTAAGAAAGATATTACGCGCGTTTTTGATGCTGAAACTACTATTTTAGGCATTGGTTCCGGAATTTTAGGTGTTATCATTGCTTGGCTCTTAACTTTCCCTGCCAACGTTATTTTAGAAAATATGACCGGTTTAAGTCACGTTGCTAAATTAAATCCGCTCCATGCGATTGTCTTAATTATTGTCAGCACCATCTTAACTGTCTTAGGTGGTCATATTCCGGCCCGCATGGCTTCCAAAAAAGATGCGGCCACGGCCTTAAGATCAGAATAATAGTTATTAATTGTATGTAAAAAAGAGGTTGGAAATTTAAAATCCAACCTCTTTTTTTATAAATATAAGATTTGTTCAAACACTAACCTTCTTCGCAAGCCTTAATCGCTTTAATCAAAGCTCCGCGAAAGCCGTTTTCTTCTAAAGCGGCCACTCCGCGAATCGTGGAACCACCAGGAGTAGCTGAGTAATCCTTTAAAGCTTCAAAGTCTAGTTGCTGATTTTGCACTAATTGGACTGTGCCTTGCAACATCTGTAAGATAATTTGATGACTATCTTCACGTTTCATGCCGTAATACACTCCAGCATCACTTAAAGCATCCATCATTACCGCCATTAACGCTGGTGTACAACCGGCAATCGTACCATAAATACTCAACTGCTGTTCAGGAACCACGTACACTTGACCTAGTTTATTAAATAAATTGGTCACCAGCTCTTGATGAGCCGCCGTTTCTTGTTCTTGAAAGCTCACAGCAATTATTCCCTGGGCAATTTCCACTGCCGTATTAGGTACTGCCTTGGCAAAACCAGCTGCCCCGGTTAATGATTGATTAATTTGTGTTAAATCACCACCAGAAACTGAAACAATCATTCCCTCATAATCTTGACTTAACTCTTGAATCACTGCTGGCACCGCTGGTGCTGGAATCGCTAATAAAATAACTTCACAATCCAACAATTCTGATACACTTTGCGCCGCTCCCAACTGATACTGCGCAATTAACTTAGCTGCCGTTTGGTGCCGTCCACCCTTAACGATAATCTGTTGGGGACTAATGCCCGCTTTCAATAATCCTTTAATCATCGCACTGCCAATTCGGCCAGCACCTACAAGTCCAATTTTCATTTAATCACCTCAATTTTTTTCATTGTACAACAGAATAGTTTATTAATAAATTATTGGTTTCAAACCACAGTTTGCGGTAAAATGCAATTAGCTAAACTAAACAAGTACAACAAGTTGATCTAATTCAAACAAAAAACTTAGAGTATTTGTATTAGTTTTAAAAAAGGCAATAAAATTTTGAACTATTCTATATTGACTTTGTTCTAATTTAGATAAAATTCTTATTAGTTCTAACTCTTATTCAATGTTTAAATTATGCTGGAGGTTTTTTTCTTATGAAAATAGCAAGGCTAATTACCGGGATTATTACCATTATCTTAGCCATTGTAATTGTGATTCAATTTAAATTTGATAGTTTTATTCAAGCATTAATGGGTTACGCTGACTTAGGTAGTACCGCTAGTGTCCTAGTAGCCTTATCATATTTAATTGCTGGAATTATTTACATTGTTTGCAATGCTAGTACCAGCATTGTACCAGCCATTACCAGCTTTATTATTCTCATTTTAGGTGGCGTGATGGGCATTTTTAATGCTTTAAGTTTTCCTGGGATTATGATTTGGTCTTGGGTTGGTATTGGCATTGGGACGGTCATGGTCATTGCCAATCTGATCGTTCGCTTCTTCTTTACACCAGCCGTTGATGAATACGGTAATGCTTATAGCAATAGTTCTTACGATAACAATAATAACAATTATCAAAATCCTACGAATAACGGTTACACGGATCAAAATAATTTTGTCAACAATCAGCAGCAAATGCCGAATAATTATCAACAACCGGTCAATAATAACTATCAAGCTCCCAATAATTATCAACCAAATTCTAATCCTAACTTTCAACAGCCACCAATGGCACCGAACAACTATCAAAATCCTAACCAACCGCAACCGATGAATAATCCTGAAATGAATAATAATCAATTCAATCAGCCACAGCAAAACTTTGCACCCAATCAAGCTAATCCTATGGCACAAAACCCCAACCCAGCACCACAACAACCTAATCCGTCATTTGATAATAATTATGCTAATAACTATTATCAACCGACCCAAAACTCCGTTCCACCAGCTCCAACCAATAAACATCGTCGCTTTAAAACCAAAAACAAACCCTAATTTTCAAAAAACTAACTTTTACCACTTTTTCTTCACATTTTCATCATAATTAATGAATACTATTATTAGTGTAGATAACCGATAGGTTGCTACAACATATAAATTGTATTCACATCCTTACTCCTCCAAGAAACGACAACTAAGTTGTCGTTTCTTTTTTGTTTTAAAAAATTAAAAAAAGACTGCTTTAATTTTTATTTAAGCGATATTTTAAAAAGCATTTTTAGCCAAAAAAGCGTTTTTCTTGTTCGTTTTGTGGTAAAGTAATAGTTGGTAAGTTATGGATTAATGTAATTAATTTTACATAATTTAAGGAGTGTGAAATTCATGTTAACTTTGAGTTTGTCATTGTTATCATTAGCAAGATTACAATTTGCGATAACAACGATTTTCCACTTCTTTTTTGTACCGTTTTCAATTGGAATGGGTTTTTTAGTTTCAATTATGGAAACCATTTATGCAATTAAGAAGCAGGAAATTTATAAAAAAATGGCCCAATTCTGGGGCAAAATATTTTTGCTCAGTTTTGCGGTCGGCATTGTGACCGGGTTAATCCAAGAATTCCAGTTTGGAATGAATTGGTCCAACTATTCTCGCTTCATGGGCGATATTTTCGGTGCTCCTCTGGCGATTGAAGCTTTATTGGCCTTTTTCTTGGAATCGACTTTTCTTGGCGTTTGGATGTTTACTTGGGATCGTTTCAAGCCCGGAATTCACGCCTTATTTATTTGGTTAACTTCCATTGGTACCATGTTATCAGCTATTTGGATTTTAACTGCTAACAGTTTTATGCAACATCCTACCGGTTTTACTATCAACGGTAAAACACATCATGCTCAAATGACCGATTTTGGTAGTATTGTTGGTAATCCTCAATTGTGGCGGGTGTTCCCCCACGTTATTTTAGGTGCTTTTGCTACTGCCGCTTTAGTTATCGTGGGAATGAGTGCTTGGGGCTTAATTCGGAAGCAAAAAGATCGTGCTTTCTTCAAAAAGTCCTTACATTTCGGTTTATGGTTCAGTTTAGTGGCTTCTATTGGCGTCATGGTTGCTGGTGATTATCAAACCCAACAAATTATTCAAGACCAACCAATGAAATTTGCTGCTACAGAAGGCGAATATAAAGATACTAGTTCCCCAGCTTCTTGGAAGATCGTCGCTACTTTTGATACTAAAGATCATAAAGTTAATCACGAAATCTCCGTACCTTATATGTTGAGTTTATTAGCTTATCATAAGCCTGAAGGCTCCGTTAAAGGTATGAACACGATTAACAAAGAATTAAAACAAAAATTTGCTCATAATAAGAGTAAGAGTATTCGCAATATTAAAAACTTCTATATTCCAACGACCGCTATTTTCTGGAGTTTCCGGGTCATGGCTGGTTTTGGCGCTTTGTTTGCTTTAGTTTCCATCGTTGGCTTGTTCTTGATGCGTAAAAAGCATGACATGATTGAAAATCAACGTTGGTTCTTATATATCTTAGGTTTCGTAATGTGGTGTCCATTCATCGCCAATACTTGTGGTTGGTTAATTACCGAATTAGGTCGCTATCCATGGATTGTTTATGGATTGTACACTATTGCAGATGCTGTTTCACCATCAACAACAGCTGGTGAGTTATTATTTAGTAATATTATTTATCTTGTTTTGTTTACCGTCTTGGGTGGAGTTATGATTTATTACTCACGGCAAACATTGCATCATGGTTTAAGTGCAATTGATGGACCTAGTGCTACACAACAAGACACTGTAACTGCGGATCCTTTTGCAAAGGAGGCCTTTGACTAATGACTGCCTTACAATTTATTTGGTTTATTTTAATCTGTGTGCTCTTTGTTGGCTTTTTCTTTTTAGAAGGTTTTGATTTTGGTGTGGGCATGGCTTCTGGTATTATCGCGCGCACTGATGAGGAAAAACAAACTATGTTGCGCATTATTGGCCCCCACTGGGTAGTCAATGAAACTTGGCTGGTTACAGCCGGTGGCGCCATGTTTGCTTCATTTCCAATGTGGTATGCGAGTTTGTTCTCTGGCTATTACATCATGTTCTTATTAGTCTTAGTCGGATTAATTCTACGGGGTGTTTCCTTTGAATTTGCGGAACATGCCGAAACCAAGCGTGGGCGGCACCTTTGGTATAACGTCTTTGTCTTTGGTAGCTTAGTCGCACCTTTAATGTTATGTATTATTTTCTTCAGCATGATTCAAGGTGTGCCAATCAATGCGCAAGGCGATATGCACGCTGGTTTCTTTGATATTATTAACTGGTTATCATTAGTTGGTGGAATTGCAGGCGTCTTGATGTCTTTAATTCACGGCTTAAACTATACACGACTAACCACAACGGGCATTTTAAGAGAACGGGCACGTAATCTTAATCGCTATCTCTATCCTATTTTGTTCGTTGGTGAAGTTGTCTTTGCCTTACTAGTAATTTTCCAAACAGACTTCTTCACTAATAAACCTGTTTCTAGTACTTTAATTACCTTACTCATCGTTTTGATGTCTATCATCGGGACTTGGGGAACGTACAAAGATCATGAAGTCTGGAGTTTACTTGGCAGTGGCTTATCCTTAGCCTTTGTAGTGATCTTAATCTTTAACGGTTTATTCCCACGGGTCATGATTGCGACTAACCCTGCCAATAGCATTTTAATTAAAAATGCTTCCTCTTCACCCGCAGCTTTAACGATTATGACTATTGTAGTCTGCATTTTACTGCCGATTGTTTTAATCTACTTTACTTGGTCTTACTATATCTTTAAAAAACGGGTACCATCTGGGAAAGCGACCAATTAATTTATGATTGATAAACGTTTATTCAAATTACCCAAAGTTAAATCACTATTCGTAATGCTTGCAGGACTAACCGTCTTGCAAGCATTTATGATTTTATTACAAGCTAGCTTCCTCACACAGGCCTTAGTTTTTTCTTGGCGGCAATTGCATTTACACGCATTACTCAAGCCCACAATCGGCTTTGTAATTGCCTTTTTAATTCGCCACTTGCTGGTCTGGTTAAAGAATATTCTGCTAGATCACTTTGCCACTCAGACAACCGAAAACTTACGCCAAGATATTTTAGACAAAATTTATCAAACGGGGCCCGACTTTATTTCCACAGCCGGTTCGGGCAACTTAGTCACCGAAACACTCGACGGAATGGATAAAGTTAATAATTATTTTAATTTGATTTTGACCAAGTTTATGGACATGATGATCATTCCATGGATTATCTTAATTTATATCTTTTTCCAAAACCGGACATCCGGAATTATTTTGCTGTTAGTTTTTCCTGTCATTATTTTATTTATGATTATTTTAGGCTACGCGGCTCAAGACAAGGCTGACGCGCAATATAATGAATATGTGGTGCTGTCGAATCATTTTTTGGATGCTTTACGCGGCTTGACTACCCTGAAAATGCTCGGTTTAAGTAAAGATTATGCGCATAATATCCAAACCGTTAGTGAAAATTATCGTAAAAAAACAATGAGTACTTTGCGCATTGCTATTTTATCGACTTTTGCTCTAGATTGGTTTACCACGCTCTCCATTGCTTTATTAGCCGTCTTTTTAGGTTTAGCTTTAATCAAGGGCTCAATTCCGTTATACCCTGCCCTGGTAACCTTAGTGTTAGCACCGGAGTACTTCTTACCATTACGAAATTTCTCCAATGATTATCATGCCACCTTAGATGGGGCTAATGCCTTCACTGCAGCCACTGAATTATTAGATCAACCCGTGGTCAGCGATCAACAGCTCGTAACTAACTTTACTTGGAATGAACAAAGCACGTTAAAAGTGTCCCATCTAAACTTTCAATATGATACCCAAAACCAGTTGGTTAATCTCCACGACATTAATTTAAACCTCCATGGTTATCAAAAAATCGCCATTATCGGCAAATCTGGCGCTGGCAAAACCACCCTCTTAGATACTTTAGGTGGTTTTCTCACTCCGAATAACGGACAAATCCAGCTTAATGATCAAGCTTTACCACATTTGTCCCAAACTAATTGGCAAAAACAAATAACCTATTTACCGCAAAAGCCGTATTTGTTTAGTGACACAATTGCCAACAATATTCGCTTTTATCAACCTGAGGCCACTGATGAACAGGTTCAACTAGCATCCCAGCAGGCCGGTTTAACCGACTTTATTGCGAGTTTACCGCAGGGATTAAATACTCCTGTTGGTGAAGGCGGCCGGGGCATTTCCGGCGGTCAAGCCCAAAGAATCATGTTAGCACGGGCCTTTTTGGCCCAACAGCGCCGCATTATTCTGTTAGATGAACCAACGGCCCATTTAGATATTGAAACGGAATATCGTCTCAAGCAAACCATGTTGCCTTTATTTGACCAACACTTAGTTATTTTTGCTACGCATCGTTTGCATTGGCTCCAACAAATGGACTATGTCATTGTCTTAGATCACGGCCAAATTGTGGAACAAGGACCAATTGAACAACTACAACAAGAAACGAGTGGCCCCTTTGCTGATCTAACTTTCCAAATGCGAGGTGATCTATAATGTGGAAGCACGATACTTGGGTTAAACCTTACCTGAAACAATATAAATTTCTTTTAGCTACAGCCTTATTCTTAGGCTTTCTGACAATTTTCTGTGGTGGCGCCTTAATGTTTGCCTCTGGTTATACCATTGATCGCTCGGCCACTCATCCGTACAATATTTTAATGATCTATCCGGCCATTTTGTTAACACGTGCTTTTGGAATCGGCCGCCCGACTTTTAAATATCTCGAACGTTTAAAAAGTCATAATTGGGTTTTAAAAGTCACCTCCGATTTGCGAACTCGCCTGTATAAAACAGTGGAAAAAGATGCGGCTTTCTTTAATGAAAAATATCGCAGTGGTAATCTGCTGGGCTTATTATCCGAAGATATTGATCATTTACAAAACCTGTATCTGCGAACGGTTTTTCCCACTGTTGTGGGGATCCTTTTAGCTATTTTTGTCACCATTGGTATTGGCTATTTTGACTTATGGTTTGCCATTATCACCGCCATTTTATTGTTACTCGAAATTTTGGTTGTACCTTTAGCTTCAACCGCAATTGAAGCCGCACGTCGTAGTCACCAAAAAGCGTTAACTGATCAGTTATATACTCAGTTAACCGATAATATTTTGGGGGCTAATGATTGGATTTTATCTGGACGCAAACAAGACTTTCAACAAACAACTACCCAGACTATTGCGCAATTAAACAGTTCCAAATTAAAGAGTAAACATTTTCGTTGGCAACGGGATTTCTATCTGCAAGTCATTCTAGTACTAATTTTTCTAGCCATGATTATTTTCACCAATTTGCACTTCACTAATACGCAAATGCGAGCTAACTACACGGCAGCCTTTGTCTTGGCAGTTGCTCCAATTGGTGAGGCCATTGTGCCAATTAGTCAGGGATTTGAAGAATATCCGGTTTATAAAGATTCGATTAAACGTCTCAATAATCTTCATCCCACCCTGCAACAATTACCACCGCAACAAAAATTATCTGCGACAGATTTTCAAACTTTAAAATTAGAAAATTTGCAATTTGAATATGATGCAGATTCTCCAATCCTTTTGACAGACTTCAATCAAACCATTCAACGGGGACAAAAGGTGGCTTTAATTGGGCCTAGTGGTACCGGTAAAACGACCCTACTACAATTAATCAACGGGGACTTAACTCCCCAAAAGGGTCAAGTTACTTTAAACGGGATCAATGTGCGAGCACTTCAAGACGAACAAAAACAATTGTTCTCTTTTCTCAACCAACAACCATTTTTATTTAATACGTCTATTTTAAATAATGTGCGCCTTGGTAACGAAACAAAATCGAATGCTGAGGTGAAAGCCGCCTTAGATGCTGTTCAATTAACTAATTTAATTGAGCAATTACCCCAAGGCTACGAAACATCCGTACGCGAAGCGGGCGCACGCTTTTCCGGTGGTGAACAACAACGCATCACGCTAGCCCGCATTTTATTGCAAGATGCGCCAATTGTGCTACTTGATGAACCAACGGTTGGTTTAGATCCCATTACCGAAAATGATTTATTAAAAACTATTTTTGAAGTTTTAAAAGACAAAACCATCATTTGGGTTACCCACCATTTACAAGGCATTAATCACGTTGACCAAGTGGTCTTTTTAGACCAAGGTCAAATTAAAATGCAAGGTAATCCCAAAGATTTAGCCGCTAATAACCACCATTTCCAAGAACTTTATCGCATGGATCGTGGCTTCTAACTTTAAAAATTACAGCAAGCTAAAATTTTATACGCAGGACTAATTCTGATATGTAACCAGAATTAGTCCTTTTTTTGCTTAAAACACATGGTCATTTGAACATAATTTCAAAAAATAGCTTTACATTTGTCAAATAAACTATATAATTTAAATTGGAATTAGAGAAAGGGGTTTCAATCAATGAAAGAACTTAATCAAGCGGAGTTGGCTAAATATTTGGATCACACACTGTTGAATCCAAACGCTACTAAAGAAGATATTTTAAAGACTTGCGAGGAAGCTAAACATTACCAAACAGCTTCTGTTTGTGTGAATGCTTACTGGGCCAAACTAGTACATGAACAATTAGCTGGTACTGATATTAATACTTGCGTGGTTGTTGGTTTCCCATTGGGCGCTACCAGCACAGCTACTAAAGTTTTTGAAGCAAAGCACGCCATGGCAGATGGCGCTGATGAATTAGACATGGTCATCAATGTTGGTGAATTGGTGGGCGGCAATTACGACGCTGTCAAAGCTGATATTCAAAGCGTTGCAGAAGCAGTTCATGCTGAAAACAAATTATTGAAAGTCATCATCGAAACATCATTCTTAAATGACGAACAAGTCGTCAAAGCTTCACAATTATCAGAACAAGCGCAAGCTGATTTTGTTAAAACTTCAACTGGTTTTAGTTCTGCTGGTGCTAAAGAAGCAGATGTGAAATTAATGCGCGAAACTGTGGGCGATCGTTTAGGCGTGAAGGCTTCTGGTGGCATCCACAGTTATGAAGAAGCTATGGGCATGATCGAAGCCGGTGCTAGTCGCTTAGGTGTTAGTGCAACTGTTAAGATTTTAGAAGGCGCTAAAAAGTAAAGGAGAACAAAATGGCTTATAAGAGAATTTTTGGCATTGTTTTAGATTCCATTGGTACTGGTGAAGCGCATGATGCCGCCAACTTCGATGACGTTGGCTCAGACACCTTAGGTCACATCGGTGAATACTTCAAAGGTGAATTGAAATTACCTAACTTACAAAAGCTTGGCCTTTCTAACCAACGTCAAGAAGCAATCTTGGGTGTACCTAAAGCTGAGCAACCAATTGGTTACTACGGTAATATGCAAGAAGTTTCTGTGGGTAAAGACAGTATGGATGGTCATTGGGAAATGATGCAATTACCAGTTATGACAGAATTATCTTTCTTCCCGAATGGTTTTCCAGATGACTTATTGAATAAAATTGCTGAATTTTCCGGTCGGAAAATTATTGGTAACCGACCAGAATCTGGTACCAAAATTATTGCTGAATTAGGCGAACAACAAATGAAGACTGGTGATTTAATCATCTATACTTCTGGTGATTCCGTTTTACAAATTGCCGCTCATGAAGATGTAATTCCTGTTGATGAATTATATCGGATTTGTGAATATGCACGTAGTTTAGTTAACGGTCCTGAATATACTGTTGGTCGAATCATTGCGCGGCCTTACGTTGGACCTGACAAAGATCACTTTACACGGACTGCTAATCGGCATGACTTTACCTTGAAGCCATCAGCTAAAACCACCTTAAATTATTTGCAAGATAATAATGTAACAACTATCGGCATTGGCAAAATTAACGATATTTTCAGTGGCGACGGGATTGGTGAAGGTTATCATAACGAAAGTAACATGGACGGTATGGATCATTTAGACAAGGTTATGCAACAAGACTTTACCGGCTTCTGCTTTACCAACCTCGTTGACTTTGATGCGATGTATGGCCACCGGCGTAACGCGCAAGGTGATGGTGATGCTTTGATGGACTTTGACCACAGATTAGGTCATGTTTTAGAGCAAATGCATGATGATGATCTTTTAATCATTACTGCTGATCACGGCAATGACCCAACTTATAAAGGTACCGATCATACACGTGAATTAGTACCCCTACTCGTTTACTCACCAAGTATGAAAAATCCAGCTAGTTTAGGTACTCGGACAACCTTTAGCGATTTTGGTGCGACGGTTGCTGAAAACTTCAACATTAACACCAACGATAAAGGTACGAGCTTCTTAAACCAACTTCAATAAAGGCTAACTATGACAAATAACGGTGAAACTAAGTTAAAACAAGCTTTAATTGTGGCACAGCTTTATTACGAAGAGAATCTCAGTCAAACAACCATTGCCAATAAAATGCAGCTGTCACGTCCAACAATTTCGCGTTTATTGCAATTAGCGCGCGAATCTGGTTTAGTAAAAATTCAAATTGAAAATCCCTTTATTAATTATTCGGATTTAGGCGATATTTTATCGCAAAAATATCGTGCTCAAATTGAAATTGTCCCGTCACATTATGCCGGGCAAGCATCGAACCTTGATAGCGTTGGTGCTTATGCAGCTAACTTTTTAACCAATTTAGTCAAACCCAATGACATCATCGGCATTGGTTGGGGCAAAACGGTGCACGCCGTCACCACCAATTTAGCCGAACAAACGACTCCCGGTGTCAAAACGGTGCAATTAAAAGGTGGCTTTAGTTTTAGCCATGAGAAAACTTATGCCTATGAGAGTATTAATGAGCTAGCGCAAGCGTTTCAAACTCGGGCTCAATACCTGCCCCTACCCACTATTTTTGATAGCAAAACAACCAAAGAATTAGTGGAACAAGATCGTTTTATTAAACAAATCCTCGATCTAGGGCAACAAGCTAATATTGCGCTGTTTAGTGTTGGGACCGCAAGCAGTAATTCATTGCTCTTCAATTTAGGCTATTTAACTCAAGCCCAAAAGACAGAAATTCAAACTAAAGCTGTGGGTGATATTGTTTCCCGTTTTATTGATAATGATGGACAAATTATTAATCAAGAACTCAATCAACGCACTGTTGGGATTGAGGCGCAGGCTTTAGGACAAAAAGAAAGCTCGATTGTCGTGGCCAGTGGCTTACAAAAAACTGCAGCTGTGCATGCGGTTTTAAAAGCACATTACGCCAATATTGCAATTTTAGATGTACCTTTAGCCCAGAACTTGATTGATTATGAATAATTTTTCTTAAAGATTACCCGTAGTTGCTGCTTTAATGCTAGCAAAGGTAGTCTTTAAGGTACTAATAGTAAGCGTTTTCTTAAAACAAGATTAATTAAATCTTCGCTTTCTAATTTTATAAATCCAAAGGAGTGTATGACTCATGAGAATGGTCGATATTATTGATAACAAACGCAACGGAAAAGAATTAACTGCTGAAGAAATTCAATTCTTCATTGATGGCGTTTGTGATGGCACTATTCCTGATTATCAAACTAGTGCCTTATTGATGGCAATCTATTTCCAAGACATGACAGCTCAAGAACGGTCAACTCTGACCATGAAAATGATGGAATCGGGCGATCATTTGGATCTGTCCGAAATTCCAGGTATCAAAGTTGATAAGCATTCTACTGGTGGTGTGGGCGATAAAATCAGCTTACCATTAGCCGCAGTCGTAGCCGCCACTGGTATTCCAGTGCCTATGATCTCTGGACGCGGTTTAGGCCATACTGGTGGAACATTAGATAAGTTGGAAGCGATCCCGGGCTACAAAGTAGAAATCAGCGAACAAGACTTTATCAAGCAAGTCGCTGCCGAAAAGTTAGCCATTATTGGCGCCACCGGTAACATTGCTCCGGCTGATAAGAAAATTTATGCTTTGCGGGATGTAACCGATACCGTTGATTCAATTCCGCTCATTGCCAGTTCCATTATGAGTAAAAAGATTGCCTCTGGTACTGATGCCTTAGTTATTGATGTCAAAACAGGATCAGGCGCTTTTATGAAGACCTTAGACGACTCCATTGCTTTAGCTAAAGCTTTAGTTTCTATTGGCAAAGGTGTGGGCATGCAATGTATGGCTGTAATTTCCGACATGAATCAACCACTCGGTTACAAAATTGGTAATTCTTTGGAAATCGAAGAATCTATTGATGTCTTAAAGGGCCAAGGCCCCGCAGATGTTACTGAATTAATGCTAACTTTAGGTAGTTACATGGTTGTTTTAGGCGGCAAAGCCAAAGATGCTGCTGAAGCCCGGAAATTACTCGAAGATGCTATTAGTTCCGGCAAAGCTTTAGAGCGCTTTAAAGCAATGATTAAAGCTCAAGGTGGCGATGAGCGCGTTGTTGATGACTATTCCATCATGCCCCAAGCGCAATATAAGATTGAATTACCAGCCCAACAAAGCGGTGTTGTGGCTCAAATAAAAGCCGACGAAGTTGGCATTGCTAGCATGATGCTCGGTGGTGGTCGCCAAAAAGCAGAAGATCAATTAGATTACAGTGTCGGTATTGAACTACACAAAAAAGTCGGTGACGCTATTCAAGCAGGTGAATCATTGTTAACTATTTACAGTAATCGGGAAAATGTCGATGATATCAAAGATTTATTGTATCAAAACATCACCGTGGCCGATCATGCTGATAAGAACCCAATGATTTACAAAATTATTGATTAAATACTGCGACAAGTAACGTTCAGCAGTGGAATATAGCCTAGATAAAGGACTTAAGTTTTGGTCTTTAAACTTGAGATCTTTAGCGTAGCTAGACGCAAACTGTTGCTACTTGGAGCGCTTAACCACTGCGACAAAGGCCGATTTAAAGCTGAGGATTAACCTAGACTAAGGACTTAAGTCGGGCTTTGACTTGAGTTCTTAGTTGTAGTTAAACGTAAGCTTTTAGCTTTTGGAGCGCAAGATCACACTGCGACCAGTAGCCATCTTAGTTAAGGATGCAAGTATTACTTATAAATTTAAAATCTTAACTATTGAGTGTGATTTTACAATCTTTATACAGATCAGATCCATTACCATATTCACAATTCAGAAAGGTGAAAATTATGCGATTTGTTTTCTTGTTAACCGGAATTTTACTCGTTTTGATAGTTGGTTGGTTAGTCAGTAGTGACCGCAAACATATCAAATTCAAAAAAATGGGAATTATGTTTGCCCTCCAATTAATCATTTCTTTCCTATGTTTAAATACTTCAGGTGGTATTAAAACAATGGGAGCCATTTCCAGTTTCTTCAACTGGTTAATGGTTCAAGCCGCCGGCGGAATCAATTTTGTTTTCGGTGGTTTAGTTATCAAAAAAGGCGCTTCCGTCTTCTTCTTAAATGTTTTAATGCCGATTGTCTTTATTTCCGCTTTAGTAGGAATTTTAAATTATCTAAAAATCTTACCCTTTATTATTAAATGGACCGGTTTTATTTTGAATAAATTAGCTGGCATGGGTGAACTGGAAAGTTATTTTGCCGTTTCCACTGCTATTTTAGGACAACCGGAAGTCTTCTTAACCATTAAAGATGTCATCCCCAAGCTTGACGAAAAGCGGCTGTATACCATTTGTGCTTCGGCCATGAGTGCGGTCTCGGCTGCGGTCTTAGCTTCTTACATGCAGTTAGTTCCTGGTAAATTTGTGGTAACTGCGGTTTTCTTGAACATTTTATCGGCGTTGATTGTTTCTTGCATCGTCAATCCCTATGATGTTTCTGATGAAGAAAACAAAGCCATTAATGCCGACTCCGCGACAACTAATCTTTCCCATGAACCTTTCTTTCAAGTTGTCGGTAATTATATTCAAGATGGTTTTAATCTAGCTATTACCGTTGCGGCCATGTTGATTGGTTTTGTCGCTTTAGTAACTTTCTTAAATAGTACTTGTTCAGTTATCTTCCATATCAGTTTTACCAAGATTTTGGGTTATATCTTCTCGCCAATTGCGTACTTAATGGGTGTTCCGAGCAAAGATATCCAACAAGTTGGTAGCTTAATGGCCACCAAACTCTTGACGAATGAATTTGTGGCCCTAGGTCAATTGCATAAGATTGTGCATGTCTTAAGTCCCAAGGCTGTCGCCATTATTTCTTCCTATTTAATTTCCTTCGCAAACTTTAGCGTAATCGGTATTATTACCGGGGCAATTAAATCCATTAGTGCTAAGCAAGGATCATTCGTGGCTAAATTTTCCATGAAGTTATTATTAGGTGCTACATTGGCTTCTATCTTAACCGGAACGATCGTTGGTCTTTACTTCTAAGACTACCAATACACTAACATTAAAAACTCGCTTCGAACTGACAAGCGAGTTTTTTGTTGTCTTATAAATAAAATTTGGTGGTTTGATAATTATAGACATTTTGGGAATAATCAAAAATCCGCCCACTAGTTGAATAAAACACTTCTTGAACGACTAAGCCAAAACTAGTTTTAGCCAAAGCTAATTTTTGCGCTTCTAATTCTGTTAAGGGCCGTACAGCAAAATACTTATCCGAAAAACCCACTTTAATCTGATGAACTTGTTGCAAATAATGAAAGATAGACCCGGTCGCAATGGCAACATTTAAAAACGGTACCTCTTCAGTACTATAATATGAAGTTTCCCAACACGAAATCACGCCTTGTGCTAGCTTGATTCTTTGGACTTGATACACGGGCGTTTTCTGTGAACAATGTAAATATTGGGCGATCTCTACTGTGGGATAGATTTTTTTGACAGTCACATCCGCATTCGTTAATTGATTGTCTTCCAAGTCATTGGTCCAACCATGATTGGTCTTAGAAAAGTTCAGATAACCAGCTTTAGGCGGTTTACGCACAAACGTCCCACTACCTTGCACTTGATAAATTAAGCCCGCTCGTTCTAATTCTGTTAAGGCTTTGAGAATTGTAGTCTTACTCGTCTGATAAGTAGCTTTTAACTCATTTAAGCTCGGCAATTTAGCACCTTGTGGCAACGAATTTTGTTGCATCATTGCAATTAGTTGTTGGGCTAACTGTTGATATTTAAGCATAGAAACCTCCTTAATAATCTAATCATCATTTTAAAAAGCGCTTGCAAAAATTAATTTAGCGTTTTAAACTGTACGTGTACAGTTGTGAAAGCCCTTACTGCTAGTTTAACAGAAAATTGGTATTGATTAAGTCTTGATCTTACTTTGACAATAATGGAGGTTGTTACATATGAAAGACTTTATTAACAAAAAGTTACTACCACCGGTAATGAAATTCGTCAATACTAGGCCCCTCAAAGCGATTAAAGATGGAATGATTTATCCCATTCCCTTTATCATCATCGGCGCTATTTTTTTAATCCTAGGGCAACCACCAATTCAGGCCTTACAAAATTATTTTAATAAAATTGGTATTGCTGCTGTGTTCATGCAAGCAAGTGATGCTTCCTTCGGCATCATGGCTTTGTTTGCCGTCTTCGGCATTGCCTATTCTTGGGTCAAAGATGAAGGCTTTGATGCTGCACCTGCTGGACTCTTAGCGGTCACGGTCGATATCATTTTACAACCTAGTACCATCACTAAAGTCACTAGTATCGCCCATCCCGATAAAACATCCACCGCTTGGCAAGTTTCCGGGATCATTGACAAAAACTGGCTCGGCGGGCAAGGGATGATTATCGCTATCTTAGTTGGACTCTTTGTTGGTTGGCTTTACTCCTGGTTTTTGAAGAAAAATATTACTATTAAAATGCCGGAACAAGTTCCCCCTAATGTGGCAGGTTCTTTTACTGCTTTGATTCCGGCGGCCGTCATTGTTTCGTTAGCGGCTGTTGTGTATGGCATCTTCAAATTAGGCTTCAATACTACCTTAGCCGAATGGATTTATAAGGTTATTCAGATTCCACTGCAACACGCTACTGATGGCTTGTTAGGCGTCATTGTCATTTCTCTATTACCAGTCTTTTTATGGTTCTTTGGTGTACATGGCTCCACGATTGTTGGCGGGATTATGGGACCATTATTATTATCAAATAATGCCGATAATTTGGCTTTGTATAAAGCTGGTAAATTATCTTTAGCTCATGGTGCCCACATTGTCACTCAATCTTTTATGGATCAATGTTTAACAGTCACTGGTGCCGGTATGACCATTGGTTTAGTAGTTTTCATGTTTGTTTTTGCCAAATCAGCCCAGATGAAAGCTTTAGGCAAATTGGAGATTGTCCCAGCTTTATTTAACATCAATGAACCAATCTTGTTTGGTTTACCGATTGTTTTAAATCCCATGCTAGCAATTCCCTTTATTTTAACACCGGTCATCTCAGGACTATTAACCTATGCTGTCATTGCCCTCGGCATTATTCCACCTTTCAACGGAGTCTACGTTCCTTGGACCACACCAGCAATAATTTCCGGCTTAATTGTCGGCGGTTGGCAAGGAGCTGTTTGGCAAACCTTAATGTTAATTATGAGCTTCTTTATTTACTATCCATTCGCCAAAAAGTATGACAGCATTTTATTAGCACAAGAACAAAAATCCGTTGCTGAAGACTAAAATTAATTTAGCTTATAAAAAAAAGAGCCCCGAACGGCTCTTTTTTTATTGGCTTACTCAACTGAACAACAACTATTTGAATCCCCACGATAAAATTATTTATTTTCAGCTGCCGCACTGGGCAAAAAGAATGAGGCCAGTAAGCCAATGACGGCAAACACAATCATTAAAATAAAACTCCATTGATAACCAATTTCGGTAGCCTGAACTTGACCGACACTAGTCTTTAACGTAGCTGACAAAGCCACCAGCAACATTGCTAAAGCTGTTCCCAGTGAACCCCCGATTTGACGTACCGTCGATGAAGCAGCATTGGCATGAGCCGTTAACTGCGGTTCAATCATATTGATACCGGCAGTAAAAGTCGTCATCATTGTAAAGGAAATACCCACCATCCGAACAGCATAGCACAGTCCAATCAAGACTAAACTTGTCTGAGTATTGAACCACAGCATGGGCAAAGTACCTAACAACAACATGGCAAAGCCAAAGAACGCTAACTTCTTAATTCCAAGTTTATCATAGAGTGTTCCCGAAATAGGATTACAGATAATCATCACAATAGCCCCCGGCATCATGACTAAGCCCGCAATCAAGGCCGATTCTTGCCGTGTCGTCTGTAAATACAACGGCAGAACTAATTCAATGCCCACCATTGCAATATTACTAATCGTACTTAACATAGTACATAAGTCAAAACGCCAATTTTTAAAGACGTGAATATCTAATAGTGGTTCCTGCATTTTTAATTGGCGCCAACAGAATAAATAAATGACTAAAATTCCAATAAGGAAAATAACTGCTAAACTCACCGTAATTTTACCCGTATTGCCTATTTCGGATAAAGCATATAGCAATAAACCAAAGCCAATAATTGATTCGATAAAGGATAAAAGATCAGTTGTCTGCAACTTAGGCGTAGTTAGATTTTGAATCGTAAACAACGCTAAAATGGCCACTAAAGCACTCGTCACACTCAAAATAATAAATAACATTTGCCAATCAGCGTATTTCAAGATTAAACCGGATATTGTCGGCCCGACCGCCGGACCAAAGCCAATTACGAATCCCGTAATCCCCATGGCGAAGCCGCGTTTTTCGGGGGGAAACATCATCAAGATAACATTTTGAATAAATGGCATTAACCCCCCGGCCGCCACGGCTTCAATAATGCGTCCAGTCAATAAAACCCAAAAGTTGGGTGCCATTAGACAGACAATGGAACCGACAAAGAAGATTACCATCATTGTCAAAAAATTTTGTTTCAAATTAAAAGAATCAAAAATCCACGCCGAAATGGGAATCATTAAGCCCACCACTAACAAGTATGCAGTCGTTAACCATTGCGCAGTGGCTTGATTGACCTGAAACGCACGCATAATAGTGGGCAAAGCATTATTTAAGAACGTTTCAGCTAACAAGGCCACAAAAGAGCCAAACAATAACACGGCCATCATTAAAGCTCGTTTTTTTCCAGAAATACTTTTAACTGTCGTTTGCAATTTTGCTATCTCCTTTTTGTAGCAAGCTACACTTTTACGTAAAATTTAGAAATTTTGAATGATCTGCGTCAAAATTTTCGCTAATTGAGCCTGCTGCTTCTCCGTTAAGCCGGCAATAATTTGATCATTAACACGACTCATTGTCACGCGAATATCCACAATATGCCGATCTAATAAAGCACTCCCTTGCTGCGTCAACGACAAACTAACTTGACGGCGATCATTCGACAAATGCCCCGTATTAATTAACTGGGCCTGTTCCAAACGTTTGACGATGCTCCGCATTGTTGGGTGACTCAAAGCAAACTTTTGTGCCACTTCGCGTTGCGTAATCGTGCGACCGTTAGATTCATATAAATAAACCAGCAATGTAATCTGCGGACCGGTCAAGTTTTGTTCTGGAATGAGTTTAGCGATTTGATTATTTAATTCTTTTTCAATTAAAGTATTAGCTACTTTAATCTGCGGACCCAATTGCCGTAATAAATCAGCAGTCATTCAACCACAACTCCTTTTCAAAAAGGTAGTTTACTACATTTTTTTAAAAAAGCAAAATTTTTTTGAGCATTAATTTACTGCCTACCAAAGTGCTAAACTAGTACTGGGCAAGTTATGAGGGGGATTAAAAATGAAATTCACTTTTGAAACTGCATTTGGAATTTTTCTATTGTTATTAGGACTATGGGAATTTGTTGCTGTGCATAATCACTTCAAAAGTGTTCAAAAGTATGCCACTGCCAGTACATCACATTTTGTGGCATTAGCCTTATACTCAGGAACCTACTTTGGAGTTTGCTGTTTAATTTTCAGTATATTATTCATTCTGAATCTTGCCTAAAAAATTCGTTTACTGAATCAACTGCCGCTAGGCCCGTTGTTCAATAAACGAATTTTTAATTACTATTTGTGGAGTAAACTTGGAGCATCAATCACTTCTTCAAACGTAAATTGGTGCTGGTTATAAGTAAATTTTAAAATATTACAATTTTTCAATAATGGCATTTGGGCAATATCCTGAGCTTGCGGCCAATGCTTCAATAAAAAGGCATGGCAGGCGCCACCGTGACTAACTGCCAAAACTCGATGATGATCAGGTTGCTCCATAATGTGGGTCAAGGTCTGATCCATCCGTGCTTGGACCTGCGCCACTGATTCACCACCATAATAAACAAAGTAGTCACCATAAGAGTGTTCTTGCGGATCAATTGGTGGATTTAATCGTTCACTTTCACCTTCGTACAAGCCAAAGTTCCACTCTTTAATTCCCTTTAATCGCTGATATGGTTGGCTGGTGACACACTCCAAAGTATCACTGGCCCGTTCTTGTGTAGACGAATAAGCATGATCAAACGTAATTCCTGCTTGTTTGAAATATTGCCCCACCTCTTTGGCTTGGCTAATACCTTGCTGAGTTAATGGCGAATCGCAAGCCCCTTGAATTCGATGAGTTTGATTAAATAAAGTTTCGCCGTGACGCATAAGATATAATTCTGACATAATTAACAATTTCCTTTCCTCAAAAGTTGGAAACGATTAATTAAATTATACCGCTTATTTAAGGAAACTCTGTATTAAATTAACAACATGTAGAATCATTTTTATCAGTCGTCATAGCATCATAGACGGCTTCTAAAGTTTGGTAAACAGTCGTTGCATCTAAATCATGTTGCGCAAACAGTTGTTGCCACCAATCATTCATCACTTGCCGTAATTGGCAAACTTGATTTTGCCCACGCTTAGTCAGATTAATGCGCTTAGCACGGCGATCATCCGCGTCGCATTGGCGTTTAATATAATTCTTTTGGGCTAGAGTTCGCAAATCACGGGCCAACAAGCTCGGATCCATGACCATTTTTTGGGCAATTTCTTGTTGCCTGTAATTAGGATGTTCATCAATAAACAATAGTAGATCGGTTTCGGTCGCCCGCATTTTTAAACAATCCAATTGTTTATTGCACTCATTTTTCGAACCACGATAAATTCCGGCAATAAACTTGCTCAAGTTATAATAGTCCAATCATTTCCCCTTTCTGTTCGCCAACACACTACCACCCACTTTTGGTCACAACTTATTTATTGTTGCCGCTTTAACAATTTTTTAGTAACCCACCGAATGTATTTTTTATATTGATTAGTTGGTAAATCTTCAATCAAAGTCAAGGCTTTTTGGGAATAGTTTTGGGCTAACTGTTGTGCTGCTTTTAAACCGCCCGAAGTCCGAACCCGGTCCGCCACAGCCGTAATTTCCGCTGGCGTTAACTGCTTTTTATCCATTAAAAATTGTTTCAATTCATTATCGAACTGCAAAGCGTAAATCAATGGAATGGAATAGACACCATTTTTTAAATCCTCTAATTGGGGTTTGCCAGTTTGCTTATGACCTTGGTAATCTAAAATATCATCTTCAATTTGAAAAGCCATGCCAATATTGTGGCCGATAAAACGGGCATGATGAATAATTGTCGGATCATCTGTCGCCAAAACAGCGCCAAATTGTGCACTTAGTTCAATTAACTGCGCCGTTTTACCTGCAATTTCGCGCAAATACATTTTCACAGTGGCTTGCGGGTTATAATTAATCCGTAACTGATCTAGTTCACCTTTTAAAATTTTTTTCATACCGCGCGCATTTAATTGTACTTCTTGTTGATTAGTTGCTACCTGGCTGATTAAATCAAAATAGACGGTCATCAAATAATCGCCGGCATAAATCGCATTGCGATCTCCCAAGTGAACTTGGATAGTTTCCACATTGCGCCGTAACTTAGAATCATCAATGACGTCATCATGGATCAAAGTGGCAATATGCAAAACTTCCATGGCCGCAGCTGCTTGAATCTTTGTTTGGTACGCCACATCGCCAAAATCACTAAAAATTAATAGGCAAGCGGGGCGAATCATTTTACCACCGCTAATCACTTGTTCGCGAATTGGTTGAGCAATTGCTTGATCTAGTGGATCAATTTGTTTTAAAATAAAATTTTGAACGTCCTGCAATTGCTGTTTCAATTCAGGAATTGCAGACCACATCGGGTTAATCATTGACAGGCACCTTTTCATGTATAATCTTTATATAGTATATCAAAAATTAAGTGAGGTTTATTGAAAGTTTGAAACCAAAAGTTTTTTTAGAATTAGTTGAAATTAAAGCCAAAACGGCGAGTGTGTTTCCTTTTTTATTAGGTGTGTTTTATACCATTTACCATTATCAGCAGCTGAACTGGCTCAATACCATTCTCTTTTTTGTGGCCATGTTGTTATTTAATATGGCGGTTGATATTAACGACAACTATTGGGATTACAAAAATGCTGATCATGATCAAGGCCAAAACTTCCGCCAAAAAACCAATGTCATTGGAGTTAATCATTTAAATATTCATAAAATTGGTTGGCTCAACTATTCCTTGATGGTTGTGGCAGCTTTAATTGGCTTATTGTTAGTAGTCAGAGTTGGCTGGTTATTACTAGTTATGGGACTCTTTTGTTTTGCCGTCGGATTTTTTTATGCTGGTGGCCCGTGGCCGTTAAACTCCTTACCCTTAGGCGAATTATTTGCGGGCTTTACGATGGGCTTTATGATCTTTTTCATCACGGTCTGGCTCAACGTACACCAATTAGTCAGCCTTAACTGGTCTTTTATTTTACCAATATTATTGGCCTCAAGTCTAGCAATGTGCGCGATTGCTTCCCTACTTTTAGCTAATAACATTTGTGATTATCAAGAAGATTTAGATTTAAAACGTCATACCATTGTCCGTTATCTAGGAGTTAATAGCAGTCTCTGGTTATATGCACTGTTATTAATTGCTGGTTATTTATTGTTATTACTCGCTGTGATTAAGAATTATTTGCCCTGGTTTGTCATGCTGACTTGGCTAACCATTCCGGTCGTCTACCAAAATACCCGACAATTCTTTGTAGTTCATGTCAAACAACAAACCTTTAAACTAGCAGTGCAAAACTTATTTATCATGACTTTCACCCAAGTCGTCACTTTAGGAATCGGTTTAATTATTCCTTAGTTTTTTGTAATCGCGATTAATTTCTTGGGCGCACCGCATAATACACAAAGTAAAAATGGTATCGACAGTTATATCAATTGTCAATACCATTTTTTGATTATTTAATTAATTGATAAGTGTCCCGCACGATCATCAATTCTTCATTGGTTGGAATCACGAAAACTTTAATGGGTGAAGCACTTTGACTAATTAAAGCAGTTTTGCCACGCACCTGATTGGCTTTCGGATCTAACAGCACTCCTAAATGTTGTAATTGTTGACAAACACCCGCACGCACTCCAGCATCATTTTCACCAATCCCCGCCGTAAAGACCAAAGCGTCTGGCTGTTCATTTAGTAAAGCTAAATAAGATCCTACATATTTAACAATCCGATTAATAAACATTTGTTGCGCCAATTGCGCTTGTTGATTACCTTGTGCAGCCGCTTCATCAATATCCCGTTTATCATTAGACAATCCGGAAACACCGAGCAAACCCGAATGATGATTTAAAATATCTAACACTTCCGAGATATCAGAAATCTGTTCTTTTTTCATCAAGTACTCTAAGATCGAGGGGTCAATATCACCACTTCTCGTCCCCATCATTACACCGGCTAAAGGCGTAAAGCCCATCGAAGTATCAATGGCTTGCCCATTTTCAATGGCCGTCACCGAAGCACCACTACCTAAATGCAACGTAATTAAATTGGTTTGCGCAACTGGTTTTTGTAATAATTGGGCGGCTTGCTCTAAGACATAGCGGTGACTAGTACCATGCGCACCATATTTTCGGATGTGATCTTGACGATAATATTTCATTTCTAAGGGATATAAATAATTGACGGGTGCTAGAGTTGTGTAAAATGATGTATCAAACACTGCCACTTGTGTAGCTTGCGGTAATAATTTGGCAAAAACTTGAATATAATAAGCCTCCGTCGCGTTATGTAGCGGCGCTAATTCGGCTAAATTAGCAATTTCTTGGGCAACATACGGGGTTATTTTAGTTGAACGCTTAAATTTTTCACCGCCTGACACAATCCGGTGCCCGACACCTTTAATATCTTCTAAGTGCTCCACAATCCCCAAGCTTTTGAGACGTGTTAAAATTAAGGTAGCAGCAATTTGTTGATTAGTAATCGCTTCTTGTTGTTTAAACTTGTGGCCCTGATATTCTGCTTCAAACACTGCATCAACTTTACCTAGACGATCGATCATTCCTTGTGCTACTTTTTTTTCACTCGGTAAATCATAAATCTGCCATTTCAAACTCGAACTACCTGCATTGACCGCCATTATTAACATAAAATCCAGCCTCCAATTTCTTAGTTGGCTTAATTATACTTCAAAGAAACCGGTTGCACAAAAGTTGTTAATAAAGCCTAGCTAGCGAACAAAATCGCAAACAGCCAGCTAAGAACGCTAAATTATGATTTTTTATCTTTAAGAAATACCGTTTTGGGAATTTGTGGCACACTCTCATTTATACGCATTTCCATTTATCTCAACAACTTCAGAAAACTTTAAAATAAATACAGTATATCGGTTTTCAGAACTTCAGAAAAAGTTTATAATAATTGTTAGAATTACATACAAAGAAAGGATTGGGTTTATGGCTCACATTGTAATTTTAGGAGCAGGCTATGCTGGCTTAGGTACCGCCAGAAAATTAGCAAAAATTGCTCCTGCAGACACACAAATTGATTTAATTGACCGTAACACTAAGCATGTTGAATCAATCGAACTTTATCAAGTTGCTGCGGGTACCGCCAACGCAGACAAAATCAGTTTTGATATTCGCGGAGTATTACCGGATAATGTTAACTTTATTCAAGCGAATGTTTCAAAAATTGATTATGAAAACAAAACGGTTGAATTTGCTGATCATGATGACTTAACTTACGATTATGTTGTTCTTGGTTTAGGTTTCCGTTCTGAAAACTTTGGTATGGAAGGTGCTGATCAATACTCTTACAAACTGCAAGATATTCCTTCCGCCGAAAAGATTTATGAAGTTATCAACTCTAACATTCGTAATTATAAGCAATCCCAAGACCCGAACGACTTAAATATCGTAGTTTGTGGTGCTGGTTTTACTGGTATCGAATTATTGGGTGAATTAATTGACACCGCTAAGATCTTAAAAGCTAAGTATGGTGTTCCCGAAATTAACATTACTAGTGTGGAAATGGCACCGCAAATTTTGCCAATGTTTGACTCTGAGTTGGCACAATATGCTGTTGATTTCTTAAGCAAGAACGGCATTAAAATCATGACCAGTGCGAAAATTAAGAAGATTGAGCCAAATGCTGTTGTTTATACAAAGGGCGACAGTGATGAAGAACAACGCATCTACGCTAATTCTATTATCTGGACAGTTGGTGTTAGTGGTAGTGATGTCATCAAAGACTCCGGCTTCAATGCTCGGCGCAACCGGATTACAGTTACCGACTATCTAAACATTGAAGATCATCCTGAAATTTATGTGGCTGGTGATGATTCTGCTTCCATGGATCCTAAATCCGAACGACCATTACCAACTACCGGCCAATTAGCTTTGGCACAAGCAATTGTTGCTGCAGAAAATATTGTTGCTGACATTCAAGATACTCCAAAGAAGAAGTTTGTTTACCAATCTAAAGGAACAATTGCTTCCTTAGGACCTTCTCATGGTATTGCTGAAATTACCAAACCACACTTGAAATTAAAGGGTGCTGTTGCTGCTATGGCTAAACGCTTCTCCTTTGAACAAGTTTTATATGAAGTTGGTGGCGTTAAGGGTCTCCAAAAGAAATAATTTATCAATCACAATCAGATTTAACAAAAAATTCTAGTTATTTTTCCAATGAGGAAAAGTAGCTAGAATTTTTTATTATAATTTTTTAAAATAGATTCAATAAAACAGTCAATGTTATGACGCTTAGCAACGTGCTCATTAATGTACAGCTCGAAACTAAATCTGGCTCCGTTTTAAATTGAATCGCATATAGTGTAGTATTGGCCGCACTCGGCATTGCCGACATTAACACAACAATCTGTGTCAAAAGCGTGGAAACGCCGACCCAACGACAAATCAATAGTGCCAGCACAGGGGATAAGACCAAGCGCACCAGCACTGCTACACTAATTGTTTTTAACGCTACTGTTTTTGTAGTTACGTCAGCCAATTGCATCCCCAAAATCAACATAATTAACGGAATGGCAATGTTGCCAATCATATTAACACTCTTCATTAAGTTAGCTGGTAATTGGATTTGATAAAAATGTAGTAGAATAGCTGGTAAAATCACGTAATTCATTGGCTGTTTCAAGACGGCCATACCAGCAGCTTTAAATCCAGCTAGGCCGCGTTCATGAGCCGAAGCAGCAATATAGACCCCCACAAAGCCCATCAAAATATTATGAAAAACCATAATCATCATCGCTAGACTAGTTCCTTTAGCTCCAAAAGCAAATAAAACCAAAGGTACCCCGTAATTACCACTATTGGGAAAAACCGTCGCTAACAAAAAGGCATTCACCTGACTCCGCGAAAATTTTAAAATGCGCCCGATTACTACGCCAACTACAATCAAACTCAACATAATTAATGTTGAAGTAATAATAATATTTAAAAAATTTTGATTGAGTGTCTGTTTATAAAAAGTTTGAAAAACCAAAAATGGCAGGAGCAAATAAATTGATAGCGTGGACAATGGTTTAACATCTAAGCGAAAAATTTTTTGAAAAAGATAGCCCGCTAAAAAAATTAATAATACTGGTAGCATTACTTGATTAAAAGCTGTCATTAACTTGATCCTTTCAGGACTTACTTGGTAATTTTTTCAATACTCGCGCTGGTGAACCAGCAAGGACGACGTTACTGCCAAACGATTTGGTCACTGTCGCGTTAGCGCCGACAATTACATTATCACCCAGGCTAACTCCCGGCAAAATTACCGCATTCCCACCGACCCAGACATTGTCGCCGAGCGTAATCGCCTGTCCTAAGCCAATGCCTGCACTGCGCTGAATAGGATCCTGCGGATGCGTGGCCGCATATAGTTGTACCTTCGGCGCCAATAAACAGTTATCACCGATCATCACGGGCGCAATATCTAGAATCGTACAATCATAATTACACAAAAAGTTATCACCAACGTGAATATTATAACCAAAATCACAGCGAAAATTTGGTTGAATGTACGGATTAGTCCCCACTGAGCCCAACAGTTGCCGAATCACCTGATCTTTTTGTTGCGTAGCTTGATCATCCAATTCATTTAACATTTTACATAAGCGCCGTGCCCTGGTTTCATCGGCCGCCAATTCTGGGTCAAAAATATAATACGGTTTTCCAGCTAAAAATTTTTCTTTTTCTGTCTGTGCCATCAAATAATCTCCTCAATCAAAAAACGAGCGGGTAAATCCAGGCCTCATAGCACCGCTAAGCTTGAATTTTCCATCTCGTTTTTATGGTTTTATTCAATTAATTTTATTTTAAAAATTTAGGATTAGCAGTAACATGAAAAGCATCTGCCAAATCATGCAATTGGGCATCAGTAATTTCTTGTTTAATTTGACCGCCCTGCGCACCAATTTGTGAGTAAATCGTAGCTGCTTTTTCAACCGTTTCAATTAAACCAAAAGCTTCATCTAATGTCGTACCCGTACCAAAAATCCCGTGGTGGGGCCACATAACTACCCGAAAGTCCTGCATCTTGGCAGCTGTGGCTTGCCCAATTTCATTCGTCCCTGGTGTCATGTAAGGAATGACTCCCACACCTTCAGGGAACACAACTAATGATTCTGCCTGCATCTTCCATAACAACAAAGAAATGCTCTTTTCATCCAATTCGTGCGTAAAAGACAACGCAATCAAATTCGTTGGATGACAGTGCATCACCACGCGGTGGTTAGGATCAACTTTCAACCGTTCAATATGTGACATTAAATGACTCGGAAATTCAGAAGTTGGGGCCGCACCATCTTCATAACCCCATAATAAATCAGCATGTTGCCCATCAGCAGTGATTTTAACCAAACCTAAATCAAGGTTAGGTTGATGAATAACATTCCGGAAATAACGCCCCGTAGCCGTTACCAAAAAGTAACTCCCTACTAACGCACTAGCATCAAAACCCAGGTCAATAGTCCGCTTAACTACAGCAACATCATCAAATGGCGCCACATCTTCAGCCGTCAAACGTAAGGACACATTACCACCATTACGCTCATCCCAGCCTTCTTGATAAGAGGCTTGTGTTATTTCACAAACTTTTTGTACATATTTAGAATCACCAAAACTTGTCATGCTTACAATTCTCCCTTATTAAGTCCATTAATATTTTTAAAAATGCCAAAATTTACGCTGAACCACGAATAAACAATCGAGTCATTGTGATGACTTAATTGTTTATTCCGAGTTAAAACTCAGTTATTGAGTATCATTCAGTTTTATCTTAGCGCTTAAATTGAACGTCTTTTTCATATTGCCGAATTTCTTTGAGCCAATCCATCCCGACTGGAACATTATTCCGCAAACAAAATTCATCCCAAACTGCACCAAATGGATAAGATTTTAATTCTTCAGTTTCTACTAAGCGTTGCGTAAAGTCATAGTGCAACTCGTCTTCTTTTAATTGAGCTAAAGGTGCCAACATTGCTTGTAATAAAGCCTTTTGGGTTGCCCGGGCACCAATGACCCAAGCAGAAACCCGATTAATCGTAGCATCAAAGAAGTCTAAACCAATATTCGTCTTATCTAATTCGTTATCCCGAACTAGCGAGCGAGTAATCCGTTGCAAAGCTTCATCAAAGATGACTACGTGGTCACTATCCCAACGAACTGGACGCGAAACATGTAACATCAAGCCGCGACCAAATGGCAAAAAGGCAGAAAACTTGTCGGAAACATCTTCAGTTGGATGCCAGTGACCTGCATCAATCGTCCATAATTTGTTACGAGTAATCGCATAGTTGTTGTAGAACAAATGAGAACCTACCGTGTAAGACTCAATACCTGTACCAAATAATTTACCTTCAAAGGATTCAATCGTATTCTTTTCATCATATTTGTCTTTAATAATTTCGTCTAAGGACTCAATCATCCGCAAACGCGGTGTCGCTTTATCAATTGGATTATCTTTAAAACCATCAGGCATCCAGAAATTATTAATTGATTGTTGACCCAATTCTTGACCAAAGTAATTTGAAATTTTCCGTGATTGTTTCCCTACTTGAATCCAAAAATCACGAATATCTTTTTCTGGACTAGCTAAGGTAAAATTATTTTTGACTTTGGGATGAGAGAAGAAAGTAGGGTTCATATCCAAACCAATTTTTTCTTCCTTAGCCCAATCAACCCAATACTTAAAGTCTTCTGGACCAATTTCATCAAAGTCTTTTTTGCGATCTGTGACCGCATATAAAGTATGCAGCTGCACTTTATGATGACCAGGAATTAATGATAATGCTTCATGTAAATCACCCGTTAATTCATCAGGCGTTGTAGCAATCCCCGGATAATCACCGCTGACGCCAATGCCACCGGTTAATTCTTGTTCCGGATTCACAAAGCCATGAATGTCGTCACCTTGCCAACAATGCACAGATAATTTAACTTTTTTCAATTGTTCCATGGCAGCTTCTGTATCTACGCCAATTTCAGCATACCGTTCCTTGGCGGTTTGATAAGCATTTTCAACAGTTTCAGATTTAGTCATAATCACACATCTCCTTAAAAATTTAATTCAAATGAAAAACCTCATGTAAGTCAGTCGTCACTGGACTTTGATCCGGATTCGTATCCATAATCGGTTCCATATATGCCCACCACTTTTTGCAGGCATCAGACTCGGAAATCTGATTATATTTATCAAGGTCATCAACTTCTAAATAAGCAAACAAATTGCCCGTGGCTTTATCCAGAAAAATTGAGTAATTATGCGCACCAGCAGCTTTCAAAGCTTGGCGCATTTCCGGAAACAAATTATTGTGTCTCTTTTCATACTCAGCATATTGATCTGGATAAACATGCATTAATTGTCCCAAACGGACTGTCACTTTTGGTCACTTCCTTTTTATCTAAATTTGCTACGCCAAGTTTTTAAATGTTCTTGCATATCTTGTTGCGGTTGATATTGCTTTAAATCAAAGGAATCAGCTATGATCCGCCGTGCCAAATAAACATTTAAAATATCACCTTGCGCAATCATCTGCACAATCAAATTGCCAATGGCCGTGGCTTCAGTGGGGCCAGCAAACACATTCACACCAGCAATATTAGCTGTTAACTGGTTCATTAAAGCTACATTGGCACCACCACCAACAATATTCAACGTGTCAATTTGATAACCTAAAATTTGGCCCAAAATATCTAATTCATTAGCGTAATACAGTGACAAATTCGAATAAGCAGCCATCGCAATTTCACCAGGAGTTTGCGGGACTTTTTGGTGCGTTTCACGACAGTAAGCTTGAATTTCTGGAATCATCGCTGGTGGATTTTGAAAGCGCTGATCATTGACATCAATATATTGTTGAAATGGCGTTTCTTGTTGTGCTAACTGAGCTAATTGCGCAAAACTATATTGATCATGTAATTCTTTTTTAATATTTTGCACAATCCACAAGCCCATAATATTTTTCAAAAACCGATACGTGCCATACGCACCCCATTCATTGGTGTAGTTGTGTTTAAATGCTAACTGGCCGTTCTCTGGAACATTTAATTCGGCTCCAATCAAAGACCAGGTTCCTGAGCTCAAGTAAGCCCAACGTTGCCCGAGTCCGGGAGTTCCTACGACGGCCGAGGCCGTATCATGAGTCGCTACCGTAATTACTTGAGCTCGGGGTAAATCGTAATCGGGGAATTTATCCGTTTGTAATTCACCCAGCATGGTCCCAGGGTCAACTAACTTAGGAAATTGATCGGCACTGACATTAACCTTTTGCAACAAATGTTCATCAAACAAACCTTCGCGTAAACTTAACATTTGCGTCGTGGATGCATTAGTAACTTCCGTTACTGCTTGGCCCGTTAGCACATAACCCAAGTAATCGGGAATCATTAAAATTTTGTCGGTGTGTGCTAATAAATCTTTGTCTTCTTCAAACAATTGGTATAACGTGTTAAAGTCTAAAAATTGAATCCCGGTTTTCTGATAAATATATTCTTTGGATAAATCAGAGGTTAAATCGTGAATCGCATTTTTAGTCCGCGCATCCCGATAAGAAACCGGATCTTTCAAACGTTGACCATCTGAACCGACCAAAACGTAATCAACAGCCCACGTATCAATTCCCACTGTTACTTCCGCATAACCAGCTTGTTTGACTTTTTGCAGTCCCAGTAAAATTTCTTGAATAATATGATCAATGTCCCAACAATCAGCACCATTTTTGGAGGTAAATCCATTGGTAAAACGGTGCATTTCTTTCAATTGCAATTGGCCATCAATTAATTGACCCAGCATCAAACGCCCACTGGAAGCGCCAATATCAATTGCTACATAAGTTTTACTCACTAACTGCACCTTCTATTCTTCTTTGGTACCATAACGTTCCAAAGTGATTTCATCTAAAGATTTACCTTGAGTTTGTGGCGTCCAAATAACACCAATAATCAAAGATACTAACAGCAAAATAATCATGACCGTCCCAGCAACCTTAAAACCAAGATCTGCTAAAATCATTGGGAAAATGATCGACCAAATCCCAGAGCTACCACGGACAATAAAGAACATAAACCCTTGGGAGCCAGCACGATACTTTGTAGGAAACAGCTCCACTGCCCATAAAGCATACCAAGCTTGGGCACCAATTCCGGCAGATAGTCCCCAAATAATTACAAAAGCAATTAAAGCGGCCCAGCCGAAGCCAATATAAGTTAAAATTACCCAAGAAATAACAGCCATTAAAGCCCCTACAAAGAAGAAGCCCCGGGGATTAAGCCGATCGCCAAATAAGGCAAAACCGAAGTAACCAGATAAAGCGGTACATAACCACAAAACTGCTTGTAAAATATTTGCCTGCAAGGTATTTAAGCCACCGACAGTTTCATATACAAATGGCATAAAGAAGCCCATCGCCCCCGCAACTAAATTCCAGAGAGCATAAACACCGCATAAGAAGAGAATACTTTTAATGGAAACCATATTCGAAAATAATTCTTTATATGGATGCGGCTTAATTCCTGATTGCCGTTCTTTTTCCTTTTGTTGCAACCAATCCTGAGATTCCGGTAAGTTTCTTTGCAATAACCACGCAATAAATGCCACAATTGTTAAAAAGACAAATAATAAGCGGTTACCTAATAAACCAAGTGGTGCAAATAATGATGCTGCCACAAAAACTAACGTCGGTCCCATGGACCAGGAAAATTGGGAAATTCCAATATCATGGGCCCGATTTTTTCCATCAGATGTTTCACCAATATACGTCCAAGAAGCAGGAACCCCCGCACCTACAGCCATACCTGTCACTAAAAAACCAATTAGTAACATCGGAAAATTAATAGAAAACACAATTAAAAGTGTTCCGACCATGTAGACCAACATATCATAGGTATAAATCATTTTGCGGCCGTATTTATCAGACAAATGCCCGCCAATGATGGCTCCCAATGCCGAACCAAAAGCATTAGCACTCAATGCCCCTAATAAACCGACGGCAAAGCTACTCAAACCAAAGTGCTTTTGCCACATTGTTAAACCTGCACCGCCCGCAACGATTGAGCCTGAGTCTAAAAAATTGGTTAAGGATACTGCCCACGTTGAAGCGTGCGAACTTTTAGCCATAACTTCAGATCTCCATTCATAATTCTTAATCGTAAACGTTTACTGTATAGATTGTAAGCGTAATCGCTAGACTAGCGCAATGGCATAATTCTTGATAATCAGTATCATATTAATACATTTTTTAATTTAATGATTTTAGATTCTGGAAATCAACCAGGGGCACAGTTCGTAATTTTTATCTATAAAAGCACTTTTTAGATTATTTTTTTGTAAAAATAAAATATTTAAACCATTCATCGCAAAACTTTATGAATAAAATCACAAGTTTTTATTGAAATCGTTTTTTGATAGTGACATAATCATTGTTGAAAAGGGTGAATTTCAAGAAAGGGGTTTTATTAATGAAAATTACTGCCGCTGTTGTCAAAGAACAAGGAGCACCATTTACCTTAGAAGATGACATTGAACTGCACGAAGTTGGTCCGACTGATCTCCAAATTCACATGGTGGCCAGCGGGATTTGCCATTCTGATGAAGCGATTCGCAAAGGCGATGCTTCGGTAGGCTATCCAGCAATTTTAGGTCATGAAGGGGCCGGTATCGTTGAAAAAATTGGTTCCGAAGTGAAAAACTTTCAAGTCGGTGATCATGTTATTTTATCTTTTTACGCTGATGGAACCTGCGATAATTGTTTAAAAGGGGTGCCCACACAGTGTCGTAATTATGGTGATTACAATTTGTCTGGGGTCCGGGCCGATGGTGAAGATCAATTTACTCAGAACGGTCAGCACATCTCTAATATGTTTAATCAATCCTCGTTTACAACGACTACCGTTGTTGACCAACGTAATGCTGTCAAAGTTGATAAAAGTTTAGATTTACGGAAATTAGGACCATTAGGTTGTGGTTATGTAACTGGTTCCGGTACTGTCTTTAATACTTTGCAACCGAAACCTGGTGATACGATCGCTGTCTTTGGTACTGGTGCCGTCGGTCTAGCTGCTATGATGGCCGGACGCATTTCTGGTTGTATTAAAGTTATTGCCGTGGACGTAGTTCCTCAAAGATTGGCCTTAGCCAAAGAATTAGGAGCTACAGATACGATTAATAGTAATGATGAGGATGCCGTGGCTAAAATTCAACAATTAACTAATGGCTATGGCGTTGATTGGACGGTTGACACTACTGGTATTCCTGCAGTAATCAAAAACAGCGTTTTAGCATTAGCTCAAGGCGGAACGTGTGCTGCGATCGCCGTGACACCAAAATTATTAGAAATTTCTACTTGGAATGATCTCTGCGTTGATGATCGCAAAGTCGTTGGTGTCAACATGGGCGATTCCATTCCTCAAGTTGATATTACCCGCTTGATTGAATTTTATAAGTTAGGTTGGTTTGACTTTGATAAAACTGAAAAGTTCTATGATTTCAAGGATATTAATCAAGCCAATGCCGATTCTGTTTCGGGGAAAACGATTAAACCGGTTTTGATTATTGATCCCGACTACCAACCAGATAAATAATCGTCGTTACTCGACAGTAACTTGGGAATTTAAGAGTATTATAAAAGGAAATGTTTGGCTCAATCTTAATCATTGACCAACATTTCCTTTTTGTTCCGTTATTGATTGCTAATCAGCTTGCGAAAGGATTTTATTATGAACGCACAAGTTATCCAAATGCTCCAACAAAAAACCAGTTTAGAACAACAACAAGAAGCAACTCATCATTTTATTGCCGATTTACCACAAAGTGCAGTCGCTACTTCTGTCGATCATCAAGCACTCCTCACTTTAACTAACGATTACTTTTTTAAGTACCATTCTGTCTATATCAGTAAACATAACCGCTTTGCCCCCTACCCTAAACACACGCATAAATTTTTAGAATTAAATTATATGTTAACTGGCAGTTGCTCTGAAGTCGTCGATGGGCAACTAGTCAAATTACATGAAGGTGATATTCTAATGATGAATGTTGGTTGCAGCCACTCTATCAAAGCACTCGGGACCAACGATTTACTCATCAATGTTTTGTTTCGCGACAGTAGTATTACTTTCAATCTATTAAACAGTATTCACAAAAATAATAGTATTACTTATAGTTTTTTATCTGATATTTCTCTTGGCAAGCATCCTACCCGCAATTATATTTTATTTCCGCAAAACCAAGACATCAAAGAAACCATGGACGAAATTATTGAAGAATATTTTCTTGAAAAATCGTACTCGAGTCGGATCATTGAATCTTATTTAGATATTCTTTTAGCCAAAATCCTCCGTCACCATCCTTTGCCGACAGTAAAAACCACCAATCGCCAACAAGATTTAATCATTCAATGCTTAAACGAAATTGATCAAAACTATGCCACCATTACTTTGGAACAGCTAGCTAATAAATATGGCTATAACAAAGATTACCTGGGTAATTTAATTAAAAAACACACGCATAATACTTTTTCCCAACTAAAAACCAAACAACGGCTCATTCAAGCTAACAGCCTATTACAATCCAGTACTTTACCGATTAATAAGATTATCACTAAAGTCGGGATTAAAAACAAAAACTTTTTTTATCAAAAATACCATGAATTTTACGGCATGTCGCCCGCCCAAAAACGCGCTGACTTTCAAAAGCGCCATCAAGCTTTATAATGCCTATGCAATTGTTAATTGGATTTTAGCTTGTATTATTTGCTGGGCAATATCTGCTGACGGACGTTGATCACAAATGATTTCTGCTATGTTCGTTTGCTGAAAAGAGGACATCAAAATATAATCATGACGTCCAAACTTTGAATGATCCACTAACAACACAACTTTCCGTGCGGTTTGCAACAACATCTGTTTCAAAGCATTTTGTTCTTCATTCGCCATATAAATCCCATGTTCATCTAACGAATTACACGACATAAAAGCAATATCTGGACGGTAATTTTGATCTAAATCACGTAACGCCCGATAACCTAAAATTGAATTTGATTGGTAAGGGACTTCCCCACCTAAGATAGACAGCTTAATATTTTGCAATTGATTAACTTCAGTGGCAATGTGCAAGTTATTCGTAATAATATGCAGTTGGCGTTTGCCAGCAAAATACTTCGGCAAAAAAGCTAAGGTCGAGGAACCGTCCAAGAAAATTGCTTGATTATTGTGAATCCGTTTTGCAGCTAAGGAGCACAGCTTTTTTTTCGCAGCTTCATTCTCACTACGCCTAATAGCATAGGTCATTTCCACATTGGAGTTTTTGAGCAAACTGACATAACCCTGGTCACGTTTGACGGTATTTGTGAGCTCTAAGCCAATGAGATCACGTCGTAAAGTCGAAGTGCTGATGCCCAGCTTTTGTTGTAAAATACTAGTCTTTACTTTTTTGTGATTCGATAAAATCTCAATAATACTTTGAAGTCGTTCTGCTTGTGTCATCTGACAATTCAATTCTTTCAGGTTACTTTTTAATTATTATACAATAATTATTTTAAAAAAATCAGTGAACATTTATGAACATTAACCGTTTTACCAAGCAAAGATTATCTTGTTAAAGCCTTTACTTTAAACTAAAATAAAACTGTAGTCTAATATCAGATGTTTATATTTGTTCATTGAGATGAACGGACGCAGGTGATAATAATGACAGAATACGCCGACCTTTTTAGTAATCAACTGATTTTTTTAAATTCTGAAATATCTGACTTTGCTGCGCTATGCCATCACATTTCACAGAAGTTATTAAAATTAGATTTGGTTACTACTAACTATGAACAAGCCTTGTGGCAACGTGAACAAAAGTTTTCCACCGGCATTAAGACCCCTTATATTACTATTTCTTTACCTCATACTAAACCACAGCACATTAACCATTCGTTTATTACTTTAGTGCGTACGAACAATCCTATTTTAATGCAACAAATGGATCAACAGTTTATCATCCCCGTCCAAAACTTTTTCTTTTTAGGAATTTCGGACAAAACGCCTTCTTTACATAGCCAATTATTAAAGCGCTTTCTGCAACTGTCTAATAGTCCTGATTTTGTGAACGACTTTCTTTATATTAATAACATTAATGATTTATATGATTACTTACTCAACACTTTTTAACTAATGGACAATAATAAGTAGGCCTAGCGGTTCATTTCTCGATATTCTTGCGGGGAATGGCCTTCTTTTTTCTTGAAAAGTTTATAAAAATAACTAGTACTTTGATAGCCAACCTCGCGCGCTATTTCCTCAATTGTGGCCTCCGTTTTTAACAGGCGTTCTTTCGCTTGCTCCAGTTTAGTAGTAACAATCAATTCTGATATATTCCAGCCCGTATGTTGCTTAACATATCTTGATAAATAACTCGCACTAAAATTAAACTGTCGGGCCAATTGCTGAACATTAACCGTGGCATAATTTTGCTCGATATAATTAATGATTTGCATACTGCGATGATCAATTCCCTTAAATGAATAATGAATTTCCTGGGAAATATCGGCTAATAACAATAGAAAATAGCCATATAATTTATACGTATTTTGAAAATTGCTTTGACAATATTCTTGAATAATTTGATTTAAAAAATCCCAAATTTCTAGTTGATGAAAGGTCGGAAAATATAAATATTTTTTGGTTCCGCTTCCTTGCAAAAATTGACTTAAAGGATTAACATCCTGCAAAAATTGTTTAAAAAGCCCCTGCTGAAACAGTGATTGATTGACCCCAATATTAATAACCAATGCATTAGAATCAACAACTTCCAACGCATGTTGACTATGCAAATTCATGATTAAGAGACTATTAGCTAATAAATAAATTCGATCATCTAAAGTTTGATTGATCACTCTCCCATCATTTACAAACACAAATTCATAAAAATTATGTTGATGGAGTGGCGCCGGTTCGTACATTCGGTGGGCGACGATAAAAATATTTTTATCATTAGAGAATAATTGTTCTGAGCGTATTTGACCATCTAAAAAAACTTGCTTATCTACATTCAAGAGAAGCGGTAACTGATTTTTTTGAAAATCCACTGTCATAAGGGTTCCTCCTCAAAGTCACAAAAAAGCAGACATTCATCATAATTGAACATTGTAACCGTTTGCTAAAACGACAAAAATTAAGACTGTAGCTTATGACAGTTTAGTTAGAGCTTCTATGAAAAAATTTTGGGCCAAAATTTTGTTTTTCTATTCGTATCAAGCATACACCCTTTTCAAATTTTATCTCAAGAATAATTTTTAACTGGAGGAACTCTGTATGAATAAAACCAAAATTAAAGTTGGGATTTTAAGTACTACCTCATTATCCATGAGTGCTTTAGCCATTTCTAGTGCTTTAAATTCTATTATTAAAGCTTTTCCCAATGATTCTATTGCCAAGATTCAAATGATTGCCACCATCCCTAATTTAAGCGCTTTGATATCCACTTTGGTGGTTGGGACTTTAGCCACGCATTTTTCTAAAAAAAGCTTAACGCTAGTAGGCACCCTGGTTTTAGCCTTGGGCGGATTAATGCCATTGGTTTTCCACAATAGTGTCAACGAACTATTAATCTGCGCTTTACTATTAGGAATTGGCATTGGCTTCATTAATACATTAGCACCGATGTTGATTTCTTTGTTTTTTGCAGACGAAGAGCGCGCTAGCGTTATGGGGCAATCTACAGCCATTAATAGCTTTGGCTCGATTATTTTAATGATGGGCGGAAGCTTTTTAGGGGCTAAAAATTGGGTTAACACTTATTTAATTTTCTTATTAACCATCCCTGTTATTTTATTAGTTATTTTCTTTTTGCCTCAAGATAGTACTCAAAAAGCTGCAGCTACCAAAAGTGATACGTCACAAGATCATCATACTTGGCAGATTGTCAAAAGTTTAAGCGGCTATGTTTTTGCCTTAGCCACACTAACTTTTTTACTAGCGCTCATTTATAATATTTTTCCCACCAATCTATCGATCATCATTAACACCAAACATCTTGGCGGTACCAGCTTAACCGGCATCATCAATTCGCTAGGAACATTGGGCGGCGTTTTAACTGGTTTTAGTATGAAGTACTTGAATAAGTTATTTAAGAACCAAACGTTAACTGCCGGCTTCGTTGCCTTAGCGCTAACCTTCTTCTTTATTTACTTCTTCAAGAATATAGTTTTAATTATTATTGGTGCCTTGTTATCAGGTTTTGCCATGTCAATGATTATGTCTACCGTTCCCTTTTTAATTTCTTTAGTTTCCAAACCGGCTCAAGTAGCGATGGCCATGGCTATTTTTCAATTTGCCAATTCCTTAGGTGGAACTATTGCGCCACTAGTTTTAAAACTAATTCACATTAATGCCGGCGTTGATTCCTTTCTGTTTGGCGGAATTTGTAGCATTGTCGTTGCAGTTATTTGTTTAGTATCGCAAATTGGTCGCAAAGCAATGAATTTTCCCAACCGAAATGCTAATGTCGAAGCAGATTAATATCTTTGAGAAAGAAGTGTTGTCATTGAAGCAAGAAAAAAGCACCCAAACTAATTGGCAAGGACGCTGGATTAGCGCCAACAACTGTTGGGTTTCAGAAGAACCAGAATTTACACTGGCAGAAATGTTCTCTGGTCAAACTAAACCACAAAAACCAGTTGCCGAACGGTTGCATCCTGTAGTTTATTTTAAAAAAAGTTTTTTCATCGATAAACGAGTTAAAACAGCCCGCCTGAACATGACTGCCCAAGGAATTTATAAAGCATTGATCAATGGTCGCCCAGTAACTCAAGCTCGTTTTACTCCGGATTACACCAATTACAATGAATTTTTGCAATATCAAACTTATGATGTGACTGATCAGATAATTTCTGGACAAAATCACTTTTGCATCATGGTTGCTGATGGTTGGTACGCTGGACGCATCAGTGTTCAAGGTGGCAGTAATCAATTTGGTAATCAATTAGCATTATTGGCAGAACTAACGCTTGAATATCTCGATGGCACCCAAGAAGTCCTTGGCACAGATGATAGTTTCACTGCCGGTTCCGGTAAACATGTCTATGCTGACATTGATATCGGAGAAAAACAAGATTTAAGACAGACGGATGCTTGGCTAACGGACAATTTAAATCTACCTCTTACGACCTTTATCATTGATGCTGATTATTCGCGTTTACAACCACAACAAGGTCCGCTAGTCTATGCACAAAAGCCCTTAGCTTGTCAAAAAGTTTGGTCAGAAAATGACGACTTAATCTGCGATTTTGGTCAAGTAATTACTGGTGTCGTCCGTTTAACAGCCACTATTCCCAAAAATCAGGCAGTTACACTTCAACACTCCGAAACTTTAGATGAAAACGGCCAATTCTTAATTAATATTATTGGACGTAATAAAGACCAAACCGATATTTTTATTGGTAATGGTATTACGCAAACCATGCAGCCCGACTTTACTTTTCATGGTTTTCGCTATGTCAAAATTTCTGGTCTCCAACAAAGTAATCTCCAACAGATTCAAGCTATTCCACTATATTCCAATATGCCAGAAACCGGCACTATTACCACTGATAACCAACAAATCAACCAATTGTTATCCAATATCAAATGGAGTCAGCAAAGCAATATGCTTTCCATTCCCACTGACTGTCCTCAACGTGAACGGGTTGGCTGGACGGGTGATATGCAAGTTTTTGCGCCTGCTGCCACATTTTACATGAATACCAATCAGTTTATCGAACGCTGGCTTAAAAATGTTCGCATTGACCAACGTCCCAACGGTGAAATCTTAGATTACTCACCTTCACCCAAAGATGCCCAAAAGAGCGTAGAATTTACCGGTTCTTATTCTTCGGCCGGTTGGGGTGATGCTATTATTTTAGTTCCTTGGACCTTATATCAAAGATATAACAACAAACAAGTCTTACAAGATAATTATCAAGCCATGGTTAAGTGGTTTGAATTTTCTAAAAACAGTGCCGCCGGCGACAAGACTGATGATCACCAATATCTGTGGGACACGAAATTTCATTACGGCGATTGGATGTTTCCCAGTTTCATGCTCCAAGATCCTGATCCCATGAAAACGGCGCAAGCCACTAAAAATACTGTGGCCACAGCTTTTCTAGCCCATTCCGCAGATCTGTTGGCCCAAATTAGTACTGTTTTACAGCAAGATGGCGCTCGTTTCAAAGCTTACTCTCAAAAAGTTAAGGCTGCTTTTACCAAATATTTGGTAACTGACAACCACCAACTCAAAGAAGATTATCAAGGCTGTTATGTTTTAGCACTCGCTTTCGACATGGTTCCCCAAAAAATGCGTCCAACTTTAATTAACCGCCTAGTTGAATTGATTCATCACAATCATGATCGCTTAGATACTGGCTTTTTAGCCACACCCTATTTATTAGATGTTTTAAGTGATAATGGTCAAGCACCATTAGCTGCTAAACTATTCTTGCAAGAGCAATGCCCTTCTTGGTTATATGAAGTTCAACATGGTGCCACCACGATTTGGGAATCTTGGGCGGGCATTCAACCAGACGGTAAAGTGGGCCAATTGTCCTTTAATCATTACGCTATGGGCTGTGTTTTGGATTGGTTTGTCCGCAAAGTTGCCGGCTTGCAAACATTGAAACCAGGATTTCAAACTTTTCAAATTCATCCATTAGTTCACGTTTGTGACAAAATTCAACTCCAATATGCCTCTCAAAGTGGCTTAATTAAACTAGATTTAACTACACAAGATCAGACCACCGTCTTAAAACTCAGTGTTCCCCAAGACACTTGTGCGCTAGTTTGCTTGCCTTATATCAATCCAACACAAAAAAGACAGCTACTGCAAAACTATCCTGATGGCGCTCTTAATAAACAACAACATTGTTTACAACTTAAAGTTACTGCTGGTGAATATTTTTATCATTATTAAATAATTTTAAAGGAGTGTTATTTATGCAAATCAAAACTATCCAATTAAGTGAAACAAATCCCGCTGTCACTTTAACCGCCTATTTATTAGACGATTCCGAAGAAACTTTGGCCGGTAAAAAACGGCCTGGAGTTATCATTTGCCCAGGTGGCGCTTATATGAATTGTTCTTATCCGGAAGCTGAACCAGTAGCTTTAAAATTTAATTCTTTGGGTTATCATGCCTTTATCCTGCGCTACAGTACCTATAATGAAGGTTCTTCGGATTTTTCCAATATTACCAATATTGCGCCCAAAAAAGAGCGTCTATTTCCCCAACAATTGTTGGAATTAGGACAAGCCATGGTCTTAGTGAAGCAACACGCTGATGCCTGGCAGGTTGATGATCAAAAGTTAGCAATTTGTGGCTTTTCTGCTGGTGGTCATAACGTCGCCTTGTACGCCACCAATTGGCATCAGGAGTGTTTTCAAAAACATTTTGGCGCTGAGGCCCAATTACTCCAGCCTGCTGCTTGCATCTTAGGTTACGCCATTACCGACTACGTTAACCTTAATGAACATATCCAAAATGAGCTGCAGGGGATGGAACAGCAATTTATGAAAGCTTCCATGGTGGCCTTTTTAGGGCAAGAGAACCCGGACCTAGCCGATTTAAAAAAAGTTAGTCCTCGTTTGCAAGTGAACGAGTTCACACCACCAACATTTATGTGGGCCACTGCTGATGATCCTCTAGTCCCGTCACTCAATTCACTCACGTTTGCCCAAGAATTAAAGAACCACCACGTTCCTTTTGAAATTCACCTCTTTGAACATGGTGCCCATGGCTTAAGCTTAGCCACACAAGCCAGTGCTGCTTCTCAAAATCAAATCAAACCCGACATTGCTATTTGGTTTGATTTATGTGCCACCTGGCTACAACGAAGATTTGCTCTACCGTTACCCGAATTAAGTGCCTTTGAAAAAAATCTCAATTTAGCTGACTAACTAATAAAATCATCTGAATGATAAATTTTCTATTTCAATCTTACTAATACTGTCACAAGAGGCGGGGCCAAAAATCGTTTCACAGTTGCGCACTAACCAGATTAAATTTTCCAGTCCGCTCGCGACTGAAAATAATTTGATTCAATTAGGCAAAAACCTTTGACTTTTAAAACGCAATAAAATTACTGCTCAGATATTTCTATCCAAAATGTGAGCAGTAATTTTATTGTCCCGACCTCTTGTTTATTTTTTAAAGCGAATAAAAAAGTGCTGATCCAATCATCAACACTTTTTAAATAACCTTTTATTTTGTTGCTTGTTCCTGCTCTTGACCAATTTTAGCAATCCGCCCACGTTGGATATAAACCATCAAGATACTTAAATCCGCTGGATTAACACCGGAGATGCGGCTAGCTTGGGCCATCGTGGTTGGATTGATTTTTTGTAATTTTTGCCGAGCTTCCGTAGCCAAGCCTTGTACATCATCATAATCCAACCGCTCAGGAATCTTTTTTGATTCCAATTTTTTCAAATGCGCAATCTGCGCTTCTTCTTTTTTAATATAGCCCGCATATTTGAGTGAGATTTCAACTTGTTCCGTAATCTCCGGCGCCAAAGGTTCACTCGTTGGCCCAATAAATTCCACTAACTTAGCATAATCAATTTCGGGACGTTTCAAAAAGTCTGCCGCGACCACACTATCTTTCAGCGGATTCATTCCCAAACCTTCCAAAAACTCATTCACTTTTTTGGATGGTTTAATTCGGGTCATTTTCAAACGTAAAATTTCCGCCGTAACCTGCTGATACTTATTGAGGAAATTTTGATAACGAGTTTCGTTAATTAAACCGAGGTGATACCCCTTTTCAGTTAACCGTTCATCTGCATTGTCATGCCGTAAAATTAAGCGGTATTCGGCCCGACTAGTTAACAAGCGGTACGGTTCATTAGTGCCCTTCGTCACTAAATCATCAATCATTACACCAATATAAGCTTCATTGCGGCCTAGGATTAATGGTTCTTTATTTTGGGCACTTAAGGCAGCATTGATCCCTGCCATAATGCCTTGCCCTGCTGCTTCTTCATATCCAGAAGTTCCGTTCATTTGTCCAGCAGTATACAAGTGACTAATAACTTTTGTTTCCAAAGATTGCTTCAATTGCCACGGTTCCACAATATCATATTCAATAGCATAACCAGGCCGCATCATTTTCGCATGTTCTAACCCGGCTACGGAATGCAACATCTGTTGTTGAATTTCTTCCGGCATAGAGGTCGAAAAATCCCCTACATAATATTCTTGCGTCGTGCGTCCTTCCGGTTCCATAAAAATCTGATGCCGCGGTTTATCCGCAAAACGCACTACTTTATCTTCAATAGAAGGACAATACCGTGGACCAACACCCTCAATTACGCCCGAAAACATCGGAGCCCGATCTAAATTATCCCGAATAATCTGGTGGGTCTGCTCATTGGTATAGGTCATCCAACAAGAGATTTGGTCCTTTAAATAATGAGTCCGGTCAGTTAAATAAGAAAATGACCGGGGCGTTTTGTCACCAGGTTGTTCTTCCATTTGGGAAAAATCAACACTATCCTTAGCTACTCGCGGTGGGGTACCTGTTTTAAAACGCCGCAATTTTAGACCTAAACGTTCTAAATCTTCCGATAATTTAATCGAAGGCAAAGAATTATTGGGACCCGAAGAATACATTAATTCGCCAATAATAATTTTGCCCCGTGAAGAAGTCCCAGCAGTTAAAACCACGCTCTTTGCTCGATAACGCGCACCGGTACTGGTAATCACTCCTTGACAAACTTGGTCTTCCACAATCAACTGGTCAACTAAGCCTTGCCGCAAAGTCAAGTGCGGCGTGGTTTCAATCGTTTCTTTCATGTATTGATGATATTCATTTTTATCAGCTTGTGCCCGTAATGCCCGCACAGCAGGACCTTTACCAGTATTTAACATCCGCATTTGTAGATAGGTTGCATCAATGGCTTTACCCATTTCGCCACCCAAAGCATCGATTTCACGGACAACTACGCCTTTAGCGGGACCCCCAATCGACGGATTACATGGCATAAACGCAATCATATCTAAGTTCAAAGTCAATAATAAAGTTTCTTGACCCATTCTAGCAGCAGCCAAGGCGGCTTCACACCCAGCATGCCCAGCACCGACCACAATCACATCATAACTTTTGGCGGTTTCATACTCTCTAACTTTCCTATCTGCCATCTATTAAACTCCTTATTTTCCCACGCAAAATTGCGTAAATAACTCAGTAATTAACTCATCGGGAGTACTTTCACCCGTAATTTCACCTAATTTGTCCCAACAGTTAGTCATATCAATCTGGACTAGATCAATCGGCATCCCAGCTTTAATGCCTTGAATGACATCACTTAAAGAATCTTGTGCCTGGTTTAACAGCCCGACTTGGCGGGCATTGGTCACCACTGCACCATTTTGTTGTTGATCCATTCCTGCAAAAAACATCGTTTGTATTTTTTGTTCAATTTGATCAATACCTTGCTGCTCCACCGCGGAAATTTGAATCACTTCCTGTGGATCGGCAGTTAAATCTTGCACACTAAACGCTTGTGGCAAATCACTTTTATTAATAATGACAATGCGTTGCTGCGTGGCAGTTTCGGCTAATAACTGTTGATCTTGCTCACTGAGCGGCCGACTGCCATCCAAAACTAACAAGACCAAATCGGCTTTCTTTAATTCTTGCCGACTGCGATCTACACCAATTTTTTCTACTTTATCATCCGTCGCATGGATGCCGGCTGTATCAATGAGCGTTAAGGGAATGCCATTCACATTAGCCATTTGTTCAATGACATCACGTGTTGTGCCCGCCACATCAGTTACAATGGCACGATCTTGCTTGGCCAAGACATTTAATAAACTGGATTTACCAACGTTGGGTTTGCCAACAATCGCCGTCTTTAAACCTTGATTTAAAATTTGGCCTTCTTGAGCTGTCTTTAACAGATTGGCAATTTGTTGCTGCACTTGTTGGGCTTTTTCTAATAACATCTGCGTTGTCAATTCTTCATTATCATATTCTGGATAATCAATATTGACTTCCACTTGGGCCAAAACATCCAAAATTTCTTGGCGTAGATTTTTAATTAAGTGATTTAATGAACCATCTAATTGCTGTAAAGCTTGATCCATCGCACGATCCGTTTTAGCACGAATCAAGTCCATTACCGATTCTGCCTGCGTTAAATCAATCCGCCCGTTTAAAAATGCCCGCTTCGTAAATTCACCAGGTTCCGCCAAGCGCGCACCATGACTTAACAAAACTTGTAAAACTCGGTTAGTAGCTAACAAACCACCGTGTGTATTAATTTCCACGACATCTTCACGAGTAAAAGTTTTGGGTGCTCGCATCACCGAAATCATGACTTCATCAATTGGCTGCTGATTTTGGGGATCAATCACGTGTCCATAATTAATAGTATGCGAAGCCACGGTGGTTAAATCGACCCCCGTCGTCACTTGGTTAGCAATTTTAATTGCTTGATCTCCTGATAAACGCACAATTGCAATGGCCCCTTCTCCAATGGGTGTCGAAATTGCCGCAATTGTATCAAATTCTGTAATTTCCGTCATCAAACTACTCCTTTGAAAGCACAAAAAAAGTGCTACTAATCCAGATTAGTCGGTTACTAATCTCGATAAAAAGCACTTTGACTACTTTTTGATCTCTAATCTTTCAGATCCCAATGATTTTAAATCTAGTTAATACGGTTAATATACTGGTTAAATGCCATTTTGTCAAAAATTACTTCTGCAATTCACGGACTGGGCGAATGACCAAATACTTATCTAAACCGCGTCCTTGTGTCCGCACGAAAACTTGATCATTGTTTTCCAAGTTTTGATAAATAATTTTACGTTCAATCGCTGGCATAGCATCTAAATAAACTGGCCGTTTGGTAGCAGCCACTTGTTCTGCCTTGAATGTTGATAAAGCAATTAACGACTCTTGCCGCCGTTTGCGGTAATTACCAATATCCAACAAAATTGGCTGCTCTCGAAAATCTAAGTAATAAGCATACTCTTGCACAATTGTTTGTAGGGCATTGATATTTTTACCATGTTTTCCAATAATTTTCGCTTGCAATTTCTCAGTGACATCAATATCAAATTTTAAACAATCCGAATTTTTAACATATTTGACTGCTTGCTTAAAACCCATCGTCTGCAAAATATGCGCTAAATAATCTTGAATTTGTTGAATCTTATTTTGCGTGGATTGCGTTTGTTCCACAAGATTTTGAATACTTTCCACTGGCTTCAAATCCACAATGGCTGGTTTCCGCCCAATCCCTAAGAATCCAGTTCGTCCTTCACTGATTACATTAACTGAAACCTGCTCTCGTTTAACCTGTAACTGTTTTAACCCCTCATCAATGGCCTTTTGAATTGTTGTTCCCTTAAACTCTGCCATAGCTACAACCAAGCTCCTCCAAATAATAATTACTTGCGCTTTTTATAAGCTTTTTTACGAGCCTTCCGTAAGGCCTTTTGTCGCTCTCGTTCTTGTTGCGCCTTAGCTTCTTGTTCCCGTTTAAATTTAAACGGATTTTGCAACAATAAAGTTTGCAAAACTTGAAAAGCATTAGAAACCACCCAGTAAACAGAGATTGCCGATGGAAAACTAATGGCTGGAATCAAGACGACAATTGGCATAAACCACATCATCATTTTCGCTGATTGCGGTTGATCCGGCTGTGATAAGTTAGCAATCCAAGTACTCAAGAACGTAAAGATCGCAGCTAAAATCGGTAAAACGTAAATCGGATCTGGTTTACCCAATGCCATCCATAAAAAGCTACCATTCCGTAATTGCGTAGTCCGATAAATAGCTTGATATAAAGCCCACATCACTGGTAACTGAATCAGCAGCGGCAAGCAACCAACAAACGGATTAACCCCTGCTTCAGCATAGAGTTTCTTCGTTTCTTCTTGTAATTTTTGCTGCGTATCTAAATCCTTAGCTGAATATTTATCCTGCAAAGCTTTCATCTGCGGTTGAATATCCATTTGCTTTTTCATACTGCGAGTCTGCCACCAATTTAACGGCAACAAAATAATCCGAATAATCACTGTAAATAAGACAATTGCCCAACCGTAATTATTACCGACTAATTTTGCCAACCATAAAATAAAGCGGGAGCCTTGATATAAGACATAATGATTCCAAAATCCACTACTACTTTTCGTAATCGGTTCGTTCAAATTAGAACAACCGCTGACGACCACTACCAGCATTAAAACTGCAACTAATAGTAACCAACGTCGATTCTTTTTCTTCAACATAGCAACTTTCCTTTATCAGTAGTTGAGACAAATAGTGTCACCAAATCACTGTGCTTTTTAGTAACGTAGCAAATCGTCACACAAAGATTTTAGATAGCTATTAATTAATTAACAATTATTTTTGTCTCGTCCACGTTATTAGTCTTCCTATAACATTTTACCTAATTTTAGAAGATGTATCAGATTTTTTTTAGTTTCAGCCATATTTAATTTAGTAGCCGGCTTGCGAGCAATAATTAAAAAATCTACTTCTGCTGGCAGTTGGGACTTTAACTCCAATAAAGATTGCCGTAAATAACGTTTCATCTGATTTCGTAACACAGCAGTATGGGCAATCTTTTTACTAACCGATAAGCCTACGCGAAAATGCGGTTGGTTGGGTTTTTCAATTTGATACAACACAAACGCCCGATTCGCCACGGAATTATGTTGATCAAAAACTGCTTGAAATTCTTTTTCCTTTTTAATTCGATAACTTTTACGCATTTTTTAACCTCATCTAGTGAAAAGTAAATTCCTTCGGCACCAAGTACCAAGCCGTTAGAAACAGACTTAACCGGCCTAATTTTTCTTAAATTTTCGTAACAGTTTAATCGTGATCGCAGTCTGTTTACAATTTTGACTTGGTGCAACGACCACAGTAGTTAACCATTTTTGACAATTGTAGATTCTGGTCAAGCAAAAGTTGTCTTGGCTTTTGGTGAGGATAAATCTGTAATTTAAGACCTTGATCCACGGCCGTTACACCTCATTTCACAAAAATAATTTTAGCATAAAAAAGGACGCCTGAGACGTTAATTCATCCTAAGAATAATACCTTCCTAGGTTGTCTTAACTGGCGTCCTGTATAAAAAAACCACTGAATCTTCAGTGGCTTAGGCGGATAATACTTTTCTACCTTTTTGACGACGACGTGCTAAAACCTTACGACCGTTACTAGTACTCATCCGTTTCATAAAACCATGAACACGTTGACGATGACGTTTCTTAGGTTGATAAGTTCTTTTTGTAGTCATGTTTAAACACCTCCATAACTAATCTCATCGTTTATTATTCTAATGATAATACCATAGTAGTTTACCACATTTGCCGCCTAAATAAAATTATTTTTCTTAAGCGAAGGACGTTCTCATTCTAATTACTTGTTTAAAAAGTTGTGTATAAATTAAAACAGTTTCTAATCCTCAAACTTTTTCCACAAGTAAATCCGCATTAAATTAACAATTAACTGCTTTGTTAACAGTTTTTCCACAGTTGTTAATATTAAATTAACTTTCTTTTGAAATAGCAAATCTGTTTGCTTTTATCGCTGTGGAAAACTTAAAATATTTTATTTTCTTAATTGTTTTCCACAATTTTCTGGATGATTTATTGTTGACCAGTTTAAAAGTTAGTTTTTAATATCCACTTGTGGAAAACTTTTTTAAAAAATGCTAAAATAATGCAGTTAATTATCTATTACATTTTAGTTGGAGGAGTAATGTGCCCGAAATAACAAATGGTGAGTTGGATTCTTTTTGGGAATTTTTGCAAAAGAAATTTAAACAAGATTTTGCACCGGTTAGTTATCAAACTTGGATCGAAAGCGCCAAACCCTTAAAATTAGAAAACCAAAAAATTTATATTTCCGTTCCATCATCATTGCACAAAGAATATTGGGAACGAAATATTAGTACTAAAGTAGTTGAAACAGCTTATGAGTACAGTAATCAAGAAATTGTCCCCGTCGTTTTATTAGAATCTGAGCTCAAAAAACAACAATTAGAACAAACAATTACCCAACCGCAAACTGTCACTACTAAGACTGCACAGTCACCTATTCAAGCCGCTCATTTAAATAGTAAATATACTTTTGATTCTTTCGTGACTGGTGGGGGTAATCAAATGGCCCACGCTGCCGCTTTAGTGGTTTCTGAAGAACCTGGTACTATGTATAATCCGTTATTTATTTACGGTGGTGTCGGTTTGGGAAAAACTCATTTAATGCAAGCGATTGGACATCAATTACTAGAGCGTGATCCCAGTGCCAATGTTAAATATATTTCCAGTGAATCATTTGCCAATGATTTTATTAATTCTATTCAAAATCGTACCCAAGAACAATTTCGCAATGAGTACCGCACAGTTGACTTACTTTTAGTCGACGACATTCAATTCTTTGCGGATAAAGAAGGTACCCAAGAGGAATTTTTCCATACATTTAATACACTTTACAATACTAAAAAACAAATTGTCCTAACCTCTGATCGGTTACCAAATGAAATTCCAAAATTACAAGAACGGTTAGTTTCGCGTTTTAAATGGGGGTTATCAGTGGATATTACTGCACCTGATCTAGAAACTCGGACGGCAATTCTACGCAAAAAAGCCATCGCCGAAAACTTAGAAATTCCGGATGATGCGTTATCCTATATTGCGAGTCAAATTGACAGTAACGTCCGGGAATTAGAGGGCGCGCTCGTCCGTGTCCAAGCTTATTCAACAATTAACAATGCGGATATTGACATTAGTTTAGCCGCCGAAGCACTCAAAGATCTCAAAGATTCCAAACACCAAGTCGGCTTAACCATCAGCAATATTCAAGATCAAGTTGCTAAATACTATAAAGTTTCTGTGGAAGATCTCAAAGGCAAGCGCCGCAATAAAGCTATTGTCGTTCCCCGCCAAGTGGCTATGTATTTAGCGCGGGAACTGACTGATAGTTCTTTACCTAAAATTGGTCAAGAATTTGGCGGCAAAGATCACACCACCGTTATTCATTCTTGTGACAAAATCGCCAAATTGTTAGAATCTGATCTCAATATCCAACATGATTTGACCAATCTCAAAGCTAGCCTAAAAAATTAACATGTGGATAAAAAAAGCAAAACTCAAGTTTTTCCACAAGAGTTTTGCGCAATTTATTAACAGTCAAAAGTTAAGTAGCTGTTAGCCTTTTAGCTGAAACGCACAGTTTCAACAGCTCCTACTACTATTACTACTATTTTTTTATTAATTATTAAGGAGACCACCATGAAATTCTCAATCAATCGTAATCAATTCAACCGCCAAATCACAAATGTTCAAAGAGCTATCTCAACCAAAACAACAATTCCAATTCTCACAGGAATTAAATTAGATCTAAAAGATGAAGGTTTAACAGTTACCGGCAGCGATGTGGACATTTCTGTGCAAACTTTTATTGATCAACAAAATGCTGATAATGAACTAACAATTGAATCAACAGGCTCTATTGTTCTACCAGCCCGCTTTTTTAGCGACATTATCAAAAAACTACCTAATGACCATTTCAGTCTAGAAGTTTTAGATCATTTACAAGTGGCAATTACTTCAGGTAATTCTGAATTTAAGATTAATGGCTTAGATGCCAATAATTATCCACATCTACCAGAAGTTGCTAATTCCGATCAATTAAAAATTCCAGCCGACCTATTAAAACAAGTAATTGACGAAACCGTCTTTTCTGCTTCTAAAGAAGAAAATCGTCCAATTTTGACAGGTTTACATTTGACAGTTAACCAAGACCAATTATTAGCAGTAGCTACTGACAGTCATCGTCTCGCACAACGGATTATCAAAATTCAAAATCCAAACGCCAACGATTATGATTTAGTCTTGCCCGCGCGTAGCTTAAAAGAATTAGAACATTCAATTGGGGATAATGTCGGTGATATCAATTTAGCAATTTCTGAAAACCAAGTTTTATTCGAATTTGAAAATACTTTATTTTATTCACGGCTCTTAGAGGGCAATTATCCGCGCACTGATCGTTTAATTCCCGAATCATCGACGACCCAGATTGAAATTGAAGCCAAATCACTGTTAGCTTCAATTGAACGGGCTTCACTGTTATCACATGCTAGTCGTAATAATGTTGTACGCTTGGCGATTAATGCTGCCGAACCAAAAGTTATTATCTATGGTAATTCTCCTGAAGTCGGAACCGTTGAAGAAGAAGTGCAATTTGATCAAGTTACGGGTCAAAATTTAGACATTTCGTTTAATCCAGATTATTTAAAAGAAGCCTTACAAGCTTTCGGTGATACAAAAATTAAAGTTGAATTAACCGCAGCACTGCATCCCTTTACGCTGAAACCTTTAGCAGATGATCAAGGCTTTATTCAACTAATCACTCCGGTAAGAACTTTTAACTAAAATTTAAAATTAACTTTTACGTAGAATGTCCGGACAATCGTTTACGGTTGCCGGACATTTTATTTTGCCTTGAAGCTAAATTTTTGCGTAAATTTAAATTTAAATGGTTTTTAGTCTTTTTAGTCTAAATGAGATCAATGAGCTAAAACGGCTTTAAATTGCTAGTTAAACCAAAAAGCGTTATAATTAGCTTAGGTAAGTTTATCTAATTATAAGGATGTGAGTGCAGCAATGAACATCAAATTAAATGGTGATTACATGACATTAACGCAAGCTTTAAAAGAAGCAGGCGTCATCGCCACCGGCGGTCAAGCTAAATGGTACTTACAGGAAAACACAATTTTCTTAAATGGTGAACCAGAAAATCGGCGGGGGAAAAAGCTCTATGCTGGTGATCAACTCCAATTACCAAATGGAGCTCAGTTAACCATTAACTAATGCAATTACAACAATTAGTTCTGAAAAATTTTCGCAATTATCAGCAATTAGCTTTGTCCTTTGGTCAAAATTTAAATATCTTTATTGGCCAAAATGCTCAGGGCAAGACCAATTTATTGGAAGCTATCTCGGTGTTAGCTTTGGTGCGCTCACATCGAACGAATAATAATCAGGAATTGATTCGTTGGGGTTGTGACTTTAGTAAGTTGCATGCGGTGGTGCAAAAAAATAGTGGTCGTTTAACTTTAGATTTGATTTTAAGTACTGCTGGTAAAAAGGCGAGTTTAAATCATTTAGAGCAAAAGAAATTGTCCCAATATGTTGGTCAATTAAATATTATTTTATTTGCGCCAGAAGATTTAACCTTAGTCAAAGGTGCTCCCGGAAAAAGGCGGCATTTTTTAAATATGGAAATTGGTCAAATTAATGCTCCGTATTTAAGTAACAGTTCGAAATATCGGCAAGTTTTAAAGCAGCGGAACCTTTATTTAAAGCAATTACGTTCGAAAAAAGCGCATGATCAAGTATACTTAGAAGTTCTTTCTGATCAATTAGCAGGTTTTGGTGCAGAACTAATTTATGAGCGCCAGCAATTTTTTGAGCAAATTCAGCAATTTTTGTTACCGATTCATCAACAAATCACGCAACAACAAGAAAATTTGCAACTGAAATATTTGCCAGCAGGAGTTCAACAAATTACGACGGTCGAACAAGTTTATCAAGAACTATTGCACCAATTGCAAAAAAATCAAGATCATGATATTTGGTTAGGTTCAACCACTACGGGGCCCCATCATGATGATTTTCAATTTTTGATTAATGATAAGGATTTGCAGAAGTTTGGGTCACAAGGACAACAGCGGAGCGCGGTCTTAAGTCTGAAGTTAGCAGAAATTGAATTGTTTAACCAACAGGTTGGCGAATATCCAATCTTGTTATTGGATGATGTTTTGTCAGAATTAGACCAAGTGCGGCAGACCCAATTATTAAAGGTAATTCAAGATCGCATTCAAACTTTTATTACAACCACAAGTTTAGATGGGGTTGATTTAACTAAAATTGATCATCCGAAAATCTTTCAAATAAAAGCTGGAGGGATAGTATGAGTGATAAAGATTCAAACAAGCAGGAGAGCTTGGCGCAAAGAGCCAAGGAATATGATGCCAGTCAAATCCAAGTTTTATCCGGCTTAGAAGCTGTTAGAAAACGGCCGGGGATGTACATTGGCTCAACGAGTGTGCAAGGATTGCATCATTTAGTTTGGGAAATTATTGATAACGGCATTGATGAAGCGTTAGCTGGTTTTGCCACCGAAATTAATGTGGAAGTAGAACCGGATAACAGTATCACGGTCATTGATGATGGTCGGGGGATTCCGGTAGACATTCAACAAAAAACGGGTAAACCCGCTTTGGAAACGGTCTTTAATGTGTTACACGCTGGTGGTAAATTTGGCGGTGGCGGTTATAAAGTCTCGGGTGGTTTGCATGGGGTTGGCGCTTCAGTAGTAAATGCATTAAGTACGCATTTAGATGTTGAAGTGCACCGCAATGGCCAACGCTATTACATGGACTTTGAACGGGGCAAAGTGAAAACGCCAATGAAAGTTTTGGGGGCCATCACTGATGATCGCCCACATGGTACTAAAGTGCATTTTGCACCCGATCCCGACATTTTTACCGAAACGACGGTTTATGATGATCACACCTTAGTGACCCGGATTCGCGAATTAGCCTTTTTGAATAAAGGTTTGAAAATTACGTTTACGGATAAACGGCAAGACACGGCGGAAAAGCTCGAATTCCACTATGAAGGTGGCATTAAGAGTTACGTTGAGTATTTGAACGAAAATAAAGATGTCATTTTTGAAGAACCAATTTATGTCGAAGGCGTTCAAGACGGGATTACTGTGGAGGTTGCTTTACAATATACGGATGATTATCATTCGAATTTAATGACCTTCGCTAACAATATCCATACTTATGAAGGCGGCACACACGAAGCTGGGTTTAAAGCTGCTTTAACCCGGGTGATTAATGATTATGGTCACCGAAATAATTTACTCAAAGACAACGAAAAATTGTCCGGTGATGATGTGCGTGAAGGTATGACAGCCGTGGTCAGCATTAAACATCCGGATCCACAATTTGAAGGCCAAACTAAAACCAAATTGGGCAATTCTGATGCCCGCACAGTTACCGATCGGACTTTTGCTGATCATTTTAATAAGTTTTTGTTGGAACATCCTGCTCAAGCGCGACAAATTATTGATAAAGGAATGTTGGCTTCTAGAGCTCGAGTAGCGGCCAAACGAGCACGTGAAGTAACGCGGAAAAAATCCGGTTTGGAAATTAGTAATCTGCCCGGTAAATTAGCAGACAATACTAGTAAAGATCCAGAAATCTCCGAATTATTTATCGTCGAGGGAGATTCAGCCGGCGGTTCTGCTAAAGAGGGGCGCTCACGCTTAACGCAAGCTATTTTGCCGATTCGCGGTAAAATTTTAAACGTTGAAAAAGCTTCAATGGATCGGATTTTAGCGAATGATGAAATTCGCACTTTGTTTACAGCGATGGGCACGGGTTTTGGTAATGATTTTGATGTTACCAAAGCGCGCTATCATAAATTAATTATCATGACGGATGCCGATGTTGATGGTGCCCATATTCGGACCTTATTGTTGACTTTGTTGTATCGTTATATGCGTCCAATTTTGGAAGCTGGCTATGTCTATATTGCCAAGCCGCCGCTATATCAAGTCAGACAAGGTAAAATGTCGCGTTATATTGATTCAGATGAAGAATTAAAAGATTTTATGGTGACTTTACAGCCAAGTCCTAAACCCGTCATTCAACGGTATAAAGGTCTAGGTGAAATGGATGCTGATCAACTCTGGGAGACGACGATGAATCCCGAAAATCGGCGCTTGGATCGAGTAGCTAGTTCTGATGCAGCTGATGCCGATCGAGTTTTTTCAATGTTGATGGGTAATAAAGTCGAACCACGGCGAGAGTTTATTGAACAAAATGCGCAATATGCAGAGTTAGATTTTTAATTGAGGGAGCTGATAGTGCATGGCAGAAACTGATGATCGCCGTATTCAAACGGTTGACCTATCCAAAACAATGCGGAGTTCATTTTTAGACTACGCAATGAGTGTCATTGTGGCTCGGGCGTTGCCTGATGTCCGTGATGGCTTGAAACCCGTTCACCGGCGAATTCTATATGGAATGAATGAATTAGGTGTTACGCCGGACAAGCCTTATAAAAAATCCGCCCGGATTGTGGGGGATGTAATGGGAAAGTATCATCCCCATGGTGATTCCGCGATTTATGAGTCGATGGTGCGGATGGCGCAAAAATTTAGTTATCGTTATTTGTTAGTGGACGGACACGGTAACTTTGGTTCCGTCGATGGCGATTCTGCGGCCGCAATGCGGTACACCGAAGCAAAAATGAGTAAAATTGCGACCGAAATGTTGCGTGACATTAATAAAGATACCATTGATTTTCAAGAAAATTATGATGGAACTGAACGTGAGCCCGTGGTTTTGCCAGCACGCTTTCCGAACTTATTAGTCAATGGTGCGACGGGGATTGCTGTCGGGATGACAACTAATATTCCGCCTCACAATCTGACTGAGGTTATTAATGGCATTCACATGTTGATGAAAAATCCGGATGTGACTACTGCTGAGTTGATGCAGGCCATTCCTGGACCAGATTTTCCTACTGGCGGTGTGGTAATGGGTAAGTCGGGGATTCGGCATGCCTATGAAACGGGCCGTGGAAATATTGTTTTACGGGCCAAAGTAGAAATTGAAACGCTAAAAAATGGCCGGGAACGATTAATTATCACTGAATTACCCTACATGGTTAATAAAGCTAAGTTAATTGAACGGATAGCTGAATTGGCACGGGATCACCGGATTGAGGGAATTACTAACTTGATCGATGAATCAGATCGCACAGGTATGCGGGTGACGATTGATATTCGTCGCGACATGAGTGCTAATGTTGTTTTAAACAATTTATATAAGATGACCGCCTTACAAACTTCATTTGGTTTTAATATGGTTGCCATTGTCAAAGGTGCGCCGCAAGTCTTATCGTTAAAAGAGATTTTGCAATATTATTTAAAACATCAAGAACAAGTTATTCGTCGGCGTACCCAATTTGAACTCAAGAAAGCGCAAAATCGCGCGCATATTTTAGATGGTTTACGCATTGCGTTAGATCATATTGATGCGGTGATTGAAGTGATCCGCAGTTCTAAAACGGCGGAAATTGCGAAAAGCACTTTGATTACCCAATTTTCTTTGTCTGATAAACAAGCTCAGGCAATTTTAGATATGCGTTTGGTCCGTTTGACTGGCTTAGAACGAGACAAAATTGAAAATGAGTATCAAGATTTGATGACCAAAATTGCTGATTATCAAGATATTTTAGCGAAACCTGAGCGGATTGACGAAATAATTTATCAAGAATTACTGGAAATTCAAAGTAAATATGGTGATGCCCGCCGCACGGAATTATTAGTCGGCGAAGTATTAAGTATTGAAGATGAAGATTTAATTGAAGAAGAAAATGTCTTAATTGTTTTGACTCATAGTGGTTACATCAAGCGGTTGCCCGCCGACGAATTTAAAGTACAAAATCGTGGTGGTCGCGGCATTAAAGGGATGGGCGTCAATGATGATGATTTCATTGAACAATTAATTTATACATCGACGCATGATGTCTTACTCTTCTTCACTGATGCCGGCAAGATTTATCGTTCGAAAGCTTACGAAATTCCTGAATATGGGCGTAGTGCTAAAGGAATTCCGATTATTAATTTACTAGGAATTGATAACGGTGAACAAATTCAGACGGTGGTTCATTTAAAGAAGGATGCTTCTAGTGCGGATCATTATTTATTCTTTGTCACTAAACAAGGAACCGTGAAACGTACAGCTTTAGATGAATTTCAAAATATTCGCAAAAATGGTTTGCGAGCAATTACTTTAAAAGATAATGACTCGTTAGATAATGTAATGCTAACCAATGGTCAGAATAATATTTTGATTGGCACGCATTTAGGCTATGCTGTTGCTTTTGAAGAGAATGCAGTGCGGATCATGGGTCGCACGGCCGCAGGCGTACGGGGTATTCGCTTACGAGAAGAAGATTACGTAGTTGGTTCAGCCATTTTAGCTGAGCAAAGTGATGTATTGGTCATCTCGGAAAATGGTTATGGTAAAAAAACACCGGCCACAGAATATCCAATCAAAGGGCGCGGTGGCAAAGGAATTAAGACTTCGAATGTGACGGCTAAAAATGGTCCGCTAGCAGGAATTACGACCGTTGCTGGAACTGAAGACATGATGGTGGTAACCAATCAAGGCGTCATGATTCGGTTTGCAGTTAATAATGTTTCACAAACCGGCCGGGCCACTTTAGGTGTGCGGTTAATTAAATTGGATGATGGCGCCAAGGTTTCGACAATGACGAAGGTAGATCCTGAACCGGAAGTCACCGAAACTCAGCCAGATTCAGAAAACTAAAAATTCTTAAAGTTTTTAACGTAATCTAAAAGTGCAAGGCGCTTGGAACGTTAAAAACTTTTTTGGTAGTATTTTTTGGTAAATGATGGTAGAATACTATTCTGTGAGTATTACACTTTAAGATAGTTAATACTCCTTGAGAATAATCTATTTATTCTCCATTAGTCCATAAGGAGGTAAAATAATGGCTCAAACACATTATGAAATCACTTATATCATCAAACCGGATATTTCTGAAGAAGATAAGAAGGCCTTGATTGAACGCTTTGATAAGGTTCTCAAAGACAACGGTGCTGATGTATTAGATTCAAAAGATTGGCAAAAACGGCGTTTGGCTTACGAAATTGGTGGTTACAATGAAGGTACTTACCATATCGTTAATGTTAATGCCCAAGACCAAGCAGCGATCAATGAATTTGACCGGTTATCAAAAATTGATGACAGCATCTTACGTCATATGATTATCAAGCGCGAAGATTAATCTGTTGGAGACAGTCAAAAAGGAGACAGGAGTATGATTAATCGTAGTGTATTAGTTGGTCGTTTGACCCGTGACCCTGATTTGCGGTATACAGCTGCAGGAACAGCCGTTGCTACTTTTACCGTTGCTGTTAATCGGCAATTCACCAATTCGAATGGTGAACGGGAAGCTGATTTTATTAATTGTGTGATTTGGCGTAAATCAGCGGAAAATTTTGCTAATTTTACGCATAAGGGCTCATTAGTTGGTATTGATGGGCGCATTCAAACTCGCAATTATGAGAATCAACAAGGACAGCGGGTTTACGTGACCGAAGTTGTAGTGGAGAATTTTGCACTGCTAGAACCGAAATCGGCGAACCACAATAATGGAAATCAAAATCAAACGGTTGAAAATAATACGACTCCTGGACCAAGCAACTCTAATAATAATTTTAATAATTCCAATAATAGAGCTGCCAATAATTCTGCTCCATCAATGGATGAAGATCCATTTGCGGATAATACGCAGTCGATTGATATTTCAGATGATGATTTACCGTTTTAAATTTTGTGAATAATTGAAAGGAGCGTTCAACATGGCACAACAACGTCGTGGTGGCCGTCGTCGCCGGAAGGTTGACTTTATTGCCGCTAACCATATTGAATATATTGATTACAAAGATACAGATTTGCTGAAACGTTTTATTTCGGAACGAGGCAAGATTTTACCTCGTCGAGTAACGGGAACAAGCGCCAAGAATCAACGCCGTTTAACAATTGCGATTAAACGTGCACGAGTAATGGGCTTATTACCATTTGTTGCTGAAGATTAATAAGCTTCAATCCCAAAGAAGTCTACTCAAGGTAGGCTTCTTTTTTAATGTAAACAGTATGTTAAAATATAGCTAAATTCTAGTTACAAGAGGGTAAGTATGAAAAAAAAGAGCGTAGCTAAGAATAGTTTATTAGCTATTAGTCAGCCACTACGTTGGGGGTTAATTGTCGTAGTGGTTTTGGCTTTAATTTTAGTTAGTTTAATTTTTGGAATTAGTCCAGTTTTAGGTTTATTGGTCTTTATTATTTTTACGTTAATTGTCGCCATTGGTTCTTATTTATTACGCAAGTTTGTGGTGCAAACTAATAAATATCTATACGATTTATCATTTCGTGAAAATCGGGGCAAACAAGAAGCTTTGATTAATATTCCCATTGGGATGTTACTGTATGATAACGACAAACAGCGCACGATTGAATGGGTGAATCCTAATTTACAGCGCCATTTTGTTGATAAGGATTTACTAGGACGTAGTTTAAATCAAGTTAATCCAGAATTAATTCAACTGGTCGAAAAAAATGAACAGCAGCAACAAGCTGCGACGTTATTAACTATTGGTCAAACTCAATTTCAAACTTTTGTGCAACCAAATTTTCGCGTAATTTATTTTTTGGATGTTACGCAGTATGTAGCTATTAAGCAAAAGTATGAAGATGAAAAAATTTCGATTGGGCAAGTTTTTATTGATAATTATGATGAGCTTGTGCAAACCATGGCTGATCGGGATCGCTCAGATTTGAATAGTTATTTAACTAATCAATTAACTGATTGGGCTAATCAAAATGAAATGTATTTAAAACGCGTGGCCAGTGACCGTTTTATTGTGGTGGGCTATGTGAATGCGCTAAAGGCCCTGGAAGCTAATAGTTTTTCAATTTTAGATCAAATTCGTAAGACTACTTCGCAGCAAAATGTGCCGTTAACTTTAAGTATTGGCTTTGCCTATGGTAAAGATAACTTGGCCCAACTAGCGTTAGATGCGCAAAAAAATATTGATTTGGCCTTGGGTCGAGGTGGCGATCAAGCAGTTGTACGTGAGGCGGACGAACCGGCACGCTTTTATGGCGGCAACACCAATCCGATGGAAAAAAGGACGCGTGTCCGGGCACGGATGATTAGCCAAGCCTTAAGAGAGTTATTTAACCAAGTTGATGTTATTTATGTGATGGGGCACCAACAACCTGATATGGATTCTTTAGGTGCCTGTTTAGGCATTCATCGAATTGCACAAATGAATAATAAAACTTGTAAAATTGTGATTGATGCTAACGGAGCGCACACAGATGTTGCACGTTTATTGCAATGGATTGAGCAAGACCAGCATTTATCAAATGATTTAATTACGCCGCAACAGGCGTTAGATCAAGCTAATGCGCAAAGTATGTTGATTATGGTCGACTTATCCAAACCATCACGTTCCGCTAGCCCAGAATTGGCGGCGAAGTTAGCCGATCAAACGGTAGTGATTGATCATCATCGGCGTGGTGAAGAATTTCCTGCTAATCCATTACTGGCCTACATTGAGCCTTATGCTTCCTCGGCTAGTGAATTGGTAACTGAAATGATTGAATACCAACCACAAAGCCAACAGTCTTTATCTAAACTAGAAGCGACGGCCATGCTAGCTGGCATTTTTGTCGATACACATTCCTTTTCTTTACGTTCAGGAACACGGACGTTTGATGCGGCCAGTTATTTACGCTCAGTAGGGGCTGACAGCACGAAAATGCAAAATTTACTGAAAGAAAATGTGTCATCCTATATCCAAAGGAACCATTTAATTGATACCGTACAAATGGTGACGCCACAAATTGCCATTTGCACGGGTGAAGAAGATCAAGTTTATGATTCCGTGATTGCGGCACAGGCAGCCGATACTTTATTGACCTTATCAAAAATTGATGCTTCATTTGTGATTACCAAAAGGTCCGATGCCAAAGTAGCAATTTCAGCGCGAAGCTTAGGTGACTTTAATGTGCAAGTCATTATGGAAGAAATGGGTGGTGGCGGTCATTTATCCAATGCGGCAACGCAATTAGCTGATTATACAATTGCTCAGGCTAAGAAAGAATTGATTGCAATTATCCAACAAAAAGTAGAAGATAAACCTAAGCAAGCAGACAATAACTAGGAGGCATGAAAAGATGCGTGTAATTTTCACACAAGATGTTCGCGGTAAGGGTCGACGTGGCGAAGTCAAAGAAGTCGCTGATGGCTACGCGCGCAACTTCTTAATTAAAAACGGTAAAGCTCAAGTCGCCACTGCTAAGGCCATCAGTGAATTGAATGGTAAAAAGCAAGCTGAACAACGAGAAAAAGATGAAGAACAAGCTAGTGCTCAAATGATTAAGACCGTTTTAGAAAAAGATGAAACGGTGGTTGAACTACAATCGAAAGCCGGCAGTGATGGTCGGTTATTTGGGTCAATTCCCAGTAAACAAATTGCGCAAGCTTTAAAACAACAGTACCAAATTGAAATTGATAAGCGCAAAATTGAATTGGCCGAGCCGATTAAAGTTTTAGGTTATATGAATGTACCAGTGAAATTGTATCCAGGGATTGAAGCTTCCATACGGGTGCATGTCAGTGAAAAGTAATATTATTGTTGTAATGTAAATTACAGTATTAGTTGCAGAATTTTTTGAGAAAAATTATAAAGAAACTAGGTTCTTGTGAATTCTAGTTTTTTTAATAGCTCAAAGATGTAAGGGCTTGCAGATTGTGAAGCAATTATCTTGTGAAATACTTGACAAATTCGTGAAAACGTTATAAACCATATGTAGATAGTTTTTAGTTTTGATTAAACTAAAATTTTATCGATTTTGGGAGAAAGAAAGTGATGATGGAACCAATTTATTGTTTAGGTCTCTTAGACAATAAGTGCGATAAATTTTAAGAATAGGTGATGTGAAAATGAAACCAGAAGATAAGAAGCCAAAAGCTGCACCATTATTGATTCAAATGTTAATTTATGCAGCAATTTTGTTTGTATCACAGTGGATTTCTAATATGATGCCAAAATCATTCCCTGTACCAACGCCGGTTATTGGCTTGATTTTGTTATATTTATTATTGACTTGTCATATTATCAAATTAGAGTGGGTTGATTCCTTTGGAAGTGCCATGATTGGTTTAATTGCCTTTTTGTTTGTACCATCCGGAATTTCTCTAGCTGCTAATTTGAACATTATGGCAAATGAAGGTGTCCAATTAGTTATCGTCATTATTTTATCAACAATCGTTTTGTTGGTAGTAACGGCTTATACAACAAGATTGTTATTATGGATCAGTAAAAAGATCAAACATACTGATACAGATACACAAGAACAAGTAGGAGGAGAGAACAAATGATGGCAGAGTTATTATCGAATCCCTTATTTGGTATCTTACTTTCATTGGGAGTTTTTGAAATTGGGCAATACTTATTTAATTTGACTCATGGCTTTTTCTTATTTCAACCGTTGTTTGTAGCGATGGTTTTGGGAATTTTTCTAATTTTCTTGTTAGGAAAAGGCATGGGAATGACGACTGCAGCAGCTTATACGAAATTCTATAAGCCTGGTGGGGATCTAATCTTCTGGTTCTTAACACCTGCCACAATTGCTTTTGCAATTCCGCTTTATAAACGTAATGATGTGTTTAAGAAGAATTGGCTAGTTATTTTATTGAGTTTGTTAATTGGTACCTTTATTTCCTTATTTGTTATTTTGGGAATTTCCAAACTCTTGGGACTCAGTCGGGTCGGCACAGCTTCCATGATGAGTCAATCAGCTACGACTGCGATTGCTTTACCATTGTCAACAGCTATTGGTGGCAACACTGCTGTTACTGCGATGGCATGTATCCTGAACGCCGTTATCATTTATGCTTTAGGTAAATGGTTAGTTAAGTGGTTCAGATTGGAAAGCGACCCCATCGGTGCTGGTTTAGGTATGGGTACTGCTGGACATACCGTTGGTTCTGCTTTTGCCTTGAAATTAGGTTCTGTTCAAGGTGCGATGGCCGCTGTTTCGGTTGTTATCATTGGTATTGTTGATAATATTGCAGTGCCACTGTTTGCACAAATGATGCATCTGTAAACACTAGTTTATAATTTAAATGATAAAACCTTTTCTAGTTAGTTAATTTAAACGTTGGTAACTAGGAAAGGTTTTTTTGTTTACTTTCGATGGTATTTAATGTTATTTTGAATATTTTAAAACATATATTATCCCTATATTATCCGTGGTAAAATTGTAACTAGATATGAGGTTAATTCATGAACGATACAACAATGCAGAGAATTCCACCTAATAATAAAGAGGCTGAACAATCAGTCCTAGGATCGATTCTATTACGTCCAGAAAAAATTGTTGATGCGGCTGAATATTTGACGACTGAGTCTTTCTATTATCATGCGCATCAGTTAATTTTTGCTGTCATGTTGGAATTAAATGAAGCAGACCAGGCAATTGATGTCGTGACTGTTAAAAATCAACTTGAAGCTAAAAATCAGTTAGCAGATATTGGCGGCGTTAATTATTTAGGGGATTTGGCAACAACCGTCCCCACCGCCGCCAATATTGTTTATTATGCCAAAATTGTGGCTGATAAAGCCGTATTACGGCAGTTGATTAATACGGCAACTGATATTGTGGCCCAAAGTTTTGATGAGCAAGATACTGATGTGGCGAACGTCTTGGACAATGCCGAGCGAGCTATTATGGAAGTCGGCGAAAGCCAGAATAATAACGGCTTTAAAAAATTAGCCGATGTTTTAAATGATACGATTGAAAATATTGACCAGTTAGCTCAAGAAGATTCACAAGTGACGGGGTTAGCTACCGGATACAGTGAATTAGATAGTATGACTGCTGGTTTACATGCTGATGAATTAACTATTTTGGCTGCCCGTCCTGGCGTCGGCAAAACGGCTTTTGCACTCAACGTCGCGGAAAATGTGGCAGTTCATAGTCAGCAAACGGTGGCCATTTTTAGTTTGGAAATGGGAGCTGACCAATTAGCTAGCCGATTATTATGTGCTCAAGGGAGCATTGATGCAAATCATTTGCGCACCGGAACTTTGAACGATGACGAATGGCAAAATTTAATTGTGGCCATGGGTATTTTGTCCAAAACCGATATTTATATTGACGATACTCCAGGAATTAAGATGGCAGAAATTCGAGCTAAGTGTCGCCGCTTGGTTAAAGAGACGGGAAATATTGGTTTAATTATTATTGATTATTTACAGCTAATTGAAGGAACTGGTCAAGAGAATCGGCAGCAAGAAGTTTCGACGATTTCACGACAATTAAAAAAACTAGCGAAAGAATTACATGTACCAGTTATTGCTTTATCACAACTATCACGGGGGGTAGAGCAACGACAAGATAAGCGACCGGTTTTATCAGATATTCGTGAATCTGGTTCCATTGAACAAGATGCGGATGTGGTCGCCTTCCTGTATCGTGATGATTATTATAACGATGGTGCTGATGACGAGGAAGGTAGCGAAGCTAGTGATGATACTAACGCTGGTGAAGTGGAAGTGATCATTGGCAAAAATCGCTCCGGTCCGCGTGGTACAGTGAAGTTATTATTTGTGAAATCATATAATAAGTTTGCTGCAATTTCACCACTGACAGAAGGTTAATTCATGAGTAAAGTACAACAACTGCAACAAGCACAACAAAATCAGCAAATTGTCGATCTGTTTATTCGCCAAACGGGTGACATTTATACTGGTTTTGTCACCGCGTTAGATCATAAGTGGGTCATTGTGCATACCTATAATGATTATGGCTTACTTGATGGTTATGTCTTATTAAAGATTAGTGGCATTGCGTCTATAACCACGGAAGGATTGGATTTAAAGCGGCTGAAACGGCGGATTGATTTAACGGCTACTAATAAGATACATTGGGCAAAAGAACTGGCAGTGCCGCAGTTTGCTGCAAATAATTTGATTCAGCAATTATTGGACTTTTTGCAGCGTCAGCAACAAGCTATTTTGGTAATTTTGGCAGGTTCTAATCGTTATTTGCAAGTGAAGTTACAGGACTTTCGGCAACAACAATTGCACTTGCAACTACTAGATTCCTTTAATTTTGCTAAAATTGGGCAAAATTTAACCGTTGATTTAGAGCACGTTGTTGCCTTGGAATTTGTCGGCGCCCAGTTACAATTAGCCAGTACAATGTTTCAAACGCAGCATTTACAACACACACCTTCGGTTTTGGTGAAAAATAATCCGGAACTAAGGCCAATCTTACAACGCTACCAGCAACAGCAACAATTAATTTTGTTGTACTGTTCCAAAAGTGCGGATGTATTTTTTGCTGGACAAATTATGCAACTAGATCAGCAATTTTTGGTCATGAAATTATTAGATCATTTGGGCTGTTTTGGTGGCTATGCTTTAATTAACCTGCAGGATATTGATTTTGTTTCTCCGAATTGCGATTATTTACAAATGCTGATTCTATATTTTAATTATCAGCGCCAGCACAAAACTTTAGTGCAACCTGTTTTAGATGATCAATGGCAATTTGGAGCTGATTTTGTGGAAAGTGCCTTGCAAAGGTTAGTGCAACAGCAAAATATGGTTCGTTTTCGCCAACGCGATCAAATGTTAGATCAATTAGCTTATTGTCAGGCACTAGATAAGCAAACGTTAACTTTAGCAGTTTTTGAAGATTTACCGGATACTAAAACGTCTAGTCAAAGTTTGTCTTATCAACAATTATCGGTCTTAACTTGGGAATATTTAAATACATTTTTTACTAAAGACGAATTAATAGATTGATCATTGCTATTAATGTTCGTAATTGATAGAATATTACTGGACCGAATTTAGTAAAAAGGGATGACATTTATGACAGGTGTTGTAGTAGTTGGAATGCAATGGGGCGACGAAGGAAAAGGTAAAATTACTGATTTTCTTAGTCACGATAGTCAAGTGATTGCACGGTATCAAGGTGGTGATAATGCTGGGCATACGGTGGAAGTTGAGCAAACTGCTTATAAAATGCGCTTAGTGCCCTCCGGTATTTTGTATCCTGATAAAGTGACAATGATTGGTAACGGAGTCGTGATTAATCCCAAATCCTTGGTTGAAGAAATTGCCCGACTTAAGCAGCAACATGTCAGCTTTGAACATTTTTATATTTCTAATCGGGCCCAAATTATTTTACCGTATCACATCCGCATGGATGAATTACAGGAAAAGAGTAAAGGTGCCAACAAAATTGGCACCACTAATCGTGGAATTGGTCCAGCTTATATGGATAAAGCTGCTCGGATTGGCATTCGGATGATTGATTTATTAGAAAAAGATACTTTTGCTGCCAAGTTACGCCAAAACTTAGATTTGAAAAATAAAGAATTTACTCAAGTTTATCAAGGGCAAGCTTTGTCTTTTGATGATATTTTTGCTTCATATTATGCCAAATTTTAAACTTTACTGTGACAAAAGCGCTTAGCAGTTGAGTATAGTCAAGAATCAGTACTGAAGTTTTGCACTTTAAACTTGAGGACTATTCGTAGCTAGACGCAAACTGCTGCTTTTGGCACTTGGAGCGCTAAATCAACATACTGCGGCAAAGAACGCTTACTCATTTGCTCAAGAACCTGCGGCCTGACAATTTAAGCATCAGTCTTAGTGGTACTATCTTTAACATTAATCGCATTGCTGCGGCAAAGAACGCTTACTCATTTGCTCAAGAACCTGCGGCCTGACAATTTAAGCATCAGTCTTAGTGGTACTATCTTTAACATTAATCGCAGGTTGCTGCTTTAAACCAAAATCCGCTTGCTGAATAATTTTTTTAGGTGGTTGATTTAACATCATATCATCATCACCCACATACATATTAGGGGCTACTTGATAAAATAGTTGTCCTTGATTATTTTTAATCACTTTACCAATTTTCCACGTCGACTGCTTAGAAAATCAACGCCATCGCCCATGTACAAATAACCTTGAGCATTATAAATTTTCGTTGTGGAATTTTTGATGGTTCCAATCAATCCCATATTTTGCGCCGGATGTCCATTAATTCCAAAATCGGGCTGTTGCACAATATGATCTGGCGTGCCATTCACCGCTAAATCATCATCACGCACATACAAGTTGGGCGCAACTTGATAAAACAAATGGCCTTGAGCATTCTGAAGTACTTTGCCAATTTTCCACGTTGATTGATAAGCCAGATCGACCCCATCATTGATGCCTTGTTGACCATCAGCATAATAAGTCGCACTAATCGGATTTTTAATCGTTCCAACCAAACGCTGTTTCAAGCGACCCGATGTTGGTTCAAAATTAGCCCAAACATCACTACTCTTGACCCATTCATTACCCGCAATTTGATAATAGAACAGATTACTCATCGCTTTAATTTTGCCGACACGCCAATCAGTATTAACCGGCACAAAGCGCTGTTTAATCAATTGCCCTTGATTATCGTATAAATTAGTATATGGCCCGCTGGTCGTAGTAACCACTTTATAATTATAATCTTTTGCGTGGACTGTCTCGCCCTTCTGTGCCATGAATACGCCCCAAACACTACTAATTAATAAGAAACTACTGATAATTTTTGATTTTGACATTGCCAAACTCCCCCTCAATTAAAAATAAGTCTCTCTAAGGCTTATTATAGTCGGGCACACCATGAACGCCAAAATTTGTTATTACTCAACTGCAATTTATTTAAAAGAAAAAAATAAGATTTCTGAATTCTAACTTTTTCATAGCAAAGTCAGAGTTTAGAAATCTCATAGTCAGACTAAATTCAATTAAATAAATCGCTGATAGGCAACACATGGTTTATGCATTACATTATCAATTGTCCCACATTGGGTAAAACCATTTTTTTCAATCACATGACGCATGGCCAAGTTATCAAAGTGCGTATCAATACGGACATCACTAAAATTCAACGAAGCGGCAATTGTTAACAGGTGCTGAATAAAAATTGATGATAGACCTTCGCCTTGATGTCCCTGACAAATCGCTACGCGATGAATAATGGCATAATTTTTGTGCGAATCTGGACTCCATTGACCATCATAAATTTGATCATAATTACTTTCACCCTGATCCTCCAAGGCGGCAACACCGGCAATTTGATCATCTTTAATTAAAAAGTAAGCGATACCTCGGTCAATATCATCTTGTAAAATAGCTTGATCAGGGTAACCATCTTGCCACAAGTCGACACCCCGACCGCGAAGGACACCTTTCGCTTCTTCAATAATTTCGACCACTAATTCAATTTCATCAGCGTGAACTTTCCGTAAATATGTGACTGGCATTATCTATCCCTCCCAAAATTGAAACACCAGAACATGGTACATAGGTCAATCACAAATTGCAACAACCTTTAAATAAAATTTTTTTACTTTTGCCACTGCTCAATTTGATTAGCCGCCAAAGCAATTGATAGTACAGCATCTGGCGATAAATTATTCCGCAAATCACTCATTAGTGTATTGCTGGCGACTGCCCCGATAACTTCTAACGCATATTCAATCAGATGTAGATCACTTTGAGCATTATAACTGCCTGTTTGGTAAGGATTTTCGTGATTATAGTCAAAATTAATTTCATTGTTCACAAAACTGCCATCAACATGATTAACTAAAATCCGATCTTGCAGTTGGGCTAAGGTTTGTTGTTCATGTTGCAAAGTTAAGCGATGATCGGATTCATTTTGGTAATATTGTTCTTCGGTCATAGTTAAATAATTTTGCACAGGCTGGCGTAAAATGGCCAAACCATCTAACAGTTCATAGATCTTTTGCACATCTAAAATTTCAGTCTGTGCAACAATTTGCGCACTGTGTTCTTCTAACCAATCGGCTAATTGACTAATCGTTTGTGTTTCCATAGTTTTCCTCCCACAAGCCACAGGCTTTTATTATTAAATTATAACTGTTTCGCCTATGAGATACCAGCAACTATACTGCAACCCCAGTGCTTAAAAGCTGAGCACAGCAAAAGTTGCTTTTACCTTTAGTTTTTGGACATAGTTAGACTCACGCTTTTACTTCTTGGAAAAAATGCTAGATTAATCTGTGCCAAAAACCAATTTAAGCTATGAAAAAAATGTAAAAAGTATGATTTTAAATGTACATATTTACAAATTAGTGTTTTAACAGCACTTAATTTATTACTATTTTTTGCGAAATTTAATTGTAATAATCGCTTTTATGAGCAATAATGCTTTTATTTTTAACCAATATTTCCTAATTACAGAAAATTTATCTTAATTTTACTTTAATTGATATTGTTAATTTTTTTTCTTTAGTATAGAATTAACTTTTAGGTTAAAAACGTTATCAATCAAATATTGATAGCATTACTCTAATAATGGAGGGATTACATTGAACGAAAAGGATTTAGCGGGACAAATCCTTCAGCTCGTTGGCGGTGATGAAAACGTCAACGCTGCTTGGCATTGTGCCACGCGTTTACGCCTTACTTTAAAGGATGAAAGTAAAGCTCAGAAAGATAAAATTGAAAGCCTTGATGGTGTGATTACTGTCGTGCAAGCCGGAGGACAATATCAAGTTGTTATTGGTAACAATGTTGGTAGCGTATACGATGCTTTAGTTGGTATCGACCCCCGCTTGGGTGAAGGTGATGATGCACCTGCTACACCAGCGGCCAGTGAAGGTAAGAAAAAGTTAACTGCTAAGGGCATGTTTGATGCTTTTGTTTCCTTTATTTCTGGTGCTTTCACACCGTTTTTAGGTGCCATGGCTGGTGCCGGTATTTTAAAGGGCTTATTATCTTTATTTGTCGTCTTACACTGGATGACACCCAAGACTGGTGCTTATCAAATTTGGTATGCCGCGGCTGATGGAATCTTCTATTTCTTACCAGTTATTTTAGCGTTTACTGCTGCTAAGCAAATGAAAGTTAACCAATATGTGACCG